>CAIOZY010000013.1 GCA_903862935.1 uncultured Opitutaceae bacterium
AACGCGGCGATCGTGGCGGACCGCTTCCACGCGGTCCGGCTCGCCGGAATGCACCTGATGCGCGTCGCCCGGCAGCTATGCCCCCAGCTGGGCTGGAACCGCTCCTGGCTGGGGATCCTGCGCATGAGGGCCGATCGCCTCGATGCCGACCAGAGGCAGCGCCTGGACAGGCTCTTTGCCCAGTACCCGCAACTCAGGCCGATCTACGAGATGAAGGAGAGCCTCTGCAGGCTGCTCTGCCTTAAAACCCTCTCCAAGCAGACCTGCCGGTATCGCATCCCCGAACTCTTGCGGCTCATCCAGACCCTGCGCGACAGCGGCCTGGAGGCCGCTGTCACCCTCGCCAAGTCCCTCTCAGAGTGGACCGAGGAGATCGTGCGCATGTGGCGCTTCACCCGCAACAACGGCATCACCGAGGGCTTCCACAGAAAGATGAAATTAATACAGCGAAGAGCCTACGGCTTCCGCTCCTTCCAAAGTTACCGCCTCAGAGTCATCGCTCAGTGCGGATGATCCCCACCATCAACCTCCAACCCATCAATCCAGTACCCCCCAGAAAAAACTTTGGCGTTGAGCCGAACTAGACCCCTTACCGCTAGACCCTGTATGCGAAGCTGGCGGAGAGAGAGGGATTCGAACCCTCGGATGGGATTTAATCCCCATCAACGGTTTAGCAAACCGCCCCTTTCGGCCACTCAGGCATCTCTCCTTTCAGCTTCAAGGCCCCAGTCCGTTGAGGACCGCCTCCCATGACCCGCCCGGCAGTGCCTGCGCACACCCTTGCGAGACTGATGTGAAACGATTCCTTACGGGCTAGGACCCGTCAACGAATGCGGTGCCCGCGCGTCCTGTCAAACCCTAACGCGGCCGGCTGCAGGGGACGGAAGAGACGGGGGAACGAGGCAAGCGGCGCAAAGCCGCGTAGGCGGTTTGACCGGAACCTCGGGCCTCGATCGGAGCGGAGCGCACATCCCCTAAGCTTGTTGGGCCAACCAGGGAGAGGCCCTTAGCGTGCTCCCAGCCCAACGGCGCGGGCCGCGGGGGCCTCAGCTGCTGTCGTCGACCGCTCGCCCCAGCTCCCGGCGGCACTCGGCGATCACGCGCAGCCAGACCTCCCTCAGGTCGAAGAGCCGGATCTTGGCTTCGGCCGCGTAGTCGCGCACGGCCGGCTGGGCCGCGGCGGCCTCGCCGCTCAGGAGGTTGAGCGAGTCATTGAGGGCCCCGAGCGAGCGCTTCAGGAGGCTGATCGCCATCGCATAGTCTCCGAAGTCGAGGGCGTGGATGGCCTGCATGGCGTAGTCCTCGCTTCTGTGGACTGCCGCCAGGTAAGAGACCGCAAGGGATGGGGTCAGTTTCCCGGGCTGGCTCGCGAGGATCTCCCAAGGGCGCTTGATGCTCAGGACGATCGCCTTGGTGGCGACGAAGACGGGGTTCTTGTGGAGGGTGTAGACCTCCTCCTGAGAGGCGAACTCCGCCGTCTCGGCCTCGTCCTCCTCGGTCTCGGCCTCCGGCTCCTCGTCTTCGGCAGCCGGTTCCCAGCCCATCTGGGCGGCCACCAGGTCGATCCGGTCGTCGCGGCTCCGAAAGGCCTCGTAAAAACCCAGGTAGCGGTGGATTGCCTCGTCCTGCGCCCTCAGGTAGCGCTCCCAGTCGAACTCATTCCACGCCAACTCACCGCGGTCCTCCCATTCGTTATCGGGGGAGGCGTTGAAATCGGTGTCGTCCATTGGGTGCGCCGGAAAATGAGCCTTGAGCGCTCCGGAAGGCAAATCCATTTTAAGAGTCTGAACATGCCCGATGTGCACCATCAGACGGTCTTCTTTCAGGGCCACGTGCAGGGTGTCGGCTTCCGCTACTGCGCCATGGAGGCGGCCCGGGGCTACGACGTGACCGGATTCGTGCAGAACCTGCCCGACGGGAGGGTGCTGCTGGAGGTGGAGGGCGAGCCCGCGGAGGTCCTGGCGTTCGTCAACTCCGTGGAGGAGCGGATGCGCCACTTCATCCGGAAAACCGACAGGCTGGAGCGCAGCCGCCCGGCGCAGTTTAGCGAGTTCACGATCCGATGAAGGCCGACGCACACCCCGGGTGGCGGGCCTGGATAGCGGCGGCCCGCCCGCGCACCCTTCCTGCCGCCGTGGCGCCCGTCGTCGTGGGTTCGGCGCTGGCCGGGCGCGATGGCCGGTTCGACGCCGGGGCGGCCGGGCTGTGCCTTGCCTTCGCCCTGCTGGTCCAGGTGGGGGCGAACTTCGCCAACGACTACTTCGACTTCGTCAAGGGGGCGGACACGGCGGCGAGGGTCGGGCCCCGCCGGGCCGTGGCCGAGGGATGGGTGACGCCGGGGGGAATGCGGCTTGCGATGGGGTTTGTGTTCGCCGCGGCCTTCGGGGTCGGCCTCGGGCTTCTTGAGAAGGGCGGGCCGTGGCTCCTGGTGGTGGGGGCCTCCTGCATCGTCTCGGGGATTGCCTACACGGGCGGCCCCTTTCCGCTCGGATACCGCGGGCTGGGGGATCTGTTCGTGTTCCTGTTTTTCGGGGTCGTGGCGGTCTGCGCCACCTATTTCGTGCAGGCCGGACGGGTGACAGGAGAGGCCTTTGCCGTCTCGGTCCCGCTGGGCCTGTTGTGCGCCAATATCTTGTTGGTAAACAATTATCGGGACTACGAGACGGATGCGGTTGCCGGAAAGAAGACCCTGATCGTGCGGTTCGGACGCGGGTTCGGACGGGCCCAGCACGCTCTTTCACTTGTTGGCGCCCTAGCCGTGCCCCTTGTCCTGTGGGGGGCTATGGGGCGCAGCCCCTGGTGCCTGCTGCCGCTCGTCCTGACCCCGGTTGCGGTGGCGCACGCCCGGCGCCTTCGCACCGACGTGTCCGGAGCCGAGTTCAATCGGCTCCTCGGGGACACGGCGAAACTGCTGCTGTATTACGCGGTCCTTCTTGCGGCCGGACTGCTCGCCGGCTGAGTGGCCCCGGACTAGATCAGGGTGGCGAGCTTCGCCTTGAGGGCCGCCTTCGGCATCATCCCGACGACCTGGTCGACCTGCTTTCCGCCCTTGAAGATGAGCATCGTCGGGATGGCTCGGATGCCGTACTCGGCGGCGATCTCCGCGTTGTCGTCGATGTTGATCTTGGCGACCGAGAGCTTGCCGTCGAGTTCGGTGGCCAGTTCCTCGAGGATCGGGGCGATCGCCTTGCACGGGCCGCACCAGGGGGCCCAGAAATCCACGAGCAACGGGGTCGCCGAGGAGGCGACGGCCGTCTTGAAGGTCGCTGCGGTGAGGTGCGTGACTTTGTCGGACATGGTGATGAGGGTAGTTAGGGAAGGTGGATCGGCTGCGAAGGCAAGAAGGCAGGTCTTAAGCCTCAGCGAGGCGCGGACTTGTGGACGATCTCCGCCAGCTCCTTGGGCTCGACCTGCTCGAGCTCCTTGCCGCGCTGCCGGAGCTCCTCGAAGGTCTTCACCACGGTCTCCGTCATCCGCTCATGGGTCTCCTCGGAGCCGCCGACGATGGCGAACTTCTCCCCGGTGGTGATCCGCTTGTGCCCGTCGTCGTTGTCCAGGCCAAGGCCCAGGATCCCCCGCACGCGTGGCTTCGGTCTGGGCTTTCGTTTCTTCACGCGGGCAAGGTGGCCGGGCTTGTCGCCGTTTCAAGCGAGTTCTCTGGAACGGCCTCACAGACGATGTCGGAGAAGGCCTCGTTCTGCCGGATCCGCAGCCGGCTGAGCCGCGTGAGCTCCAGGACCGCGAGGAAGGTTGCCACCAGTCGCCGCAGGGTCACCTGCCCGGGGAACAGCGCCGAGAAGACGAAGGACGGCTCGGTCTTCAGGCGTTCGAGCAGCCACTCCATCTGGTCGGCCACCGTGACCACCTCGTCGTGGATCTCCCCGACGACCAACTTCTCGGCGAGCCGCCGCAGGATCAGGTTGAAGGTGCTCCACAGCTCGATCCGGCCCACGGGCTTGAGGGGCCGGGCCCCGGCTTCCGCGAGCCGGCTCGACACGTGGCGGTCCATGAGGTTCTGGCGCTCCAGGGACAGCTCGGAGAGTTTCGCCGCGGCCTCCTTGAACTTCTTGTACTGAAGCAGCTGGTAGACCAATTCCCAGCGCGGGTCGATGTCGTCGTCCTCGGCGTTGGGGTCGACCGCGTGTTGCCCGCGGGGCAGGAGCATGCGGCTTTTGATCTCCATCAGGGTGGCCGCCATGACGAAAAACTCGCCGGCCAGGTCCAAGTCGAGCTCCCGCATCGCGTGCAGGGCCGCGATATACTGGTGGGTGACCGACTCGATCGGGATGTCGTAGATGTCGAGCTCGTTCTTGCGGATCAGAAACAACAGCAAGTCGAGCGGGCCTTCGAAGACCTGCAGTTTGATTCGATGATCGGGATCCGGAGCCACGGTGGAGTTCAAGACTTGGAAAAGCGGGCCGCGCGGCAACGCAAAAAAACCGTCGGCTAGTCCGGCCGCAGCGCGCCGGCCGGGGCGCAACGGCGCAGGCGCGCCGCAAAGAAGCAGTCCCCGTCGTGCCCCTCGGGCCAGAAGATCAGCCCGGCCCCGCGGGGCGCCCCCGTGAAGGTCCGTTCCCACGGCTCCGGCGCGAAGGAACGGTCTGCCTCGAGGAAGCGTCCAAGGACACCCTCGTTCTCGGTGCTGCACAGAGAGCAGGTCGCGTACACGAGGAGCCCGCCGGGCCGCACGAGCGGGGCGAACCGGCCGAGGAGTTCGAGCTGGAGCCGCGCCGAGGCCGCAATACTCTCCGGGGTCGTCACCCACTTGAGGTGGGGCTGGCGGCGCCAGGTTCCGGAGCCGGTGCAGGGGGCGTCCAAGAGGACTCCGTCGTAGGGCCCGGCGGGCCGGGGATCGCGGGCGATCCGCGAGGACAGGCCGGCCCGCAGCGCCCGGCGGTCAAGCTCGTCCAGGGCCTCCTCGCGCACGTCGTGGGCAAATACCCGTCCGTCCGGGCCCAGGAGTTTCGCAAGCTGCAGGGACTTGCCGCCGGCCCCGGCGCAGGCGTCGAGCCAACGAGAACCCGGGCTGGGTCCGGCCGACTCAAGGACAAGCTGGGAGCCCAGATCCTGGATCTCCACCTGGCCCGACCTGTAGGCGCGGGTCGCGGTCACGTCGGGTTCGCCAGGCAGGGCGATCGCCCCGGGCAGGAGCGGGCTTATTTTCCACGGCCAGCCCAGGGAATCAAACTCGGCGAGGACCGGGGCGGGGTCGTCCGCCTGGAGGCGCAGCCAAAGGGGGGCCCGGGAGTTAAGGACTGCGCTGCGGGCCGGCTCGAGCGCCTCGGGGCACTCGAGGGCGAGCCACTCGGGCATCGGGGGGCGGGACTGGGCGCCGGAAAGACCGGTGTCGTCCCCGGGGAAAGCCTCCTTAAAAAGCCGGGTTTGTGCGCTGTCCGGTGCGAGCCGGGCCACCAGGGCGCATAGCCGGTCGGGTTCCCCGAGAAGCGGCTCAACCCGGGGCAGGTGGCGCACCGCCGTGTAGATCAGCTCGCGGTACAGCCGGCGGTCCCGGGAGCCGAAGCGCCGGTCGCGCCGGATCAAGTCCTCAATCCGCCGGGGCAGGGCGGCGTCCCGCCGCCAGTGGCCGCTCAGCTGGGCGAGCAACCCGGACAGGACCCGTCCCTGGCTCCGGCAGATCTCGAGCCGCCGTTGGTCCGCGTTCATTCCGTCAAAAACGGATCGCCTCGATATTGACCTGGAAGCCGAAGTGTCCCTCGGGGTTGGGGCCGTTGCTGGCGGTCACCAGGTACTGGACCCGCCAGGTGTTCGCCAGGTTCTGCTCGATGCCGATCACCTGCTGGTTGAACCGGTGCTGGCGGGCGCCGTACTCGAGCAGGAACAGCCCCGAGAACTGCTCGTTGATGCGCACCTGGACATTGAGCAGGTAGTCGTCGTTCTCGTGGCGCAGGAAGTTGGAGGCGACCTGCACGGACCAGGCCTGCCCGTCGCGCAGGATGAGCCCCGAGGTGAACTGCCGCAGGGAGAAGGTCCGGGCGTAGTAGATCTGGTCGCTGTAGATCTCGATCCAGCGGGCCGGCGTGAGAGTGAAGCGCGCGTGGAAGTCGGAGAAGTCGGGGTCCCCGGGGCTGCGCCTGAAGTTCAGGTCGTCGGCGATGTCCAGGCTCGCCAGGTCCCTCGAGCCGTACCCGGACTCCCGGGTCTGGAGGATGTTGCCCAGGCCGAGCCGCAGGGTGTTCGTGGCGTGGAGCCGGTCGACGGAGCGCAGGTCGGCCAGCTCGAGGGGCTGCAGGTACGTCGAGAAGCTCGGGCGGTCGATCGGCGGGATGTAGTTGGATCCCTTGTCCGCCTCCGGGATGTAGCGGTAGGTCAGGGTGGGGGTCACCAGGTGCCGCAGGCCGTCGATCTCCCAGACGGGGTTGCGGTAGTTGAAGGTGCCGCTGGACCTGAGGACCGAGTCGAACCCGAGCTCGCCCAGGGCTCGGACGTAGCCGCCCGGGGCTGCCGCGCCCCGCGTGTCGGAGTAGTCGGTGATCCTGCCCCCGGCGACCGGGGTGAAGGTGAACCAGTCGACGGGAGCGAAGGGCCGGGAAAGCCCGTAGAAGGCGTCCAGGCGGTTCTCGGCGAGCGTGGGTCCGCCGGTCTGGGAGCGCTCCAGCAGGGAGGCCGCCGAGGCCTCGAAGCGCTCGTTGAAGCCGGCCCCAACCGCGGTCGGCATCAGGTCGAACCTCAGCTCGGGGAGCCGCTCCTGAACGGGCTCGAAAGTCTCCGGCTGGAGCCGGGCGAAGGCTGAGGCGAAGTAGTTGGCGCCGGTGTAGACCGCCTCGATCGTGTTGTCGGGCTGCTGCATCGGATAGAACTCCTTGGGCCGGAAGTCGCGCAGCACGTTCGAGTCGGTCCACCAGTTAATGTCGGCCGAGAGCGTGAGGTTGTCGGCCAGCTGCTGGTTGTGGCGCCACTCGGCGAAACCCCGGTCGTGGGAGATGGCGTTGCCCAGAACGTCCTTGATGCGCACGCCGTAGTCGTGGATCAGCCCGGAGCGCAGAAAGCCGGAGACCTCTCCCGAGCCGTCCGGGGCGCCGTACGTGCCGCTCGGCCCGAGCATGAGGCCGCGCTTAGTGTAGAAACTGAGGTCGCCGCCGAGCCGGGCTGTGTCGAAGACCGGCACGTGGAAGCCCACGTCGAGGATCCCGCCCAGGGACGAGCGGTAGCCGCCCTCAAAGTGGAAGTACTCGGCCGTGAGCGCCTGGGTGAGGTCCTGCTGGAGCCCCTTGATGGGAATCACCTCGACGCCGGTAATTCCGATCAGGGAACCGACCATCTTCACGTACCTGCCCGGCGAGTAGATGATCGTGTCGGCCTTGGCCGAGGGCTTCCAGCGCCCGGGGTCGGTGTAGGTCATGGTCGCCTGGTGGAGCACGATCTCCTTTGCGGTGCCCTCTGCGGTGGCGCCCTGCATGTAGATCGGGTAGCGGCCGAGCCTGACGTTGCGGGCGCGGAAAAACCCGTCCTTGTGCTGGTATTTGACCCAGTCGGCAAGGAGCCGGCCGACGCCCCGGGTCAGGACCACGTGTCCGGTCGCCGTCAGAACGTCGGCCTTGCGGTCGTAGTCGAACTGGTCGGCGGTGATTAGGGTGTCGCCCTCCCTCCATCGGCACGAGCCGCGGACCCGGGTGAGGCCGGTGTCGAAGCTGGTCTCCAGCAGGTCGCCAGTGAGGACGGGCGGCGCAGGGGGCTCTTTGGCCGCGGCCGGGCCCGGCGCCGCCTGCGCTACGGCGGACGCCGCGGCCAAGGCCAGGACGAGAGCAAGACGTCGGGTCACGATTCGCAGCAAAGCAGTCTGCGACGGGCAGGCAAGCCCGCTGATCGGAACCCCTGGGGGCCGTTGCCGGGGCGCCCCGGCAATCCCCGGCACCAATAGTCTAGACGAAACGTGCCCCGTGGATCAGGGTGTCCTTCCAACCGTCTTCCATGATCGTTTCCCGGGCCGACCTCGACTCCCTTCTGATGGCGAAGCATGCCGCACCCCATTCGGTGCTCGGCATGCACCGGTGCACCCGAGGCAGGAGGAAAGGCGTCGTGGTCCGGGCCCTTCTGAGCGGGGCGATCTCGTGCGAGGTGGTGGAGCCGGACAGCCCGGCGGCGGCCCCGGTCCCGATGAAGCGGCTCGCCCCCGAGGGCTTCTTCGAGGTTTTCATCCCCGGGCGGCCGGACCCCTTCAAGTACCAGCTGCGGGCCTCCTATCCCGGGGGGCAGTCCAGGCAGTTCTTCGACGGCTACTGCTTCCTGCCGACCCTGGGCGAGCAGGACCTGTACCTGTTCAACGAGGGAAACGAGCACCGCGTCTTCGACAAGCTGGGGGCGCACCCCAGGGACCTGGGCGGGGTCTCCGGAGTCTCGTTTGCGGTCTGGGCCCCGGCAGCCGCCCGGGTCTCGGTCGTTGGCATTTTCAACCACTGGGACGGCCGCTACAACCCGATGCGGCCCCTGGGGGCCTCCGGAGTCTGGGAGCTGTTCATCCCGAGCATGGCGGAGGGGGAGCTGTACAAGTTCGAGATCCGCGACCAGAAGGGCGGGATCCGCCTGAAGACCGACCCGTACGGCACCTCCTTCGAGGCGCCGCCCGGCAACGCGGCAATCGTGTGCGACCCGCGCCGGTTCTCGTGGGGGGACGGGGAGTGGCTCGACAAGCGCAGGGCCGCGGCGGGAAGCCTCGACAGGCCGATGTCGGTTTACGAGGTGCACCTGGGCTCCTGGAAGCGCAAGCCCGAGGACGCCGACCGCCCGCTGAGCTACCGGGAGCTCGCCCCGCAGCTGGCCGACTACGTGTGCGAAATGGGCTTCACCCATATCGAGGTGATGCCGATCGCCGAGCACCCCTTCGAGGGCTCGTGGGGCTACCAGGTGACCGGCTTCTACGCGCCGACCCATCGCTACGGCCGGCCCGAGGACTTCGCCTGGTTCGTCGACTACCTGCACCAGAGGGGAATCGGGGTCATCCTGGACTGGGTTCCGGCCCACTTCCCCAGGGACAGCTTCGCCCTGGCCGAGTTCGACGGGACGCACCTGTACGAGCATGCGGACCCCCGGCAGGGGGCCCACCTGGACTGGGGCACCCTGATCTTCAATTACGGGCGGAACGAGGTCCGGTGCTTCCTGGTCGCCAACGCCCTGGCCTGGTGCGAGCGCTACCACATCGACGGGCTGCGCGTGGACGCGGTCGCCTCGATGCTCTACCTGGACTATTCGCGGCCCCAGGGGGGATGGATCCCCAACCGCTACGGGGGCCGTGAGAACCTGGAGGCGATCGAGTTCATCAAGCAGGTCAATGACCTGGTGCACCAGTACCATCCGGGGGTGGTGATGATCGCCGAGGAGAGCACCTCGTTTTCCAAGGTCAGCCGCCCGACCTCCGAGGGGGGGCTCGGGTTCGACTACAAGTGGAACATGGGCTGGATGAACGACACGCTGAGGTACTTCAGCAAGGAGCCGGTCCACCGCAAGTGGCACCAAAACGACCTGACCTTCGGCATGCTCTACCAGTACGCCGAGAACTTCATCGAGGTGTTCTCCCATGACGAGGTGGTGCACGGAAAGGCCTCGCTCCTGTTCAAGATGGGGGCCTGGCACATCTCCGAGAAGGCGGCCAATCTGCGCTCCCTGTACGCCCATCTTTGGGCCTACCCTGGGAAGAAGCTGCTTTTCATGGGCAGCGAGTTCGCCCAGTCCCACGAGTGGCGGCACGACGCGAGCCTGGACTGGCACCTGTGCCAGTACCCGGACCACGAGGGGGTGCGGCTGCTGGTGCGCGACCTGAACCGGCTGTACACGGCCGAGCCGGTCCTGTCCTCGAACGACTTCAACCCGCACGGGTTCCGCTGGATCAACTGCCAGGACGCCGGTTCGAACGTGATCAGCTACCTGAGGTGCGACTCCCTTGAGCGGGTGCTTTTCGCCATAGTGGCGCACTTCGGGGGAGCCGTGCGGACGGACTACCGGGTAGGGGTCCCGTACCCCGGGTTCTGGCGGGAGGTCATCAACACAAATAGCGAGTACTACGGGGGAAGCGGACTGGGCAATGACGGGGGCAGGGCCTCGGAGGCGGTCCCGGCGGACGGCTTCGCCCAGTCGGTGGTCCTCACCCTGCCGCCCCTTTCGACCGTCATTTTGCGCTGGGACCGGGCCTGACGGAATCTCTCGTTGACGGGCGCACCGCGGGGCCTCCATCATCTTTTCAGGCAACTTTTTTTGAATTCAGCCGTCACACACCGGATCCACCGCATGAAACTCCTCCGCCTTGGCCTCATCCTGCTCTGCGCCGTCGTGTGGGCCCGCGCCGCCGACGACGAGGATGAAAAGAAGGGGGGGCAGCCGCCCACCGAGATCCCGGATTTCAGCAATCTCGACGAGTACATCTACCAGCCGAAGAGCACGTTGAACTTCGGCGTGCGCTACATCAGCGGGGTGAAGACTAAGTTTTGGGGCACGGGCCAGATCAACTCCCCGGAGGCCCTTCCCGACCCGACCACGGCCAACATCGACCGCACCTACCACGACGGCCGGGTCTCCCCCGACGCCCGCGCGGCGACGACCGACAACGGGGACGGCACGAGCGGGACCTCCCCGATCCCCTCGGACGGCAAGACCAACTACTGGACCTACGACAGCCCGAGCCAGCTGACCACCAGCGGCTTCATGCAGTTTCACCTGTATTCCGGCCAAAGCCTCGACACCTCGGTGCGCAGCCAGACGGGCCGAGGGAGCCTCGGGCTGGAGATGTCGGTAGTGCGGGACATGGGCACCTTTGGAAAACACCTGTCGTGGAAGCTCTTCGGCGGGATGAGCATGAACGACATCCAGTCGGCGACCATGGGGAACGTGAGGGCCAGCATCACGACCGTCACCGACACCTACGACCTGTTCGGGCAGACTCCCCCTGCGGCTCCGTACAGCTCCACCTCGACCGGGACGACCACCACGCAAACCGGCACCGACGTCAACGGAAACGCGGTCTCGCAGACGGTCGACACGACGACCCTGCTGGGCAATGCGCCGCTGAACCGCACGACGACGACCGCGGTCGACACGACGACCCTGATCGAGCACTGGAAGCTCCATGGCTCGTACCTGACTTTCCGCGGCGGCCCGATGCTCGTCTACGATGTGAGCGACCGGCTCCACCTGAGCGTGAGCGCCGGCGTGGCGCTGCTGTACGCGGGCTCCTTCTATGAGGTGAACGAGGTCCTGAACGTTCCCACCGGGGGCCAGATCATCGACACCCTGTCGAACACCTCCAACCACCTTCTGCCGGGCTACTACGCCGATGCGACCGTGCAGTACGACCTGACGGAGCGCACCGGCTTCTACATGGGGGCGTTCATGCAGAACGCGGGCAGCTACACCCAGACGGCAAGCGCGAGCGGCAACTCGGCCTACGGCGACCTTTCGGGCCAGGGCAACGGCTCCTTCAAGACGAACGTCGACTTCAGTAACCAGCAGGGCCTTCGAACCGGCGTGACGTTCCGGTTCTAGGCAGGCGCCCCGGGAGCACCCCCCGGGCTCAGGCCAGGTCGGCGAGAACCGACTCGACGCTGCGCAGCCGATGCGGCGGGAAGAACGAGTTGATGCGGCTGATCACCTGCTGGATGATTCCGTCGGGGCAGGAGGCCCCGCCCGTGATCAGCACCTGGCGGCCCTCCGCGGGGGGATCGCCGGCCCACAGCGGCCTGGATTCGGTCATCCCCTCGTGGGAGGCGTGCGCGGCCGAGGGAAAAATGTAGTGCTGCACCTCGGAGCGCGAGGTCAGGTTCGCCTCGCTCTGGATGAAGAACGCGCGTGTGCCCAGGCGCTCCTCGCACAGGCGGAACAATTGGTAGGTGTTGGAGGAGTTCGTGCCTCCGATGACGAAGGCCGCGTCCAGGGGTTCGCTCAGGGAGCGGGCGAGCGCGTCCTGGTTGACCTGCGTGGCGTAGCAGAGGGTGTCGTTGCGGCCGCTGCCGCCGACCCGGGCTGGGCTTCCGGGCTGGTCTGGCCCGAACCGCTCGGCGTAGAGCCCGCGCAGGTAGGAGATGATCCCGCGGGTCTCGTTCATCAGGAGCGTCGTCTGGTTGACCACGGCCACCCGCTCCAGGTGCCGTTCGACGTCGAAGCCCGGCGTGTGCTTGCCGGCGAAGACCTCGTAGAAGCTCGCGCGGACCTCGGGGTCGCGGCTGGCGATGATGCGCCCCAAAAGCTGGGTCTCCGCGAGGTTTCGCACGATCACGGCCTGGGCGTAGCGGCAGGTGTTCGAGAAGGTGGCCTTCGTCTCCTCGTGCTCGTGCTTGCCGTGGATGACGACGGTGTAGCCATCGCGCCCGTAGGAGCGGGCCGCCTTCCAAACCTTCTCCACGAGCATGCAGGTCGCGTCGTAGGGGTAGACGGCGATGCCCTTGCGGACCAGGCGGCGCTTGTCTTCGTCGGTGGCGCCGAAAGCCGGAATGATCACGATGTCGGCGGGGGTGAGCGAGTCCCACAGGAGGGGCTCGGGGGTGGGGGAGCCAGAACAGGCGACGCTTCCGTCGACCGCATACGGCACGCCTTTGTCGGTCTGGAGGTAGCGCAGCCCCCGGCGGAGCAGGTCCTCGTTGACGAAGGGATTGTGGATCAGTTCGGAGAGCATGAAGACCCGGCGGCCCGGGTTCTCGGCCAAGGTCTCGTAGGCCCGCTCGATCGCGTTTTTGACCCCCAGGCAGAACCCGAAGTGGGACGGGACGACGTAGCGCACCGCCCCGAAATTGAGGATCACGGGCGCCGAGGCGGAGCGCTCGTGGTGGCGCGCCATGGCCTTGATGACCGCGAAAAGCTGGGACTGGTACAGGGCGCCCGAGGCGGCGTCCTGGGCGTAGATGCCCGTGTTGCGTTCGCCCTCCGGGCGAAACTTGTAGATAAAGTCGTTCTCCCCGAGGTGCAGGTAGGGGATCCGGATCAGGTGCGGCCCCAGGCCCGACAGGACCGAGGCGAGGGCGGGCTCAAGCGGGCCGCCCGCCTCCAGAGAATCGAGCGAGCGGAAGGCGAGCCCGGGGTCTGCGCTCGGAGCGTTGACCTGGGCGAGAAGGACCCGGCAGGGTTCGCCCCCGATCTGAGAGAGGTAGCCCTCTTGGGGGGCCGTGTGGCGGGAAAATGCGCTATCGAGGGCCGCGCAGGCGGCCGCCTCGTCGGGCCCGCCGAAGGCGAGCACCGGGCCGGAGCTGCCCAGCCGCACGGCCAGCTCGTTTCCCGGGTTGAACGCCAGGATGCAGCAGGGCGCAGGGATTCGGGCTGCCGGGGGCATAGGACACCAAGGTGCGGTCCGGCGCCGGGCGCCGCAAGCGCTCTCTAGCCCCCCTCGCCGGCGACTTCCTCGTCCCAGATGTTGTCGCCGCCCGACCCCTCGAAGAAACCCTCTTTCTCCAGGATTGCGATCACTCCGCTGACGACCTTTGCCCGGTCGGCGGGGGAGAGTTTGGGGTGCTGCGAGCTGAGCACTTCCTCGACCACCGCCTTCGCCTGGGCCCTATTGGCCGCGTCGGCGAGCAGGTCGTCGGCGTCGTCGGCTATCTTGTCGATGATCTCTATCAGGGGTGCTGCCATGGCCGCGTTCAGGCTTGGGCTTATCGTGCCCTTACCTGTAGCGAAAACCCCCGCGAACGCAATCCCGACCGGCCAAAAAAAGGCGGCCCGAAAGGGACGGAAACGGAAGCTTAAGACCCCTCCAGGACAGCCTTCAGGCGGGCCACGTCCCGGCCCCCGCCCATGGCAAAGTCGGGCTTTCCGCCCCCCTTGCCGCCGAGCTTGGCGCTGAGCTCGTTGACGAGCCGCCCGGCCTGGTGGCCGGCCCGGATCGCCTGCGGGGAGCAGAAGGCCACGACGGTCGCCTTCTCGCCGAAGGCGCAGCCGAGGACGACCACGCCCTCGCCGAGTTTGGACAGGACCTGGGAGCCGAGCGAGCGGAGCGTCTCGGGGCTTTCCGAAACGATGACCGCCGACACGAACTTCAGGCCGTCCTTGGGGACCCCGGCGGCGGCGAGCTGGTCGGCCAGCCCGGAGGCGGCGCGCTGCTCGAATACCTTGAGCTTCTTCTCAAGCTCGCGCTGGTGGGCGAGGATGGCCTCGAGTTTCTGCGCTACGTCGTGGGGCCCGGCGCTCAGCCGGGCGCTCACGGCCGCAAGGGCGGCCTCCCTGTGTGCGACGAAGTCGTAGGCGGCCTGGCCTGCGACGGCCTCGATGCGGCGCGTCCCCGCGGCGATCGCCATCTCAGCGACGATCTTCACAAGGCCGATCTCTCCAGTCGTCCCGACGTGGGTGCCGCCGCACAGTTCCCGGCTGTAGCCGCCGATGTCGACAACCCGCACGACCTTGCCGTACTTGTCCCCGAAGAAGGCCAGCGTGCCCTCGGGCTTCTTGTCGAAGTCGGTCTCGTAGGCCTCGACCCGGGCGTTGTCGATGATGCGCCCGTTGACCAGCTGCTCGATCTCGTGCAGCTGGGCCGGGGTTACGGCCTCGAAGTGGGAGAAGTCGAACCGGAGGCGCTCCGGGGTCTTCGAGGTGCCGGCCTGCCTGACGTGGGTTCCGAGGGTCTTGCGAAGGGCCCAGTGGAGCAGGTGGGTCGCCGAGTGGTGGCGGCTGATCGCCCGCCGCCGGACCGCGTCGACCGACAGCTCCGCCTCCGCGCCGGCCTCGGGGGCTGCGCCCTCCAGGGCCGCCTGCAACCGGTGCAGGTGGCGCCCGGCCTTGTCCTTGACGCAGTCGGCGATTCCGAAAAGGCGGCCGCCGATGAGGGCCCCGCCTGCGTCGCCGGCCTGGCCGCCCATCTCGGCGTAGAAGGGGGTCTTGTCGAACACCAGGAAGGTGTCGGCCCCGGACCGGACAAGCTCCAGCAGCCGGGCCTTGGCGTGGGTCTGGGTGTAGCCGAGAAATTCCGTGGGCTTGAGGTCTGAGGTGTCGCCCTCGGTCGCCGCGACCAGGATCTCGCGCCGCTGGGCGGCCCGCCCGCGGTCTCGCTGCTCGTTCATCAGCAGTTCGAAGGCCGCCGTGTCGACGGAGAGCCCGCGCTCGGAGGCCAGCAGCTGGGTCATGTCGAGCGGAAACCCGTAGGTGTCGTACAGCTCAAAGGCTACCGAGCCCGGCACCGACGAGGCCCCGGCCGAAAGGCTTGCGTTAAACAGGGCGATTCCGCGCTCCAGGGTTCGCCCGAAACTCTCCTCCTCGCTGCGGACCACCCGGCGGATGGTCCCCTGCTGTTGCCCGAGTTCGGGGAAGACCCCGCCCAGGGAGGCGACGACGGGCCCCACAAGGCGCTCGAAAGAGCCGATCTGCAGCCCGAGCTTGCGGCCGTAGAGGATCCCCCGGCGGAGAATCCGGCGGATGACGTAGTTGCGGCCCTCGTTGCCGGGGAGGATCCCGTCGGCGATCGCGCAGGACACGCACCGGGCGTGGTCGGCGAGGACGCGGAAGGCGACGTCTGTTGCCTCCTGCTCCCCCAGGCCGCCGCGGCCCGCGGGCACGGTCCCCGCGTAGCTTTTTCCCGACATCGAGGCTATCTCGCGGAAGAGCGGCTCGAAGATGTCGGCCGCGTAGTTGGAGGGCTCCCGGCCGAAGTCCTTGAACCCGCCGGTTGTCGCGTAGATGCCGGCCACCCGCTCGAAGCCCATCCCGGTGTCCACGTGCCGGGCCGCCAGGGGCGAGAAAGTCCCGTCCGCGTTGGCGTTGAACTGGATGAAGACGTGGTTCCAGATCTCGATGCAGCGGGAGCTTCCCGCGTTGACCAGCTCGCGGCCGGCCCCCTCCTCGTCGCTGGCGAGGAGGTTGAAGTGGATCTCAGAACAGGGGCCGCACGGGCCCGTGTCGCCCATCATCCAGAAGTTGTCCTTCCGGTTGCCGAAGACGATGTGGACGGCCGGGTCCAGGCCGGCCTTCTTGAAGATCCCGGTCCAGATCTCATGGGCCTCCCGGTCGAACTCCGAGGGGTCCCCGGGCCCGGGCCGGTAGACCGTGGCGAAGAGCCGCTTGGCGGGGATCCCCCAAACCCGGGTGATCAGGTCCCAGCCCCACTCGAGCGACTCCTTCTTGAAGTAGTCTCCGAAGGACCAGTTGCCGAGCATCTCGAACATCGTGTGGTGGTAGGTGTCGAAGCCGACGTCCTCCAGGTCGTTGTGCTTTCCCCCGGCGCGGATGCACTTCTGGGTGTCGGCGGCCCGGGTGTCCTTGGCGGAACGGGCCCCCGCCCAGCCGGACACGTCGGCCTGCCGGTCCCCGAGGAAGATCGGCACGAACTGGTTCATGCCCGCGTTGGTGAAGAGCAACCCGGGCGAGTCGGGCAGGAGCGAGGAGGACGGCACGATCGTGTGCCCCCGCTCGGCGAAGAAGTCCAGGAACGACTGGCGGATTTCGGTCGAGGTCATGGTCAGAGCTGCGCGATTACGGCGTCGGCCATGGCGGCCGTGCCGACGGAGGGGCCGCCGAAGGCGATGTCAGCGGTCCGGGCGCCCGCGGAGACCGCGCGGCGGACGGCGCCCTCAAGACGGGAGGCGGGGGCCTCCAGGCCGAAGCTGTACCGCAGCATCAGGGCCGCCGATAGGATCTGGGCGCAGGGGTTGGCGATCCCCTTGCCGGCGATGTCCGGGGCCGTGCCGCCGGCGGGCTCGAACAGGCCGAAGGGAAGCCCGAGCGAGTTGCGGCCCGCCCCGAGGGAGGCCGAGGAGAGCATCCCCAGGGAGCCACACACGCAGGCCATCTCGTCGGAGAGGATGTCGCCGAACATGTTTTCGGTGACGATGACGTCGAACTGGTTGGGATTTCGCACCAGCTGCATGGCCGCGTTGTCGACGTACATGTGGCTGAGCTCGATGTCGGGGGCCTTGCGGGCGACGTACTCGGTGGCGGTCTTGCGCCACAATACCGAGGTCTCCAGGACATTGGCCTTGTCCACCGAGCAGAGCCGTCGGCGCCGGGAGCGGGCCGAGGCGATGGCGGTTTCCAGGATCCTCTCGATCTCGCTTCTGCGGTAGACCATCGTGTCCACGGCCCTCAGGTCGCCGTCGGGAAGGCTCGTCGTCTCCTTCGGCAGGCCGAAGTAAAGGCCGCCCGTGAGCTCCCGGATGCAGACGATGTCGATCCCGTCGGGGATCCGCTCGTTCTTGAGGGGGGAGGCGCCGGCCAGCTCGCGGTAGAGGATCCCCGGGCGGATGTTCGCAAAAAGTGTGAAGTGCTTGCGCAGGGGAAGGAGAGCCGCCCGCTCGGGCTGCTCCTTGGGCGGGAGCTTCTCCCACTTGGGCCCGCCGACCGAGCCGAAGAGGATCGCGTCGGCCTTCTGGCAGACTGCCAGGGTGGACTCCGGCAGCGCCTTGCCGTGGCGGTCGATAGCGGCCCCGCCGACGTCGGCGGGCACGGGGGCCAGGCTCAGCCCCTCGAGGCGGGCGAGCCGGTCCAGGACCCGAAGGGCCTGGTCCATGACCTCGGGGCCGATGTAGTCACCGGCCAGGACGGCAAAGTTTAGCGTTGGCATGAAAAAACAGGTTGGAGCTTTCGCACACCCGGTGGCAAGAAGGGAGTGCCCATGGAACTGCATATCCTGCCCGCCGGCCCGATCCAGACCAACGCCTACCTGCTGACCGCCCCTGAGGTGGGGCAGGCCGTGCTCATCGACGCCCCCGAGGACGTCTGGGCGGAGGTGGAGCCGATCCTCAGGCAGTCGAAGTGCCGGCTGGCGGAGCTGTGGATCACCCACGGGCACTGGGACCACACCCAGGGCGCCGCGGAGGTCGTGCGGGAAAGCGGCGCGGCCGTCCGGGCCCATCCAGCCGACCGGGCGCTGATCGAGACCCCGGAGGTCATGCGGCCATTCACCGACCCGTCGATCCGCCTGGAGGCCGTGCGGGTCGACCACTGGCTCGCCCAGGGGCAGCGCATCGCCGGGGCGGGATCCGAGGCAGAGGTGCGGCATGTGCCCGGGCACTGCCCGGGAAACGTCCTGTTCTACTTCGAGCGGGAGAAGGCCGCGTTCGTGGGCGACGCCCTCTTCCGGGGAAACGTGGGGCGGACGGACCTGCCCCAGGGCGACTCAGCCCAGCTCGCCCGGTCGATCCGGGAGCAGATTTACACCCTGCCCGCCGCGACCGCCGTGTACCCGGGTCACGGGCCGGAAACGACGGTCGGCGAGGAGCGTGAGGATAATCCTTTTGTAAGGGGCTGAAGAATCGTTCAAGATAGGCGGGCGATGAAGGACGCGGCAATCCACGAGGGGTTCATGCGGGACGCCCTGCAGCTCGCCCTCAACGGCTGGGGCAGGACCCATCCCAACCCGATGGTGGGCGCGGTTATCGTCGAGGACGGCCGCGTGGTGGCGAGCGGCTTTCACGAGCGGGACGGCGGACCCCACGCCGAGCGCGTGGCCCTGGCCGCCCTCGGGCGGGCGCCGAAGCGGGGGGCCAGCCTGTACGTCACCCTGGAGCCGTGCTCGACCGAGGGCAGGACGGGAGCGTGCACGGAGGCGATCATCGCCTCAGGGATCCGAAAGATCGTGGTCGGAGCGACCGACCCCAACCCGGCGCACTGCGGCCGGGGCTTCGCCCGGCTGAGGGAGGCGGGCATCGAGGTCGTAACCGGCCTTCTCGAGGCCGACTGCGTCGACCTGAACCTGATCTTCAACCACTGGATCGTCCAAGGGGCGCCCCTTTTGGCGGCCAAGGCGGCCACGACCCTCGACGGGCGGATCGCCTGCAGGACGGGCGACTCCCAGTGGATCACCGGCGAGGTGGCCCGGGCCGACGTCCACCGCTGGCGCAGGCTCTTTCCCGGGATCGCCGTGGGGGCCGGTACGGTCCTAAAGGACAACCCCCGGCTCACGGCGCGGCTGCCCGGGGAGCCCGAGTGGTGCCCGCTTCGCTTCGTCTTCGACGGCCGCCTCAGGACCGTCGTCGACCGGGCCATGCCGCGCGTGTACACCGACGAGTTCCACGAGCGGACGATCGTTGTCACGACCCCGCACGGGGGCCTGGGGTATGTCCGCAAGCTTCACAGCCTCGGGGTGCAGGTGTGGGTGTGCGACTCGAACTCCCAGCGGGCGTCCTTCGCCGACTTCCGCAACCGCTGTGCGGAGGCCGGGGTGACGGGCGTCTTCTTCGAGGGGGGATCGCGGCTCCTGAGCGAACTGGCCCAGGAGCGGCAGCTCGACTACT
Source organism: uncultured Opitutaceae bacterium (assembly GCA_903862935.1). Lineage (GTDB taxonomy): Bacteria > Verrucomicrobiota > Verrucomicrobiia > Opitutales > Opitutaceae > Palsa-1447. Next base: position 19,152 of record CAIOZY010000013.1, read on the forward strand.
TCTTCAGCTACAGCGCGCCGATCCTGTTGGGAGACGACAAGGCGAAACCGGTCTTGAGCGGGCTGAGGACCGAGCGGCTCGCGAACGCCCTGCGCCTGGTGGACGTGCGCCACGAGGTCCTCGGAGGCGACCTGCTGGTGCGCGGGCGGGTCGAGTTCCCCGAGAAGGTGCAAGTCGACGAGGCCACGTTCAGCCTGGACTAGATGAGATTCTTCCTGGCCTCGGGCAACCCCAACAAGGCGCGGGAGTTTCAGGCGCTTGCCCGCGCTCTTCCGGTCCAGATCGCGCCGGCTTCCGAACTGGGCGGAATGCCGCCGGTCGAGGAGTCGGCCGGCTCCTTCGAGGGAAACGCCCGCCTCAAGGCCCGGGCGCTGCTGCCGGTTTTGCCGCAGGGCTGCTGGGCCCTGGCTGACGACAGCGGGCTTTGTGTCGACGCCCTGGGGGGGCTGCCCGGGGTGGACTCCGCGTACTACGCCGGGCATCCCACGGACGGCGCGGCGAACCTCGCAAAACTGGTGTCGGACATGCGGGGGGTGGAAACTCCGCTGCGGCGGGCCCACTTCCGGTGCGTCCTCGTGGCCCTTGGCCCGGCCGGACAGGAGCGGGTCTTCGACGGGCGGTGCGACGGCAGGCTCCTCGAGAAACCCCGGGGTACCTCAGGCTTCGGCTACGACCCGCTCTTTGTCCCGGACGGCTTCGATCTGAGTTTTGCCGAGCTCGGCGACGACGTAAAAAACGGCCTCAGCCACCGCTCTCGGGCCTGGGCAAAATTCACGGCGTGGGCACTCTCGACTTTTTCCCCGGCCCGCCCTTGAGTGGAGGGCTCCCATGAGCTCGTTTTACATCACCACGGCGATCGACTACGTCAACGGATCGCCGCATCTGGGGCACGCCTACGAGAAGGTGCTCACCGACGTGATCGCCCGGTTCAGGCGACTCATGGGCGACCAGGTCTTCTTCCTGACCGGCACCGACGAGCACGGGCAGAAGGTCCAGCAGAGCGCACGCAAGAAGGGCATCCCGCCGCAGCAGTTCGCCGACGAGGTGACCGCGGAGTTCAAGGCGATGCTGCCCAGGCTGGCGATCACCAACGACGATTTCATCCGCACGACCGAGGAGCGCCACAAGAAGGTCGTCCGCGCGATCCTCCAGCAGCTCTTCGACCGAGGGGAGATCTACCTGGGCGAGTACAAGGGCTTCTACAGCACCCGCCAGGAGCAGTTCCTCCAGGAGAAGGACCGCAATCCGGACGGGACCTGGCCGGAGATCTTCGGCGAGGTGACCGCGATCGTGGAGCACAACTATTTCTTCAGGCTGAGCGCCTACCAGGCGTGGCTTGTCGACTTCCTGAAGGCCAACGAGTCGTTCATCTTCCCCAAGTACCGGCAAAAGCAGGTTCTCGAGTTTTTGAAGGAGCCGATCTCCGACCTGTGCATCTCCCGGCCCCGGGAGCGCCTGGAGTGGGGGATCCCGCTGCCCTTCGACGAGAAGTACGTGACGTACGTGTGGTTCGACGCCCTGCTCAACTACTACTCGGCCGTGGCGGACAAGCCGGGGCTGTGGCCGGCCTCCTGGCACGTGATCGGCAAGGACATCCTGGTCCCGCCCCACGCCGTGTACTGGCCGATCATCCTGCGCGCCGCGGGGCTGCCGCTGCCCGGGGGGATCGTCGCCCACGGCTGGTGGACGAGCAGCGGGGCGAAGATGTCCAAGAGCACCGGCAACGTGCTCAACCCCCTTGAGCTGGCCGACGAGTTCGGGGTCGACTCCTTCCGCTACTTCCTGATGCGCGAGATGAACGTCGGCCAGGACAGCGACTTCTCCCGGGAGCAGTTCCTGGTGCGCTACAACGGGGACCTGGCCAACGACCTGGGAAACCTGGTCAACCGCACGCTCAACATGGCCAACCGTTTCGGGGGAGGGGTCCTTCCCGCGGCCGAGGTGTCGGAGGAGCCGGAGGCCGAGCTGAAGGCCCTCTGGGAACGCACCCACGCCGAGTTCATCCCCCTGTGCGAGGGGTTCCAGTTCCATTCGGCGCTCGAGCGGCTGTTCGCCTTCGTCAAGGCGATCAACGCCTACATTGAGAAACGCGCCCCCTGGAAACTGGGCAAGTCCGCCGAGGCGGCCGACCAGGCGCGGCTGCGCACCGCGCTGGCGACGATGGCCGAGGCCCTAAGGCTCGCCTCGACCGCGCTCCAGCCGGTCATGCCGGGCACCTGCGAGAAGATCCACGGCGTTTTGGGACTGACCCCCCGGGGGTCGTGGAGGGAGCAGCTGGCCTGGGGCCGGGGCCTGGACGGCTCTCGTGTGGCCGCCTCGCTGGTCCTCTTCCCGAGGCCCCCAAAACTCTAGGACGGCCGGCGCCGCTAAATACGCCGCGCCTTTTTCGAAGGCCATGACGATTCTGCCCCTCGACCCGGAAGCCAACCGCACGCCCGAGGCGCTGCGGGACTTCCTGCTTCAGTGCCGGTCCCGGGCCGCCGCCCAGTCCCGCCCGCAGTTGGTCAGTATCTCGCTCGCGGTCGAGGCCCTCGATCCGCTCGCCGTCCTCGAGTCGATCTTCGAGTCGAGCGAGAGGCATTTCTACTTCGAGCGGCCTGCCGACGGGATCGCGGTCGCGGGGGCCGAGGCCGTGCTCGGGTTCAAGGCGGAGGGGCCGGGGCGCTTTGCCGCCTGCCAGGACTTCATCGAGCGGACCCTCGCCGACACGATCGCGGTGGGGGACCTCACCCGGCCCTTTTCGGGGCCGCACTTCTTCACGGCCTTCAGCTTCCAGAACGAGACGGAGTCGGGGGAGCCGTTCCCGGCGGCGAGCCTGTTCGTGCCGCGCTGGCAGGTCGCACTGCGCGACGGCAGGACGGAGGCCGTGGCGAACCTCGTCGTCTCCGCGGACACCCCGGTCGAGGCCGCCTTCGAGAAACTCTGGAGGGCCCATGCGAAGTTCAGCGCCTTCTCCTACGTCCCGCCCGCCCCGGAGCGGATGAGCCCAGTGTCGGCGACCGAGGTGGGCCCGGAAAACTCCTACCGGGAGGCTGTCGGCCGGGCCCTGGCCCGGATCAGAACGGGCAGCTTCGAGAAGATCGTCCTCGCCCGCGCGAAGGACCTGAAGGCCACAGAGGCCTTTCACCCTCTGCGGGTCCTCAACGGGCTGCGCCAGCGTTTCCCGGACTGCTACTCGTTCTCGGTCGCAAACGGGCTCGGGCAGAGCTTCATCGGGGCGAGCCCCGAGCGGCTGCTGCGGGTGCGGGACGGCAGGATCCTCACGGAGGCTTTGGCCGGATCGATCCGGCGCGGGGCCACAGCAAGCGAGGACGCAGCGATCGCCGCAGCCTTCCAGCGCGACGACAAGGAGATCCGGGAGCAGCGGCTGGTGCTCGACGGGATCGTGCGGCTCCTGGAGGGCCTGGGGCTATCCCCTGAGTATCCGGCGCGGCCGGGCCTGAAGCGCCTGACCAATGTCCAGCACCTGCACACCCCCGTGGAGGCCGTCCTGCCTCCCAAGGTGAGGCTACTGGACGTCCTTGCGAAACTTCACCCGACCCCGGCCGTGGGGGGCTCCCCGCGCGAGGCCGCAATCCCGGCGATCCGGGCCCTTGAGGCGTGCCCGAGGGGGCTGTACGCCGGAAGCCTGGGCTGGATCGACGCCCGGGGAAGCGGCGAATTCTTTGTCGGGCTGCGCTCGGCCCTGATCGACGGGGACCGGGCCCGGCTTTACGCCGGGGCCGGGATCGTCGAGGGGTCCTCCCCGGACAAGGAATGGGCCGAAACCGAGCTCAAGTTCCGGGCGATCCAGGAAGCGCTGTTGAGTTGAAGGCCCGATCCGCACCAAGATAATTCCCATGCCCGCCGCAACCCTGGATTTCCGAAACGTCAATTCCCTGTGGTGCAGCGTTTTTGCCGAGGCGCTGGCCCGGCAGGGTGTGAGGCAGGCGGTGATTTCTCCAGGATCGCGCTCGACGCCGCTCACCTTCGCCCTGGCCGCCAACCCGCGGATCGAGGCGATCGCGGTCCTGGACGAGCGCTCGGCCGGCTTCTTTGCTTTGGGGCTGGCGCGCCAGCGCCTGCAGCCGGTCGTCCTGGTGTGCACCAGCGGCACGGCGGCCGCCAATTACCTGCCGGCGGTCATCGAGGCCCACGAGAGCGGGGTGCCCCTCCTGGTCGTGACCGCGGACCGGCCGGCGGAGATGCGCTCCTGCGCCTCAGGGCAGACGATCGACCAGCAAAAGCTCTACGGGAGCTACGTGAACCACTACCACGAGCTGGCCCTTCCCGAGGCGAGCGAGCCGCTGCTGGCCTACCTGCGCCAGTCGGTCGCCCACGCGTGCGTGCGCACGACCCAACCGTTTGCCGGCCCGGTCCACCTGAATGCGCCGTTCAGGGACCCGCTCCCGCCGATCCCCGACGGGACAGCGGCCGGGCTGTCGGGGCGGCTAGACCCGGAGTCGTTCTTCTCCCACCTGGCCCCGCCGAGCGCGGTCGAGAGCCTGACGCGCCTTCCGGATCTGAAGCCGGACGCCCACGGGATCATTGTGGCCGGGCCCGTCCAGCCGCGCGACTGCGGCTCGTACGCCGCCTCGGTCGGCGAAATCGCCCGCAAACTCGGGTGGCCGGTCCTGGCCGACGGGCTTTCGCCGGCGAGGAACCGCTCGGGAGCGGTCGGGCCGTCGATGGTCACCACCTATGACGCGATCCTAAGGGATCCGGACAGCGCCGAGCGCCTTAAGCCCGAGCAGGTCCTCTGCCTGGGGGCCTGGCCGACGAGCAAGGTCCTGCGCGGGTGGCTCGAAAAGTCGGGTGCGCCGACCTGGCTGGTCACCGGCCGGCCGGATAACCGCGACGGGCTGCACGGCCGGACCTCTCAGGTTCCCCTTTCCCTGAGGGCGCTTGCGGCCGGAGTTCCGGTGGCGGGCGGCCCGAGCGGCTACGCCCGGATGTGGGCCGACTCGGAGACGCGGGCCCGGGAGGTGATCGACCGCAGGCTTGCGGCCGAGGAGGGGTTCTTCGAGCCGAAGGCCGCCTGGCTCCTGTCGCGGTACCTGCCGGAGGAGACGCCGCTTTTTGTCGCGAGCAGCATGCCGGTCCGCGACGTCGAGTACTTCTGGCCGGCGAACGACCGCCGGGTCCGGCCCCACTTCAACCGGGGCGCGAACGGGATCGACGGCACGCTGTCGACCGCGCTCGGGATCGCGCACGGCAACCGGCCGGCCGTCCTGCTGACCGGGGACCTGGCGCTCCTGCACGACTCAAACGGGTTTCTCCTGAGGCCCAAGCTGAGCGGCAGCCTCACGATCGTCCTGATCAACAACCGAGGAGGGGGCATCTTCGAGCACCTTCCGGTTGCCAAGTTCGACGACGTGTTCGAGCCCTACTTCGCCACCCCACAGCAGGTCGACTTCGCCCACCTGGCCGCCGCCCACGGCGCCGACCACATGAGGATCCGCAACTGGTCGCAGTTTTCCGACCTGGTGGGGTCGCTTCCGACCTCGGGAGTTCGCGTGATCGAGGTCGAGACCGACCGCAAGCGCGACGCGGCGATGCGCCGGGAGCTGTCGGCCGCGGCGGCCCAGGCCGCCCGCTAGGGTCCGCGCCGGGGTCGGCTCCGCTCGACAACCGGGCGGCCGGGCCCTACCGTTTTTGCCCATGAACCCTGCATGGAAGACGGCCAAGACCTACAGCGACATCCTCTACGAGAAGGCCGGCGGGATCGCGCGGGTGACGATCAACCGCCCCCACAAGCGCAACGCCTTCAGGCCCGAGACGGTGTCCCAGATGATCGACGCCTTCACCGACGCCCGCGATGACCTGAAAGTCGGCGTCGTGCTGCTGACCGGGGCCGGGCCCCACACGGACGGCAAGTACGCCTTCTGCGCCGGCGGCGACCAGTCGGTGCGGGGCAAGGCGGGCTACGTCGGGGGCGACGGGGTTCCCCGGCTGAATGTGCTCGAGCTGCAGAAACTCGTCCGCTCGATGCCGAAGGTCGTGATCGCCCTGGTGGCCGGCTACGCGATCGGGGGAGGGCACGTGCTGCATGTGGTGTGCGACCTGACGATCGCCGCTGACAACGCGATCTTCGGCCAGGTCGGCCCCCGCATGGGCAGCTTTGACGGCGGCTTCGGCTCGAGCTACCTGGCGCGGGTTGTCGGCCAGAAGAAGGCCCGCGAGATCTGGTTTTTGTGCCGCCAGTACGGCGCCCAAGAGGCGCTCGACATGGGCCTGGTCAACGCGGTCGTCCCGGTCGGGCAGCTGGAGGCCGAGGGCGTGCGCTGGGCCCGGGAGATCCTCGGCAACAGCCCGCTGGCGATCCGGTGCCTAAAGAGCGCCTTTAACGCCGACGTCGACGGGCAGGCGGGCCTGCAGGAACTGGCCGGCAATGCGACGCTCCTGTACTACATGAGCGACGAGGCCAGGGAGTTCCACCAGGCGCAGCGCGAGAAGCGCACACCGGACGCCGGAAAGTTCCCCTGGCTGCCCTGAGCGGCAGCCAGGCGGAAGGAACGCTTACTTCAGGGAGGCCCGAAGGGCGGTGAGCTGGTTCGCCGACCCGAGCTTCTCGTTTTTGTGCGCGATGAACTTCGCGTACTCGTCCATGAAGATCTTGCCCGGGGGGCGGAAGTCGAACTCGGTCGGCTTGTCGCGGAAGAACTCGCGGTGGACCCGGGTCCACACCAGGCGGCCGTCGGTGTCGATGTTGATCTTGGTGACGCCGAGCTTGGCGGCCGGCAGGTACTCGTTCTCGTCCACACCCACGGCGCCGCCGAGCTTGCCGCCGGCCTCGTTGATGCGGCGGACCTCCTCCTGCGGGACGCTGGAGCTTCCGTGCATGACCAGCGGGTAGCCGGGCAGCAGGCGCTTGATGCCCTCGATCACCTCGAAATGCAGCGACTGGCGGCCCTTGAACTTGTAGGCGCCGTGGCTGGTGCCGATGGCGGCGGCCAGACAGTCGCAGCCGGTCTGCTTGACGAACTGCGCGGCCTCGTCGGGCTTGGTCAGGCACGCGTTGCCCTCGTCGACCTTGATGTCCTCCTCGACCCCGCCGAGCATTCCGAGCTCGGCCTCGACGGAGATTCCCTTGGCGTGGGCGGCGGCGACCACGCGCTTGGTGATGGCCACGTTCTTCTCAAAGGACTCGTGCGAGGCGTCGATCATCACCGAGCTATAGAAGCCCGAGTTGATGCAGTCGTAGCAGGTGTCCTCGTCCCCGTGGTCCAGGTGCACGGCGTAAATCGCCTCGGGGAAGATCCCCTCGGCCGCCCGGATGATCGCCTCGAGCATCCGCTTGTCGGTGTACTTGCGCGCGCCCTTCGAGATCTGGATGATGAAGGGCGCCTGAGACTGAATGCAGCCCCTGAAGAGGCCCATCGTCTGCTCGGCGTTATTGATGTTGTACGCTCCGACCGCATAGCGGCCGTAGGCGTGTTTGAAGAGCTGGGCAGTGGTGACGATCATGGTGGGACCTAACCACTAGGGAGCTAAACGCCAGCGACCGCAAATACACAATGATGCGGATTCGAAAAAAACGAACGCGAAATACCCCGCATTAGCTGCGGGTCAACATCCTCAATGAAAGGGCGATGCGAAAACCTGAAGCCTCAGCCCCCCGGGCCCTTGGCGGCCGCCGCGGTTCCGCTGCTCTGAGTCTGTCGGGTGGCCCGCATCATCTGCATCAGCTGGGCCTGGGCCTGCTGGGCCTGCTGCACCTGCTGGAGGGCCTGGAGCTGGGGCTGGGAGAGGATCCCCTGGGCGTCGGTCAGGGCCTGGGTTGTGATCGGAGCGGGGGCGTTTTGGTTAAACAGGCTGCGTAGGTTGGCGCCCGTGCTCGCTGCGCCGCTGCCCGCACGTTGGGGCTGGTCCTGGGCGAGGATCTGCACGAGCTGGTTAGCCTGGGCGTCGGTGAGCGGGGTCGCCGTGTAGCTGAGGGACTGCTCGACCTGATTGACGGTGTTGCGCTGCGGCATCGTCTGCTCGTACTGCTGGTAGGCGGCGTAGCCGGTGTCGCCCAGGGCGGCCTGGATCTGCTGGTCCACGGCGGCCTGGGCTGCGGCGACGGCCTGGCCGAAGGCCTGCCGATCGGTCCTCGGGTCCAGGCCCTGGTCGCGGGCCACCTGGACGGCGTCCATCAGCGCCTGCTGCTTTTGGACCAGGAGGTTCTTGAACTGGTCGAGCTGCTCGGGGGTCAGGGCGGCGCCGGCGGCTCCGCTTGAAAGAGCCTTGAACAACGCCGCGTAGGAGCCGTCGAGCCGCGCCTTGGCCTGGATCGAGGCCAGGCGCTGGAACTCGGGGTTTCCCATCATCGCCTCGATGCGCCCGCCGAAGCCCCGCCTTCCCTGGGGGCCCGGGGGGCCGCCGTCGGGGCCTGCCCTGGGATCGGAGCCGTCGCGGGCGGCGGGCCCGGATGCGGCGGCAAGCTGGTCCTGAAGGGCCCAGAGCTTCTTCTGAAGGGCGGCCAGGCGCTCCTTGAGCTGGGCGGATTCGTCGGCTGCGGCCAGAGCCCGCAGGCGGATGAGCTCCTGGTGCTGCCTCCAGGCGAGCGCGGAGACGGTGGCCAGCACGAGCGCCAGCAGGATGACAAGGTAGGTTCGGAAGGACTTCACGTGGGGGGTCTCGGGGCTAGACGCACGGCCGCCCGGGAAGTTTCTCCCCGGCCGGACTTTCGGGGCGAATGCGCCTCAGGTCGCGGCCGGCGGGGGGGTCGCCGGGGGCGCGCTCTTTCGGCCAAAACCGCGGCGCCGCGCGGGCGCGTTCGGGTCTTTCGGGGGCCGCGGGGCGAATTCGAAGCCGGTCGAGCCGTCTGGCTTGAGCACAAGGAAGGCGCTGAACGGGCGGCGGGTCCGCTGGCTCCAGAACTTGTCCAGCAGGTCGGTCTTCCCGGTCTCGAGCATCTTCTGGAACTGCTCGCGGGGGATGTCCCGGGCGAGGATCCGCCGGGAGCAGCGGGCGAGGATCTTCTCCTCGGTGCCTTCGACCATCCGCACGACGTAGCTTTGCGGGGTCTCGTAGATCGAGGCGCCGGCCCCGAACTTTTCGGGGGCGGGTCCCACCGGCTGCAGGCCCGTGAAGTCGATCTTGACCGCCCCGTTGGCGTCGCGCTGTCCGTCGAAGACAAACTCGATCTTCTTCTCCTCGGGATTGTAGCGAAGGACCGCGCTGTAGGGTTTCCCGGTCTTGGCGGAGCGGAAGCCGTCCAGGGGGCCGATCTGGCCCTTGGCCAGCAGGTCGCGCACCTCCTCCTCCTGCATCTTGCGGCCGCCGATCACCTTGTAGACCATCAGGTCCCCGTCCTGGGACTTGTAGCCCCGGAGGGTCTCCCTGAGGGGCTTGCCGTCGGTCGGCGAAAGGATGTCGGTCACCCGCGCGGCGGAATCGTCCTCGGTGAAGCCCTTGACCCGCTCGATAATCCCCCGGGTCTGGTCGGCGACCTCCTTCATGAAGGCCGGACGGGTGAACCTGCCGTGCTCGATCTGGTGGAGCTTGAACTCCCACTCGCCGGTCATGGCCGGGCTGGTGAGGGCCTCGGCCTTCACCGCGGCCAGAAACTGTAGGATCTGCTCGGCCTTGGCGGTCGGGATCAGTTCCCGCTGCGCCCGCTCCATGTAGCGCTGGTTGATCAGCCCGTCGATCGTGTCGGCCCGCGTCGCGGGGGTTCCCAGGCCGCGCTCCTTCATCGCCTCGGCCAGCTCCTCGTCCTCGACCAGCTTTCCGGCGCCCTCCATGGCGGACAGCAGCGTCGCCTCCGTGTATCGCGGCGGCGGCCGTGTGGTCTCGCTGTGCAGGATCGCCTCGAGGGTCGTAGCGGAGGCGATCCCGTTCGAGCCCTTGTCGGCGGCGACCAGGGCGGGCAGCGCCCGGGAGTCGGGCGAACCGTCCTCGACCGCGGCCTTGCCGTAGACCGACAGCCAGCCGGGGAAGGTGAGGACCTTGCCCTCCGTGCGGAAGACGTGCCCGGAGACGGTGCTCAGGCGGGTCGTGATGTCGAACTCGGCCGAGGGGAAGAACGCCGCGACAAAGCGCCGGGCGATCATGTCGAAGATCTTCGCCTCCATGTCCTCGAGGTGCTTGGCCTCGACGGGATTGGGAATGATCGCGAAGTGGTCGGAGATCTGCTCGTTGTTGAAGATCCTCTTGTTCGGGCGCACCCAGCCGCCCTCGAGCACGGTTCGCGCATGGGCAGCCAGGTCCCCGCCGAGGGTCTCGAGGGTCTGCCGCACGGTCGGGATGTAGTCCTCCGGCAGGGCCCGGGAGTCGGTGCGGGGGTAGGTGATCAGCTTGTGGCGCTCGTAGAGGGCCTGGGCGATCTGCAGGGTCCGCCGCGCCGACAGTCCGAAGCGGTTGTTCGCCTCACGTTGGAGGGAGGTCAGGTCGTAGAGGCGGGGGGAGGCCTGGGTGCTTGCCTTTTTCTCCTCGGTCACGGCCGCGGCGGGCTGGCCCGAGCAGGCGGAAACGACCGCCTCGGCGAGGGCCTTGTCCCAGATCCGGTCCACCCGGTCGTGCTCGTCGCCCTCGGCCCTCTTGAAGGCCGGGCGCTGGTAGATCCCCTCGTACTGGCCCTGGGTCACCCCGAAGTTCGCGGTGACCTGCCAGTAGGCGCGGGGCTTGAAGTTGCGAATCTCCAGCTCCCGCGCGTACACGATCGCCAGGGTGGGGGTCTGCACCCGGCCCACGGAGGCGACGTTGCCGGCCCTCGAGCCGAACATGCGTTTGGTCAGGGCCCGGGTTCCGTTGATCCCGATCAGCCAGTCGCTCTCGCTGCGGCACCGCGCCGCGTCCGCCAGGCCCGCCATCTGGGAGCCCTCGCGCAGGTGCAGGAACGCCTCGCGGATGCCCCCGGATGTCATGGTCTGCATCCAGGCCCGCTTGACCGGCAGCTTGCACTTGGTCGCCTGGACCAGGTAGGCGAAGATCAGCTCCCCCTCGCGCCCCGCGTCGCAGGCGTTGATGACCAGCTCGATGTCCTTTCGGGCGAGGAGCTTCTTGACGTGGTCGAAGCGCTCCTTCGAGTCGGCGATCGGCTTCACCTCGAACTTCTCCGGAATGATCGGGAGGGTCTCCAGGCGCCAGAACCCGTACTTCTTCTTGTCGATGTCCTCGGGCATCTGCAGCTCCACCAGGTGCCCGACGGCCGAGGAGATGACGTACTCGTCGTTCTCGAAATGGTCGCCCTTCTTGGGCACTTTGCCGAGCGCGCGCGCAAGATCGGCGGCCACGGACGGCTTCTCGGCAATGATCAGGGACTTCATCGGGAACGGGAGCGGTTAGGGCCCGCCGCGGCTTAGCGCAAGCACTACTTTTACTTACCCGGCGCGGAAAGCTTTGGGGTCTTCGCGAGTGCCGCGTCGAGACTGCGCAGCAGTTCGGCGATCGTTTGGTCGGTCTCGTCACCCATGTTTGAGATGCGGAAAGTCTTCCCCTTGAGCTTGCCGTAGCCCCCGTCGATCACCAGGTGGTGCTCGGCCTTGAGGGTCTTGTTGAAGGCCGGCAGGTCGATGTTGAGGGTGTTCGCAAAGCAATTGAGGCTGACCGAGCCGAAGCCCTCCCGGGGGAACAGCGCGAAGCCGTGCCCCAGGCCCCAGTCGCGCACGGCCTTGTTGAGCCGCGCGTGGCGGGCGTACCGGGCGGCCGTCCCCTCGGCCCGGATGTCCTCCAGTTTCGAGCGCAGGGCGTAGAACAGGGGGATCACGGGGGTGCTCGGGGTCATGCTCGCCTCGTGGTTTTTCTGGAACTCGAGGAAGTCAAAGTAGTAGCCGCGACCCTCGACCTGGGCCGCCCGCTCGAGGGCCCGCTTCGACACCGAGAGCAGGGACAGGCCCGGGGGCAGCGCGAGCGCCTTCTGGGAGCCGGTGATCATGACGTCGATGCCGAGCTGATCCTTGGGAATCGGCATCGCGCTGAAGGAGCTGACCGTGTCCACGATCGAGATGACCTCGGGAAACTCGCGGATGACCGCCATGACGGCCGCCAGGTCGCTCATGCACCCGCAGGAGGTCTCGTTGTGGATCACCGTGACGGCGTCGTAGGAGCCGGTTGACAGCTCCTTGCGCAGCGCCTCCGGGTCGACCGGCTGCCCCCATTCGAAGCGCAGGCCCTGGGCCGGCCGGCCGCACCGGGTCGCCACGTCGAGCCACTTGTCGGAGAAGGCCCCGTTCATGCAGTTCAGGACCTTGCGGCGGACGACGTTTCGCACCGCCCCCTCCATCGAGCCCCAGGCGCTCGAGGTCGACAGATAGACCGGGTCGCGGGTGCCGAACAGCGCCTGCAACTCGGGCTGGATCGCTTGGTACAGCGCCACAAAATCGGTGCTGCGGTGGCCGATCATCGGTTGCGCCATGGCGCGCAGGGTCTTCTCCGAGACGGCAATGGGACCGGGAATGAACAGTTTATAGCTCATGACAAGAGTTGGAAAACAGTTTACGAGGGAGCGCGCGTCAATCTTCATATCAGACTCCCCCGCGCCGCATTCACCCCCTCCCCCTTGTCCTGGCTTAAGAAAAAGTTCCAAGCCTTTGAGCTGTACACGGTCGACGTCGTGCTCGGACGCAGGGCTGACACCGGGGCCGCGGTGTACGGGGCCTTTCTGCACACGCTGTCGTGGGGCTTCAACGGGATCGTCCAGCTCCGGCTCTGGCTGTACCGCCACAGGATCCTCCACGACCAGCCGCTTGGCTGCCTGGTCGTCGTCGTCGGCAACCTCACGGTCGGCGGCACCGGCAAGACGCCGGTGGTGGAGAAGTTCGCCCGGGCCCTCAGGGACCGCGGCCGCAAGGTCGCCATCCTCAGCCGCGGCTACAAGAGCAAGGCGCCTCCCCTGTGGAAGAAGTGGTGGTACGCGCTGTCCCACACCGACGAGCCGCCGCCGCGGATCGTCAGCGACGGGCAAAACGTGCTGCTCGACAGCGAGCAGGCCGGGGACGAGCCCTACATGCTCGCCCGGAACCTTCCCGGGGTCGTCGTCTTGGTGGACAAAAACCGGGTCAAGGCGGGCGCCTACGCGATCAAGCGCTTCGGCTGTGACACGCTCGTGCTGGACGACGGCTTCCAGTACCTGCCGCTCAAGGGCAGGCTCAACCTGCTGCTGGTCGACAAGACCAACCCCTTCGGAAACGGGCGGCTCCTGCCGCGGGGGATCTTGCGCGAGCCGGTGAAGCACATCCGGCGGGCCAGCTATGTGTTCCTGACCAAGTCCGACGGCCAGCGCGACGCGGAGTTGGAGGCGCTGATCTCCAGACAGAACCCCCAGGCCGACATTATCGAGTGCGCGCACCGGCCAAAGTACCTGCAGCGCTGCGGGGCCGAGCGGGAGGGCCAGGGCAGGGAGCCGCTGAGCTGGCTGAAGGGGCGGCGGGTCGCCGCCTTCAGCGGGATCGCCACCCCGGAGAGTTTCGAGAAGTTCCTGCGGGACCTGGGGGCGCTGGTCATGGGGCGCGAGCGCTTCCTCGACCACTACCGCTACAGCGCCGCCGACGTGGCGGAACTTCTGGCCTGGGCGGAGCGCGAGGGCGCCGAGTGCCTGGTGACGACCGAGAAGGACGCCGTGAGGCTGCCGCCCCTGAAGGACGCCCGGATCCCGGTGTACTACCTGAGGCTGGAGATCGAGATCATCCGGGGCGCCGCCGACTTCGACGAGGCCGTCGGCCGGATCTGCTTCCCCCAGGACGGCCGGCTGGGCGAGGGACTCTGACGGGGCGGGCCGGGCGCCCGAATCTGCAAGGTTGAAAACGGGCGCGATTTGGGAAGGATGGGCCCATGATTATCGACACCCGCTACAACCGGTTGGCCGATGTGCTCGTCGGTTTCTCCACGGAGCTTAAGAAGGGCGAGCGAGTCCTCATCGACGCCTTCGACGTGCCGGACGCGATCGTGATCGCGCTAATCCGCGCCGCCCGGGCGCGCGGCGCCTTGCCCTACGTGCAGATCAACCGCGCGCGGGTGAGCCGCGAGCTGTCGCTGGGCGCCGAGGAGGCGCAGTATTCGACCCTGGCGGGCTTCGAACTCGACCGGATGAAGGCGATGGACGCCTACATCGCGCTGCGCGGCTCGGAGAACATCTTCGAGGCCTCGGACGTTCCCGCCTCCAAGGTCCAGCTCGTGAGCCGGCTGATGAAGCCGGTCCTCGACCACCGGGTCGGCAAGACCAAGTGGGTGGTGCTGCGCTGGCCGACGAGCGCCATGGCCCAGCAGGCCGCCCTCAGCACGGAGGCCTTCGAGGACTTCTTCTTCCGGGTGTGCACCCTGGACTACGGCCGGATGGCCCCGGGGATGAAGGCCCTGGCAGGGCTCATGGCGCGCACGGACCGCGTGCACATCAAGGGGCCGGGCACCGACCTGACCTTCTCGATCAAGGGGATCGGGGCCAAGGAGTGCGGCGGGCTGCGCAACATCCCCGACGGCGAGGTCTTCTCCTGCCCGGTGAAGGATTCGGTCGAGGGGGTGCTCCAGTACAATGCCCCGACTGTCTACCTGGGATCGTCCTTCGACAACATCCGGCTGGTCTTCAAGCGGGGCCGCGTGGTCGAGGCCACCTCGAGCAACACGAAGCGCCTGAACCAGATTCTGGACAGCGACGCGGGGGCGCGCTACGTCGGCGAGTTCGCGCTCGGGTTCAACCCCCACATCCTCGAGCCGATGCGGGACATCCTCTTTGACGAGAAGATCGCCGGCTCGTTCCACTTCACGCCCGGCCAGGCCTACGGGGACTGCGGCAATGGGAACCGCTCCCAGATCCACTGGGACATGGTGTGCATCCAGCGCCCGGAGTACGGCGGCGGCGAGATCTGGTTCGACGGGAAGCTTATCCGCAAGAACGGCCTGTTTGTCCCGGCCTCCCTGCGCAAGCTCAACCCCGAGTACCTGCTGGGCAAGGGCCGCTAGGAGCCGAGCCGGGACGAGCAACCGGGCTTAGAGCCCGCATCGCCATGCCGACCGACAACGCGACCGCCGCCTTCGTGCAGTCCCTGCCGAAGACCGAGACCCACCTGCACGTCGAGGGGGCCCTGCCGTACGAGCTGCTGACGGCCTGGCAGCCGGCGCGCTACCCCCTGGACCCCCCGTTTCGCCGGAGGGGCTACCGCTACACCACGTTCCCGCAGTTTGAGAAGATCCTCCTCGACCACGCCCTGCCGTGGTTCACCACGGCGGAGCGCTACCACGAGGCGGCCGCCGTGATGTTTAGGCAGCACCTCGCGCAGAACGTGCGCTACGTCGAGACGAGTTTCCACCTGCCCGTCTGCCAGTTCATCGGGGTGCCCGGCCCGGAGATCGTCGCTGCGATCCGGTCGGCCGCGCCGCCGGGCCTCGAGGTGCGGGTCTTCACGGGCATGCCGCGCGACGCCTATGCGGGGCCGCTCAAGGCCGTGATCGACGACCTGGAGAACTGGGAGGGTCTGGCTGGGGTCGACCTGCACGGCTTCGAGGCGATGCCGACCGAGCCGTGGACGGCGCCTGTGTGGCGGCGGCTGCGAGCCGCCGGGAAGATCACCAAGTGCCATGCCGGGGAGTTCGGGGGGGCGGAGCGGGTGCGGGAGGCGATCGAGACCCTCGGGGTCACCCGGATCCAGCACGGGGTCCGCGCGCTGGAGGACCCGCCTACCGTGGAGCTGGCCCGGGAGCGGGGCGTGACCTTCGACATCTGCCCGATCAGCAACGTCGGGCTCGGGGTCGTCTCCTCGATCCGCGAGCACCCGATCCGGCGCCTTCGCGACGCCGGGATCCGCTGCACGGTCTCGACTGACGATCCGCTGTGCTTCGGCAACCGCCTGAGTGACGAGTACGCCGCTCTTGCGCAGGAGGCCGGGTTTTCCTGGGCGGAGCTTGCGGCACTGGCCCGTTCCGGCTGGGAGGTGGCGGATGTGCCCAGGGAGGCGCGGGAAGCGATGATCTCCGAGATAACCCGGCTGTCGGCCGGGGCGGCCTGACCCCGGCTATGTCGGAGCCGGAGCCTATGATCCACACCGTTGCGGCCGGGGCCCGCCGCGCGCGGGCCGACAAGGTCCTCGCCGCTGCGTTCCCGCAGTTCAGCCGCTCGGCGATCCAGCGGGCCTTCGCCGCAGGGCTGGTGAGCCAGGACGGGCAGCCGATCTCCCAGACGGCGCTGATCGGCGCCGGCGCGCAGGTCCATTTCCGCCTGCCCGCGGCTGCCCCCTCGGAGCTCGAGCCCCGGGCGATCCCGCTGGAGATCCTCTTCGAGGACGAGCACCTGCTCGCGCTCAACAAGCCGGCCGGGCTCGTGGTCCACCCCGGCGCGGGAACCCGGGGCGACACCCTGGTCCACGCCCTGCTCGCCCATTGTGCCGGCCAGTTGAGCGGGGTGGGCGGGGTGGAGCGCCCGGGCATCGTCCACCGGCTCGACCGGGAGACCTCCGGGGTGATCCTCGTCGCCAAGACCGATCCGGCCCACCGGGGCCTGACCGAGCAGTTTGCCGCCCGGACGGTGCAGAAGGAGTACCTGGCGCTTGTTTCCGGGGTTCCGCCTGCCGCCGAGGGCAGCATCAGGGAGCCGATCGGCCGCAACCCCAGGGCACGCCACAAGATGGCGGTCGTGGCGACGGGCCGCGGGGGCCGCGTGGCCCACACGGACTGGGCGGTGGTCGAGCGCTTCGGAGAAGTGGGGGCGCTGCTGCGCTGTGCGATCCACACCGGCAGGACCCACCAGATCCGCGTCCACCTCAAGTCGGTCGGGCTCGGGCTGATGGGCGACACGGTCTACGGATACCGGCCCGACCCGCGGATGCCGGCCGAACCGCCGCGGGTGATGCTGCACGCCGAACGGATCGTAGTGCGGCACCCGGTGACCGGCCGGACGCTCGACCTGAAGGCTCCGATTCCGGCGGACTTTAACGCACTGGTGGCGGCCCTCAGGCGGGCCGCGAAGATCGCTCAGGCCGGGAGGCCCGCGGCCTCGGCCGCCAGACCCCAGCGCAGATTGTAGAGGGAGTGCTGGAAGGCGTCGAACCCGCCGATCTCGGCCACGGCGATCAGGGTCGCCAGGGCCGCCGGGAAGACGTCGGCCCGCTCGGGCGGCAGCCCGGGAACCCGCCGGCGCTCGCCAAGGGGCATCGCCCCGATCCGGGCGAGCGTTTCCCGCAGATGGGCCACGGTGATCCGGGGGTCGGTCTGCTCAAGGGGCTGGTCGGCGCGGGCCGCGAGGACACTGCGCACCGAGGTCAGGGTCCCGCCGGTTCCGACGGCGGCCTCCGATGCAGACAGCGAAAGGCCGGCGCCGGCAACCGCGGTGCGCACGTGCGCGGCGATCGCCGCGGCGGCGCCGGGCTCGAAGGGCAGCGCCGGGTCGGCGACGTAGCGCTCGGTCAGGCGCACGCACCCCAGCGGCAGGCTCACGGCTGCCGCGATCGCCCGCTCCCGGAAAACCAGGCACTCGAGGCTTCCGCCCCCCAGGTCGAAGACGCAGAAGTTGCCCAGGCCGGCCAGCAGCGGGTCGCACAGGAGCCCGCGGCCAATCAGGTTCGCCTCCTCCTGGCCGGAGAGGATCCGCACCGTCAGGCCGGTGGCCGCCCGGACCGCTTCGCAGAAGTCGGCCCCGTTGGCGGCGTCCCGAACGGCGCTTGTGGCGACGACGACCGTGCTGCTTGGCGAGAAGGCCGAGGCATCCTCGAACAGCTCGCGGACGGCGGCGACGCCGCGCGCCATGGGCTCGGGGCGAAGCCGGGGCGACTCCCCGCCGATTCCGGCGCTGATCCTGGCCTCGATGGTGCGGAGCTTCCGGGCGACCAGGCGGCCGCCGGGTCCGGGCGCGGCAACCAGGACCTTGATTGAGTTGCTGCCGATGTCGATGACGGCGACGCAGTCCATGGGAGCTTGGGAGAGGGGACTCCTACAGGACGAAATCGGCAGGGGCAATCAGCAACACAAACTCCCCCTTTAGGCTTGTCTGGGCCAGGCGCTGCGCGGCCTGCTCGGCGGGGCCCACGATGAAGGTTTCGTGGAGCTTCGTGATCTCCTTGGCGACGCAGATGACGCGCGAGGCGCCCAGGACCGAGGCGACCTCGTCCACGGCCTTGGAGATCCGGTGCCCGCTCTCGTAGAGAGCGATCGTGTAGCGGAAGTCGCGGTGGGCCTCAAAAAAAGAGGTCCTTGCGGAGGACTTCGGAGGCAGGAAGCCGGCGTAGAGGAACCCGTTGGTGGGCAGGCCGCTCGCGCTCAGGGCGGCGACGACCGCGCTGGGGCCGGGGACGGGGACAACCGGCAGCCCGCGCCGGCGGCACGCCCTCACCAGCCGGAATCCCGGGTCGCTCAGAGTCGGGGTGCCGGCGTCGCTCACGAGGGCCACCGAGCGGCCGGAGGCGACCTGGTCGGCCAGGCTCTCCGCCGCCTCGGACTCGTTGTGCTCGTGGTAGGCCGCGAGCGGCCGGCTCAGGCCGAGCCGGTGCAGGAGCAGGCCGGTGGTTCGGGTGTCCTCGCAGGCCACCAGGTCAACCGCGCCGAGGATCGCGCGGGCCCGCTCCGACAGATCGGTCAGGTTGCCGATCGGGGTCGCAACGACGTAGAGGTGTCCAGGCTGCGGGATGAGCGAGGAGCTCAATGCGTGGAGTTATTCATCCCCTCCATGCCGGGGATCTGTCCCTCCCAGTTGGCCGGCCGGGTCCAGGGGATCGAGGTGTCCCTGGGGGACTCCATCGTGCAGCCTCCGCAAAGGGCGCCGAGGGCAAGCAGGAGGAAAGCGAGGGCGGGTTTCAGGAGCGAGCACATGGGGAGGTCTGTGGGTCGACTAATAGGCGTCGGGCGGAGGGAGGCAAGCTGGACCTGTCCGGGTTCAGGCGGCGTAGGTCGACTCGTGCCAGGGGTTCTTCGGATTCTTGCGGACCGAGCCGTTTGCGGCCAGGTGCTCGAGGACCTTGAAGACCAGCTCCGGGTCGGCTCCAAGGCGGGCTGCGATCTGCTCGGCCGTGAGGAAGGAGCCCGGGGGGGCCCCCAGCGCCTCGGCCAGGCGCAGCCGCAGCGCGATCACCGCCGAGGCGGCCTTTTTGCCGGCTTCCACGCCGGGCTGGTGGTAGGCGTTGATCCCGATCAGCGAGGCGTAAAGGCCCACCACCCGCTCGTAGAGGGCGATCAGCATCCCCACGGTCCGGGCGGAGACGTCCGGCACGGTCAGGGTCACCGACCAGCGGTCCTTGTCGCCCAAGGCCGCGCGGGTTCCCAGGAAGAACCCCTGCAGGTAGTCGCCGGAACTGACCCCGGGCTCAACCTGGAGCGAGGGGCCCGCCCGGTCGCGGAGGACCTCGATGAAGGTCACGAAGAAATTGTTCACCCCGTCCCGCAGCTGCTGCACGTAGGCGTGCTGGTCGGTCGAGCCCTTGTTTCCGTAGACGGACAGCCCCTGGTTGACCGTGCGGCCCTTCAGGTCGTGCTCCTTGCCGAGAGACTCCATCACGAGCTGCTGCAAGTAGCGGGAGAATAGGAGCAGCCGGTCCTTGTACGGCAAAACAACCATGTCGCGGGAGCCGCGGCCGTCGGTGGCGAAGTGCCACATGAGGGCGAGGAGGGCCGCGGGGTTCTCGGCCGTCACGGCGCGCCGCGTCGCCAGATCCATGGCGGCGGCCCCGGCGAGCAAACCGGCGATGTCGCAGCCCTGGAGCGCTGCGGGGAGCAGGCCCACGGCCGACAGCTCCGAGGTGCGCCCGCCGACCCAGTCCCACATGGGGAACCGGGCGAGCCAGCCGTCCCGGGTTGCGATCTTGTCCAAGGCGGAGCCCGATCCGGTCACGGCCACAAAATGCTTCGGGTAGGACAAACCCGCAGCCGTGAAGGCCGCGGCGGCCTCGAGCTGCCCGTTGCGGGTCTCGACCGTCCCGCCCGACTTCGAGATGACGATCGCCAGGGTCTCGTGAAGCCTGCCTGCAAGGGAGGCAAGGACCGTGTCGAACCCATCCGGGTCGGTGTTGTCGAAAAAGCTGATGCCCATCCGGTCCCTGCCCGGGTTGCCCAGGGCGTGCGAGACAAACTGGGGACCCAGGGCCGAGCCGCCGATTCCGATCACGAGGACCTGCCGGAACGGCCCCGACGGCCCGTGGATCTCGCCGCGGTGGACCTTGCTGGCGAACGCCCTGACCGCGGCCAACGCCCCGATGATTTCAGAGCGGATCTCCGGGGTGGGGGCCAGGTCGGGGGAGCGAAGCCAGTAGTGGCCGACCATGCGCTTTTCGTCCGGGTTGGCGATCGACCCCTTCTCCAGGGAGGCCATCGCGGCGAAGGCCGCCTGCATCGGGGCCTCCATCGAGTCCAGGTACCCGTCCGGAAACGGGATCCGGCTTATGTCGAGCCCGATGCCGAGCTCCGGGTTCTGGTGGTAGTAGCGCTTGAACCGGGTCCAGGACGACATGGGGGAAAAAAAGCTCCTTTCTGCTTACAGGTACTTGTCGGTGACCGCGCCCTCCGAGGCGCTCGAGACCAGCTTGGCGTACTTCGCCAGGGTCCCCCGGGTCTCCTTCGGGGGCTTGGCCTTCCAGGCCCGGCGCCGCGCCTGGATTTCCCGGGCGGGCAGGCCCAGGGTGATAACGTTGGCGACGGCGTCGATGGTGATCGGGTCGCCGTTTTTAAGCAGCGCGATCGGCCCCCCCTCGGCCGCCTCGGGGGTGATGTGCCCGACGACGAAGCCGTGGCTGCCGCCGGAGAAGCGCCCGTCGGTGATCAGGGCGACGTCGCGGCCGAGCCCGCGCCCCATGATGGCGCTCGTCGGGCTGAGCATCTCGCGCATGCCGGGGCCGCCCCGCGGGCCCTCGTTGCGGATCACGATCACGTGCCCGGCCTTGGCCCGCCCGGCCAGGATCGCCTTCAGGGCGGCCTCCTCGGACTCGAAGACCAGGGCCTTCCCCGAGAAGGTCAGGCCCTCCTTGCCGGAGATCTTGGCGACGGCGCCCTTCGGGGCGAGGTTGCCGTAGAGGATGCGCAGGTGGCTGTCGGGCTTGATCGGGTTGGACATCGGCCGCACGACGTCCTGGTCGAGCGGGTAGGAGCCTACGCCGCTCAGGTTCTCGGCGACGGTCTTGCCGGTCACCGTCAGGCACTCGCCGTGCAGGAGCCCCGCGTCGAGCAGGGTCTTCATGAGCGGCAGCAGGCCCCCGATCCGGGACAGGTGCGCCATGCCGTAGCGGCCGGAAGGCTTCAGGTCGGCCAGGACCGGCACGCGGCGCCCGACCCGGGTGAAGTCATCCAGGGAGAGCTTGACCCCGGCCGTGTGGGCGATCGCGAGCAGATGCAAGACGGCGTTGGTGGAGCCGCCCAGCGCGATCACCACCGTGATCGCGTTCTCGAAGGCCTTCCGGGTGATGATGTCCCTCGGCTTGATGCCGGCTTTCAGCAAGGCGAGCGCGGCCTGCCCGGCCCTGCGGCAGTCCTGCTGCTTTTCGGCGCTGATGGCGATCTGGGAGGAGCTGTTGGGCAGGGACATGCCGAGGGCCTCGATCGCCGAGGCCATGGTGTTGGCGGTGTACATCCCCCCGCAGGAGCCGGGCCCCGGAATCGAGCAGTCCTCGACTGTCTTCAGCCCGGCGTCGTCAAGCTTGCCCGCGGCGTGCTGGCCGACGGCCTCGAAGACCGAGATGATGTCGCACTCGGCCTTCGTTCCGGGATGGATCCCCGGCAGGATGGTGCCCCCGTACACGAAGACGCCCGGCCGGTTGAGGCGCGCCAGCGCAATGACGCAGCCGGGCATGTTCTTGTCGCAGCCGCCGATCGCGACGACGGCGTCGAAGCCCTCGCACGCGGCGACGGTCTCGATCGAGTCGGCGATCACCTCGCGGGACACCAGCGAGTAGCGCATCCCCGGGGTCCCCATGCTGATCCCGTCGGCCACCGTGATCGTCCCGAAGATGATCGCCTTGCCTCCGGCCCCGTCGGCGCCCGCGGCCGCCTCCCGGGCCAGGGCGTCGATGTGCATGTTGCAGGGGGTGACCATGCTCCAGGTCGAGGCGATACCCACGACAGGCTTGGAAAAGTCCTCGTCCTTGAAGCCGACGGCCCTGAGCATCGAGCGGTTGGGCGCCCGGTCTGCCCCGTCCAAGAGGACGGCGGAATGCTTGCGGAAATTGGGAGGAGTGGTGCTCATGGTAAAACCCGGCGATCTGATTGGATTCCCCAACAGCGGGCAAGCGCGATCGCCGGCGCGCGCTGCACTTCGAGATTGCCTCGGTCCGGCCCGGCCGCATTCACTGGGCGGTCTTTCCATGGCGTTCAATCTCAAACGGGTGCTGAAGCCCCTGCTGCTGTCCTCAAGCCAGCCGCTTTCCGTCAAGGACATCCAGGATGCCTTCGCGCGCTTCCACGAGCCGGCGGCTTCCCGGCAGCCCGCGCCGGCCGGCCCCGCCGCGGCTGCGGCGCAGCCCGCCCCCGCCGCCCCCGAGGCCGCGGTTCCGACGCAGGAGGAGGCCCTCGAGCCGGCCGTCGAGTCGCCGCTCGACGATCCGGAGCTTTACCAGGACGTGCCCACGTTGGTCACCGCCGCGCAGATCCGTGAGTCGATGCAGGAGATCTCCCTGGAGCTTGCAGCGGCCGACGACGGACTGGTCCTCATCGACGGGGCCGAGGGCTACCGGCTGGCGACCCACCCGCGCTTCGGGCGCTGGGTGCGCATCCTCAGGCAGGAGCCGCCGCCCCTGAAGCTGAGCCAGTCCGCGCTGGAGACCTTGGCCGTCGTCGCCTACCGGCAGCCGGTGACCCGCCAGGAGATCGAGACCATCCGCGGCGTGGCCGCCGAGGCCGGGCTCGCGAAGCTGCTGGAGCGGGAGCTGATCGAGATCACGGGCCGGGCCGACCTGCCGGGCAGGCCCCTGCAGTACGGCACGACCGACAAGTTCCTCGGATTTGTCGGGGTGCGCTCCCTGGACGAACTGCCGGCCTCCGACGTGCTCACCTCGCGCCAAATCGACGCCTGGCTGCAGAACGCGGCCAACCCCCACAAGCCCGGCGACGCCGAGATGGGGCTCTCCGAGGAGGAGCTGCCCCTGGGCGGCGAGAAGCCGGCCGCGGGCTGAGGCACGCCATGGAACTCGGACCCCTCAGGGAGAAGATCGACGCGCTTGACCGGCAGGTCGTCGAACTGATTAACCAGCGCCTGGAGCTGGCTGCGCAGATCGGCAGGATCAAGCGGACCGCCGGCGGAGAGGTCTATGTCCCGGAGCGGGAGGACGCGGTCCTGCGCAAGATCTGCGCCCAGAACAAGGGCCCGATCCGCAACGAGGCCCTCCGGGCGATCTACCGGGAGGTGATGTCGGCGGCGATCGCCCTCGAGAAGCCGCTGCTAATTGCCTTCCTCGGGCCCGAGGCGACGAACACCCACGCGGCGGCGATGAAGAAGTTCGGGGCCAGCGTGGACTACCACCCGATGGCGACGATCGCCGACATCTTCACGGCCGTCGAGAAGGGCGAGGCGGACCTGGCGGTGATCCCGATCGAGAACTCGACCGAGGGGAGCGTCCGGGAGACTTTGGACAGCTTTGTCGAGAGCGACCTGAAGATCGTCGGCCAGATCTACCTGGAGATCACGCACGCCCTGATCACCCGGGCCGCCCTCGAGAAGGTCGAGCGCGTCTACTCCAAGGACCAGGCGCTCGCCCAGTGCCGGCACTGGCTCCAGAGGCACCTTCCCCACGCCCAGCTGGTGGACGCTCCGAGCACCTCGCGGGCCGTGCAGCTTGCCAAGGAGGAGCCGGCCGCCGCTGCGATCGCAAGCGAGCTGGCGGCCGAGTATTACGACATGCCGGTCGCCGTCCGAAACATCCAGGACAAGACCGACAACACGACCAGGTTCTTCATCCTGGGCCGCAAGCCCGCCGGCCCCGTCGGGGCGGGCAACGACGTGACGAGTTTCCTCGTCTCGCTCGGGGATGAGGCCGCCGCCCACTCGGGGGCCCTGCTGAAGATGCTGATGCCGCTGGCCGAGCGGGGGATCAACCTGTCCAAGATCGAGTCCCGGCCGAGCAAGAAGAGGCCGTGGGACTATTATTTCTTCCTCGATGTGACGGGCCACTACGAGGACCCCGCGATGAAGGCGGCCCTGACCGAGCTGAAGCGCTTTTGCCCGATGGTGAAGTGGCTCGGCAGCTACCCGGCCGCCACCTGAGGGAGGGGGCGGTTCCGGAAACCCGGAAATCGGCGGCGTTGGCCGGGGCTTCCCCCGGGAGTGCACTTGGCGCTCCCAACCCCCGCCCCCTATGCCCGCCTTCCTTCGCCCCTCTTCCCTGGTGCCCGTCCCCGACCTGGGGCAGGCCCTCCACGAGCTGGACAACGCCTTCGCCCCGATCCTGCTCTCCGTCGAACTCCTGCGCAGGCGCTCGCCCGACCCCGACATCCAGCGCCAGCTCGACCTGATGGCGGGCCACGCCTGGAGGGGAGTCGAGATTGCCCGCAGGATCCTCGCCGGCTCCCTCGGCCGGGGCGCGGCCGGGCGCCGCAGAAGGCGCGCAGGGAAGGCCGGCGGCTGAGTCCGCTGCAGGCTGGCGCGGCGGGAGATTTCGCCGCAAAATTTCAGGGTTGCCATGGCCTTCAAAATGCCGCGGTCTGAGCGTTTCAGTACTCACTCTCACCGATGCTGTTGCGCCTCTGTTTGCCCTGGAGTCTGGGGCGGTGCCTGGGGGCTCTCGCCCTGGCGCTGACCCTGCCGACCGCAGTCCTCGGGCAAGCGCCCTCCGTGGCGGGGACGCTCCCTGAAGACTACCTGCCGGGACTCCGTGCCCTGATCGACTCGGGGCTGAAGCAGTCCCCCGAGATGATCGTTCGGGAGCTGAACATCGCGGTTGCCGACGCCCAGCGCATCGAGAACGGACTGTCGCCGCTCTTGCCCCGGCTCTCGGGGAACCTCTACTACGGGGCCTACCAGACCTCGGTGGCGAACAACTCCGGGGCCAACAGCCGCAATAACGGCCTGTTCGGCGGGGCCACCCTCAGCCAGAACATCTTCCAGTGGGGCGCCCTCACCAACCAGCTCGAGGTCCAGAAGGTCGCCCAGCAGATGGCCCAGAAAAACTACGCGGAGGGCTACCGCGGCTTCGTGAGCACCCTGCGCCGCCAGTACCTGGCGCTCATCGTCGCGAAGATCACCGCCCGAAACACCCGTTTCTCGCTGGAGGTCTCGCGCAAGGCGCTCGCCGTCGCCAACGAGAAGCTCAAGTCCGGCTCGATCGCCCCGACTGAAATGCTCGGCCCGCGCCTGGACGTGGAGCGGCTGGAGCTGGCGACTGACCGGAGCACCCAGGCCTACGAGGCGGCGCGGCGCGCGCTGGCCCACCAGGCCGGGCTCAAGGACATCGCCGACGAGGCCGTTCCCCTGGAGATCCCCGCCCCGACCTATCCGGCCGATGCGGCCTCGGCCCTGGCCGACGAGTTCATCAAGGACGGCGCCCGCGGCACGTACCTGGAGCAGCTCGGCGAACTCAACGTGCGGCAGTGGGACCTGCGCTACCGGATCGCCAAGGTGCGCCTGCTCCCCCAGATCTCCGCCGACGCCTCGATCAGCCAGCAAAACCAGACCAACGCAAGCCCCGCCTCGGGGAGCAGCCCGGCCTCCGTCTCCCAGACCTCGCTGACGACGGAGAGCTACAGCGTGAACGCCCAGTGGAACGTGTTCGACGGCCTGGCGACGCGCGGGGCGAAACTCGAGGCCCTCAGCAACCGCAGGATCGCCGAGAAGCAGCTGGAAAAGCAGGTCGACGAGCTGATCGGCCTGGCCCAGAGCCTGCGGCACAGCTCGGAGTTCGCCTGGAGGGCCCTCCACATCTCCGACACCGAGTGGTCCTCGACCGAGGGGGCCCTGAAGTACGCCAAGACCGAGCTCGGCCTG
The DNA here is from genome assembly GCA_903862935.1 of uncultured Opitutaceae bacterium. Classification (GTDB taxonomy): domain Bacteria; phylum Verrucomicrobiota; class Verrucomicrobiia; order Opitutales; family Opitutaceae; genus Palsa-1447. The sequence continues at coordinate 44,932 of CAIOZY010000013.1, forward strand.
GGCAACCTATCCCAGGACGCCGTCGACGGCGCCCAGAACAGCCTCAATGCCAACGACGCCGCCCGGGCCGCCGCCCGCGCGGACTTCCTGTCCACCTGGAGCGACTATGTCTCCCTGGTGGGCGCCGATCCGGCGATGAACAACCTGCCCAACCGCTATGCCCGCCCCAGCCCCTAGATCCCGCCTCGCCCTGAAAGTGATCATCGCCGCGGCCGTCCTGGCCGCGGCCGCGGCGGTCGGGCTGCGCTCGCTGCGCCCCGTCGCCGTCATTGAGCCGGTGGTGGCGGGCCGCGCGGTCCAGGCGGAGCCGGGCAACGTGACTGTGGTGGCGGAATACTCCCAGGAGCTGCGGGCAGACGTGGCCGGACGCCTGGTCCGCCAGGACTTCAACCTCGACCCGGGCCAGGCCGTCAAGGACGGCGACGTGCTCGCCCAGATCGACCCGACCGACCTGAAGCTTGCGATGCAGAAGGACCAGATCGACTTTGACGCGGCCAAGGCCCGCTTCCGGACGGACCGCTCGGGCGAACTGCTGCTCGAGTCGCTGCAGGCCGACATCGAGACCACCCGCCGGCTGAACAAGCTCGGGACCTACCCCGACGCCGAGCTGGCGAAGCGGGAGCGCGAGTTGAAGATCCAGCAGCAGCGCGGCGAGCTTGAGAAGATCGAGCACGCACAGACCCTGGCCACTTTCGAGAACACGCTCGCCGGGGAGCGGCACCGGCTGGCGCAGATGACGCTGCGTGCCCCCTTCGACGCCGTCGTGTCGGCCGTCTACAAGCACCCCGGGGACATGGTCGGCACGGGCGAATCGATCGCCACGCTGATCACCACCAAGAGGGTCGTCGAGGGCAAGATCAGCGAGGAGGACTTCGCCCACGTCCGGGTGGGGCAGAAGGCGACCGTCACCTTCCTGCCGTACGGGCCGTGGGACTTCGACGCGGTGGTGTCCAAGATCCTGCCGACGGCCGACCCCGAGACCCAGCGCCACCTGGTGCTCCTGGACGTGAAGACCGACGCCGAGCATCCGCTCGTTCCGGGCATCAACGGGGAGATGAGCATCGTCGTCGGCGAGCGCGAGGCCAAGGCGATCGTCCCGAGGCGGGCCCTGTTCAGCCTGGACGGGGACAACGTGTACGTCGTCCGCGACGACCGGGTGGAGATGCGCAAGGTGAGGACCGGCTACGTCTGGGCCCGCGGCGCCGAGATCCTCGAGGGGCTCTCGGCCGGAGAGAAGGTCCTCGTGGAGGAGCTCGAGAGCTTCCATTCCGGCGACTCGGTCCGGGTGAAAGAGGTCCCCTCCGACGCCTTCAGCCCCAGCCACTAGAGAGAGCGCGCGCGACCCAGGCCCGATGTCCCCGAATATCCGGATCGCCCTGCGGTTTCTGACCGCGAAGAAGCGCTCCATGCTGATGAGCCTGGCGTGCATCGTTTTGGGCGTCGGGCTGTTCATCGTCACCCAGGCGACGACCAGCGGGTTTGAGGCGTACTTCATCCGCACGATCCTCGGGACCGACGGGGCCGTGCGCATCCAGGACAAGCTGCAGGCCACCATGCAAAGTATCGAGGCCGGCGGCTACGGATCGCCCTTCCAGATCCAAATCAAGAACGGACGCAAGTACATCGAGGGGATCGATTATCCGGTGGAGCTGGAGAAGACCCTGCGGACCTTCCGCAACGTGGCCGGCGTCTCCGAGATCATCCACGGCCAGGCCACCGTCCGCAGCTCCTTCAAGGACGACACCGTCCAGGTCTACGGCATCTACCTGGAGGACCACCTCAAGGTCTCCGACCTGAAAAACCAGATCGCCTCCGGTTCGCTCATGACGTTCCGGACCGCGCCCGACGGGGCGCTCCTGGGGCGCGACATGGCGACCCGCCTGCAGCTGGGGATCGGCGATTCGTTCCAACTCGAGGCGAACCACCAGGTGCGCCGCTTCCGCGTGAGCGCGATCTACGAGACGGGCGTCGCCGACATCGACAAGGTGCGGCTGTACCTGAACATGGACCAGGCCCGCTCGCTATTGAAGCGCACGACCGGGGCCTCCTACCTGCAGGTCAGCCTCTACGACCGGGACCGGGCCGACCGGGACGCCCCCTGGATGGAGGAGGTCCTCAAGCACAGCGTCGCCTCGTGGCAGGAGAGGGAGCGGACCTGGCTGCAGGTCTTCAAGGCGCTCCGGATCTCCACGGGGATCACCGTGTCGGTCTTCACGCTCATCGCCGGACTGGCGATGTTCAACACCCTGGCGATGGTGGTCATGGAGAAGACCAAGGACATCGCGATCCTGCGCTCCATGGGCTACACCCGCAGGGACATCTCGAGGATCTTCCTGTGGCAGGCGGCAATCGTCCTGGCGCTGGGCACGGCCGGCGGGTGCCTGCTCGGGCTCGGGGTCACGTACGGGGTGTCGCTGATGCCGCTGCAAATTCGCGGGATCTTCGCCACGAACCACTTCATTGTGAACTACTCGCTCTGGCACTATGTGGAGGCGGTCGCCACAGCCGTCGTCATGGTCATGGTGGCCAGCCTCATCCCCTCCCGCCGGGCGGCCCGGCTCGAGCCCGGCGACATCATCCGGGGGACCGCCCAGTGAGCCTTGCCCATGAGTGAAGCCCCCGACATCGCCCTGCGCTGCGAAGGTCTCCACCGGTTCCTCGGGCAAGGGGAGGGCAGGGTCCACGTCCTTAGGGGGGTCTCCTTCGAGGCGCGCCGAGGGAAGGTCTACGCGATCGTCGGGCCGTCGGGCTGCGGCAAGTCGACCCTGCTGTACCTGCTCGGGCTCCTGGACCAGCCCGACCAGGGCGACATCTGGATCGGCGGGCAGCGGATGTCGGCCAGCGCCGACTCGGAGCGCACGGCGGCCCGGGGCGAGCACATCGGCTTTGTCTTCCAGTTCCACTTCCTCATGCTCGAGTTCACGGCGCTCGAGAACGTGATGATGCCCATGCGCAAGCTGGGCCGGCTGCCGGCCCCCCAGATGGAGGCCAGGGCCCGCCAGCTGCTCGGCGAGGTGGGCCTGGCCGACAAGGCCCACCGGCTGTGCACGCAGCTCTCCGGCGGCGAGCAGCAGCGGGTTGCGGTGGCCCGCGCCCTGGCGAACCAGCCCTCGATCCTGCTCGCCGACGAGCCCACCGGCAACCTCGACGCGACCAACTCGGCGATCGTGTTCGACCTGCTCACCCGGCTCGCCCGCGAGCACAACCAGGCCGTTATCCTCGTCACCCACAACCCGGAGATCGCCGGCAAGTGCGATTTCCGCCGGCCGATGCGGGACGGACTTTTTGTCTAAAGATCTAATAACCCAAGCACTTCGGGCGTTTTTATCTAATACCATGGGGCCGGCCGGGCAGCGGCGCACGGCTCCGCAGAAAATTTGGTTTACATCGTAAAGGCCGCCTTCTTGCCTCTTGCCCTGACTATCCCTTCGCGCAACAGGACCCATGTCGCACCTCTTTCCGAAGTCCGCTAACAAGCTTCCACTGCAGATCATCATCTATCTGTGCGTGATCGGGGTGGTCGCGACCGCCGGGATCACCTACTACATGACCCCGAAGTACACGCGGGTCGGATACGCCCCCGTGCAGCCGGTCCCCTATAGCCACGCGCTCCATGCGGGCCAGCTCGGGCTGGATTGCCGGTACTGCCACAGCAACATTGAGGCCTCCGGCCTGGCGAACCTGCCCACGGCGCAGACGTGCATGAACTGCCACAACCAGATCAAGACCGCGAGCCCGCTGCTGGCCGTGGTCCGCCGCAGCTACGCCACGGGGCAGCCGGTCCCCTGGGTGCAGGTCCACCGCCTGCCCGACTTTGTGTACTTCAACCATTCGATCCACGTCGCCCGAGGGGTGGGGTGCGTCGAGTGCCACGGGCATATCAACCAGATGGAGACGGTCACCCACGACCAGCCGCTGACGATGGCCTTCTGCCTGGACTGCCACCGCGATCCGGCGCCCCGCCTGCGGCCCCGGGCGGAGGTCACCAACCTCGACTGGCGGGCGCCGAGCGCGGCCGCCCAGGACGCCATGGGACGCAAGTTCGTGCACGACTGGAATGTGAATCCTCCGCAAAGCTGCTCCGGCTGCCACCGATGAAACGCAAAGCTGCCCATCCCCATCCGTCCGAACGCGAGGCGAACGGCCCGAAGTACTGGCGCAGCCTCGACGAGCTCGCCGGCTCCCCGGGCTTCCGAGCGCACCTGAAACGCGAATTTCCGGACGGGGCCTCGACCCTCGAGGGGGTGGATCGCAGGCAGTTCCTGAAGATCATGGCGGCCTCCTTCGCCCTGGGCGGGGTGGGGATGGCCGGATGCCGGCGCCCGGAGTCGAACATCGTGCCTTTTGGGAAGTCCGTGGAGGGCTACATCCAGGGCCTGCCCCTTTACTACGCGACGGCGATGCCGGTCCGCCGCTGGGCGCTCCCGCTGCTTGCCGAAACCCACGAGGGCCGGCCGACGAAGCTTGAGGGCAACCCCAAGTACGCCCCGCTCGGCGGTGCGAGTTCCCTGATGGCCCAGGCCTCCCTGCTGGACCTGTACGACCCGGACCGCGCGAGCGCGCACACCCGGGCGGGCGAGACTATCGACGCCGCGGAGGTATCCTCAATCCTGGCGGGGGTGGCCAAGGACTATGCCGGGTCCGGCGGCGCCGGGCTCGCCTTCCTTGCCGAGTCGTCCTCGTCGCCGACCCGGGCGCGGCTGGCGGAGCGCCTTCGCTCAAAGTTTCCCAAAGCGGTCTGGGCCGAGTACGAGCCGGTGTCCGACGAGCCCCCGGTTGAGGCGGCGCGGGCCGTTTTCGGCAGGGACGTCCGCCCGGTCTACCGTTTCGCAAAGGCCAAGCGCATCGTCTCCTTGGACGCCGACTTCCTGCACGCCGAGGCGGGCAGCCTCCTGTACGCCAGGGACTTCGCCAAGGGCAGGCGGGTGTCGAGCAAGGAGGACGCGATGAACCGCCTCTACGTGGCGGAAAGCGACTTCACCCTCACCGGGTCGATGGCCGACCACCGCCTCCGGCTGGCCTCAAGCCACATGCTCGCCCTCGCGGCCGCCCTGGCGGCCAAGGTGACCGGCGACGACTCCTACGGCTCGCTCGCAGCCGGCCTGGACGTCGATCCGCGCTGGGTTAACGAGTGCGCGGCCGACCTGGCCAGCAGCAAGGGAGAGTGCCTGGTCGTGGCCGGCTCGCACCTTCCCGCGGTCGTCCACGGGATCGTGTACGCGATCAACGCGGCCCTGGGCAACATCGGCAGCACGGTCGAGTTTGTGGACTGCGCGGCTGCGCCCGCGGCCTCGATCACCGAGCTCGCCTCGGCGATTCGCGCGGGCTCGGTCAAGACCCTCTTTGTCCTGGGCGGGAACCCGGTCTACAACGCTCCGGCCGACCTGGACTGGCGCTCGCTTCAGGGCTCGGTCAAGGACGTCGTCCGCTTCGGCTACTACCCCGACGAAACGTCGGCCGCAGCCGGAACCCACATTGCCGCCGCCCACTACCTGGAGTCCTGGGGCGATGCCCGGGCCGTGGACGGGACGGTCCTTCCGATACAGCCCATGATCCTGCCGCTGTTCGGCGGGCTGACCGAGATCGAGGTCCTGGCGCGGCTGTCCGGCGAGGCCAAAGCAGACCCGCACGCTCTGGTCCAGGAGACACTCTCCTCGCTTGCGGGCGGCGACCCCGCCCGCTCTTTCGAGAAATTCCTCCACGACGGGCTGCTGGCCGACTCGGCCCTGCCCGCGATTCCGGTCGAGTTCGACGGGGCGGGCCTTGCGAAACTCGCCGCCGGAGCACCGAAACCGGCCGCCGTATCGGAGTCCTCGCTCGAGGTCAGGTTCGTCCCCGACTACAAGCTCGACGACGGCCGCTTCGCCAACAACGGGTGGCTGCAGGAGTGCCCGAACCCGATCACGAAGATCTCCTGGGACAACGCGATCCTCGTGAGCCCGCGGCTGGGGAAGAAGCTTGGCATCCAGTCCAAGGGCTCGCTCCTCCAGGTCGCCCGCGACGAGACGGCCAACTTCACCAAGGGGATCGAGGGGGCGCCGGTCGCCGAAATCACGGTGGGGGGGCGCACGATCCGCGGCCCCTTGCACATCCAGCCGGGGCTGTCCAACTGGACGATCATCCTTCCGCTCGGCTACGGCCGCCCGGCCGCGGGCCGCGTGGGCCACGGGGCCGGCTTTGACGCGTACCCGCTGCGCACTGCGGAATCGCCCCACGTCGCCACCGGGGGCTCCCTCAGGCTGACCGGCGAGCGGCTGATCCTCGCCAACACCCAGGAGCACTGGTCGATGGAGGGCAGGGACTTGGTCCGCGAGGCGAACCTTTCGGAGTTCCACGAGGCCCCGGGCTTCGTCAAGGAGGTGGGGATGGAGGCCGAGGGCCCGTCCGTCCTCGGCGAGGAGGGCGAGAAGATGCCGCTCGCCGGGCAGGTGTCCGAGATCCCGCGAGGCAACTCGCTTTACAAGACGCCCAAGTTCGACGGCGTGCACCAGTGGGGCATGAGCATCGACCTGAACACCTGCATCGGGTGCAACGCCTGCGTTGTCGCCTGCCAGGCCGAAAACAACATCCCGATCGTAGGCAAGGACCAGGCCGTGCGCGGCCGCGAGATGCACTGGATCCGGCTCGACCGGTACTACTCGGACGGAAAGGCCGAAGGGGCGGCCTTCGGCGGCGAGGGCAACAAGGAGATCCCGGAGGATCCGCAGGTCTCGCTCCAGCCGGTCGCCTGCATGCAGTGCGAGCTGGCGCCCTGCGAGATGGTCTGCCCGGTGAACGCCACGGTTCACGATGAGGAGGGGCTCAACGTCATGGCCTACAACCGGTGCATCGGCACCCGGTACTGCGCCAACAACTGCCCCTACAAGGTCAGGCGCTTCAACTACTTCGACTGGAACGAGCGCAAGATCGGCAGTTTCTACATGGGCCCGCTCGGGCCGCAGGGGATGCCAGAATTGGTGAAGATGGCGAAGAACCCCGAGGTGAGCGTCCGCATGCGCGGCGTCATGGAAAAGTGCACCTACTGCGTCCAGCGGATCGAGAACGGAAAGATCCAGTGGAAGGTCAAGGCGGCCAAGGACGGCCGCCCCGGCGATGTGTCGGTCCCCGACGGGACGATCCGCACGGCCTGCCAGCAGGTCTGCCCGGTGGAGGCGATCGTCTTCGGAAACCTCCTCGATCCCCGCAGCGCGGTGGCGCAGGCCAAGGACCGACCCCAGGACTACGCGCTTCTGGGCTACCTGAACATCCGGCCTCGCACCACCTACCTGGCGAAGCTGCGCAACCCGAATCCGCGCATGCCCGACTACCACGCGCTCCCGCTCAGCCGCATCGAACATGACCGCAAGAACCGCGCCGCGGAGGCCAAGGAATCCGGAGGGACCCGCTGATGGCCCACGCCGCTGACCCACACGTTGCCGCCCCGGCGATCCTCCAGGAGGTTCAGCCGGCCGACCTTCCGCGGCCGAAACTGGTCGACCACGACCGCAGCTTCACCTGGATCACCGACAAGATCTGCGGGATCATCGAGGGAAAGACCCCGGTGTGGTGGTGGTGGTGCTTCGGGGTGGCCTGCTTCATCGCGTGCTTCACCGTCGCCGGTATCACCTACGTGGTCGCGACCGGAGTGGGCGTCTGGGGCCACCGCACGCCCGTCAACTGGAGCTGGCCGATCGTCAACTTTGTCTTCTGGATCGGCATCGGCCACGCCGGGACCCTGATCTCGGCGATCTTGTGCCTGCTGCGCCAGAAGTGGCGCACCTCGATCAACCGCTCGGCCGAGGCGATGACGATCTTCGCGGTGGTCTGCGCGGGCATCTTCCCGGTGTTCCACGTCGGGCGGGTGTGGTACGCGTGGTTTTTGTTCCCGCTGCCCAACTACAACATCGTCTGGCCCCAGTTCCGCTCCCCGCTGGAGTGGGACGTCTTCGCGGTGTCCACCTACGGGACGGTATCGGTCCTGTTCTGGTACGTCGGCATGATCCCGGACCTGGCGACCCTGCGCGACCGCTTCGCCGCCGCCGGCAACCGCCTGCGCGCCCGGCTCTACGGGTTCTTCGCGATGGGCTGGCGGGGCTCGAGCCGCGCCTGGAGCAACTACGAGATGGCCTACCTGATTCTGGCCGGGATCGCCACCCCGCTCGTCCTGTCGGTCCACACGATCGTCTCCTTCGACTTCGCCGTCTCGCTAGTCCCCGGCTGGCACACGACCATCTTCCCCCCGTACTTCGTCGCCGGAGCGATCTTCTCCGGGTTCGGGATGGTCCTGACCCTGATGCTGCCGATGCGCGCGGTCTACCGCCTCGAGGACCTGATCACGCAGTACCACATCGACTGCATGTGCAAGATCACCTTGGCGACGGGCACGATGGTGGGCTACGCCTACGCGATGGAGTTCTTCATCGCCTGGTACGGAGCGAACCCCTACGAGGGCTTTGCGTTCATCAACCGCGCCTTCGGGCCCTACGCCTGGTCGTACTGGATCATGATCACCTGCAACGTGATCACGCCCCAGTTCTTCTGGTTCAAGGCGGTGCGCCGGAACACAACATTCGTCTGGGTGCTGTCCCTGTTCGTCAACGTCGGCATGTGGTTCGAGCGGTTCGTCATCATCTGCACCTCGCTCACGCGCGACTTCCTGCCCTCGAGCTGGGGGTACCTCAGCCCCACGATCGTCGACATCTTCACCTTCTTCGGAACCTTCGGCATATTCGCCGTCTTGTTCCTGCTGTTCATCCGGTTCCTGCCGCTGATGGCCATGGCCGAGATCAAGGCGGTCACGCCGCAGGCCGACCCGCACTCCCACGCCTAAAACGATCCCGAACATGGCTGCTCAACCCTACGGTCTGATCGCCGGCTTCTCGAATCCCTCCGAGATCTTCCACGCGGCGGAGAAGGTCCGGGACGCCGGCTACACGCGCTGGGACTGCATCACGCCGTTTCCGGTCCACGGCCTGGACAACGCGATGGGCGTGAAGCGCTCCATGGTTCCGCGCTTCTCTCTTGTCGGTGGCATCACCGGGTTTTGCACCGGCATGTCCATGATCTGGTACATGAACGGCTACGACTACACGCTGACGGTCGGCGGCAAGCCCCTGTTCAGCCCGATGTTCGCCTTCCCGGTCTCCTACGAACTGACGATCCTGTTCACGGCCTTCGCGACGATCATCGGCATGTTCGTCCTCAACGGTCTGACGAAACTCTACCACCCGATCCTCAAGTACGAGCACATCCGGCGCGCCACCAGCGACACGTTCTACATCGTGATCCAGGCTGACGACCCGCGCTACAACCCGGCCAACACGCGCACCCTGCTCGAGACGATCGGTGGGCGCGACGTCGCCGAACTGGAAGCCTGAGCATGCGCACCGTCTACCTCGTAACGGCCTTCGTCCTGGTGCTGGGGATCTCCGTGCTGGGGTTCCGCGGCAAGGTGTTCACGCACACCCCGATGGACGTGTTCCCGGACCTGCTCTTCCCCGGAATGAAGGTGCAGCCCAAGTTCCGGGCCCAGGGCACCAGCAGTTTTTTTGCCGACGGGCGGATCGACCGGATGCCGCCGGCCGGGACGGTGCCCGCATCGGGCCCGCTCAAAGACGACGACGCCCTCTACCTCGGAAAGGCCGCTGACGGCTCCTGGATCCGGGTCTTCCCGGCATCGGTCACCGTCAACCGCAGGCTGCTGGAGCGGGGCCGCGAGCGCTACGGGATCTATTGCGCGCCCTGCCACGGGGGCCTGGGCGACGGCAACGGGGTCACGAAGCGCTACGGCATGGGGGCCACCCCCAGCTACCACGACGAGCGCCTGCGCCAGATGAGCGAGGGGCAGATTTTCGACACGATCACCCACGGCAAGGCGCCCGCCTACAACATGAACCCGTACGCCGACAAGCTCACCCCGGAGGACCGCTGGGCCGTGGTCGCGTACGTGCGGGCCCTGCAAAAGACCCAGACCGGCACGCTCGACGAGGTGCCGGCCAAGAACCGCCCGGAGCTAGGCCTAAAATGAGCACCCCCGCTGTACACGCGCCGGCCGCCGCGGCCTCCGTCCCCACTGTCCCGGCCCTCGCGACAAAGTCCCTCGCCGTGGGGCTCGCCGGGATTGCGCTGACTGCCCTCGGCCTGCTGATCTCGGGCAGCCACGCGGTGGCCACCGCATGGCTTGTGGGCCTGTCGTTTTGGACGGCGATGGCGATCGGGATGCTCCTGCTGGTCCTGATCCACCACGTGTTCGACGCGATGTGGTCGACGGTCCTTCGCCGGCAGCTTGAGCACGGCCTGGCGGCCTTCCCGTGGCTGGCGCTGTTGTTTTTGCCGCTGCTTTTGGCGACCTGGTTCGGGGCCCGGGACATTGTCTGGCCGTGGCTCAACCCGGCCCACGTGGTGCTCCCCGAGGGGAAGACCGTCGGGGCGGACCTGATCTACGCGAAGAAGTCAGGTTTCCTCAACCTGAAGGCCCTCACGATTGCCACGGTCGCCTTCTTCGCGGTGTGGATCTGGCTTTCGGCGAGGCTGCGCAAGGCCTCGTTCTCCCAGGACGCCGATGGCGACATCAAGTGGACCCGGATGAACCGGGTCACCGCGGGTTTTGGCCTGCCGCTGGCGGCTCTCTCCCTGACCTTCGCCGCGATCTACTGGATCAAGAGCCTGGAATACCACTGGTTCTCGACCATGTACGGGGTGTGGTACTTCACCAACTGCATGCGGGGCGCCTACGCGCTGGGGGTGGTCATCATGTTCTGGCTTTGGACCCGCGGCGACTACAAGGGAATCCTGCACCAGGACCACTGGCACAGCATCGGCAAGATGATGTTGGCCTTCACCGTGTTCTGGGGCTACATCGCCTTCTCGCAGTACTTCCTGATCTGGAACGCGAACATGCCTGAGGAGACCTTCTGGTACAACCTGCGCGAATACGGCGACTGGTGGGGGGTGGGGATGGTGCTCGTCTTCGGGCACTTCCTGCTCCCGTTCCTGCTCCTGCTGTCGTACCGCTACAAGGTGAAGCCGGCGATCCTGCAGCGGATCGCTCTGTGGATCCTGGCGGTGATCTTTATCGACCTGTGCTGGAACATCCTGCCGGCGATCAAGGACGCCCACGGCAACCCGCAGCCGTTCCTCTCGCTGAACCTGTTGTGGGCCGCAACCTCCACGGCCGGGGTCGGCGGCGTGTGCGTCTGGGCGTACCTGCGGAGCTTCTCGACGGCCAAACTGATCCCGATCCGCGACCCGCGCATCGGCGAGTCCCTTGTCCACCATGAGTGACCAACCCGCATCGTCCCCGCGCCCGGTGGGCCCCGCTGCGGTCCTTGCGATCTTCGCGGGATTCGCGCTTTTCTTCGCCCTGGCGTGGGTGGCCTACGTGCCGCACCGGCCGGCCTCCCCGCAGGACAGCGCAGCCGAGAAGCTGCCGGCCGACCAGGCCTGGAAGGCGACCCCGCAGACCCGGAAGGCCTATCTGCTCGAGCTTAGGGCCCGGCAGGACCAGCAGCTGAGCAGCTACGGCTGGGTGGACGAGAAGGCCGGCGCCGTCCGCCTTCCGATCGAGCGGGCGATGGACCTCGTGGTTCGCCAGTACGGCCCGAAACCCTGAGCCCCCAACTCTTTTCCCAGCCCAAATGACCACCGCTCCAATCCAAGCCGGCCCGACCTCCGGTGAATGGGACGCCCCGGCCGGCGCAGGCGCCGCTGGTGCGCCAGGCCGCGGCCCGCTTCTTTTCCTGATCGGATCGGCCCTCGTGTGGCTCGTCGTCAGCGGCGTCTTCGCCCTGATCGCCTCGATCCAGCTCCACACGCCGGGTTTCCTGTCCGACTGCCCGATCCTGACCCACGGCCGGGTGCGCGTGCTTCAGGAGACCGCCTTTGTCTACGGCTGGCTCGGAACCGCCGGCCCCGCGCTTGCGGTCTGGATCCTCGGGCGGCTGTCCGGCTCGCCCCTGCGGGGCACCTCTTGGCTGGGAGTGGGGGCCGCCTTCTGGAACGCCGGGCTTGCGCTCGGCCTGGTTGGTATCGCCATCGGGGACGGCACCGGCACGGCCCTGTTCGGCCTGCCGGCCTACGTCCACCCGGTGATGCTCGCCTCCTACGCGGCGATCGCGATCGCGGGGGTGCTGGCCTGGACCGGCCGGAGGCGGGGCCCGATGTTTGCGGCCCAGTGGTACGCCGCCGCGGCCCTCTTCCTGTTTCCATGGCTGTTCTCGGCCGCGGACATCATGCTGGTGCTCGCGCCGGTTCGCGGCGTCCTCCAGGCAGTCGTCGCCGGGTGGTTCGCCCAGGGCCTGTGGACGCTGTGGATGGCGCCCCTTGCGCTGGCGGGCGCCTACTACGTCGTGCCCCGGCTCACCGGAAAGACCCTTCCCAACTACGACGCGGCCTCGCTCGGCTTCTGGTGCCTGGTGTTTGTGGGCGGCTGGACCGGTGGAAGGCACCTGATCGGCGGCCCGGTGCCCGCCTGGATCTCGACCCTGGCCGTCGTGACGACGGCGATGCTTGTCTTCCACTATGTCGTGGTGGCCCTGAACCTGAGGCCAGCCCTGGGCGCCGGCTCGGTCCTTCGCTTCATCGCCTTCGGCGTCGGCTCCTATGTGCTCGGCGGGTTCGTAGACGCGGTGACCGCGGCGCGCAGCGTGGCGGTCTCGACCCAGTTCACGACCTTTGACCAGGCCCAGCAGCAGCTCGCCCTCTACGGCGGGGTCTCGATGCTGCTTTACGGGACCCTGTACTTTGCGATCCCCCGGATCGCCGGGCGGGCGTGGTCCTCGGCGGACCTGCTCCGCGGCCATTTCGCGCTCGCGGCAACCGGGATCGCGCTCCTGGTCGTCAGCCTAGGCGCAGCGGGCCTGTCCCAGGGCCGCGACCTGGCGGATCCCTCGGTCAGTTTCGCCGCGATGGCGACCCACATGCAGGTGTGGCTCCTGGTGGCCACAGGCGCCCAGGCGATCCTGCTGCTGGGCAACCTGCTCCTGGCCGTGAATTTCCTGGAGACGGCCGTCCTCAAGCCGGGTTCGGGGGAGGGCGTAGCATCATGAAGAACGGTTTTGTATTCTTCGTCGGCATCTTCGCCGCCCTGGGCCTGTCCTGGGCCGGGATCGTGCTCGGGTCCAATTCCCAGGTCGGGGGGCTCACCGGCTACTACGACGACAGCGACGGCCAGTCCTACCCGCTGAGACCCTCCGGCGAGGCCGCCGCCGGGCTTTTGGTCTACCGCGATCTCGGGTGCGCCTCGTGCCACACCCAGCAGGTGCGCCGGCCCGGGTTCGGCTCCGACCAGGCCCGGGCGTGGGGCGAGCGCCAGAGCGTCGCCCGCGATTACATCTACCAGACGGCCGTTCAGCTCGGCGACTTCAGGTACGGACCGGACCTTGCGAACCTGGCGACGCGCAAGCCGACCGCCCCGGACCGCGAGAGCCTGATGAGGCTGCTCTACACCGGCCAGGGGGCCATGCCGGCCTATTCCTTCCTCTTTGAGACGCGGAAGATCTCGGGGCAGGCCTCCGACCTAGCGCTTAAGCTTCCGGCCGGCCTGGAGCCCAGGAAAGGCCGCCAGGTCGTTCCCACGGCCCGGGCCGAGAGGCTGGTCGCCTACCTGCTGAGCCTGGGGACGGCCTACGACTATCCCGAGGCGCGCCCCGCGCCGCACGCCGCCAAGGAGGGCGCCGACAAATGAGCTCCCCGTCCCAACCGGATCCCCGCTTTGAGAAGGCCAAGCTCGGCGATGACGAGCTGCTCGTCGCCCACGAGAAGGCGCTCGGCCCGAAGCCCGACGAGCGGGCGCGCTACCGGCTGGCGCCCCTGATGATGCTCTTTGCGATGGCCGGAGTGATCCTCTTTGCGGCCACCTACCTGAACCGCTACTCGGGCCGGTTTGACCGCTCGGTCTACGACGAGACGGCCCTGCCCAACGCCGGCGGCGCGGCCGAGGCCAAGGTCGACCCGGCCGTGGCCGGAAAGCGGCTCTTCGGAACCCCCGGGGCCTGCGTCACCTGCCACCAGGCCACCGGCGAGGGGATACCCGGGGTCTATCCGCCGCTTGCGGGCTCGGAGTGGGCGACCGGCTCGGAGGAGCGCGTCATCCGGATCGTGCTCTTCGGGCTCAAGGGCCCGGTCCGCGTCCGGGGCACCGATTTTCCCGGCACGGCCGCGATGCCCGCCTTCGGGGCGAGCGGCTTTGCCTGGAGCGACGAGAAGATCGCCGCCGTCTTGACGTACGTCCGCCAGGAGTGGGGCAACAAGGCCGCCGCGGTCACCCCGCAGCAGGTGCACAAGATCCGTCAGTCGGTGGGCGAGCGCAAGGAGTGGACCCAGGACGAGCTGCTGACGGTCAAGTGAGCCGCCGGCGTTGGGGCCGGTCTACTGCCCGAGGCGGCGGTCGGGGCCCAGGTAGTTGAGCACGTAGTCCGCCACGGCCCCCGAAAGGGGCGTGACCGGCCTCGCGTAGCCGCTTGCCCGCAGTTTTCCGATATCGGCGCGGGTGAAGTACTGGTATTTCTCCCGCAACTTTTCCGGGAGCGCAACGAACTCGATCCGGGGTTCGCGGCCGAGGGCGGCGAAGATCGGCCGCACGAGCTCCAGCCAGGTGCTGGCAATCCCCGACCCGAGGTTGAACAGGCCCCCGGCGGCGCGCCCCGCGTCGGCAAAGTGGAGGGTCATCTCGACGGCGTCCTTCACATAGAGGAAGTCGCGCATCTGCTCGCCGTGCCGGTAGTCCGGGTGCTCGCTCTTGAAGAGCCTCACACTGCCGCCGGCCAGGATCTGCTGGTGGGCCTTGGCCACGAGGGAGCGCATGTCGCCCTTGTGGGCCTCGTTCGGGCCGAAAACGTTGAAGTACTTCAGGCCGACCACGCGGTCCAGCCATCCCTGGGACTGGGCGAACAGGTCGAAGGCCTGCTTGGATCGCCCGTAGGCGTTCAGGGGTGCGAGGCGGTCCAGGTGGTCGTCCTTGTCGTCCATTCCCGCCGAGCCGTCGCCATAGGTGGCCGCGGAGGAGGCGTAGACAAAGCGCGCGCCCTGGGCGAGGGCCCAGCGGGCTAGGAGGGTAGAGTAGTCGATGTTCACCTCCTGCAGGTACGCTCCGTTGTCCTGCGTCGTGGAGGAGCACGCCCCGAGGTGAAAGACAGTCGAGAAGTGCCCGTAGGCCGAGGGGCGCCTGGCGATCGCGTCCCGAAAGACGTCCGCCTCGATAAACTCCGCGTAGTGCAGGGGCGAGAGGTTGCGGCGCTTGTCGGCGGAGTTCTCCCCGAGGGGGATGAGGCCTTTCCAGCGCTTGTCGGCCTCGATGAAGTCGACGACCACGATGTCGCGCAGGCCGCGTCCGTTCAAGGCCCACACCAAAGCGCTGCCGATGAAGCCCGCGCCACCGGTGACAAGGATCCGTCCGGAAAGGGGCGTCATGACCGCGGAGGCTCCTCCCGCGCAATCTCAGCGGCGCGGGCCTGGGCGGCGAGCACGGCTTCCCTGAGGGCCTGCCTGAAGCCGCCCGCGGAAAGCCGGCGCAACCCCGCAAGGGTCGTTCCGTTGGGGGAGGTGACCTCGTCGCGCAGCGCTTCCGGGGCCTCGCCGCGGGAGGCCAGGAGCCGGGCCGAGCCGAGCAGGGTCTCTACGGCGAGCTCCTTGGCCGAGGCGGGATCGAGCCCGGCCGCAACGCCCGCGTCCCGCAGGGCCGCGGCAAACTCGAAGACATACGCCGGACCGCTGCCGCTGAGGCCCGTCACAGCGTCCATCTGGGACTCGGGGACCTGCAGCGCCTTTCCCAGGGGCGCCAGCAGCGCCGCCAGGAGCCGGTTGTCGGCCTCCGAGAGGGGCTGCAGCGCGCACCAGGCGGTGATTCCGGCGCCGATCCGGGACGGGGTGTTGGGCATGCACCGAACGAGGTTCCGGGCCTGCGGGAAGGTCCGGGAGAGGACCCCGAGGGGCTTGCCGGCGAGGACCGAGACCACGAGCAGGCCGCGGGTGAGGGCCGCAAGCCGGGGGTCGGCCGAGGCGAGGTGCTGCGGCTTGAAGGCGACGACCAGGACGTCCGCCCCGGCGCACAGTTCGTCGGCGGAGCGGGCCTCGTTGATCGAGGCGCGGGCGGCGAGCCTGGCGCCGCTGCCGCGCGGTCCGCCCAGGCAGGCGATCGAACCCCGCGATGCGGGGTCTTTGGCCAGCAGGCCGTCGACCATGGCGGAGGCCATGTTGCCGGCACCGAGAAAGGCGATTTTCGGCATGGCGTCAGTCGAGGGGGTAGCGGCCGAGGGCCTCGGCCTCCGCGTCCTGGATCGGCGTGCGCCGCTCTACGGGGTGGCGCAGGACGCAGCTGGCGCCCCCGCCGGCGCGGTCCACAAGAATCACCTCGCCGCCGAGGTTTCGAAGCGCGTGGCGGGCCACGGTCAGCCCCATGCCGACGCCGACTGTGTGCTTGGAGCTGATGAACGGCTCGAAGACCTGGTCGCGGACCTCCTGGAGGATGCCGCGCCCCTGGTCGTCGACCCGGATCTCCACGAAAAGGGCCCCGGGTTGGGGCTCGATCAGCCGAGTGCGCACCGAGATCGGATGGGGCTGGTCCGGGGCCGCGTCGTAGGACTCCCAGGCGTTGATGAGCACCTTCGAGAGGGCCTCCTCGAAGCCCTCGGAGTTGGTCTCCAGGGTCTGATCGGGCAGGGCGTCGGCTACGCTCACCGGGGCCTGCAGGGCATAGTCGCGGTGGAACCGGTCAATCCCTCCGGCGATCAGATCGGCCAGGCGAGCGCTGCGGACCGCGGGGCGGGCCCTCACCACCAGGGTGCTCAGCTGGCGGATCATGGCGACGATGCGCTGGAGGGCCGCATCAATCTGCTGGACGCTGGCCCGCACCTGGGCGGGTCTTTCGGAGGACAGTTTCAGAATCTCCAGGTGGCCCATGGCCACTCCGAGAAGGTTGTTGAGGTTGTGGGCTATCCCCTCGGTCACGGCGCCGACGGTCGCCGCGCGGCGGGCTTCCTCGAGCCTGCGCTGTAGCATGACCATCTCGCGGTTGATGGTCACGAAGCGCAGCTGGGTCTGGACGCGGGCCAGGGTCTCGTCGAGGTCGATCGGCTTGGTGATGTAGTCGACCGCTCCTACGGCGAGCCCCTCGAGCTTGCTCTCCTTGGTGGTCCTGGCGGTGATGAAGATGACCGGGATCGCTCGCGTGTCCTCCTGGGCCTGCAGGCGCTTGCAGATTTCGATGCCATCCATGTCGGGCATCATGACGTCGAGCAGAATCAAGTCGGGCTTCTCACTGGCGACCTTCTCCAGGCCTTCCCTCCCGCTGAGGGCCGTGGCGACCTGGAGTCCCTCCCGCTCGAGCTTGCGCTTGAGGAGCTGGACATTGATGGGCTGGTCGTCGATGACCAGGATCTTCGGGAGGCGCATGGATTTTCTCGGGGGCGGGGGTTCAGCCTTCGCGTGCCTGCTTGCGCGCCTTCACGGTGTTTCGCATGAGCATCGCCACCGTCATCGGGCC
The DNA here is from genome assembly GCA_903862935.1 of uncultured Opitutaceae bacterium. GTDB lineage: Bacteria > Verrucomicrobiota > Verrucomicrobiia > Opitutales > Opitutaceae > Palsa-1447. The sequence goes on from CAIOZY010000013.1 coordinate 62,390, forward strand.
GACGCCTCCAGGAACCGGGGTGATCTTCGAGGCCAGGGGGGCCACCGAGGCGAAGTGCACGTCGCCCACCAGGCGGAAGCCGCTTTTCTTACTCGGGTCCGGGACCCGGTTGATGCCCACGTCGATCACGACCACCCCGGGGGTCACCATCGAGGCCGTGACGAACTCGGGCCGGCCGATCGCCGCTATCAGGATGTCGGCCTGCCGCGTGTAGCGGGGCAGGTCCGCGGTCGCCGAGTGGCATATGGTCACCGTGGCGTTCGCCCCGGAGCGCTTCTGCAGCGCAAGCAGCGCCGCGGGCCGGCCCACGAGAAGAGACCGGCCGAGCACAACGACATGGCGGCCGGCAAGGGGCACATGGCTGCGCGCCAAAAGCTCCATCACGCCCGCCGGCGTGCACGAAACAAATCCGCTCGGGTCGTCCTGGGCGATCTTGCCGAGGTTCATGGGGTGCAGGCCGTCCACATCCTTGGACGGTGCGATCCGCCGGAAGATGGCCCCCTCGTCGAGGGGTTTCGGCAAAGGCGACTGGACCAGGATGCCGTCGACCGCGGGATCGAGGTTGAGCTGGTCGACGAGCCCCTCGAGCTGGGCCTGGGTTGTCCCCACCGGAGGCAAGATGACCCGGCCGTCGATCCCGATCAGGGCCGCGGTCTGCTCCTTTTTGCGCACATACGAGACCGAGGCCGGATCCTCGCCCACGCGCACGAGGGCCAGGCAGGGCCTCCTTCCGGACAGCGCTGCGACCTCGGCCTTCAGTTCCGCGATGATCTCCGCTGCAATGCCGTTGCCGTCGATGAGCTCCATGGCGGCCTTGGAGATCTAGCGCAGCTGCAGGTTCTCGACGTTGATCACGATGTCGCGCGTGCCGGGGACCGGATTTACGGCGCCAAAGACCTCGACCGTGTGGCCGGCGTAGCTGTCGGCCTGCTCCGTGAGGAGGAGCTTGGACAGGTCGAGATAGGCGATCCGGGTGCCGGCGGCGTCCTCGATCTGCCAATCGTAGGGGCGGCGGGGGGAGAGGAGATGGCGGGTCGAGACGAATTTGCCCTCGAGGTAGCGGAAAGCCGATCCCGGGGCGTCCGCAGCCGGGCCTGCCGCGGGCTTGCCTGCGTCGGTGACGGGGGCGGAGGAGGAGGCCGCAGCGGCCGCCTCGGGGACCGCCTGGGCCACCGTCTGGGGTGTCTCAGCGGTTTGGCCGGCGGGGGTGATTGGGCCGAGGTGGATGAAGCCGACCACGGTGCGGTCGAGACGGACCTGGGTCCATTTTCCGCGCAGCCCCGTTATCGAGATCTTGTCGCCCTTGGCTGCGGTGGCCAGGACACCCGAGTCGGCGCTCGGCGCCAGATAGATTCCGCTTCCCGGCTTCACGTCCAGGCTCTTGGACAGGTCCGCGTTCTGGACGTAGCCCTCAAAGGGGCCGGGGACATTCACGGCAAGCCAGCCGGTCGGCGCGACGACCTCCGCGGCCGAGGGCTCTGCACCGGCCTTGATGACGCCGATAGCCGGGGCTGAAAGCTCGGGCCGGGTCTGGATCGCGGTGGTTTCGGTTAGGGGGGCGGCTTGCCCGGAAACCGCCGCCAGGCACACGACAGCGATAAAGCGGGCGGCGGGCGCAAGCCCGGCTAGTGTTCGGGAGGCATTCATGGGCGATCGGGGGATTTGGCGGTGGCGAAGAAGGGTGCGTGTGGAACGCTCGGGGAGCGGAAAAACGACTCAATCTCCTTATTAGAAAGTTGTTTGCCGCCGCGCAACGGGATTCCCTGCAGCCGGAGAGAGCCAATCTGGTAGCGCCGGAGGCGGCGGACCTCGTAACCGAGAACGGCGAAGAGCTGGCGGATCTCTCGCTTGCGCCCATGCTGCATATGGACGTCGAGCTCGCGGCTTGCGGCGTCGGGGCCGGCGTTAACCAAGGCCGCCCGCTCGACCTTGAGCCGGTCGCCCTCGACCACGACCCCCTTGATGAGGGTTCCCAGGCGAGCCGCGGGAAATTGATCCTTAAGACTTATATGGTAACGTTTTATAACCCCGGCTGCCGGGCGCATCAGGCGGTTGGCGAGATCTCCGTCCGTCGTAAGGATGACAAGCCCCTCGCTGTCTTTGTCCAGGCGTCCGGCGCAGAAGAAACGAAGCTTCGCAAGCTCCCGGGGCAGCAGGGCGAAGACCGTTTCCGGGTTGTATGGATCGTCGTTGGAGCAGATGAGCCCGCGGGGCTTGTTCACGGCAACGGTGATGCGCGGCTGGGACACTGAGCGGATCGGCTTGCCGCTGACCACAACCTTGTCGACCCCGGGCGTGACCGGCTGGCCGGGCTTGGCGCAAACACCGTTCACCCAGACCTCGCTCGCGGCGACCAGGGCCTCAGCGGCCCGGCGCGAGCATACGCCCGCGTCGGCGAGGAACTTTTGCACGCGGACAGTTTGGGCTTCCATGGCTCGAAGAGCACAGCGTGGCGGTTCCGTTGTCAAAGAGCAAGGAGCGCCGCGCCGCCGGGCGGAGCAAAGGGGTGAAGAATTCGCTTTTCCTTGGCCCCGGTGCCCTTAGGGTCGGCCTCCTCCATGCTTACCTTCAATTCCCGCACGGCAGTCGTCACCGGGGCCGGCCGCGGCATCGGCCGGGCCATAGCCGAGACCCTAGCCCGGAACGGCGTCACGGTCGTCTGCGTATCCAAGAGCCCAGAGTCCTGCGGGGCGGCGGCCGCGGCGATAACCGCGGCGGGTGGAAAGGCCAAGGCCCTGGCGGTCGATGTGGCCGACGGACAGGCCATTGCCCAGGCCTGCACCGCCCTTTTGGCCGAGTTTCCGGTGATCGACATTCTGGTCAACAACGCCGGCATCACCCGGGACGGGCTCCTGTTTCGCATGAGCGAGGCGGACTGGAGTGACGTGCTGGCGACGAACCTCACCAGCTGCTTCCATTGGACCAAACTCCTGGCCCGGCCGATGACCCGGGCCCGCTGGGGCCGCATCGTGAACATTGCCTCGGTAAGCGGGATTCTCGGGAATGCGGGGCAGGCGAACTATTCCGCCGCAAAGGCGGGCATGATTGGGCTGACCAAGACCTTGGCCCGTGAATTTGCCTCCCGGTCGGTGACCGTGAACGCCGTCGCTCCAGGGTTCATTCGGACCGACATGACCGCCGAGTTCGTGGGCAATCCCGAGGTGTCTGCAAAAATCCTTGAAGCGGTGCCGCTTAAGCGCTTCGGGGAGGCAAACGACATCGCCAACATGGCCGCCTACCTCTGTTCTGAGGAGGCCGGCTACGTCACCGGCCAAGTTTTTACCGTTGACGGCGGCATGGCGATGTGAAGCCTCCGTTTACACCCCTCTTCTCAAAAATGGCTGACCAAAAAACAATCGAGCAACGCGTTAAAGAGATTATCGTCAATCAACTTAACGTGAATGAAGAGCAGATTACTCCGACGGCGTCGTTCCTCGACGATCTGGGGGCGGATTCGCTTGATACGGTCGAGTTGATCATGGCCTTTGAGGAGGAGTTCAAGGATGAGATCAAGGGTGAGATTCCCGAGTCCGACGCCGAAAAGCTGCAGACGGTCGGACAGGTGATCGATTACATCAAAGCCAAGGCGGGCCCGTCCTGAGGGGCGGACCAACCCGCGAGACAATAAGTTCTGCCCATTTTGGAAACGGCTAGAGCCCACCGTCGGGTTGTCATTACTGGATTGGGCGCGGTCACGGCCATCGGCCATGACGTACCCTCGTTCTGGGCGAGCCTGCTTGCAGGCCGCAGCGGCATCCACCGCGTGACCGAATTCGACGTCACGGACTACCCCTGCAAGATCGGCGGCGAGGTCCGCGACTGGGACCCGGCCAAGCACATGGACCCAAAGGAGGCCCGCCGCAACGACCGCTACACGCACTTTGGATTCGTCGCGGCAGGGCAGGCGGTCAAGGACGCGGGGCTCGAACTCAAGCGCGAGAACGGGGATCGGGTCGGGGTCATCATCGGCTCGGGCATCGGGGGCATGCACACCTATGAGACCCAGCTGAGGAACCTCTTCGAGCGCGGGCCCCGCAAGGTCTCGCCCTTCACGATTCCGGCCCTGATCGGCAACATGTGCTCGGGCTTGGTGGCGATCGCCCACGGGGCGCGGGGTCCCAACTTCGGGGTCGTCTCCGCATGCGCCTCCGGGACCCATGCCCTCGGTGAGGCCTCCCACGCGATCCGCCGGGGCGAGGCCGACATCATGATCGCCGGGGGGGCTGAGGCCGCGATCACGCCGTTCTCGTACGCAAGCTTCTGCTCGATGAAGGCCATGAGCACCCGCAACGACGAGCCGGAGAAGGCCTGCCGGCCCTTCGACCTGAACCGGGACGGCTTTGTCATGGGGGAGGGCGCCGGAGTCCTGGTCTTGGAGTCCCTGGAGCACGCCCGCGCGCGCGGGGCGCGCATCTACTGCGAACTGGCCAGCTACGCAGCCACGAGCGACGCCTTTCACATCACGCAGCCCGATCCCGAGGGCAAGGGGCTGTCGCTGGCGATGCACCGGGCGCTGACCTATGCGGGGATCGAGCCCGGCGCGATCGACTACATCAACGCGCACGGCACATCGACCCCCTACAACGACCGCTTCGAGACCCTGGCGATCAAGCGCGTTTTCGGAGCGCACGCCCGCCACCTTGCTGTGAGTTCGACCAAGTCGATGACGGGCCACCTCCTGGGGGCCGCCGGGGGGATTGAGTCGGTGATCTGCGCCAAGGTGATCGAGTCCGGCTGGATCCCGCCTACGATCAACCTGGATACGCCCGACCCGGAGTGCGACCTGGACTATGTCCCGAACAAGGCCCGCCACCGGCACGTCCGGTGCGTGCTCAGCAACAATCTCGGGTTCGGCGGGCAAAACGCGACTGCCGTGTTCCGCGCACTCTGAGCGCGCGCGGCTCGGCCGCCTGCCTCTCAGCCCCGCTTGGCGGGCAGCCAGCGCGCCAGGCAGTCCCTGAGCTGCTCGATGCGGACCGGCTTTGTCAGGAAGTCGTCCATCCCCGCCGCCTCGCAGACAATGCGTTCGTCGCCCATCGCGTTTGCCGTGAGGGCTATGATGGGCAGCGGACGGCCGCCGAGGCGCTCGCGCATGCGGCGGGTCGTCTCGTAACCGTCCATCCCCGGAAGCTGGCAGTCCATGAGGACAGCGCTCAGCGGCGTCCCAGCCAGGACCTCGAGCGCCGCGTTGCCGGTGCCGACAACCTCGGGCTCGAGGCCGAGCCGAGTGAGCATCATCCGAATGACGCCCTGGCTGACGCGGTCATCCTCGACGACGAGGATCCGCCCGCTCAAGGGACGCAGCAGGGCGTCCGGCTCGGCCTGGGACCCGCTCCCCCGGGTCGCAGGGACCTCGGGATTCGCCAAGGGATAGCCGAGGGTGAAGATGAACACCGACCCCTCGCCGGGAATGCTGCGGACATCGATTTTTCCCCCCATGCGTTGCACGAGCCGCTGCGAAATCGCCAGCCCGAGACCCGTGCCGCCAAACCGCCGGCTCATCGAGCTGTCGCCCTGCCTGAACGCTTGGAATAGGTTCTCCTGCGTCTGAGGATCCATCCCGATCCCGGTGTCGCGAACCTGGAAATCCAGCTCGGCGCGCTCCGTTCCCCGGATGTGGTGGGTGACGATCAGTTCGACTCGACCTTGGGAGGTGAACTTTATGGCGTTCCCCGTGAGATTCAGCAGCACCTGCTTCAGCCGCACGGCGTCGCCGACCACGAGGTCGGGCAGATCGGCCGGGACCTCGGTCGCAAATGCGATTCCCTTCTCGGCGGCGCGGGGCGCCATGAGGGTGGCCACCTCGCGGACAGCCTCCGCCGGGGAAAACGGCAGGTCCTCAAAATCCAACCGCCCACTCTCCACCTTGGACAGATCCAGAATGTCGTTGAGCAGGCGCAGGAGCGAGTCGGCTGCGCCGGATGCGACTGCCACCTGGCCCCGCTGCTCCTCGTCGAGCCTCGAGTCGTGGAGCAGCTGCAGCATCCCGATGATCCCATTCATGGGGGTGCGGATCTCGTGGCTCATCGTCGCCAGGAACTCGCTCTTCGCCGCGTTGGCGGCCTCGGCCTGGGTCTTGGCCGTCCGAAGGACCTTCACGAGATCCTCGTTCTCGCAGATCAGCCGGTGGAGCTTGCGCAGGTCCTCGTGGTGGAGCCGGGCTGTGTTGAGAAGGAAAAGCGCGTAGGTGACGGTGATCAGGCCCAGCATCAGGCCGTCGGGCCAGGGCATCAGCCAGAAGCGGACCACCAAGGGGCCCATGGTGCACAGCACGTAGATCCAATATCCCGGCTGGACGGAGGCGAGGGACCGCGCGGCTCCCGCGTTCATCCCGGCAATGATCAGCAGAGGCAGGGCGGCCGGCAGCAGGGCGATGGGATTGAAGAAAGCCAATCCTCCCGCTCCCCATGCGATCCCGGCCACGATGGTTCCGGCAATGAAAGCCAGGCGCCATGCGGGGAGCCTTTCGATTGACGGCTGGCGCCGCGCGAAGGCCAGGTTGAGCAAAAGCCGGCAAAGGGAGACCAGCAGGATTGAGGCGAGCCACAGCAGGGCCACCCGGCCGGAAACAAACGGCTCCATCGCGACCGTCAGGAGCAGGGCCAGGGCGACGTTTGAGAACAGGCCGAACGGGGCGGCCCGATAAAGCAAGCGAGTCAGTTCCGCCTCGACACGTGTATCGAGGGCCGCTCCGGCGTTCGAGTGAGCGGTCTTTGGGTCGGTCGCCACGGGATAGTTTAGCACCCTAGGGAGTATTACGGGGGGCCGGAAAGACAAAAAGCCGCGGCATAGAGCCGCGGCTTTGAAGCAAACGAGGGCAGTAAGCCGGTTAGGCTTTCTGCAACATATTGGCTTTAAGGGCCTTGACCGATACCCAGACACGCTTTGTGCCGCCGTTGGGCAGCTTGACGCGAACGCGCTGGAGATTGGGCCGGAATTTGCGGCGGGTGATGCTCGTCACGTGGGTGCCGATGCCTCCGCTCTTCTTGCTCTGGCCCTTGCGGTTGATGATGTTGCCCTTTACGGGGCGCCTTCCGGTGTATGCACAGACTCTGGCCATGGTGGGTCGATTTCTATTGGTTAAAGGGTCTACGGTAGGGGTTGCTGGGCGCTGAGCGCAAGGAAAATGGCGGGCCTCAGGCCCATTCTGGTGGATTTTGTAGCTCGGCCTTGAGAACGCCGATGCACGGGAGGTTCCGATACCGCTCGGCAAAGTCCAGGCCGTAGCCGACCACGAACTTGTCCGGGATCTTGAATCCCACGAAATCGGCCTCGTAGGGGACCTCGCGCCGGCCCTGCTTGTCGAGCAGCACGCACACGCGCAGGCTCGCCGGGTTGAGCTTGCGGATCAGCCCGTCGACCAGGGCGAGGGTCTTGCCCGTGTCCAGGATGTCGTCGATTAGCAGCACATGGCGCTTGGCCACGTCGAGGGTCAGGCTGTGGACGATCTGGGGGGTTCCTGAAGACTGGGTCTTCTCTCCGTAGCTGGAGATCCGGATGCAGTCCAGGCGCACCGGGTTCTCGATCTCGCGCATGAGGTCGGCGGTGAACAAGACCGCCCCATTGATGATCGAGACAATCGTGAACTCCCCATCGCCGTAGACCGCCTTGATCTCCCTGCTCAGGCTCTTCACCCGAGTCTTGATTTCGCCCTCCGTGAACATCACGGACTCAAGATCGGGATGAAAGTTCGCACTGCTCTTCTTTAGAGTCATGGTCGGTAAGTGCAGCCAGACAAAGGGAGGGTAGGGACGCAACTCTTAAGCCGCCGCTGGAGTGGCGGGCGCTTATTCCTTTGACTCGATTCGCCCTGAAATCTTGGCTGAGTTTTCCAACTCCCGCCGGTCCCCATGATATCGATCCGCATTCAAAAACTCACCAAGCGGTTCGGGGCGTCGACGGCGATCAGCGCGCTCGACCTGGAAATCAACCCCGGAGAGCTATTCTTCCTTCTCGGGGCGAGCGGGTGCGGCAAGACCACCCTCCTGCGATGCCTGGCCGGCTTCTACCATCCCGAGGAGGGATCGATCTACTTCGGCAGCCAGGACGTGACGCAGCTTGCCCCGCACCTTAGGAACACGGGGATGATGTTCCAAAGCTACGCCCTGTGGCCCCACATGACCGTGGCCGAAAATGTGGCTTTCGGACTGCAGGAGAGGCGGGTCCCCAAACCCGAGATCCGAAGGCGGGTGGCCGAGACCCTTGAGTCGGTCCACATGGGCCCCTACGCGGATCGGCGCCCCGCGCAGCTCTCCGGCGGCCAGCAGCAGCGCGTGGCTCTGGCCCGGGCCCTGGTCATCCGGCCGAGCTGCCTGCTCTTGGACGAACCTCTGTCTAACCTGGACGCGAAGCTGCGCCTGGAGATGCGCGGCGAGATCAGGCGCGTGTGCAAGGACTTCAACCTGACAACCGTCTACGTGACCCACGACCAAAAGGAGGCCCTGTCGATCTCCGACCGGATGGCGATCCTCGAGGCCGGGCGCATCCTGCAGGTCGGCACCCCGAGGGAGATCTACCGCAGGCCGTGCAGCCGGTCGGTCGCGCACTTCATCGGTGAGACAAACTTCATCGACGGGCGCCTGCTGGGCTCGGAAAACGGCCGCGCGGTCGCCGAGACCTCCGCCGGAAAATTCGAGGGCATCCTGGGCGACCCGGGGGCGCGCCCCGCGCCCGGCACGCCGGTGACGGTGGCGATCCATCCGGAGTGCTGGACCCTTAGCCGGGAGGCCCCCGCGGGCAACTGCGTGCGGGGGAGGATCGGCGACTCGATCTACCTGGGGGAACTCGCGCAGTACGAGTTTGTGGCCGGGCAGGCCCGCTTCAAGGTGTTCGAGCTCAATCCCAGGTTCCTCGGCCCGAGCGCCGGGGGCGAACTGTACGCGGGGGTGGATCCCGAGGACGTGGTGATCCTGACCGGGTGACCGGCCGGGGAACGCCCGCTTCCGAGCATGAAGCGCCTGCTCATCGCCGTTTTGCTTGGCGCCATCGTCGGCCTGCCCTTCCTGCTGCGGCCGTCGCGGGTCGAAGGGCGACAGGCCGCCGACACGGTCGTCGTCGTGACCCCGCACAACGAGTCGATCCGCCACGAGTTCGCCGTGGGGTTCGAGCGGTGGTACCGGGAGCGCACGGGAAGGACCGTTGCCGTGGACTGGAGGGTCCTGGGGGGGACAAGCGAAATCTCCCGGTACCTCGCCGGCGAGTATGTCGCCGCGTTCGAGAACTTTTGGACCGCCAAGTTGAACCGCCCGTGGAGCGCCGAGGTCCAGGCCGGATTCCAGGACGGGCGCCTGGCGCCGGACGCCCCGCGCGCGGCCCTCGAGGCACGGGCGGCATTTGTGGGTTCCGAGGTCGGCTGCGGAATCGACGTTTTCTTCGGCGGAGGGGCCTTCGACTTTGACCAGCAGGCGCTGGCCGGGCGGATTGTCCCAAGCGAAGTCCTGCGGAGGCATCCCGACTGGTTTTCCGACGCGGTGATCCCGCAGCATTTCGGGGGCGAGGAATTCTGGGGCAAGGGAGGGGTTTGGTTCGGGAGCGTGATCAGCTCCTACGGGATAATCTACAACCGGGACGCGCTGCGGCGGCGGGGCATAGACCGGGAGCCCCGCCAATGGGAGGATCTCGCAGACCCGCGGCTACTGGGGGCTGTGGCGCTGTGCGACCCCACCAAGAGCGGGTCGATCGCCATGGCCTTTGAGAACGTGATCCAGCAGCAGATGCAAGCAAGGCTGGGCTCGGTCCCCGAGCCGCAAGCGGTCCGCCAGGGGTGGAGCGCCGGGCTCGCGCTGCTTCAACGGATCGGGGCCAACGCCCGATACTTCACCGACTCCTCGCAGAAGCCGCCGATCGACGTGGCCGACGGCAACTGCGCGGCCGGAATGTGCATCGATTTTTACGGAGGTCAGCAGCAAGAGGCGATCCGGAGGCGGGGGGACGCCCGGCGCCTGGGCTTTGCTTCCCCTCCGGGCGGCACCTCGTACGCCGTGGATCCGATCGCCCTCCTGCGCGGGGCCCCGCACCGCGGGCCCGCGGAGGCGTTTATCGAGTACGTCCTGTCTCCCGAGGGGCAGAAGTTGTGGGGCTTCGAGCCGGGATCCCCGGGCGGCCCGGAGAGTTTCGCCCTGCGCCGGCTCCCGGTCCGGCGGGACTTTTACCAGCAGCAGGGCTGGAAGCAGTGGCGCACGGATCCGGCGCTGGATCCTTACATCCAGGAGAACCTGCTGGTCTACCGGCCCCAGTGGACCGGGCCCGTGTTCCGGGAGATGGCGCTCATCATCCGCGTGATGTGCCACGATACGCACGACGAACTCGTCCGGGCCTGGCGGGCCGCTCTCGCCGCACCGGAGCCTCGGCGCTCGGAGGCGCTCGCGATCATGCAGGACCTGGCCTTCGTCGACTATGACCAGGCCCTGGGGCCGATCAAGCGGGCCGTGCAGTCCAAGGCCCGGGTCGACGAGATCCGGCTGGCGAACGAGCTGGCAGCCCGCTTCCGCTCGCAGTACGCGAGGGCTGAGGCCGCCGCCGGGCCGGGGTCCTAGAGGCGGGCCACCGCGGCGGCCAGGGCCGGCCGGTCCTTGGACCCGAAAAAGGAGGTCCCCACAACGAAGGTGTCCGCCCCGGCCTGCCGGCATTCGGTCGCGGTTGCCAGGCCGATTCCTCCGTCGACTTCCAGGCGGAAGGGCAGGTTTTGGGCGCGGCGCCAGCCGTCGATTTCGGCAATCTTCGTGAGCATGTCCCGCCGGAAGGGCTGGCCGCCGAAGCCGGGCTGCACGGTCATCACCAGGACCAGATCGACGACGGGCAACAGGGGCGCGACGGAGCGGGCCGGAGTCCCCGGGTTGAGCACGATCCCGCATTGGCACCCCAGGGCGCGGATCCTCTCGAGGGTCGCGCGGTGGTCGTAGTCGGGCTCGATGTGGATGCTGATCAGGTTCGCGCCGGCCTTTGCGAAGGCCTCGATATGGGGCGCGGGCTCGGCAAGCATCAGGTGCGTGTCGAAGAACAGTTTTGAGCCGTGGCGCCGCAGCGCCTGGAGCGTCCCGGGCCCGAACGTCAGGTTCGGCACGAAGCGGCCGTCCATGATATCGAGGTGGATCCAGGTGAGGCCCAGGGCGGCGACATCGGCCGCGCTGGCGGCCAGGTGTGCGTGGTCTCCGGCAAGGATCGAGGGTGCGAGAATCGCGGGGAGCATCAGGGGGTGGGTCTCACCACACGTCGAGGACTGTGTGGGCAACGCGGTCGGCCAGGGACTGCGCCAGCAAAGGGACCGTGTTGTATTCGGACTGGAGCTGGTCTCCGACAAGCGAGGAGTGGGGGTCGCCGCTGTCGACAAAGACGTCCCGGTGGGTGCTCACAGGCCGGTTCTCGAAGAAAAATCGGTTGCCCCGGTTGTCGCGAAGGGAGCAGAGGGCGCCGAGCGTCTCGGAAAACTCGCCCGCAAGCCCGGTGTCTTGCTCCCGGACGGCCGCAACCTCCCGGTGGAAGTCCACTAACACGACGGTCAGCGTCGCATCGGCTGACTCGGGGGAGTTGGCGAGGCTCATCCGGCCGTCGTTTGCGAGAGCCGTGCGCACCTGCTCCGAAATCGCAGCCTGGGCCTGGGGCAGGCGGGTCCGGTTTTGGACCGGGGCGACATATACGGTGGTGAACGGCAGGCGCCCCTGGGTCCCGAGCTGGTAGTGCGAGCAGCCCGCGGCTGCCGCCAGGGCCAGCACACAGGTAAAGAAGCACGCCCAGCGCATAGGCCAGACCTCAGAAGAACAGGAAGTGCTTGGGCTTCGGCTGGCCGCCACCCTCAGTCGCGGCTTTCGCCTTCGCTTCGACCTGGTTGAGACGCTGACGGGCCTGCTTGGCGACGTCGGAATCCGGGTAGGAGGTGATCGCCTCGTTGTAGAAGACCCGAGCCGCCGTATAGTTGTCCCGATTCAGGAAATAAAAGTCGCCGATCTTCATTTTGCTCAGGGCGAGCATCTTCTTCATCGAGTCCAGACCCTGGGCCGCATCGGCGATCTTGGGGTCATTCGGGAAGAGGATCATGAAGTCCTCGTTGTAGCTGATCGCCTGCTTGGTTTCGGCCTGGTCGTAGTAGGGGCCCTCGACGAGCGAGGCGTGGAGCTTGGAGAGCCTCAGGTAGGCCTCGGGCGAGAGCACGCTCTGGCCGTAGCTGTTGACCATGCGGTCCAGGGTGTCGATCGCCTCCTCCGATTGGCCCAGGTAGATCTGTCCGCGGGCGCACTCCATGAGGGCGAGGGGGGCGTAATCGCTGTAGGGGGCCTCCGACACAATCACAGCCATGTACTGGACGGCCTTCTCCCGGTTCACGAACCCCGGGAAGATGCCCCAGATCCGGCTGCGCCCGCCGTCCAGGAGGAAGCTTGCGATCCGGAACTGGTTTTCAATCAGCTGGTTGAAGCGTTTTACATTCGGATACCGACCCAGGATCTGCTGGTACGCATCGAAGGCCTTGAAGTATTGCTTTTTCGCCTCGTAGATCTTGGCCGTGTGGTAGTAGGCCTCGGGGGCGTAGATGGACGTCGGGTACTTCTTGGTGACCTTGGTGTAGGCGCTCAGCGCCGCGCGGTAGCTGTGGGCCTCCTCGGCCTGCCGGGCCTTGTTCATCAGGTCGAGGGCCGTGCGCCCCTCGGTCCCGGTCAACCCCGACAGGGCGCCGCCCTCCACACGCCAGCCGCCTTGCTGGTTCCAGACGAGGTCAGCCCGCGCCGCGGCGCAGAGCAGTCCGAGCAGTACCGGAAGGAGGAGGATGCGGCGCAGCGCGGCGGGCGGGAGTAGCATGTGGCAGTTCACCAGCGAATCAGCGCGCTCCCGTAGGTCAAGCCCGCCCCAAAGGCCACAAGCAGCGTCAGATCGCCGCTACGGATCCGCCCGGCCTTCCGGGCCTCGTCCAGCGCAAGGGGTACGGAAGCCCCGGAGGTGTTGCCGTAGTGCTGGACATTGACGAAGACCCGGTCGGCGGGCAGCCGCAGCTGCTGCGAGAGGGCCTCGATGATACGCAGGTTCGCCTGGTGGGGGATCACAAGGGCAATCTGATCGGCTGTGAGCCCGTGTTGTTCCAAAATTTCTCGAGCAGCATCGCCCATGATGCGAACGGCCACCTTGAAGACCTCCTTGCCCTTCATCTTGATGAAGTGATCTCCATTGGCCACGGACTCGGGCGAGGCGGGGCTGGTGGAGCCCCCGCCAGGGATGAACAATAGCTCCGTGTTGCCCACGGCCCCAAGCCGGGTGCCCAGCAGCCCTCGGCCGGCCTCGGAGGAGGTCCCCACCACGGCGGCCCCCGCGGCATCGCCGAACAGAACGCAGGTCGACCGATCCTTCCAGTCCACCACAGAGGATAGTTTCTCCACGGCCACGACCAGGGCCTTCCGATACCGTCCCGTCGCCACCATCGAGGCCGCGACGTCCAGGGCGTAGATGAACCCGGAGCAGGCCGCATTCAGGTCGAAGCAGGCGGCCGCCGTGGGAATCCCCAGTTTCTGCTGGATGACGCAGGCGACGGCGGGGATGCGCATGTCGGGTGTGAACGTGGCAACGACCAGCAGATCGATGTCGGCCGCCTTCAGCCCGGAGTCCTCAAGGGCGCGCTTGGCCGCATGGACCGCCATGTCCGAGGTTTCCTCCTCGGGGGCGGCGATGCGCCGCTCGCGGATTCCGCTCCGCGTCACGATCCACTCGTCGGAGGTGTCCACCATCCGCGACAGCTCTTCGTTGGTGAGGATCCGCTCGGGGGTGTACGACCCAGTGCCCAGGATGACGGTGGAGCGGGGGACCATGCGGGAGCCCTCAGGAAACCACGACCGGCTGGCTTATCAGCTCGTTGGCCCGGGCGATATCGGACTCGGCGAGGCGATTCACCTCGGCGTTGATGATCTCGTGCGCGGCCCGGATTGCGCTCTTGATGGCGTGGCGGTTCGACGAGCCGTGGGCCTTGAGCACGTTGCCGCGCAGGCCCAAGAGCGGCGCCCCGCCGTAGCGCTCCGGATTGATCCGGTTGCGCAGCGCCCGGAAGGCGCCCTGAGAGAGCAGGGCCCCGGTCGCCCGCATCGGGTTCGCCCCGAGCTCCTGGCGGAGCACGTCGGAGAAAAACCGGACCAGGGACTCCCAGCTCTTGATCATGATGTTGCCCACAAAACCGTCGCAGACAACAACATCAACATGTTCTGCAAAAACGTGAAATCCCTCGATCGGGCCGAGGTAGTTGATCAGGGGGCCGATTCGCCTGAGCAGCTCGTTTGTCTCCGTGATCAGCGCGTTGCCCTTGCCCTCCTCGGTCCCGATCGTCATCAGGCCGACCCTCGGGGAGGCGATGCCCAGGGTGACGCGGCAGTAGTGGCTCCCCAGGATCGCGTTGTGCACGAGGTGCTCGGGCTTCGCGTCGGGATTGGCTCCGGCGTCAACGAGCACAAAATGCCCCCCTTCACGGGGGACGACGGCGGCAAGCCCCGGGCGGGCGACCCCGGGCATGGTCCTCAGGCGGAGGGTTCCCCCGGCCATCAGGGCCCCCGTGTTGCCGCAGCTGACGACGCCGCCCGCCTCTCCGTTTTTGACCAGATCGATCGCGCGGAGCATGGATGAGTCCTTTTTGCGCTTCAGCGCCATCAAAGGCTTGTCATCCATAGTGATAACTTCCGAGGCGTGGTAGACCGTCAGCCTCTGGCCGCGGTGCAAGCCCGCGTGCGCAAGCAGCGGGTTAAGCACAGCCTCATCCCCGACCAGGATGATCGGGTTGAGTTGGGGGTATTGGTGCAGCGCCAGCTTCACCGCCGCAACCACCTCGGCTGGGCCGAGGTCGCCGCCCATGGCGTCGACCGCGATCCGTCCGGATCCTTCCGCTGGTATCACGATCCGTTGCGGCGCTGTCGATCAGGTCTCTACGTTGAGCACCTGGCGACCGCGGTAGATGCCCGACTTGGGGTTGACACGATGGGGCCTGAACAGGGAGCCGTCGGACGAATCCGAGGCGAACTGAGGTGCCTTGAAGGCGTTGGCAGCGCGACGGTTAGCGCTGCGACGTTTGGACTGTTTGCGTTTCGGATTGGCCATGGAATACGGTGGTCAAAGGGTGAGAAGTTAAGCCCGCCCCCCCGGGCGTCAAGCGCCATTGCTCGGGATCGGGGACGCGCGGCCCGTCCGGCTAATTTTCATTGCGGCTTCGCTGGAGCACAGGCTCTATGCGGGTGGAGCCATGCCGAACCTCGAACCGCTAACAGCCAAACTCCGGGCCCGGCACCATCTGGAACCCGCGGAGGTTGCCGCTGCGGCCGCGGATCTGGCCTCGGCCGAGGTTGACGAGGATGTGAAGGGCGCGTTCCTGGCGGCCCTATCCGAGAAGGGGGAGAGCGCGGCCGAAGTGGCCGCCTTCGCCAAGGCCTTCAGGGAGAGGTCCGTAGATCCGGGAGTGGGGGCCTGGTCGGCCCGGGCGGTCGACATCGTCGGGACGGGCGGCGACCACCAGGGCGCCTTCAACATTTCGAGCCTGGTCGTCCTGGTGCTCGCCTGCGCCGGCGTGCCTGTGATGAAGCACGGCAATCGGGGCGTGACCTCCCGCTGCGGCAGTGCCGACCTGCTCGCCGCCCTCGGCGTGGACCTCGAGGCCGCCCCGGAGCGGCAGCGCGCCGCCCTGGAGCAGCTCGGGTACGCCTTTTTCTTCGCGCCGGCCTACCATCCGGCCTTCCGGCACATCGCCCCGGCGCGCAAGGCCCTGGCGGCCCGCGGCCAGCGGACGATCTTCAATATCCTCGGGCCCCTGATCAATCCGGGGCGGCCGGCCCATATCATCCTCGGGGTCTTTGCCTCCCCGTGGGTGCCGCGCCTTGCCTCGGCGCTCGATACGCTGGGAATTGGGGCGGGCCTGGCCGTGCACGGGATCCTGGGGCCCCACCACGGGGTGGACGAGCTGACGACGGCGGCCGTCAACGAGGTGCGGGGCGCCGGGCGCCTGCGCCATATTTCCGGCGAATGGCGAGCGGCCGACTTCGGGCTGGCGCAAGCCCCCTTCGCCGAGCTGCTCGGCGGGGACCTGGCAGCAAACCTCGGGATCACGGAGGCGATCCTTGCGGGCCGGGCTCCATCCGGCCTCGTGGACACGATCTGCTTGAATGCGGCCGCTGCCCTCTGGGTGTGCGGCCGCACGGCCTCGGTGCGGGAGGGCCTAAAGCCTGCCCGCGAAATCCTGCTCGGAGGCGCCGTGGCGGAGAAGATCGCCGCGACCCGGGAGTTCTATCAATCCAAGCGATGAACCGACGCTATTTTGGAACCGACGGGATCCGGGGGCCCTACGGGGGTCCCGTGATCAACGAGTCGTTCGTCTCGCGGCTGGGAGCTGCGGTCGGGCGCTGGCTGAAGGGCAGGCTGCCCGCCGGGGCCTCGCCGCTCGTCCTGATCGGCCGGGACACGCGCGCCTCCGGACCGGCCTTGGCGCGGGCGCTTGCCGCCGGACTTGCCTCGGAGGGCCGGACGGCCCGCTCCCTCGGAGTCTTGCCGACCCCGGCCTTGGCCCGGGCGATGCGGCGCCCGGGGGCCTCGCTTGGCGTGATGATCACCGCCTCGCACAACCCGGCCTGCGATAACGGAATCAAGTTCTTCCGCTCCGGCGGCGCGAAACTGACCGATGCCGAGGAGCTCCAGATCGAGTCCCTGCTTCCCGGCGCTGCGGACCCGGCCTGGTTGCCCCCGGGCCTGGATGACGGGGAGGGCGGCGGCGCGATCGAGGACTACGTCGCCGCCGAGCAGGCCATCCTTCCCGCCGGTTCCCTCCGGGGGTGGCGGATCGTAGTCGACACGGCCAACGGCGCGGCGTGCGCGACAAGCCCTCGGGTTTTCCGCTCGCTCGGGGCCGAGGTTGTCGGTGTCGGGGACGCCCCGGACGGGCGCAACATCAACGCCGGGGTGGGCGGGGAGCACCCTGAAAAACTTTCCGCAGCGGTTCGCGCCGCCGGCGCCAGGCTCGGTGTGGCCCACGACGGGGACGGAGACCGCTGCATCCTGTGCGACGAGGCGGGCGGGATCCTCGACGGAGACGAGATCCTCGCGATTCTCGCAACCCATGCCCTCAAGGGCGGCCATCTGGCCGCTCGCACGCTCGTCGTCACCGTCCACAGCAACGGGGGCCTTGACGAGGCGGTGGCCGCCTTGGGGGGGCGGGTCGTGCGGACATCCGTCGGGGACCGCTACGTTGCCGAGGCGATGGCTGCCGCCGGGGCCAGTCTCGGAGGTGAGTCCTCCGGGCACATCATCTTGCCGCAGATCTCGCCTTCGGCCGACGGGCTCGCCGCAGCACTCAAGGTGATCGAAGTCATGCGCGACACCGGGCTGTCCCTGTCGGAACTGCGGAGGGTCCTCGTCAAGTATCCGCAGGCCACCACCGCCGTGGCGGTAAAGGAGAAGCGGCCCCTGGAGGGGCTGAGCGGGCTCCGGGAGGCGATCCGGGCAGTCGAGGCGCAGACCCAGGGCCGGGGCCGGGTCCTCGTGCGCTACTCGGGGACCGAGTCGAAGCTGAGGATCCTCGTTGAGGCCCGCGACCAAGCCGCGGCCCGCGCCGGGCTGAGCCGGATCGAGACCGCCGCGCGGGCGGAGCTGGAGGCCGTCTAGGCTAGATGCGGAAGATCGCGCCCAGGCGCTTGCCCAACAGCAGCGTCATCCCGACGATCGTCACCCCGAGAAACGCCATCGCCCAAACGCCCAGTGCGCTCGCGATGAACTTGCCGTCGCCAAGCAGCTGGAACAGCTCCAGGATCGCCTTGGTGATCGGGTAGTAGAGCTGCTTTTGCGCCAGGATCAGCGAGTCGCTGACCTCGAGCATCGCGAAGGCGAAGGCCAGCAGTCCCCCGGCGATCAGGTTGGCCGAGATCAGGGGCAGGGTGATCTTAATCAGAGCCTTCAGCGGCGGGCTGCCCAGGTTCTGCGCCGCCTCCTCGAGGGTCTCACTCGTTTGCTGGAAGCCGGACACGGCCGAGCGCACCACGTAGGAGAGCCTCCGCACGGAGTAGGCGACGATCAGTAGCACAGTCGGGTTGCGCACCGGGTTGATGAACGCAAAGAAGCGGCCCTCCTGGGCCATGGCCAGGTACCCGAACGCCAGGACCAGGCCGGGCACCGCAAGCGGGAGCATCGACAGGACATCCAGCAGCTGCCGTCCGACGATCCGCGTGCGGACGACGACGTAGGCGATGGCGACTCCGAGCACGAGGTCGACCAGGGTCGACAGGCTCGCAAACTTCAGGCTGTTGGCGATCGCCGGCACGGTGAGCTGATGGCTGAGGGCAGCCCTGAAGTTGTCGGCCGTCCAGTGCTGGGGAAGGACGGTGGCGTACCAGTCCCTTGAGCAGGCTACGAGGATAACGCCCAGGTGGGGAAGGACCGCGCACAGGGTGATTCCGGTGAACAGCGCCGTGCACAGCCAGGCCCGGGCACGGGGCAGCTCGCGTGCCCCGTCGCTCCCGGTGGACTTGTTCGTGACCACAAGGTGGCTGCGGCCGAAAAGGCCCTTGCCCAGACCGTAGAGCAGCACGGAGACGGCCAGCATGACCGCCACCAGGGTGTAGGGAAACGGGTTGGCTCCGATGTCTTGCAGCCCGTAGTAGATCTGGACGCTGGTCACCTTGGCGTAGTCGAAGATCAGCGGGGTTCCGAGATCGGTGAAGGCCCAGATGAAGACAAGGGTGCCTCCGGCGAAAAGCCCCGACTTGATCAGCGGCAGGGTGATCTTCCAGAAGCGCCTCAGGCCCGTGCAGCCCAGGTTCTGCGCCGCTTCCTCCATTGCCGGGTCTATGTTCGCAAGGCCCGCCACGGCGTTCAGGTAGATCAGGGGGTAGAGCGAGAAGCCGTCGACGATGGCGACCCCCCAGAACTGGTCGGCCGCGATCCAGTCGAAGGTCCATCCGGGCGGGTGGAGCCCCAGGGCGATCAGCAGCGCGTTCAGCGCCCCGTACTGGCCGAAGATCTGCCGGATCCCGATGGCCCCGACGAAAGGGGGTAGGATCATCGGCACGAGGATCAGAGACCCGAAGAGGGTCTTACCGGGAAAGCGGAAGCGATCAGCGACGAAGGCAAGCGGCAGGGCAATCGCCATGGCCAGGGCCGTTGTCGCACAGGCCAGAAGGAAGGAGTTGCGCAGGCCCTCGAGGTAGGTCGGGTCCGCCAGCAGCGCCACCAGGTAGGCGAATGTCGGCTTGCCGTCAGCGTCCAAGAAGCCGCCCTTGATGATCTGCAGGATCGGCCACACGAAGAATGCTGCGAAAAATGCGAGCGTCAGTCCGAAGACCAGACGCGCGAACGGCTTTGACATCGGGGCACAATCAAGGCGCTCAAACGGTTGCGCTCAACGCGAAACTGCTGTTGGATCCCGGGTAGGCTATCCGCACCCCAACCCCATGTACCGCCACATCCTCGTCGCCTTGGAGAACAGTTCCGCGGACGAGTCCCTCGTGCCGCACGTCACCGAACTTGCGAAGACCTGTGGGGCTGCGCTGCTGCTCGTCCACGTGGCCGACGGATGGGCGGCGCGGCACTTCGACGACCTGAAGCTTGCGGAGTCGGCTGAGATGAAGGCGGACCGAGCCTATCTCGACGGGCTCGCCGCGAAGATCCGGGCCTCGGGCCTCGGGGTGGAGGTGGAGCTGGCCCTGGGAAACCCGCCGACGGAAATCGTGCGCACCGCGGAGTCGCGGGGATGCGACCTGATCGCCATGGCCTCGCACGGCCACAAGCTGATCGGCGACGTCTTTCTAGGCAGCACGATCGACCGGGTGCGGCACAACACCGCGATCCCGATCCTGGTCGTGCGCGGCCGACTGCGCGCGGGCTAGACGACCGACACGGTGCGGTGCACCTTGTCGAATTGGACCACGCCCTGCTTCAACGCGAAGAGCGTCCAGTCCCGGCCGACTCCGACATTGGTACCCGGGTGAAGTTTGGTTCCGCGCTGCCTGACAATGATGCCTCCGGCTAGGACTGCTTGTCCCCCGAAAAGCTTGATGCCGAGGCGCTTGGATTGGCTCTCGCGACCGTTCGTTGATGTTCCCTGACCCTTCTTGTGCGCCATGGCGATTGTCTCCTTAAAGCTTTATTGATTCGATCTTTATGACTGATAGATCCTGACGGTGACCCTGCTTGCGCTCGTATCCCTTGCGTTTCCTCTTCTTGAAGACGACGACCTTGTCGCCGCGCTTGTTTTCGAGAATCCGCGCCGAAACCGAGGCGCCTGCCAGCATAGGGCGGCCGACCTTGAAGTTCTCGCCCTCTCCGGCCGCGAGAACCTGCGTGATCTCGACCGTCGCGCCTTTTTCCGTGTTCGGATAGCGATCCACGACGAGGATGTCCCCCTCGGAAACCGTGAACTGCTGGCCCTGGGTCTTGATGGTGGCTTTCATAAAAAAGGGTTAGTTGAGCAGTGGGCCCCGGGGCAAGGCAAGGAATTTATTTGCGTTCGCTCGAATCCCGGTTCGGCCGGGCGGCCGTTCCCGTGGGCTGAGGCTTGAGAAACAGGTAACTGATGAGAAAGTCCAGCCCGAGCACGCCGCTCAGGGTACGGATATTGCGCATCGCCCCGACGACGACCGAAAGGGGGCTGGCGGCCGGCTCCCGAACGCGCAATAGCAGCACCAGACCCGCCAGGGAGAGGACCGGCTGCACCAGAAAGCAGGCGTGGTAGACGGCCAGGCCGTCGTTTGTCCGGGCGAGCGCCCACTCGAGCAGGTAGCCGCCCGCAATCGGGGCCGCTGCCGCGAAGATCGAGGTGATCGCCAGGTTGAAGCCGATCGCCAGGTTCTTGGCCTCCAGGGGAATGAGCCTCAGAAGGATTGTGAACTGGCCCAGGACGAACCCGGCCCCGGTCGCCCCGGACCAAAGCCACAGAACGAACAGGACAGCCCGATTTTCCGGGACGAGGAAGCACCAGAAAAAATTAGAGAGCTGCCAGAAGATCAGCGATACCACCATGACCGGCTTGTTCCCGTAGCGGTCGAGCAACTGGCCCCAGACCGGAAGGGACAGGGCGCCGCCGAGCTGGGCCAGGGTCGCCGTGAGGCCGACCTCGAAGGCCGACATGCCCATCTGGTCAAACATGAACACCTGGTAGAACGGACCGAAACAGTTAGCCGCGAAAAACCACACGCAGCCGAAGCCGACAAACAGCAGAAACGAGTGCGAGCGCATCAGGACGGCGAACTTGTCGGCCAAGGTCAGGTCCGAATCGGGCTCCGGCCGGCGGATCGGGGACGGGTTGATGCGCATGCAGCGAAGCGACACGGCGCGCATGAGCACGGCGCCGGCGATGATCGCCTGCAGCGCGAGGATCGCGTACTGCCAATGGCCCAGGACCCATCCGGCGACGAGCAGGAAGCTCAGGGCCGAAAACTGGACCAGGCGGTTGCGCCGGCCGAAGAACTTTCCCCGGAGCCGGGCCGGCACCCACTCCTGGGTCCAGGAGTTCCAGGCAACGGCGTTGAGTGCACCGAACAGGCTCGACACGAGGAACCAAGCCAAGAGCCAGCGGCCCGCGCGCAGCGGGTCGGACTGGGGGAACCACGGTAGGATGACGGCCAGGACGACCCAGCTCGCCAGATGCGCTGCAGCCGACAGGAAGGTCAGCGCCTTCGACGGGCGCCACTGCGCGAGGGCGGGCATGGCGAACAGCTGCAGGAAGTTCGCGATGAAGGGCAGCGCCATGAACAACCCGATCGTGGAACTGGGCAGGTGGAAGGCCTGGCTGACAAGCGCGATCAAAAATACGTTCGACGGCAGGGAGATCGTGCCGATCGGCACCGAGAAGATCCCGTCGAGCGTGCTCAGGACGAAGCTGCGCATCAGGTCCTGTTTCCTGGCGGCGGCTGGCGTGGGCTGGCTCGGGGGGGGCTCGACCATGAAACTTAAATTTTCAGCGCCCCGTGGGCCATTGACAATGAAACTCCTGAGGCGCTCGGGTGCAGCGCTGGGGTTTCACTGGGGCGTTTCCCGGGAAGGGCGGAGGCGGCACGAACTGGCAGGGTGATGGGGCGCCGCGATTTGCTGGCCTGGTTACAGTCCTCCATGGAACCGTCCAAAGGATTGAGCCAGGATCAGCGAAAAGAGCACAAAACCCGTACCTGCGACAACGACGTGCCAGCTGTTGCGTAGCTCGAATTTTCCGACCCGGCACAAAAGTAAGTAGGCGACTGCAAGATTGAAGAGGCCCCAAAGGACATTGATCGTTGCGGAGGACAAGCCCTGCCCGGGTGGGCTCGCAAAGGGGCTTTGGAAGGGATGGCCCGAAATCCCGTTGCCGAGATGGGGGAGCGCGTTTGCGAGGAAGGCTCCTCCGAGGAAGTAGGCAAGGTAGTGGTACCAGCGCATGATAATCTCCATTTAGGTTCCTTTGCCGCGGCAGTCACCTCAAAACCAAGCCGCGGCACCCCCCCCCCAACTGTGCTCTTTTCGGAGCGCCTGCGCGCCGGGTTTACCGGGTAGAAAACCCCGGGGCCGTGCTCAACCTAGCAGGCGGGAATCTTGGGGGCGAGAAACGGCGCTGCCTTCAACCGAGTGCTAGGGCGCTTTTGCGCCGCGTGCCTTCGCCTCGGAGCGCGGGCGCCACCGTTCGCCCTTCCCAGCCACGAATCGGTAGGCCTTCTTCGACCAGACCGGGCCTGCATAGGCGACCCCGATGCGCGGCGTAGCGGCTATCTTGGGCCTGGGTGCGTCAGCCTTGGGCGGCTCAACCCAGAGCCCGTTTTGGCGGGAGAGCGTCGTTCCATTTAGGTCGCCTGCGATGCCCAGCGCCTTGGTGAGCTTCCCCGGCCCGTCGTAGAGGGTCTTGCCGTCGGACGACTCGGCTCCCCTCAGGAGCACAGCGGCGGGATAGCCGGCTGGTCCGGTGACGACATTGAGCATCCAATGCATCCCGTATACAAAATACACGTAGATGTGGCCTGCCTCGCGGAACATGATCTGGTTGCGCTGAGTCAGCCCGCGCGCCGCGTGCGACGCCAGGTCGTCGAATCCGTCGTAGGCCTCGGCCTCGGTCACCCGGAAGCGCCGGATCTTGCCGCCGCGCCTGACGACAAGATAGCAGCCGATCAAGTCGCGGGCGACCTTGGGGGCCGGCCGGTTGAAGAAGGCCTTGGGGAGGGTGTTCACACCGGGTGAGGAACGGAGTTCATCTCGATCGGGCGCTCAGCGCAGCACCTTTTGCGGAGGGAGCGGAGCCGCGCGGCCTTGAGCGCGGGCGCCGAGGCAGCTCACTTGGCTTCCACCGGAGGGCGGTAGGCCGAGAGCGTGGCCACACCGGAGCCGAACTTGAACTGCACGTGGAAGCGAACGGGCAGGCGCCGGGCGTCCTGGGCCACCCAGACCCGGACTGTCGATCCGCGCTTGAACATGCCCTTCGGCGGGGTCTTCTCCATGCGGGGCTCCAGGACGAGCGTGTTGAAGGTACCCAGGGGCGTGTCCACGGACTCGTAGCCGGTGGCATGCACGGTGAGCTGGTAAAACTCGTCCTCGAATAGCACCAGGGCATCTCGGGCCTGCCCGGGCTTGAGGTCCCAGGTCCGCGCGTGGAGCAGGCAGGTGATCAGGTCCGTCGGGTACCCCGGGGGCATCGGCAGGTTCCGGGGCGGGGAGGAGGCCTCCGTGTAGACGGCCCGGGAATTGGGGTAGTCGAAGGCGACGGTGTGGGACTGGTACTTGGTCCGGGTCGTGCTCGTCTCGGAAAGCCACAGCAGCCGCTCGCTCTCCTTGTCGAAAAGCGACTCGGCGTTCGCCTCGAAGGGCAGGATCAGGTGGGCGAGCCCCCGGGTCGCCGTCCTCGTCACGACCCGCAACATCGGCTTGCCCGCGGGTCCGAGCACGTCGCCCGCGTTCACGGTGATGGAGCCGACCCCCGGAAGGACGGCCCAGGAGACGTGGTAGGTGAGCGACTCCTCGTTGCCCAGGCCGAGGTCCGGATTGGCCCGGGCGAGCACGGGGCTGGCCAGGACGGCGGCGAGGAGAAGCTTCCGGAGGGACATGGGCCAGCGACGCTGGCCTCCCCAGACCCGGGTCGTCAAGGCGAGACCGGGCTCGCTTCCTCCTTTCATGCCGGGGGATTTCGGATAGATTGCCGGTTCGAACATGGAGGCTGTGACCCACATCCACATCAAAGGTGCCCGGGAGCACAACCTGAAGAACCTCGAACTGAAGATTCCTCGGGGAAAACTCGTTGCGATCACCGGGCCCAGCGGCTCTGGCAAGTCCTCGCTCGCCTTCGACACCCTCTACGCCGAGGGCTACCGCAAGTACATGGAGAGCCTGTCCACGCAGGCGCGGCAGGTGCTCGACCAGCTCCGGCGGCCCGACGTGGATTTCATTCACGGCCTCTCCCCGGTCCTGGCGATCGAGCAGAGGACCGGGGGTAGTTCCCCGCGCAGCACGATTGCGACCGTGACCGAGATCGCCGACTACGCCCGTCTTCTCTGGGCCCTGGCCGGGGAGGCGCACTGTCCGAAGGACGGCGGGCGCGTTGTGCGGCGCTCGCTCGATGAGAATGTCAAGCGGGTTCTGGCCGAGTGCGCGGGCGAGCGCGTGCAGCTGCTCGCCCCGTTCATGCGAGCCAAACCCAGCGTCCTGCGCGACGAGCTCCCCCGCCTGCGCCAGAGGGGGTTCCAGCGGGTGAGAATCGCCGGAACAGTGCGAAATCTCGACGAGCCCCAGCTCGTTCCCACCGGCACGCGAGAGTTGGAGGTCGAAATCGTCGTGGACCGCTTGGTGGCGGAAGCCGCCCAGAGGGCGCGCCTGGCCGACTCGCTGGAACTGTCTTTCCGCGAGGGCCGAGACCGGGCGATCGTCCTGTCGCAATCGGCCGCGGACGGGCCGTGGAGGGAGTTGCGCCTGAGTCAATCGCTCGCCTGCGAGGTCTGCGGGGACACCTTCGATCGGCTGACCCCGCGGCACTTTTCCTTCAACCACACCGAAGGCGCCTGCCCCAGCTGCGGCGGGCTCGGCCGGCAGCTGCGCTTCGCCCCTGAGCTTCTCGTTCCCGATCCTGCAAAGTCCATCCGCCAAGGCGCCCTGAAGGCCTGGCGAATCGGCGGGAAAAACCTCATCATTAAGCACAACGCCCTCCTTAAGCAGCTGGCCGAGCAGCTGCCCTTCGACGCAGACCGGCCGTGGGGGGATCTCCCCGAGGAGACCCGCAAGATTGTGCTCCACGGGGCAGGGGAGCGGTTGTTTGCTTTCAAGCTGCGCCGGATGAGGGAGCCGAAGGCGCAGCCCTTCGACGGGATGATCGCCGACCTCGAGTCGAGTTTCCACAAGACTGACAGCGACGGGTTCCGGGCCCGCCTCACCACATTCATGATCAGCGGGGAGTGCCCCGAGTGCCGCGGGACGCGCCTGAACGCGCGGAGCGGGGCCGTTGTCGTCGCGCGGGGGCCTGGCGGCGGGGCCCCGCTGAGCTACCCCGAATTCATGGCCCTGGACGTCTCCTCGGCCCTCGTCGCCTCCCGCGGATTCGCAACCGCCTGCGGGCAGAACCCGGCGCTCCGGGATGTC
Organism: uncultured Opitutaceae bacterium; assembly: GCA_903862935.1. Lineage (GTDB taxonomy): Bacteria > Verrucomicrobiota > Verrucomicrobiia > Opitutales > Opitutaceae > Palsa-1447. Next base: position 87,905 of record CAIOZY010000013.1, read on the forward strand.
CTAGCCGGGATCGAGCAGCGCCTGCACTTCCTCGTGGAGACCGGGCTCGGCTACCTGACGCTCGACCGCGATTACGCGACCGTGTCCGGGGGGGAGGCCCAGCGGATCCGCTTGGCGACCCAGCTCGGAATGGGACTGACCGGGGTCATCTACGTCCTGGACGAACCGAGCATCGGGTTGCACCCGCACGACAACGGCCGGCTGCTCTCCCAGCTTGCTGCGCTGCGGGACCGCGGCAACACGGTGGTGGTCGTCGAGCACGACGAGGAGACCCTGCGGGTGGCCGACGAGGTGATCGAATTGGGGCCAGGAGCCGGGACGGAGGGCGGCGAGATCCTCTTTCAGGGCACGCCGGCCGCCTGCGCCCGGCAGCCCGCCTCCGCCTCGAGGACGGGCCCGTATCTGGCCCGCAAGGCGAGCGTCGCAAAGGACGCGGCGACAAAGGTGCCGGACGGCGCGTGGCTCACGGTGCGGGAGGCCCGCGAGCACAACCTGAAGGGAATCGACGTTAAGTTTCCGGTGGGGCTGCTCACGTGCGTGACGGGGGTGTCGGGGTCGGGCAAGAGCACCCTGGTTAACGACGTCCTGGCCGCCGAGGCCGCGCGTCGGCTCAACGGGGCGAAGGTCATCCCCGGCCGGCACAGGCACATTGAGAACCTGGACTTCTTCGAGAAGCTGGTCCGGGTGGACCAGGAGCCGATCGGCCGCAGCCCACGGTCCAACCCGGCGACCTTCGTTGGCCTGCTCGACCACCTGCGCGACCTCTACGCACGGGTCCCGCTGGCGAAGGTGCGCGGCTACAAGGCGAGCCGCTTCTCCTTCAATGTCCGGGGCGGCCGGTGCGAGCGCTGCCAGGGCGACGGGGTCATCAAGCTCGACATGCAGTTCATGGCGGACGCCTACGCTCCGTGCCCCGGATGCGCGGGGCGGCGCTTCAACCGCGAGACCCTGGAGATCCTCTTCCACGGCAAGTCGATCGCCGACGTTCTCGCGCTGACGGTGCGCGAGGCGATCCAGCTGTTCCGGAATATCCCGAAGGTTATGGACAAGCTGGCCACCCTGGACGCCGTGGGGCTGGGTTACCTCGCGCTCGGGCAGCCGGCGACGACCCTGTCCGGAGGCGAGGCCCAGCGGCTGAAGCTCTCCCTGGAACTCAGCCGCAAGCAGCACGGCGCCACCCTCTACGTCCTGGACGAGCCCACGACCGGGCTGCACTGGGTCGACATCCAGAGGCTGATGGACCTGCTCTTCCAGCTGCGAGACGCGGGCAACACCGTGATCGTCATCGAGCACAACCTGAGCGTGGTGAACCTGGCCGACTGGATTATCGATCTGGGCCCCGGAGGCGGGGCTGAGGGAGGGGGCCTGGTGTACGCCGGACCCAGGGAGGGAGTCGAGCAGGCGGCCGACTCGATGACCGGGCAGGCCCTCGCTGCCTGGAGGGCGGAGCCCCCACTATAGCGCTGCATGCTGATTGTGAAACGGTTCCGCTTCGAAACGGAAACTTTTCGAGCCGCTTGCCGATTGGCCTCGCACCTGCTTTACTGGGAGCTTACCGGAGACACTGCCAACCGGTCCACACACGAACGCCATGAAGAAAACGACTAAGAAGACACCGTCGCCCGCCCCAGCGACACGAAGGGCCTCAGCGCCCACAACTGCGCCCAAGGCGGCACCTGCCGCCCCAAAAGCCAGCCGGTCCGGGGCGACGCTCGCCCCCGCGGCAAGCCCGAAGGCGCTCTCGACGGGGCCCATTCTGGGTCTTGGATCTCAGGTGGCCCCTCCGCGGCCCCGCACGGTGATCAACGCCCGGACCGATGTCGGCTTTGGTAACACCCTGTTTATCCGCGGCGACGGCCCCGGGTTGAATTGGGAGAAGGGCGCCCGGCTTGACTGCATTGCGAGCGACCACTGGAAGATCGAACTCGAGGCGGGCAGCCGGCCCGTCGTGTTCAAGCTTCTGATCAACGACGAGCAGTGGAACAGCGGACCGGACTACACGGCCGATGTCAGCTCCACGGTCACGGTCCATCCCGAGTTCTAATCGGGATTGATCGCCCGCAGGCGGGCCGGCACGTCGGCCCCCGGATCGGAGATCAGCTCGCAGCGCACCCGGACCCGCGAAAAGGGCCTGGGCAGGTAGAATCCATCCCAGCTCTTAAGCCTCCAGGCGGAGGGGAACTGAGCGCCGATAAGCACGAACGGCGCGCCGGTCACCTTTGCCAGCAGGAGCGCACCGGGCTTGAAATCATAGCGCGGCCCGCGGGGGCCGTCCGGGGTGATTGCCGCGTCGTGGCCCGAGCGAACCATTTCGATCAGGGCCGAGGCCGCCTCCCGGCCCCGGTTGCTGCTGGACCCCCGCACCGACCTCATTCCCACGAGCGAGAGGAAGGCGGTGAGCCAGGCTCCATCGCGGCTTGCGCTGACCAGGGCATAGACCGGGCGCGGCGCGCGGTAGCGGCGGTAGAACTCGGGGCTGAGGAAGAGCCGGTTGTGCCAGAGCACCAGGATCACAGGGCGGTCTTTGGTTTCGAAGGCCCGCTTGTCCTCCGGCGCGATCTCAAAGCGGAGGGTTCGCGCCCAGGCGCGCGCAAAGATCGCCAGGGGCAACAGGACCAGCCATCGCCATCCGGAAAGGGCATTCGGTGCGGATGATTCGGCGGGCATGCGGGATTTGGGAAGGCCCGGGTTTTAGCCGATCGCCTGCCGATAATCCAGTGATAAGCAAGCTCCTCCGACGGCAGTTAATGGCTCCGGACCGGGAAAATCGCTTGCGCCGGGCGGGCTTACCGTGAAACTGTCCGCCAAGCGTGTCCTAACCACGCGGCACCAAGCAACCATCGCGGGCCCAGGCGCCCGCTCTACCGGAATAAATGGACGACAATCCCCCTAAGGAGACCCCGCCAGCAAGTGATTCGCCGGCGGTCTTCAACAAGATCGACCTGACCCAACTGCAGGGCTTTAGCTTTGGCACGCAGTGGACGCAGGACAAGAACCAGCCCTCGGACAGGCGCGATCGGGGCGAACCCCGCCGCTACCGGGATGGCCCGGGCGACGGCCCTTCGGAGCGCAGGGACAGGAGGCCTTCCCGCAGGCCGGAGGGCGCTCCGCCTGGAGGCGGGGGCGCGGCTCCAGCCCGCCGCGATGGCGATCGGGGCGAACGCCAGGCAGGGGACGGCCCCGGCGCAGGCGCGCGGCGCGCAGCCCCCTACGGGAGGGGAAATGTGCCGGAGAGGATCCCGTACGAGAGCCCGTACTTTGCGGTCACGTTCTATCCGGAGGATACCAGCTTCACCGCCCTGGTCAAAACGATCAGGGCCTCCTGCCGCACGATTGAACTCTTCGAGATCGCCCGCACCGTGGTCGCAAAGGCGGAGCGTTTCACGGTCCTGATTAACCGCAGGGACGCCCAGGAGCCCGAGCCGCGCAAGCCTGCGCCGGCGCCGGCTCCCGCCGGATCCGAGCCGGCCGCTGGCGAGGCGGCTTCCGTCCGCGCCCCCGCGCCGACCCGCGCCCCACTGTGGATCTCGATCCCGGACGGGCTGCCCTTCGAGAGCGAGGAGGCCGCGCTGGCCCATGTCCTCCAGAGGCATATCGGGCTTTTCTTCGACCTGAGCGAGGCCGAGGTCGAGCCGCCCAAGGGAAACTACCTGGTCATCAGCCGCTGCGGCATGACCGGAACCCTACTCGGGCCGCCCAATTACCACCGTTATGCGCAGATCGTGCAGCAGCACTATGCCGCGGCCGGCTTGCGCATGCCGTTCGAGGCCTTCAAGGCGCGGATCGAGTCGGTCCGGGACCCCGAGGTGGTGAAGCAGTGGCAGGAGAAGATGCGCAAGGTGACCCGCTACACTTGGAAGGGGCCTGCCGAGGCCGCTCCCGCCCTAGAGAAGCCTGCGGCCCCGCCGCAGGCCCCGGCCCCCGCGCCGGAGGCCCCGGCCCCAGCGCCAGAGGCAGCGGCTCCCGCGGCCGACGCCCCGGTGCCCGCCGCCGAGTCCCAGGCCCCTGTGGCCGAGGCGGCCCCGCCTCAGGAGAAGGCGGCCGAGCAGCCCCAGAGGCTCTTCTTCGATTCCTTCGAGGATGCGAAGACCTACCTGATGGTGCAGGCCCGCGATCGGCTCGTGCGCACCGCCTCCCACGCCCGGTTCCACGGGCGCGAGGTTGAGTCCCTTCCCTCCGGGGAGGTCCGCCGGGCTGTCGAGGGCGCCCTTGAGCGCCAGCGGCGCTTCCCCCTCGATACGGCCAACGCCCTCCGGGGACGACTGAGAAGGGAGCACTTCACGATCTTCAAGAAGGGGTCCAAGGGGATCTCCTACGTCTGCGCCGTGAAGCCCAAGTTCAGGATTCCGGGGCAGACCTTTGCCGAGAGCATCGGCGCCCTGACCGCCTTCATCGAGGGCCATCCCATGGTTAAGGCCGGGGACCTTGTGAAGGGTTTCCTGGGTATCGAGCCGGCTGCACCTCCGCCTCCTGAAGGCGAGGCGGCCGCCGCTGAGCCCAAGGAAGCGGCCGCCCCCACCGGGGTTCTGTCCATCGAGCAGCGCGAGAAAATCGCCCGCATGCAGAGCGATCTGCTGTGGCTAGTCCGAGAGGGCTACGTCACGGAGTTGATCGACGGACGGCTGTACGCGCCGCCGCCGATGGTCGAGGCACGCAAACGCGAGGTCGAGCGCGAGGAGCACGACCCGGAGAATTTCCCCGGGGCCGACACCGCCGCGGAGACACCGCCTGCGGAGGGTCAGGAGCCCGAGGGCGAGGTGGGCTTTGCCGAGGCGGCACCGCCGCCGGAGCCCGCGCTGGAGGCCCCGGTTCCCGAAGCCCCCGCGGCCCCGGAGATCGCGCCGGAGCCCCCGTCTGCTGAGGTCGCCCCGCAACCAGAGCCGTCCCCAGAGCCGGCGCCCAAGCCCGACGAGCCCGCGCCGCAGGCCTAGCTAGAGGCCGAGCGCAGGTCTCAGGCGCAGGGAATGACTGCCCGAGGCGCCCAGGGCCAGATCGAGGTGCCATGCCCCCTCGGGGAGCCAGCCTGCAATTTTGTCGGGCCACTCGACGGCCAAGCAGTACGGCGTCGTGAGAAAATCGTCGAGCAGGAGTCCCTCCATCTGGGCAGCCGAATCCAGCCGATAGGCGTCCAGGTGGACCAGGGTGAAGCCGGGCGGCCCGCCGGAGCTGCTGCGGTACAGGGTGTAGATGGTGAAGGTGGGGCTGGTGACCTCGGCGTCGATCCCGAAGCCGCGGGCAAGCCCCTGGACAAAGGTCGTCTTCCCAACCCCCAAGTCCCCGTGTAGAGCGAGCGCCGAATCGGCCGGAAGGAGCGCGGACAGCTCCGCCGCCACGGTCCGGGTCTCCGCGGCCGAGCGGGTCGTAACGCCGCGGTGCAGGCGATCGATGAGGGTCATGGGATGCGGGCCCGTCTAGCGCAGATGCTCGTAGCCGTGGTAGTCCCGCAGCCGCAGTGAGCCCGGCGCGATTCGTGCGGGCCTCTCGAAGCGCCCGATGCAGCTGAGGCGGGTCCGGGGAAACGCCCGCTTGAACGCCCGCTCGAAGGCAGCCCGCGGCGAGCGGGCGCCGACCACCAGAACAAGTTCGTAGTCCTCGCCCTCGCCTAGGGCCTCGGCCAGTCCGGCGCCGCGGCGCAGCGGAACGGCGGCCCCTTCCAGCGCCGGCTCTGTCCCCGGGGGTGCCAGGGCCCAAAGGTCTTTGGCGAGGCCGTCGCTGACGTCCATCATCGAGCGCACCTCGGCCCGGCGCGCAAGCCAGGCGCCCTCGGCGAGCCGCGGGGTGAAAGACCAGTGGTGTCCGCTTCGTTCACTCGCCCCGAGGGAACCGGTGACGTAGATCCAGTCTCCCGGCCGTGCGCCGCGGCGCTCGAGGAAACGGCCGCCCGTAGAGCACCCCAGCAGCGTGAGGCTCGCCGCAAGGACCCCGTTGGCCTGGGCGACGTCGCCCCCGACGATCGAGACCCCGAAGCGCCGGGCGCAGAGAGCCAAGCCGCGATGGAATCTCCGGAGCCAGTCGATCCGCACCCGGGGGTCCAGCGTGAGCGCGATCACCGCCGCGGTCGGCCGGCCGCCCATCGCGGCGATATCGCTCAGATTGCGCTTGAGGAGCTTCGCCCCCGCGCGCTCGGGGGCGAGGCCCGCGTCGAAATGCCGCCCATAGATCAGGGGATCGACCGTGATCAGCTGGGGTCGGCGCGAGGCGGGGAGGACGGCGCAGTCGTCGCCCATGCCCCGGGGTGAGGGCGGGGAAACAGGGGCGAGCCAACGGCCGAGCCGGCGGATAAGCTCCACCTCGCCCAAGGCTGCCACCGATTCGGAGCGGACTGCGGTGAAGGGCTTCACGTGTTAATGCCCAGCAGGAGCGCGACCAGGGTGTTCAGGTTGAAGAGCGCGTGGGCGACAATCGTCGTGCCGATCTTGCCGGTCCGCTCGTAGGCGAGCGAGAAGATCACGCCGAGCAGCACCAGGGGCACGAAGGCCGCCAGGCCGTCGGCGAGGGACCGGGTGAGGTGGGAGGCCCCGAATACGACGGATGGGGCGAGGATCGCGATCCACCGGGGCACCCTCCCGCGCAGGAAGCGGAACAGCCCGGCCCGGAAGATGAGCTCCTCGGTTATGGGTGCCACGACGAGCGCGGCCAGGGCAAAGACGACCCGCAAAGTCGGGGAGTGGATCTTCTCGAACAGCTCCACCACATCCTGCCGGTGGACGGGTAGGCCGCAGGCGCTCAGCGCGCCCTGCCAAAGGAGCGCGAGTCCGAAGACCAGGGGCAGGCAGATCAGGAAGGTCAGTGCGCCCGTCCGCAGGCTTTCCCCGAGGTTTTCCCAGACTCGGGCCACAACCGGCACAAGGCGCACGTTGAAGAGCGCAATCCCCGCCAGCAGCCCCGCCTGGAAGGCCGCGGCGTCCCAAACGGTGCGACCGACCAGGTCGATCCCGGTGCGGCGCAGAGCAAAGTCGGCAACGAGCGGCAGAGCCAGGCCGCCCGCGACGGCAAAAATAAGGAAAAGCAGCAACTCAGCCCCGCCGGAAGGCCAAGGCTCCAGACGAGCCGGCTCCGCGGCGGAGCGGGCGAGCGGGCTCAGCGCCCGGTCCCAGAGCAGGCGCAGGCCGAGGATTGCGAGGGCAGCCTCCAGGCAGATGCCAAGCAGTTGCAGGGAAGCCATTGCGCAGCGCTCACACGATCCGGGCCCCGTCGAACACGATCCGGCCGCCGACGACCGTCAGCCTCACCTTTCCCGTGAGCGTCTGGCCGTGCCACGGTGAATTGCTCGACTTGCTGAAGCCGGCCTTGGCGTCGTACGTCCAGCGCCCCTTCGGATCGAACAGGCAGATGTCGGCCGGTGCCCCGACTGCGAGGGTGCCGGCCCGGAGCCCGACGATCGAGGCAGGCCGTCGGGTGAGCAGGTCGACGACCCGGGGGATCGAAAACCGGTTCTGGCGGACGAGCACCTCGAGGGAGACCGCCAGCGCGGTCTCCAGGCCGATCACCCCGAAGGGCGCCGAGTCGAACTCCCGGTCCTTCTCATAGTTGGTGTGCGGGGCGTGGTCGGTGGCGATGCAGTCGAGCGTTCCATCGCGCAGCCCCGCGATGATGGCCTTCCGGTCCGCCTCGGTCCTGAGAGGCGGGTTCATCTTGAAGGCCGTGTCGTAGGAGGCGAGGGCGTCGTCGGTCAGGGCAAAGTGGTGGGGCGAGGCCTCGGCCGTAATCCGCAGGCCATCGGCCTTCGCGCGGCGGATGATCTCCACGGCCCCGGCCGAGGAGATGTGCTGCAGGTGGATGTGCGCGCCCGTGTAGCCCGACAGGATCGCATTGCGGGCGACAACCAGGTCCTCGGCCGCGTTAGTCCACCCGCGCAGGCCCAGCCGGGTTGACATCACGCCCTCGTTCATGACCGCACCTGCCGTCATCGACTGGTCCTGGCAGTGGTCCATGATCGGCAGGTCGAACATGCGGGCGTATTCGGCGGCGCGCCGCATGAGTTCGTTCGACTGCACGCAGTCGCCGTCATCGGTAAGGGCGACAACTCCGGCCCGCTTCAGGGACCCGAAGGGGGCGAGGGCCTGCCCGCTGCGCCCGACCGTGATGCAGCCGGTCGGGTAGACCCGCACGACGGCGTCGCGCGCGGCGGCGTCCTTGATGAACTGGATCGTGCCGGCGTTGTCGGCCGGCGGCGCGGTGTTGGGCATGCACACAACGGTCGTGAAACCGCCGGCTGCCGCGGCGCGGGTGCCGGTTCCGATTGACTCCTTGTGGGTCTGACCGGGCTCGCGGAAGTGGACGTGAATGTCCACCAGGCCCGGGCAGGCCACGAGGCCGCCCGCCTCGATCTTCTTCGCGCGCTTGCGCTCGGCGGCACTCAGCGAGGGCACGACGAGGCCGTCCCGCACGAAGAGGTCGCCGACGGCGTTGCGCCGGGAGGCGGGGTCAATCACCTGGGCGTGGGAAATCCAGAGTGCGGGCATGGGAAAAATTAGTCGCTTCCGTCCGGGATCCGCTCCGGGGAACCCCCGGAGCACAGGTACAGAACGGCCATCCGGACGGCGATTCCGTTGGTGACCTGCTCGAGGATGACGCTGCGCGGGCCGTCGGCCAGGTCGCTGTCGATCTCGACCCCCCGGTTGATGGGGCCGGGATGCATGATGATGGCCTTGGGGTTGAGCCAGGCCGCCCTGGCCTTGTTCAGGCCGAACATGCTCGTGTACTCGCCCAGGGAGGGAAAATGGCTGCTGACCTGCCGCTCATGCTGGATGCGCAGCAGCATCACGACCTCGGCGTCGGCAAGCGCGCTCTTCAGGTCGTGGGAGACCTCGACCCCGAGTTCGGTGAACCAGTGCGGCACGAGGGTGGACGGGCCGACCAGGATCACGGTGGCGCCCATCTTCGACAGGGCGTAGATGTTCGAGCGGGCGACCCGGCTGAAGAGGACATCGCCGAGGATCGCGACCTTGCGGCCCCTCAGGGACCCCAGGTGCTCCTTCATCGTGAAGGTGTCCAGCAGTCCCTGCGTGGGGTGCTCGTGGGCGCCGTCGCCAGCGTTGATAACCGGGATATTGAGGATCTTCGACAGGTACAGGGGCGAGCCCGAGGCGGCGTGCCGCAGGACGATCATGTCCACGTTCAGGGCCTGGATGTTCTGGGCGGTGTCCCGGAGGGTTTCCCCCTTGGTCGTGGAGGAGTGGGCCGCATCGAAGGAGATCACGTCGGCGCTCAGGCGCTTGGCCGCCATCTCAAAGGCGAGCCGGGTGCGGGTGCTCGGCTCCAGGAACAAGTTGACGACGGTCCGGCCACGCAGGGCCGGCACCTTCTTCACGCCGCGCTGCAGAGCGCGCTTGAAAACAGCCGCGATTGAGTGGATCTGCTCCATCTCCGCAAGGCTGAGCTCCTCCAGCGTCAGCAAATGGCGTCGGGTCCAAGGCATGATGCGAGCAAAGCCTCAATTACTGAAAGCGAAAAGCGAAAACTGCATCCCTCGGCGCCCGGCGCTGCGCACCGGCGCCGCTAGCGCAGCTCGTAGAGCTCGGCCAGGGAGATCCCCGTGAGGCCTCCGACGCCGCTAACCTGGGCGGTGTACTGGCCCGGGGGAAGCGTCACAACCATCGCGCAGTCGGCCGAGCCGGTCGGGAGCGAAAAGGCATAGACACTCGAAAACACGGACGCTGTCGCAGGAAGCAGCCCAGTCTGGGCGGCCATGGCGGAAGGTCCTTTGGTTGAGGGGTTTCCCCATCCGACGTTGGTTGCGATGATCGCGTTGTTGCTGTCGTAAAGGTCGAGCTGAGGCCGGGAGAGAGGCGAAGTGACCCCGTACTGGCCGAGGGTGGGGCCAACCGCGCGGATGAGCACCGTTTGGGAGGTCGTGCCCGAGACCACAAAACCGGCCACCATGACCTGGGTGCCGGTGCCGACGAAAGCCCGCGAGGACAGGTTCGCAAGCCGGGCGGCGCCCGAGGAAAGATCGGCATCGTAGAGTTCGGCAAGGGCGACACCGGTGCTCGTGGACGCCGGCGTGATCTGGGCAGTGTAGGAGGCGGCGCCCAGTCCGGCCATCATCGCGCAGTCGGCCGAACCGCCGGGAAGGGCGAAGGCGTTCAGCGGGGTGAAGTCCGCCGTCACCGCTGCGCGGAGGGCGGCCGTGACCGAGGATGCGCCCCGGGCGGGCGCCGTGGCCCAGCCGGTTTGGGAGCCGATGACGGCCGAGGCCGAGTCGTAGAGGGTGAGCGTAGGGTTCTGCAGGGCTCCGGACACGGAATAGGCGCTAAGGGTCGGGCCCACTCCGCGGATGAGAACTTGTTTTGTCGATGAACCGCTCACCACGAAGCCGGCTACGAGGGCCTGCAACGGGGTCGATCCGACGAAGGCCCGGGCGGAGACATTCATCAGTCGCGCGGCGGTGGTCACCGCGAGGGTAGCCGCGGCGGAAGCCGAGCCGGCGCCGTTGGAGACGACGACCGAATAGGTTCCGGCTTGTATGGAGGCGACGTTGGCCAGGGTCAGGGATGCGGATGCGGCCCCGGAGATGGCCACCCCGTTGAAGTACCACTGGTAGGCCAGGGCCCCTCCCGTCGCCGAGACGCTGAAGACGGGCGAGGATCCCGCAGCTGCGGTCTGGGCCTGGGGAGGGGTGGCAATTGAGGGCGGGGATATGATCGAGACCGTGCTTGCGCTCGAGGTCGTGGTTCCCTGGGGCCCCGAGACCTTCAGAGTGTATACGCCGGCGGCCGCCGAGCCGGCGTTCGCAAGGACATAAGTCGAGTCGTTCGCACCCGGAATGGCGACGCCGTTGAGCTGCCACTGGAACGAAAGCGGACCCTGGCCGACTGCGGCGGCGGTCAGGGTGAGCAAACCCCCGGGCTGGACCGAGACGGTCGCTGCGGGCTGCAGGGTGACCGCCAGGGCATCCGTCGTGAGGCGCCCGGACCGCAGGGGGTTGGCCTGGTACATCGGCCACGGCGTCCCGGCCAGGGCCAGCCCGGTGTCGACTGCGGCAAGCTTGTGGTCGTTGCTGCCGAAATAAAGCGTTGTGCCGAATATCGCCGGCGAGGACCTGACCCAATCGCCAGCGGCGAAGATCCGGTTGAGGGTGCCGTCCGAGTTGATGGCGTACAGCTTGTCATCGTAGGTGCCGACCAGGACGACCTCGGAGCCGTTCTGGCCCGCCGCCACCAGGGGAGAGCTCGCGCGGATCTCGCCCCCGGTCCCGTATGCCCACTTCAGGGCCCCTGTGGCCATGTTCAGGGCGTAGAGCTTGTGGTCGTAGCTGGCGACATAGACCGTTCCGGACGATCCCAGGGCAGGGGACGAACTGATGCTGTTTGCGGTCTGGTAGGACCAGAGCTTTGCCCCAGCTGAGGTGACCGCGTAGACCGTGCCCCCGAGGGTCCCAAAATAGAGGTTGCCGGCGGCATCGATCGCGGGGGCCGTATAGATCGCATCATTGGCGATCGTCTGGTTAGCCGCGAAGGTCCATTTCTGCGTGGCCCCCGTCCCGGCCGGCGTGATCGCGTAGAGCGACCCGTTGTCGGAGCCGATGTAGATCGTGCCGTCGGAGGCCACCACGGGCGCGCCGTACGAGGCGCCGGGTATGGAGAAGGTCCACTTGGCCGCCCCGGTCGCCGGGTTCAGGGCCGAGAACGTGCCGCCGGAGTCCCGGATGTAGATCGTTCCGTCGGAGGCGACTGCAGGCGAGCAGGCGGGGGCTGCCCCGAAGGTGTGCGCCCAAAGGACGGAGCCGGTCGATGTGGACAACGCGTAGAGGTTCTGGTCGCCGCAGCCGGCGTAGACAGCCGCCCCGTCCGAGCTGATCGCCGCCGAGGACGTGTCAAACGACCCGGAGGTCGGGGAGGCGTAGCTCCATTTCTTGGTCCCGTCGGGATTGTACGCGTAGAACGTTCCGCTGACGCTCCCGGCATAGACAGTGCCGTCCTTGCCGACTGCCGGCGAGCACGTGATACTGTCATCGGTGATCGCCTGCCAGCGGGAGTCCAGGGTGGACAGGGCGAACTGGCCACCGCCGACCGGCAGGCCGCTCGAGTCGAGGGCTCCGGAAAGGCTGTTTGCGTCGCCGACTCCGTCCACGGTGAAGGTGTAGGTGGTTCCGGCGGTTGCCCAGAAGGTGCACAGGCAGGCCGTCGAGGCCGTCGAGGCGTTGGCCCCGATGGTGGCGGCCGTGCTCCGGGCGACCTGGGTTAGCGCCGAGGCGCTCGAGCCGGTGTAGACCGTCAGGCGCGGGTCAAAGTCGTAGCTCGAGGCCGACACTTGGAACTGCGCGGACTTTGGCGCCGTCCACGAAAACCAGACGAGGTAGTCGGAAAGATGGCTCAGGCTGGCGGGGGAGGCCGACGCAAAGGTGGTGCCGGTGATCGCCGTACTCGCCCCGGACAGCGTGATCGCCGACGCAAAGGCCGTGTTGGTGTAATGAAGGTTGAGCGCCGTCAGGCCTGTTGCCGCGTTCTGCCCGTCGACCGCGATCGCGTAGGTGGTTCCCGCCTGCGCGGTGAAGGTGACGTTGCTCGCCCCGGCGCCGCTCGCGGCGCTCGCCGCCACCGGCGAAAGGGTCCCCAGCGAGGTTCCCGTGTAGACGCCCAAGAGCGTCGCGTAGGCGCTGCCTGCCGTCGTCGCCGTCACCGCGCCGGTAGCAGGGGCTGTCCAGTCCCACCACAGCGAGGCCCCGCCGGACGAACCGCCGATCACCGGCTCGGCGCCTTCGCGGGTGGCTCCCGCGTTGTTGGAGCGCACCGTGACACTCGTTCCCGCGAGGTGGGCGCGGCCCGCGAAATTGTCGTTGAACGGGCGGTTGGCCGAGGAGGCGAGGGCCCGGGCGAGGTTGAGGCGTCCACCGGTCTGCGCCTTGCCGAGCAGGTTCGCATTGGTGTCCACCGCACTCAGCAGGCGGTTGATCAGCTGCCGGTAGGTGTCGCTTGGGAACTGGGCCTTCAGAAGCGCCAGGGAGCCGGTCACGAACGGGGTGGACATCGACGTGCCGGACAATACGGCCGTCGCCGTGGCTCCGGTGTTGTAAAGCGACAGGATCTTGTAACCGGGAGCGTAGAGATCGACGAGCCCGGAGCCGTAGCAGGTGAAAAACACCGAGTCGTCCCGGTTGTCGGAGCAGGCCACGGCGACAATATTGTCGAGCAGGTACCCGGCCGGATAGCTCGGGGTCAGGTCGTTGTCCTCGGCGCTGTTGCCGGCCGCTGCGACAAAGATGATCCCCGCGGCGGCGGCCTGCTGAATGGCGGTGTACTCGGCTGACGAGTAGGAGGAGCTTCCGTAGCTGGCGTTGATGACGCTCACCCCGTGGGCGATCGCGTAATCGATGCAGGTGATCTCGGCGACCGTGTCCCCGGCCCCGGTGCTGTCCAGGAACTTGAGTTCCATCAGCTGGACGGACCAGGCGACCCCGGCAATGCCGAGGTTGTTGTTGGGAACGGCCCCGATGATCCCCGACACATGGGTTCCGTGCCCGTTGTCGTCGTTGGGGGGGCCGCTGCCCACCACCGCGTTCAGGCCGTTCAGGCTGTCGGTGACGGTCCGGTTTCGGCCGCTCACATTGTAGGTGAGCCTCTGCCCGGGGTTTGAATTGACCCAGAGGTTTCCGGCGAGGTCCTGGTGGGCGAGGTAGCCGCCTGAGTCGATTACCCCGACAATGACCCCGGAGGCACTCGTCCGGATGTCCCAGCCGGCCTCGGCTCGAATGTCCGCCCCCGACAGGCCCGGCCCGGGAACGTTCGGATTAACGCCGGTGTTGTTGAGGCCCCACTGCTGCGAAAACAACGGATCGCTCGGAGCGATGAAGGCGCGCCGGATGTAGTCGGGCTCGACGTACTCGTAGCGGCCGCTCGAACGCAGGCGCCGGACGGCGTTGTCGGCGGTGTCGCCGGCGGCAACCTCAAGGACTCGCAGGCCCCCGAACCGGCTGAACTTGCGAGCCGGGCTCCAGCCCTCGGCCGACTCCTCCGTGTCGACGCTTGCCTGCTTTGCCGCCTTCGGCTTGGCGAGGATCCAGCCGTCCCGGTAGCCCTGCGCAAGCTCCTTGGCTGTGAACGGGGTAGACTCCTGAGCCCGGGCCGCCGTTCCAAGGAGGGCGGCCGCGATGAGCAGGAGGGCTAGGCGGAGCATGGGCGCAGGTTGCGTTGGCCTCGGGAAGCGGGCAAGCGGGAAGCCGCTTGCCCTAGGTACGGACGCTCCGGGGCGAGAATGGTTCCGCCGCCCCGGCAAGATTCTCTCACCCGAGCCAGCTGCGCAGATCGGCCTCCTCGCGGATCAAGACCCCGGATCGGTACACCGGCTCAAGGAGCGCGGCGTAGCTTTCCTCGGCGAATCGGCGGCAGTGCAGCAAGACGCTGGCCCTCTGCCCCGGGCCCCTGACAAGCCGGCCCAGGGCCTGGTTCACCTTCTGCATCCCCGGGACCTGGTAGACCCTCCGGAACGACTCGGCCCTTCCAAGGCTGGACAAGGCCGCCATCCGGGCCCGCTGGACGGGGTTGACCTCGGGTAGCGCCGGGCCGACGACCATGGCGCGTGTGACACGGCCGCCGAGAAGGTCCACGCTCTCGGCGAAACTGGAGCCCAGGATCAGGAAGATCGCATTGGCCGAGGCCAGGGAGCGCTCGACCCACGCCGCCTGCGCGGAAAGTTCCGACATCCGCGGCTGGACGGCGACCCCGAAACCCGGCTCGCGCCACCCCAGCTCCGAGGCGACGGCCTCCGCGTAGGCATAGCTGGGGAAGAAGACGGCGACAGGCCCCTGGACGCCGCGGGCTGAACGCCACAGGGCGGCCACGGTTTCGGCAGTGACCCCATAATAGCGCTCCCGATGCTGGAAGGTCGTGTCGACCCTCAGGTCCACGGCGACATCGTAGGCCTGATCGCGCCACGGGGTGGCCGCGCGGATCGCGTGCAGCGGCGTGGCGCAGGCCTCGGCGAAGACGTCGATCGGGCCGGGGGTGGCGCTGGCCAGGACGACTCCGCCGAACTCCCCCAGGGCGGCCCCGATGACCGGCGCGGCGTCGAGGCAGGTGATCGCGAGCTCCCCGGGAGCCGGGCACCACCACAGCCGGGGCAGGTCCGCCTCGCGCAGCTGCTGGGCGACCTCGGGGATCTTCCACAGTCCCGTGGCAGCCGCCGGCCCCAGAGCCCCGAAGTCAAGGGGTAGGGATGACACCAAGTCGGCGATCATCTCGAGGTGACGGCGCCCCTCCTCTTCCTCCTCCGGCCTGAGGGCAGGGCCCGGTCTCATCGCCTCCAGGAACCGGGTCCACTCGGCCCAGGCCGCGGCGAGGGAGGGGGGGGCGTCCGCCTGCCAGAACCCTCCGGCGACCTCAGCGGCCCCGGCCGCCGTAAACGCATGCGAGTAGGACCCGGCGACCCGCCCCGGCAGGTTGTGTGCCTCGTCGATCACCAGCAGTGTCCGGCCGGGCTGGAAGCCGGGCCGTTCGTAGAAAACGCTGCGCACCGACGGGGCGAACACATAGTTGTAGTCGCCAATCCACACGTCCTGGAAGGCGAGCGCGGTGCGGGTGATCTCGTAAGGGCAGATTCGTGCGGACCGGCCCGCCTCCCTGAGGGTCTCGAGGTCCCGCGGCTGCCCGTCGAACAGGTAGAAGCGGGCGAGGCCGCTGTCCGCCCAGCGTCCCTCGACGTCTTCGATGAAGCCGCAGCTGTCCCTCACGCAGTGGAACACCGAGTTAACGCAGTGCTCGGCCTTGTTGCGCACGTGCCAGGTGGCGAGCGGCGTTCCTCCAAGCCCCCCACTGGTCTCCGGGGCGGTCATGGCCCCCAGGGTGCGCACGACCTGCAGCTGCCCCGTGGATTTACCCGTCAGGTAGACCACCCGCTCAAAGTGCCCCGATTGCAGCCCACCCAGGGCGCACTCCAAGATTACGCCCGTCTTCCCAAAGCCCGTCGGGGCCTCGAGCACCAGGGCGGACTGCCGGAGCCCGAGGGCCTGCCCGAGTTCCGACAAAGCGGCTCCCTGGCCCGCACGGAGGACCTCGAACGCCGGGCGAAACCGGAGGCTCCGCCGGCGGGTGCCGGCCTTGAGCCTGAGGTCGAGGAACTCCGCAACCAGGTCGAGCTGCCGGTCCAGGGCCGCCCGGTCCGCGCCGCCCATCTCCACGGTCTGGACGAGCCCGCTGTCGACCTCCACAAAGACAAGCTCCCCCCGGACCTCGGGCCTTCCGCCCCCGCCCCGCCACAGGGCCGCGTAGGCCGCCAGCTGGACAAAGTATCCGGGGTAGTCTGAGCGCAGGCGCGCCTCATCCTCGGGAAGCCTGACCGCGACAGTCTTGATCTCCCTCAGGGTGGGGCCTGCCTCCCGGGCCATGACCTGGTCGATCCGGCCGCTCAGCTCGATCGCCCAGGGCCCGCGCTGAAGCACGCCGTCGACTTGAACCTCGAACTGGGCCCCCGGCTCGCCCTCCGCGGCGGCCCGCAGCTGCCGGTGCCACTGGGTGCCCAGGCGCGCCCGCCACAGCCCCGAGCCCCCTTCGCCCGGATCACGGGGCCCCACGAGAAATCCGGCCAGTTCGCCCACGCTGAGGCGGGCGCGCCGTTTCTCGAGGTCGAAGTGCATGGGCAGCTAGCTGACGAGCACTTGCCGCCGATTTCAATCCCGGGCTCCCACTAATCGAGCAGGATCTCGGTGCTGGTTCGCAAGTACTCCTCGAGCAGCGCCTGCACCCGGGCCACATCGGCCGCGGCCGATGTCTGGGCCGCCAGGGGCAGGTTGATCAGCGCCAGGGCGATCTCCCGGTCCGCCGGCGCAAGGGCCGGGAGCCATTCCTGCTTCACCGGGTAGCCCTCGTCCCTGGCGAAGCGGTACAGGCACTTGAAGTGGACTACATCCGGCCGGACGCCGCCTGCGAAAGCCTCGAAGGCGGAGCGGAGCAGCCCGGCAACGGTTGCGCGGTCTTCCGGGGAGACCGGGTTTCGCGCAATCACCCGGGCGAAGGCAGAGGCACCCCGGAGCCCCTCGTAGCTCCGCCCGATGTCGGTCCGGCGCGCAATCAGCCGCGCCTCGCGCACAAACCAGGTCCGCCCCTGGTTGGCGCTCTCCAGGCCGAGCGAAACCTCGTCAAAGAGGTCGAGGGTCACCTGGCTCTTGCTCGGGCGCTTCGGCAGCCTCTGCAGCCCCAGCAGCGACCCGTGCTCGGGGGAAAACAGGGTCAGGGTGAGCCAGCCGTCGGCCGCCGCAGGGCGCTTGGCAAGAACGAAGGCGTCGGTCTGCAGCGCCTCGTTCACAGGACGGGATCACTGCCCGCGGGCCCTGTCCAGGGTGGGACCACGGCGCCGCCGGAAATGATCATCTTCATGCCCTCGCCGACCGTCATCTCCAGTTCGATGATGTCCTTTGGGGGCAGGATCAGGATGTAGCCGCTCGTCGGATTGGGGGTCGTCGGGACGAAGACGGTCCACGCCTCAGCGCCTGTGGCGAGCTGGGCCTCGCCCTGGGCCTTGTTCGTGAGGAAGCCCATCGTCCAGGCCCCTTTCCTCGGGAACTCAACGAGGACCACCTTCGTGAACATATTGCGGTTCTGGGTCCCGAAGGTGTCGACGAGCTGCTTGACGGTCGTGTAGACGGCGCCGACCCCGGGGATACTTAGGATGGCGCGCTCGGCGAGCCGCACGAAGAACTTCCCGAAGACGTCCCGGGACACGTAGCCCAGGGCGGTCACCAGGATGAGCACCAGAAGGGTGGCTAGGATGTCCCAGACGACCTCCAGGCTCGGCCGGTCCCTCACCGGCTCCGGCAGGTAGAAAAAGAAGTAGGGGCGGAAGGTGCCCCCGATCAGTCCGATGATCTTGCTGAACGCCCAGATGGTGACGATCAGGGGGGCGAGCAGCAGGGCTCCCGAGATGAAGGCATCCCGGAATGTGATGAAGCGGGATTGCGTACTGTCGGCCATGGCAGACGGATAAGGGTCGGCCGGGCCGTTGTCAGCCCCTATTCCCGCCGGGGCCCAAGGGCCAGGGCGGGCATCGCGCCGCAGGAGCGAAGGATTCCCAGGGCGCGGGCCTCGGCGCGGCGCATGGCGCGCTTCTTGTGCGGCATGAGGTCGTCATGGCCGGCCAGGTGCAGCCAGCCGTGCACGAGGTAGAGCGTGAGTTCGGCCGCGAAGGCGCCGCGCCGGGCCCCGGCCGAACGCTCGGCCGCATCGACCGACACGCAGATCTCCCCCGCCAGCCCCAGGGCCGGGTCTCCCGAGAAGGTGATCACGTCGGTTGCCGACGAGTCCCCGAGAAAACGGCCGTGGAGGCCCGCAAGCTCTTCGTCGCTGAGGAGGGCAATCGAGATCTCCCCTGAGTTGTCGAGGACCGAGCCGGCCAGTTCCAGGCTCGGCCTGTAGAGGTCCAGGACCCGCAGGGCCGCAGCGACGGAGCGTCGGTCGACTCTCAGCCGCGCGTGACGGGAGAGCACAGCGATCGGCCTGACCGCGTGGCCTGGGGCGGGCTTTTCAGGCATGGCGGCTGGAGCCCTCCTAGCTCGCCTCGGAAGGCGACCTCACCGGCCCCGGGTCCGCCTTGTGCTCGACGCGCTCTTGCGGACCGGCCTCTGCGGCGGGAAGGCCGGGGGAGGCGTACGAGATCCGGCTGTGCAGCATGTTGAGCAGCGTGAAGGTGAAGCTATTCTTGATCTTGGAGATGTCCTCGAGGGTAAGGGGAGCCTCGTTGAGTTCCCCCTGGGCAATGCGCTCGTTGACGATCCCATCGATCAGGTGGCCAAGCTGCTCGGGCGTGGCCGACCGCAGCGAGCGCGACGCGGCCTCGACTCCGTCGGCCAGCGAAATCACCGCGCTTTCCCGGAACTGGGGCCTGGGTCCCTCATAGCGAAACGCAGCCTCCTGCAGTGGGGGAAGGGCCGCCTCCGCGCCCGGCTCGCCCCGCCGCGCCTGCCCGGCGAGTTTCGCCTGGGCGGCGAGCGCCTTCTCGTAGAAGTAGCGGACCCGGGTTGTGCCGTGATGCTGCTGGATCGCGTCGATCACCGCGACGGGAAGGTCGTGTTTTCGGCCCAGTTCCACCCCGTCGGGAACGTGCTGCCGGATGATCCGGGCCGAGGCGGCCGGATCCTTGCCGTCGTGGGGGTTGGATCGGTCGCGCAGGTTCTCGGTGAAATAGGCCGGGTGGACCGTCTTGCCGATGTCGTGGAACAGGGCGCACACCCGGGCCAGGAGCGGATTGGCGCCGATCGCGTTGCACGCATTCTCGGCGAGCTGGGCGACGACCAGGCAGTGGTGGTGGGTCCCCGGGGCCTCGAGCTGCATGCGGCGCAGCAGCGGGTGGTTGTAGTCGGTGAGTTCCAGCAGGGTGATGTCCGTGGTGCGGTTGAAAAGCGACTCAAGGACGGGCAGCAGCCCGACGACGGCGATTCCGGTGAGCAGCCCGGTCAGGAGCCCGGCGGAGGTCTCCCGGATGATGGTGTCGAGCGGGGTCTGCTCGACCAGGCCGATCAGCGCGGCAAAACAGGCCACCGTCAGCCCGCCCGCTCCCGCGGCCCGCACAACGCGCCCGCGCCGGCGCGCGTCCCGGCAAACGAAGACGGCGACCAGCGAGGCGAGGAAGGTCAGGACAAGCAGGTCGACCCGGTTCCCGTAGATGACCCCGGTGAAGATCGAGATCAGCAGCGCCATGAAGATGGCGGAGCCGGTGTCGATGAGGATTGCGACGATCAGCGGGGCGAGCGCCGTCGGGGCAACATAGGGCAGGGTCGCCGCCCAGGAGCCGTCCCGCATGAAGAAGTCGGCCCCTCCCAGGGAGTAGACGATGCGAACGAGCGCCAGGTTGGCGATGACCACCAGCGCGAGCAACCCCAGCCTCACATTGCTTCGCAGGGTCTCCGGATCCTCGAGCCGGATGTAAAGGAGCGAGGCGAGCACCATCGCTAGGACGAGCAGCACGCGGCCGAACAGCAGCAAGCCGGCGGCCTGCTCGGCGCCGCCGTGGCTGCTGAGGTACTCCTGCTCCGCGCGGAACAGCTCGTACTGAGCCGGGCTCACCCGGTCGCCGGCCTCGATGATGATCTGCCCCCGGGACACCGCCACGGAGACGGGCTTCACGCTCCGAAGGACCTCGGCCACACGCTGCTGGGTAGCCGCCCGGTCGTAGACCAGGTTGGGGGTCACTCCGTTGCGGAAGAACCGGAAGAGGGCCTGCGCAGTCGCCCGGGAGACGCCCTCGGTCGCGAGGCTGACCCTCAGGAAAGTGAGGGCGTCCTCCATGGACTGCACCGGCCTCAGGGCGACGTCCCCGCCCGGGCGGACGATCTGGAAGACGCCGACATTGTCGGCTGAGGAGCCGCCCAGCGAGGCGTCGTGGACGCCTTCGGCGTGGACCTGCCGGAGGGCGGCGATCGCGTTCTCGAAGAGGGCGGATCGGGCGGCGGCATCGCCGGAGGCAACCAGGGCCGCGAAGTCCTCAGGGCTGACCCGGTAGGGCTCGCTTTCGTTGAAGGCGTCCGTGGCGGCCGCGACGGCGGCCGCCTTCTCCGCCGGGGCCGTGGAGCGGTGGCCGGCGTCGAACACGGCCAAGCGCGCGAGCAGGTCCCGGGCGGCAGCCTCGAACTGCCGCAGCGGCTCCGATTCCAGCCTGTAGACCGGGGGCACCCGCTCGGCCAATGCGTCGCGGGCCGCCCGGGTCTTCTCCTCGCTGAGGTAGGAAAAGGAGGCCGTGGCCACCACCCGCGTGGTCGCAATCTGGTTGGGGAGTACGGGCAGCTTGATCGTTGTCATCCCCAGGGAGCTGATGGCCACGATCGAGGCCACGGTCAGCACGAAGATCACGGCCGCCACGAGCCGGCTCCGATCGAGGAAACCGCGCAGCGCCGAACCGTCCCCGCGGCCCCTGTCGGCGCGCTGCGCCCCCAGGCCGCCGATCAGGAGCCGGAGCTGGTTGCGCACGCTCACGAGCCTGCCCCCTCCATGGGGTTGCGGTACTGCTCGTACGCGTCGATGATGCGTTGCACCAGCGGATGGCGGACGACGTCGGAGCCGCTGAAGGTGTGGAATTCGATGTTGGGAACGTCCCGCAGGACCTCCCGGGCCTCGAGGAGCCCCGATTGCTTGGCCCTGGGCAGGTCGATCTGGGTCACGTCGCCGGTCACCACCATGCGGGAGTCCTCCCCCAGGCGGGTCAAAAACATCATCATCTGCTCCGGGGTCGTGTTCTGCGCCTCGTCGAGAATCACGAAGGTGTGGGAGAGGGTGCGGCCCCGCATGTAGGCTAGCGGGGCAATCTCGATCACGCCCTTCTCGGTGAGGCGGGCGGCATCCTCCGGCCCCATCATGTCGTGGAGGGCGTCATAGAGGGGCCTCAGGTACGGCAGGATCTTCTCCCGGAGGTCCCCGGGAAGGAATCCCAGGGCCTCTCCGGCCTCGACGGCGGGCCGGGTGAGGACGAGCCGCTGGACCTCGTTTTGCAGCAGAGCCGACACGGCGGCCGCCATGGCCAGGTACGTCTTTCCGGTCCCCGCCGGGCCTATCCCGAAGACGATCGGGTGCTTGAGCATCGACTTCAGGTAGAGCTTCTGGGCGAGCGTCTTCGGAACGATGCTCCGGCGGCTGGTGGCGATGACGACCGGCTCGTCCAGGAGCGCCCTCAGCTGCGGGCCCTCGCCCCGGGCGAAGGATTCCAGCAGCCGCGCGAAATCCGGCGAGCGAATCGCCATGCCCTGGCCGCGCGCCTCGCGCAGAAAGTCGAAAAAGTCCTCGGCAAGGGCCAACGCGGGCGCCGGCGCGTCGAGTTTCAGCCAGTCCTCCCGCGTGGCGATCTTCACCCCCAGGGCCCGCTCGGCGTGGGCGAGGTTTTCTTGCCGGTCCGCGTAGAGCTGGCTCAGGTGGCGGGGGCTGGGAAAATGGATCGTCTTGGTCGGCATCCGGCTATGCCTTGGTCGCCTGGGTCAGCCGGGCCCAGACGGCATCGAGGGACTGGGGGAGAATCCGGGTGTGGCCGACGACGGGCATGAAGTTGGTGTCCCCGGTCCAGCGCGGAACGATGTGGGCGTGCAGGTGGGCGATGCTGCCGCCGGAGGCGGAACCCAAGTTGAAACCGACGTTGAAACCGTCGGGCTTCAGGACGGCGAGCATGCGCTTGCCGCGGACAATCTCCTCCATCAGGTCGGAGCGCTCCTCCGCGGTAAGCTCCTCCAGGTCGGCGACCTCGCGGAACGGCACCGCTAGAAGGTGGCCGGGGTTGTACGGAAAACGGTTGAGGAGCAGGTAGGAGAGGGCGGATCGGTGGACGATCAGGGCCGCCCGGTCATCCCCGAGGCCGGGTAGTTCGGAGAACGGCCGGAGCATCGAGGCCGGATAGCGCGGGGCCTCGATGTAGTCCATGCGCCAGTAAGGGTGCAGCTGATGCATCGTGTCAAAGAGGCGAGATCAAAAGCACTTTCGGGGCCAAAGTCAAAGGCGGTCGGGCGGGGGCATTCCCTGGAGGAAAGGGGATAACGGATAGGCTTAACCCTCTATAATTAATTGACTTACTTCGGGTTGGAGAGCACGCTCTGAGGCCCGTGATCTGGCTGTACCGCCTGCTCTTTCCGCTGATCGTGCTTGCGATGGCCCCGCATTACCTGTGGCGAATGCGGCGCCGCGGCGGCTATGCGAAGCGTTTTGCGCAGCGGTTCGGAGCCCACCAGGTGCCCGCCCGCTCGCGAAAAGCCCGGCGAATCTGGCTTCAGGCGGTCAGCGTCGGGGAGATCCACGCGGTCGGGCCGGTCGTCAACGCCTTGGCGCGGGACGGGGTTGAGATCTACCTGACGACGACCACCAGCACGGGGTACCGGCTCGCCACGGAGCGCTACTCTGGGCGGACCCTCGGAATCGGGTATTTTCCACTCGATTGGTGGCCGTTCTCGAGCTGGGCCTGGCGCCGCATCGCGCCGGACGTCGCCGTTTTGATGGAGGGCGAGCGCTGGCCGGAGCACGTCCGCCAGGCCCGCATCCGCGGCGTCCCGGTGATCAACATCAACGCGCGGCTCTCCGACCGGACCTTCGCTCGGCTTTCCACCTGGGGAAAGCGGCTGCCCTCGTTGACGAGGCTTCTTCTCGGCGGGGTGACCCGGACCCTGCCGTGCTCGGCCCGCGACGAGGAGCGCTTCCGGCAGCTCGGCGTCGACCCGCGCAGCCTCACGACAACGGGAAACCTGAAGCTCGACGTCCCGCTGCCGCCGCTGGATCAGGCGGAGCGCGCCCGGCTCCGGAAAGGACTCGGGCTTCCCGAAGGGCCGATCCTGGTTGGCGCGTCGACCTGGCCCGGAGAGGAGGAGGCGCTTTTGGGTGTCCTGCGGGCTGTCCGCGAAGCCGGAATCGGTTGCACATTGCTGATCGTCCCGCGGCATGCAGAGCGGCGCTTTGGAATCGAGAAACTACTCAAGGCCAGCGGATTGCGGTTCCACTTTCGCTCGAAGGGCCCCGCCCCAGGGGAGGTCGACGTGGCGGTCGGGGACACGACCGGAGAACTCCGCAAATGGGTGCAACTGGCCGACCTGGTCTTTGTTGGGAAGAGTCTGCCTCCTCACACTGAGGGGCAGACCCCCGTCGAGGCCGCGGCGGCCGGAAAGCCGCTGCTGTTTGGGCCGGGCATGAGCAATTTCGCGGACATTGCCAAGGACCTGCTCGCACGCGGAGCGGCGCGGCGGGTCCAAACCCCCAAAGAACTCGAGGCTGCAGCAAAGGAGCTGCTCGGCGATCCCGAACGCTGCCGGGCGCTAGCGGCCGCCGGGGCGGCATGGCGGGCGGAGAACGGCGGAGCCGCGGCGCGGACCGTCGAGGTCATCAGGGAGTGCCTGGCTCGAGCTGGCCGGCGCTAGGCAGGGAATCGCTGTCGAGGTGCTCCTCAGGAGGCTCCTCGTCGGGCAGGGGGTACTCCCGCTGGAAGGTCGTGAAGTCGATCATCTCGAAGCGCCCGTCCCAGTGCTCAACGATCGCGGTAAGGGACTCAACCCAGTCCCCGGAGTTCAGATAGTGGATGTCGCCGAGCATCTTGTCGGCCGGGGTGTGGATGTGCCCGCACATCACCCCCGTGCATCCGCGGTTCCGCGCAAGTTGGGCGATATGCTGCTCGAAGTTTGAAACGTGGTTAACCGCCTCTTTCACCCGAGCCTTGATGGCCTTGCTCAAAGACCAGTATTCCAGACCGCGCCAGGCCCGGTAGGCGTTGTACGCGCGGTTGATCCGCAACAGCAGGTTGTACCCCCAGTCGCCCAGCCGGGAAAGGAACAGGAAGTTCTTGGTGATCGAGTCGAAGACGTCCCCGTGCAGGACAAGGTAGCGGCCCTTCGGCCCCTCGTGGACATGCTCCTCCACGATCGAGAAGTTCTCAAAGTTGAGCGGCAGG
Organism: uncultured Opitutaceae bacterium; assembly: GCA_903862935.1. Taxonomy (GTDB): domain Bacteria; phylum Verrucomicrobiota; class Verrucomicrobiia; order Opitutales; family Opitutaceae; genus Palsa-1447. Next base: position 112,238 of record CAIOZY010000013.1, read on the forward strand.
AGCCGGGATAGGATATCGTCGTGGTTTCCCCGCAGGTAGACTACTTCCGTGCCCCGTTTCTCCAACTTTTTCAGGACGATGCGGATAAAGCGGGTGTGCGTTCCATCCCAGCGTCCGCCGCTGCGCAGCTGCCAGCCGTCGATGATGTCGCCGTTGAGGATCAATTTTGCGCAGCGGACGTTGCGCAGAAAGTGGTTGACCTCTCGGACGCGGCTTCCGGGGGCGCCAAGGTGCACATCCGAGAGAATGACGGTTCTAACGCGGAGTTTCGTCATGGCACATCAAATGGGGGAATGGGGAACCGGGCTCAGCGGGCGGGCCGCACGAAACGCCGGGGCCGCGACCACCCGGAGGCTGGCCGGGGCGAGCCTGATGCCCAGGGACTCCCGCTCGAGATAGGGTTCCCCGTCCGTGTGGATCAGGCCCGGGGCCGGCCGCTCCATGAGGAAACGCCGACCCCGCAGTCGCAAGACCCTAGGGCTGCGGTCGAACGATCCCAGAAAGAGCCGCGCGCTAAGGATCGCGGCTCCGACTGGCCCCACCGGCCGAACCGCGATCAAGTCGAGCATTCCGTCATCGGCGCGCGCCTCCGGCGCTATCCGTGCGTTATTGCCGTATTGGTCGGAATTGGCCACCGCCACCAGGATGGCCTCGACCCATTCGGTCCGCCCGTCGGCGATGATCCGGCAACGCTGAGGCCTCTGCGCAAAAAAAGCGCCCAGGGCTGTTCGGGCGTAGGCCGGCAGCCCGCGCCGGGTCAGCTGGTTGAAGCGGTGGCTGACCTCCGCATCGAGCCCGAAGCCCATGGCGTTAAAGAACGGCCTTTCGTTCACGGCCGCGGTGTCGATCTCGGCAACGGGCGCCCGCGGATCGCAGGCGAGGGCCAGGGCCCTTTGGAAGTCAGCCGGCAGGCACAGATGCCGGGCGAGCCCGTTGCCCGAGCCGCACGGCACCAGTCCAAGCTCGGTGCCCGTGCCCGTAAGGGCCTGGGCTACCTCGTTCATCGTTCCATCGCCCCCGACGCAGATCACTCGGGCAGTGCCCGCCGCCACGGCCTGCCGGGCGAGGGCGGTGGCGTGCCCCCGAGCTTGGGTGATGGCCAGTTCGGTGCCGGGCGGTTGGGAAGCCGTGAATCGGTGCAGCAGCGGGCCCAAACGCGCGGTGCGGTCCGCACGGCCCGAGCGGGGATTATGGATCAGGAGAAGCCTCATGGCGCCGCCTCCCCGGCTTGGAGAACCGTGCGGACGATCACCCGCGCGGCGTCGGGGCGGCTGAGGGGTGCCATGGCTGCGTGCCAGCGCCGCCACAGCGCACCGCGTTGGGCGAATGCCTGGCGGAGGGCCGCGATCACCGCCTCGGTGCTCTCGGCGAGGTTCCCCGCACCATGGCGCAGGACCAGTTCGCAGTTGCCCTCCTCCTGGCCGGGAACGACTTGGCTGACGATCATCGGGCACTCCGCGGCGATCGCCTCCTGGGTTGTGGCCCCGCCGGCCTTGCTGACGACGACATGGTGCGTCATGAGCAGTCGGGGGATCTCGTCAGTCCAGCCGAGGATGCGCGACGGCTTGGAGCGCCCGGCCGCCACGCGCTCCAGCCGCTTCCTCAGCTTTTCGTTCCGCCCCACCGCGCAGGTGACCTCGAACTCGGATCCCGACAAAAGCCGCTCCGCTGTGGCGGCGGCGTGGCGCGTGCCCGAATTGATGATATGGAGCACCCGCGGGGTCGCCCCGGAGCCGAGGTCGGGGCGGGTGAACTCCCCGGCGTGCCGCCTGAAATAGGGCGTGACCGGAAACCCGCTCACATTCAGCCGCTGCGGGTTGACACCCCGGCCCTCCATCACGGCCGCCGAGTCCGCGTTCGGCACGAACCAGCCGTCGCAGGGGGAGCGCCACCACAGCGAGTGGATGCTGATTGAGTCGGTGACCACCGTGTAATGGGGAACCGGCAGCCGCCCCTGCTCGCGGAGCCTCTCGAGGAGGAACGGATAGACCGGGTAGGTGCTGCAGATCGCCCGGGGGCAGCCGGCCTCGAATCGCCTTGCAAGAAAGCGCACCTGGGGACGCAGGCTCGAGGAAAGCAGGCGCGGCAGCAGAGCGGAGCGGTCCATGAGCCCATAGATTCCGCGCCACAGGCGGGGCAGGCGGTTGATCAGCCCGATGTAGCCGGAGCGCACCAGAGCGGAGGTCCGGGGTGAGGTGAGCAGGAACAAGTCCAAGACCTCCGCCGAACCCTCGCCATGGAGCTCGTCGCACGCGGCGGCGAGGCCGCGGGCAGCGGCGTTGTGCCCCTCGCCGAAGCCGGCAGTAAGAATCAGCAAGTGCGGGCGCCCGCCGCCGATCGTCTCGCCTTCCTTATTCACCGGTTTCATGGCGTCATGGCTCCCCGCAGCGGGCCTGTGCTGATGTGAGCTCTCCGGGCCCCTGAACAGCTGAGATTAGGTCGGCCTCAAAGCCGGATACCACCCTGTCCCACGAATGCCCGCGCACGGAAGCCGCCGCAGCGCCACGCAGACGTTTGCGCAGGTCCCTGTCTTCGGCAAGTCTTACTGCGGCCGCAACCAGAGCGTCCGGGTCTGCGCACGGGACCGACAGCCCGTTGTCATCGTTTCGAACGAAGGTCCGCGCAGCGGCGTAGTCAAAGGCCGCTACCGCCAGGCCGCTGGCCAGGGCCTCGGTCAGCACGTTTCCAAAGGTCTCCGAAAGGCTCGCGTGGACGTAGATGTCCGCCGAGGCGTAGGCCTGCGCCAGCTCTTCCGGGGGCACGAAGCCTGTGAAGATCCCATCCGGCATCTCCCGCTCAAGGTTGCGTCGAACCGGACCGTCCCCGACAAGCACAAAGCGGCAGCGCGGGTTGGTCTGCCTCATCCCTCTGAAGGCCCGGAAGAGCAGGCCGTAGTTCTTCTCCGGGGCCATGCGGCCAGCGTGGAGCACCACCGGATCCTCCGGCCCGGCGCCCCAGCGGCCCCGCAGGGCGAGGGAGCGCAGCGCGGGGCTGAACTGGCCGGTGTCAATCCCTCGGGAGAGCACCCGGAGGTTCTCGAACCCGTCCGCCTCGAGTTCGGCGCACAGGGCCTTTGTCGGCGCGAACGTCAGGCGGGTTCGATTGTGCACCCAGCGGAGCCATCCAAGCGCAGCTCGCCTGAGAGGAGCGATCCCGTAGTGGCGGGTGTAGAGGTGGAAGTTTGTGTGAAAACTCGAGGTTACGGGGATCCCGGCGCCCCGCGCTGCTGAAACCGCCGAGGCGCCCAGCGGCCCCTCCGTGGCTACGTGCACCAGATCGGGTCGCCGCTCCCTCCAGGCGCGCTGGAGGCGCCGGCGGGCGGGAAGCCCGAGGCGCAGCATCGGATAGCCGGGGATCGGGACACCGGGCATGGGCACCTGCCTATAGTCCGGGTGGGGCAGGGTCGGAAGGTCCCGGCGCCTGGGCCTGTAGACGGTAACCTCATGCCCCCTCCGGCCCAGTTCCCGCGCGATGACCCCAAAGGTCATGGCGACCCCGTTAATCTCGGGAGGAAAGGTTTCCGTTACCAGGTCGATTTTCAGGTGATGCGGGGGTGCGGCCGTTTGGACGACGGAGAATCGACGCCCCACGCTACAAGCCCGTGGCGATCAGGTTACGGTTTGGTTAATCCGGCGCTGGGTGCTGCGGCCGGCACCGGCAACTCCTGGACAGGCAGGATCGCCACGCACTGGTACAAAACCCGTCCGCCGGCATAAGACGTGGACCCGGCGACAAAACACTGCGCCCCGGCCGCAGCGAACGGCGCTCCGGCGGCGAGGCTCTGGGCAAGGGCGGACTCCTTTTCGAGCGCGACCGTCCATTCCGCCTCTGGGGCGAGGACGACGGGAGGAGCCCCCTGGGTGACAAGCACGGAGAAAGTGACCCCGCGGGCGCCCCGAGGCCCCGGGGCCGCGGCCGCCTCCGCGGGCGCGGACACCGGCGCCGGAACCCCTTGCGCATGCTTAACCTCCAGGCGGATCATCCGCGCCACGGCCTCCGGGGCGGAGTCGCCCAGGCCAGAGCTCACCCAGTCCAGCAGTTGGTTGCGGACTGCGTTCAGGTCCGTGGCCCGCGCAATCGGCTCAATGCCGCCGCTCTTGCGGATGGCCTTAACCAGGGTGGAAATCTCCTTGAGGTAAACGTTCTTCTGGGCCCCGGGTATGTAGTACATCACCACCAGGTGCACCGGCATTGCGTCGGTGGCCCCGTAGTCAACCCCGCCCGAGGACCACCCGATCGCGCAGAACAGCTCGCCCTCGTCCCGGCGCGCCCGCACATGGGGCACGGCAACGCCAAGCCCGATGCCGGTGTTGCACTCCCGCTCCCGCCGGGTGACCTCCTCGCCCGCGTCCGTGCCGGCCTCGATGTCAGGATTGGCGTCGAGGATCCGAGCGAGGAACGCCAGGACCCTTTCCTTGTTCGCTCCTTCGGGCAGCTCGAAGAGCCTGCCGTCCTGGAGTGCGGTGAGGATGCTGCGCATAGGTCAGTCCGTCCCGAAGCGTCGGTAGAACCAAGTCTTAACGACATGCGTTAGCACGCTGTAGAGCAAGGCAAACAGCGCCAGCCACCCGAAGAACACTGCGGGAAGGGGCACCAGCCCGAGGAATGCGGCCATGGGCGAGAACGGCAGCCAGGCGCCAAGGGCCATGATCGTGATCGTCGTCAGCATCATCGTCCGGCTGGCGCGGCTCTGGAAGAAGGGGATCCGCTGGGTGCGGATAATGTGGACGATGAGGGTCTGAGTGATCAGCGACTCGACGAACCAGCCGGTGTGGAAAAGCTGCTCCAGGTGGGCCTTGGCCGCCTCCGTCGTCCCCGCGGCGGAGAAGGCCACGCAGCGGAAACCGTAGAGCATGAGGAAAAAGGTCGCGTAGTCGAACAGCGAGCTGATCGGGCCGATGAAGAACATGAAGTTCTGGATGCTTCGAATGTTCCAGCGGCGCGGCCGCTCAAGGTATTCCTGGTCGACGTTGTCCAGCGGAATTCCGACCTGGGACATGTCGTAAAGCAGGTTGTTGACCAGAACCTGGATCGGCGCCATCGGCAGAAACGGCAATAGGAAGCTCGATCCCAGGTAGCTGAACATGTTCCCGAAGTTGGAGCTGGCCCCCATCTTGATGTACTTGATGATGTTGCCGAACACCTTGCGCCCCTCGAGGATTCCGTCCTCAAGGACGAGCAGGCTCTTCTCGAGCAGAATCAGGTCGGCTGACTCTTTGGCGACGTCGACGGCGGTGTCCACGGAGATCCCCACATCGGCGGCCTTCATCGCCAGAACGTCGTTGATGCCGTCCCCCATGAATCCGACCACGCGCCCGCCCGCCCTGAGGGTCTTGATGACCTTCTCCTTCTGGTCGGGCGTGAGCCGCGCGAAGACGTTTGCCTCCTCGACCTCGCGGGCGAAGGTGGCGTCGTCCATAGCCGCCAGCTGCGGCCCAATCAGGATTTTCGTGATCGGCATCGCCACGTCGTCGCAGACCTTCCGCGTGACCAGTTCGTTGTCCCCGGTGAGAATCTTGACCGCCACGCCCGACCGGCGGAGCGCGTCGATGGCGCGGGCCGACGTCTCCTTTGGCGGGTCGAAAAACGCGATGTAGCCCAGCAGCACGAGCTCCGACTCGTCGGCCACGCTGAAGGTCAGCTTCGATCGGTCGAACTCCCGGTAGGCGATCGCCAGGACCCTGTAGCCCTGCGCGCTCAGGCTGCGGTATTCGTCCATCAGGTCATCGCGGATCAGCTGGATCAGCGGATTGATGTCCTCGTCGACCTGGTAGTTGTTGCAGGCCGAAGCCACTTCCTCGACCGCACCCTTGCAGATGAGAACGTGACGGTCCTCGTAGTCGATCACCACCGACATGCGCCGCCGCTTGAAGTCGAAGGGGATCTCGTCGACCTTCTTGCAGTTGCGCTCCACGTCGAGTTCGCTGTGCGCGAGGATGGCCCGGTCCAGCAGGTTGCGCAGTCCGGTCTGGTAGAAGCTGTTCATGTACGCGTACCGCAGCACGTCCTCGCTCGAGCGGCTCGTCACGTCGACATAGCGCTCGAGCACGACGTGGTCCTGCGTCAGCGTGCCCGTCTTGTCCGTGCACAGGACATCCATCGCTCCAAAGTTCTGGATCGCGTGAAGGTGCTTCACGATGACCTTCTTGCGGGACATGAGCAGCGCCCCCTTAGATAGGCACACCGTCATGATCATCGGCAGCATCTCCGGGGTGAGGCCGACGGCCACCGAAAGGGCAAAGAGCAGCGCCTCAAGCCAGTTGTGCTCCTTGAAGCCTACGATCAGGAATACCACCGACACCATCACGACCATGAAGCGGATCATCAGCCAGGTGAAGGCGCTGACGCCGCGGTCAAAGCTGGTCGGATCGCGCTTGGACAGGAGCTTAGCGGCCAGCGAGCCGAACTGGGTCTTCCCGCCGGTGGCCAAGACGACCGCCCGAGCGGAGCCGCTCAGCACGTTGCTTCCCATGAAGCAGGCGTTGCTGCACTCGAAGGGCACGCGGCTGGCCGGCTGGTTTGCGTCAGCGTTTTTCTCGACCGGCATCGATTCGCCGGTGAGGGCCGACTGCGTGACGAAGAAGTCCTTGGCGGACAGGATGCGCACGTCCGCCGGGATCAGGCTTCCGGCGGCGAGGACAACGACGTCTCCGGGGACGATGTCCTCGAGCGAAATCTCGGTCTCCCGCCCGTCGCGCAGGACAGTGACGGTGGTCTTGACGAGCTTCTGAAGTTTTTCGACCGCCCGGGAGGACCGGGTCTCCTGGAAGTAGGAGAGCACGACACTGAGAAACACCATTGCGGCGACGACGACGGTCGAGGCCGTGTCCCCGGTCACGTAGCACAGAACTGCGATGACGAGTAACTGGACGACCAGGGGGTTTCGGCACCGGTTGAGCAGATCCAGGACGGCCGAGTGGCGTTTGCCCCCGGCCACCGTATTGGGGCCGGCCTCGTCGAGCAGCTTCGCGGCGGCCTCGGAGCTGAGCCCGCCCACTGAGGTGCCGAGCCGGGCGAGTAGCTCGGCCTCGGGGAGGGCGTACAGCGTGGACGGGGGAGGCGAGGGGGGCATCGAGTCGGCGGGTTGCGGCTTCGCCCGCCAGATCCTCGGCCCAGCGGCGTCGCCACATCTATTTGCAATCCGACGCTGGGTCGGCCGCAAGCTGTAATCTCCGGTCGCCCGAAGTTTTATTATGCCAGGCACTGGGCCGTTATGCGAAGCGGAAAAATTTGGGTTGCGCAGCCGATAGCGTTCTCTAACTTTGAACTTTTTCAGCGGATGCATTCGCACGGACCTAAGCGATTCTACACTCCACATTCGCTCGAATTTTGGTTCGAAAGGCTTTCCGATGAGTGGGCTGACTCGTTTACTGCCAGCGAGTTAGAGGAGGGGCGCCGGATCTACCGCGCCGGCGAGGTTCGCGAATTGGAGCTCACTGCAAAGGATGCGATTGTGCACCGCCGAATCGACAAGAAGGACGAATATGCGGTGATCGAGTGGTCCCCAACCGGCCTTTCCGTGCGTTCCTCGTCCACGGACAGGGCGATTGCTCAAGCCCTCGCAGTGGCGGGCCTTCATGAAATCGAGGAACTCGTCGCCGACGAAATTCCTCCTATCCCGGGCGAGTTTCCTCAGGACGGGGAGGCGCCCGCCGACGGTGGTTCCGCTCCGGCCGGCCCGGACCGTCGGGAGCCGAGTCCGCCCTCCCGCCCGGCAGACCCTGAGAAGCACGCCGAGCGCGGCCCGGAGGCGCCGGTCCGGCAGGGCACCGGCCCATCCCGGGCTTTGCTCGTCGTCTTTAAGATCAAGCACGCGGGGCTCACCTTTCAGGCCTTTTGGTCGGAGAGCGGGGGCAAGACACGCCTGCCTGCGCTCGGTCCCGACACCCACGCCAACGGCAACGGGCACATCTCCAGCGGAGAGCGGGCTAAGCTGATCGGCCTGGCCGCCTATGCGCGGAAAGCCCACTTCCGCTACGACCAGGACACGGGGGTGTACCTGCTCGAGTCCCTGGTTGAGATACCCAATTTCCTGAAATCGACCCTGCCGGCATGGCGCAGGGTCTTTGCGATCGAATTGGACGAGAGGGCAGCGAACCTAACGCGCGGCACCCGCGCGGTGGAGATCGAGGCCGTCGCCGAGCGGGCGCCCGGCGGGCGCCCAGGGGCTGGCGGCGCCGAGGGTCTGAACCTGCGCTGGATCTTCCGTGCCGGCGAGCGGATGCTGACCGACCATGAGGTCAGCGCGCTGCTCAAGCGCGGCGGCCAGCCTGTCATTCTCCCCAACCTCGGCATTGTCTCGCTGGATGCTGCGCGCTGGGACTCCTACTGCGCCTGGAAAAAGGGCGCATCCGAGCATCCCGATGGGGCGGCGCTGCCTCCGTACCTGATCTTCTCTCTGTTCAACGATTCGAGGCTCAAGGTCACCCTTTCTCCCGAGATCGAGGCCTGGCGCCAAAAGGTACTGACCCATCCGGCGAACCCGCCCGAGGTGTCCGCGTGGGTGCGCCCCTACCAAAGGCGGGGAGTCGAGTGGCTTCATCACCTGTGCGAAGTGGGCTGCCACGGTCTGCTTGCCGACGAAATGGGTCTGGGAAAGACCCTCCAGGTGCTCTCGCTTCTTGTGGCGCGACCCATCACGGGCCGGCCCAGCCTGATCGTGTGCCCGGCGAGCGTGGTGCCCGTGTGGAGGGAGGAGATCGCTAAGTTCTTTCCCCATATTGTCTCGGACGTCCTGAAGGCGGGCCACGACTTCACGTCTCGCCAGGAGCCGGTTCTCTGGCTGGCCAGCTACACCCAGCTGCGAAAGCACCGGTCCCTGCTGGACGGGGTTGAGTTCGGGTACGCGATCCTCGACGAAGGGCAGTTCATCAAGAATCCCGACGCGAAGGTGACCCAGACCTGCTTCGCCGTGCGGGCCAGCCACCGGATCGTCCTAACCGGGACCCCGCTCGAGAACCGTCAGCTCGACCTGTGGAGCATCTTCCGCTTCTTGTTGCCAGGCCTGCTGGGCTCGCGGGCGGCGTTCGAGGCATCGCTTCAGGGGGACCGGGATGGAACGATCACGCGCCTTCGGGCGCAGCTGGCCCCGTTCATCCTCCGCCGCACGAAGAGCGAGGTGGCCCAGGAGCTTCCCCCGAAAGTGGAGATGGACCTGATCTGCCCGCTGACCGATGTCCAGCGCTCCGAGTACGCGCGCATCTGCACCGAGGGGCTGGCTCGCCTGGGCGACGACGTGGGGGCAGCCATGCGGGAAAAATCGTTCGGCTTTCTCGCCCTTCTGACCCGGCTGCGGCAGACCTGCTGCGACCCGGACATGTTGCCCTGGCTCCACGCCCCCCTGTCCGACTCGGGCAAGATCAATCTCTTGGTGGAGAAGCTGGCGGAGATCGTGGGCAGCGGCCACAAGGTCGTGATATTCTCCCAGTTCGTGCTCCTCCTGGGCAGGGTCCGCTCGGCTCTTGCCCAGCAATTCCCGGATCTTCCCCGTTATGAGCTGACCGGGATGACCCTGGATCGCCAGAAGCCGGTCCAGGAGTTCCAGGGCGCCCCCGGGGCGGCCGCCATGCTGGTGTCGCTGAAAGCCGCTGGGACCGGGATCACGCTCCATGCCGCCGACTATGTCTTTCTCCTGGATCCTTGGTGGAACCCTGCGGTCGAGGCCCAGGCTGTGGACCGCGTCCACCGGATCGGGCAGACCAACACGGTATTCGTGTATCGCATGGTCACCGCGGGCACGATCGAGGAACGGATCCAGGCCCTGAAGGCCTCGAAAAAGGACCTCTTTGACCGCCTGGTCGACGGGCTCGGCGGGGATTTCGATCTCAGCCGCCACTTCACCTCGCTCCGAAGTCTCGTTCAGCTCACCGCTCACGCCGAGCCCGAGGACAAGTCGGCGGGCTGAGGCCGCCGCTCAGCCCATGTCGGCTTCCTGGGGTCGGTCGTAGAAGATCCGCACCTGCGGGGCCTGCTCGGGGAGAAGCTGCTGTGCGCGCCGCAGGGCGTTGCGCGTGGAGACCGTCGGATTCTGCTCGGCCGGGAAGATGTTCTCCGAGCCGATCAGCCCGAGCAGCCCGCTGCGCCGCAGGACCGTCGTGACCTCCGGGTTGCTCCCGCTGATCAGCAGGTGCCGGCCGGTCGCCCGGAGGTAGTCGTAGAGATTCTCCATGGCCATTACTGTGGAGGCGTCCAGGTGCCGGGCGTTCTTCATCCGCAGGATGAAGACGCGTATGTTCTGGTCCTCGGCGAGCCGCCTCACCTCCTCCTGGAAGAGATCGGCCGCGCCGAAGAAGAGCTCGCCCTCGACATGGATGATCGAGATTTGGGGATGGGGCCGCTTGGAGGGGTCCTCCAATTCCGCCAAGTTGCCGCTCTCGTTGATGCTGTACTCGACGAGGGTGGGGGTGCTCGTCTTCTGCAGGAATAGGGCCAGGGCCACCCCGATGCCGACGTAGATCGCCGTGTCCAGCTTGAACAACAGGCAGGACGAAAAGGTGACCAGGAAGACGATTGCGTCGGAGCGGGTCGACCTGCAGGCCACCCGAATCTGGTGCCTGTTGATCATCTTCACGCCGACCCGGATCAGATGGGCGGCGAGGGCGGCGACCGGGATAAAGTTGAACACCGGTGTGACGAAAAGGAGCACCACCAGGACGATGACGCTGCTCAGCATCGAGGACAGTTGGGAGGCCGCCCCACTTTGAAAATTGACGGCGGACCGGGCGAACGAGGAGGAACCAGGCACGGCGCCGAACAGGCCGCAGGCCACGTTTGCGGCGCCCATTCCCATGAGCTCCTGGTTCGGCTCGATCTTCTGGCCGCTCTTGGCGGCCAGCGACTTGGTGATCGAGGCAGCCTCGAGCATCCCGAGGATCGCGATTGCGACCGCCGTCCCGGCCAGTTCCGGCAGCAAGTGCAACTTGCGGGAGCCGAAATGAAACCCGGCAAAGGCGGGTATGACCGCGGTCAGCGCCCCCTCATCCCGGACCATCCGGAAGTGAGCCTGAAGATCGAACGCCGTCAAAACCCGGGCTGCGACGGCAAGAACGGCCAAACCGATCAGGGCCTCGGGCCAGCTGGGCCGGAGGCGGCGGACGGCGATGAAGATACCGAGCGTGGCGGCGCCGATCCCGAGGGCCCACAGCTGGAACTGGCCGGCGGCGAGGTACTCGATCGCCTGCCAGATATTGGTGATGAAGCTCTGGCTCGGCTGCACGTCGTAGCCCAAGAGGTTGTGGAGCTGGGTCGCGATGAGCAGGACACCGATCCCGGTCGTGTAGCCGACCACCACCGATCGGGAGATGAACTTCGTGATCTCCCCGAAGTTGAGGAGGCCCGCGAGGAACTGGATCAGCCCGATCAAGAATGCCAGATAGACGGCCAACTGGAGCGGCTCTAGCCCCGTGGCGCTGGTGTAGCGGGCGATCGTCAGGGCGACGATTAGGCTGATCGAGCTCGTCGGCCCGAAGACGTGGTGGTGGGACGAGAAGAACAGCGCGCCGACAAAGCCGCCGATGATGACGGAGGCGATCACCGGCGCCGGCGGAAGGTTGAGGATGAGCGAGAAGCCGATCGCCTGCGGGATCGATACCAGGGTGAGGGTGGCCCCAGCGATGAGGTCGCTTCTGAGTTTGGCCCATGAGTACCGCCTCAGCTCGCCGACGAAGGGAAAGCGGACTTTGAACATCTGGGAGCCGATTGCAGCGACCTCCCCAGTCAGTTCGTTGAACTCGGAAATCGGGTTCATCGGGACCCCTAGACTCACACCCGGCCAGCCCGCTTGGGCAAGTGATTTGTGGGGGTAGGCCGGGCTTTGCAGGGAGAGAGAGGGGGGGCGTTAAGGCTCTATTTGCCGTCTTGTGACCTCACCGTCACGAAATCGTCACATTTGGGGTACATTGTGCGCCAACTTCTAACTCAGCCAACCAAACGTAACAAACGATCCATGTCTCCAATCAAGTTCTTTAGGTTCTCGCTACTCAGCGGTGCAGCACTCGCCGTAGGCTCCGCGTTCGCGCAGACGACCGACTCGAGCCAGGCCATCCTTAACGCCCTTGTCCGGAAGGGTGTCCTGTCCGCCGATGAGGCGAAGCAGGTCGCCGCCGACGCAGCGAAGGCGGTTGCCGGGGATGACGTCGTCACCAACCCGGCCGACAAGTACATCAAGCGGCTCACCCTGACCGGTCGCTTCCAGGTGCAGTTCGCTGACCTCGGCACGGGCATCGCCAATGCCGCCGCGAATCCCGCGGCAACGCAGCACTTCCTGCTCCGCCGAATCTACCTGGGGACCCGGGTCGACTTCACGAACAGCCTCTCCGGCTATGTGAACTACGATTTCGCGAACGTCTCTTTTGACGCCGCCTTCATCGAGTGGAAACAAAGCGACGCTTTCGTGCTCGATGCGGGCCTGAAGAAGGTTCCGTTCAACTATGAAGAGGTCACCTCCAGCGGTTCGCTCAAGGCGATTGAGCGCTCTACGGTGACCCGATTCTTCGACGAGCCGAACAACGGCCGGCGCCTGGGTGCTGCCAGCTACCGCACCGGACTGTATCTGAGCGGCACCGAGGGAGGCCTCTTTTACAGCGTGGCCGCGACCAACCCCGAACGCAACGAATACAGCGGCGATGGCACCAGCGGGCCGACGATCAACGGTAACGTTGGCGTAAACGGTGCGAGCACCAACACCAACAACAACATCGCCTACTTCGGCTGGGCCGGCTACGGCGACAAGTTCTCGGGCGGCACCTACAAGGTCGGAGTTGAAGGCGGCTTCCTGCCCGACCAGGGCGGTCCGGGCACCACGCTCGGGCAGGGCAACAACATCTCCGAGTACGGCGTCTTCGCGGACGTCGCGGCCGGGGATTTCAACATCCAGGCTGAATATCTGTCCGCCAAGGACGACCACGGCGTGTCCGCCACGCAGGATGCCAAGCCCACCGGTTATTGGGTCCAGCCCTCCTACTACGTCATTCCGAAAGTCCTCGAGGCGGTTGTCCGCTACAGCTACATCGACTCCGATCATCGCGGCGTGGCGATCTCCGACGGAATCCGCTCGGCTCCGAGCGGCGGCACCATGGACAAGCTCTCCGAGTGGTATATCGGCGGCAACTGGTACATCCAAGGAAACGACGTGAAGCTGCAGGCCGGCTACATCCACGGAGAGTCCAAGGACACGGTTACGGGCGCCAGCGCCTCGGCCAAGACCGACGGCCTCCGCTCGCAGATGCAGATTAACTTCTGAGAACGTTTAACCCAAAAACATCATGAATAAGCTAAGCTCCCTCCCGGCCATCGCAGCCTGCCTGCTGGCTCTGTCCGCGCCCGCCGTAAACACGGCGTCTGCGCAGCTCCTGATCAACGGCGCTGGGGCAACGTTCCCGCAGCCGATCTATACTAAGTGGTTCTCCGAATACGCGAAGGTCGACCCCTCCGTCCGTTTTAACTACCAAGGGATTGGTTCCGGGGGCGGCCAGAAGCAGATTCTCTCTGAGACGGTCGACTTCGGCGCCTCCGATGGACCGATGTCCGATGCGAATCTGGCGACGGCTCCCCGAAAACTCTGGCACATCCCGACGGTGGCCGGAGCGGTGGTGATCAGCTACAACCTGCCGGGCAATCCGCACCTGCATCTCGACGGCCCGACCCTTGCGGCCATTTACTTGGGGAAGGTAACAAAGTGGAATGATCCGGCCATCGCCGGGCAGAACCCCGGTATCAGCCTCCCAGCACAGGACATCTTGGTCGTCCACCGCTCCGACGGCAGTGGAACAAGCTACATCTTCACCGACTATCTCAGCAGCGTCAGCTCTGAGTGGGCAAGCAAGGTCGGCAAAAACACCGCGGTGCAGTGGCCCACTGGGCTTGGCGGCAAGGGCAACGCCGGCGTGGCCGGCCAGGTGAAGCAGGCCTCGGGCGCCATCGGCTACGTGGAACTGGCCTATGCTCGCCAGAATGGGCTGCCGTACGCCGACATGAGAAACTCAAGTGGCGTGTACGTTTCGCCGTCGATCGAGTCGGTGGTCGCCGCCCTCGCCTCGGCATCGATTCCCGAGGATTTCCGTTTCTCCATGGTCAACTCGCCCGGCGAGAAGGCCTACCCGATTGCTGGCGCCACATGGCTGCTCGTCTATGCCCAGCAGAAGGATTCGGTCAAGGGCCAGAAGCTCGTCGCTTTCCTCAAATGGGCCTTCACTGAAGGGGAGAAGCTTGCAGCCTCCCTCGACTACGCCCCGCTCCCCGGGTCCGTCCAGGCACGCGTACTAGAGCGCATCAACTCGATTACATTCTGAGGCGATTTCTCTCTTCCCGCACCCGCATGACCTAATGAGGGTGCGAGTGAGATTCGCCCCTCGCCCTCCATGGATCCACTCGGACGCCCCCGCAGCCCAGCTTCCCAGGCTGCGCGGGGGTCGCGGTGGGCGGACAGGAATTTCTACCTGCTCGCATTGCTGGCTGCGCTAACTATCCTGGGGTTGATCGCCCTCGTCGGGTGGGAGCTCTACCGGGGTTGCCATTTGGCCTTGGCCAAGTTCGGGCCAGCGTTTCTTGCGAACTCATCCTGGGATCCGGTTTCCGACGTTTACGGGGCCTTGCCGTTCATCTTCGGCACGCTGGTTTCTTCACTGATTGCTCTTATAATCGCCGTCCCGCTCGGGGTCGCGACTGCACTTTTCCTGACGGAGATGGCCCCGCAGGCCATCCGTCAGCCCGTGATCACGGTGATTGAGATGCTGGCAGCAGTGCCCAGTGTCATTTTCGGTCTCTGGGGAATCTTTGTCCTTATCCCGTGGCTGCGGGATCACCTTTTCCCCTGGCTTCATTCGACTCTTGGATTCCTGCCCTTTTTCTCGGGGCCGATCTACGGGGTTAGCATGCTCGCCGGCGGGATCATCGTCGCCATCATGATCTTGCCGATCATCACGTCGGTGTCCCGTGAGATCATCCGCTCCGTGCCAAACCTTCAGCGCGAAGCGGCATACGCCCTGGGTTCGACCCACTGGGAGGTAATCCGAATCGCCGTATTGAGCTACGCTCACCGCGGGATCTTTGGAGCCGCGGTGCTTGGGCTGGGCAGGGCCTTGGGTGAGACGATGGCCGTCACCATGGTAATCGGGAACCGGCCGGAGATAAGCGCCTCGCTCTTCGCCCCAGGCTACACACTGGCCAGCGTTATCGCAAACGAGTTCACGGAGGCCACTAGCGACCTCTACCTCAGCGCCTTGTTTGAACTCGGCCTCGTGCTGCTGGGAATCACCCTGATCGTCAACGTCATCGCACAGCTCATGCTGCGAACCTTCTCGGGGTCATCCACAGGAAAGACCTAGTGATGTCCGCAGACTCCTACAACCAGGCAAGGCCCAGTATTTCCCAGCAGGCGCGCCGCCGGTGGGTCAGCCGGATCGTCACGGCTCTCATGGGGTTGAGTGCGCTGCTGGTGATGACCCCCCTGTTCCTCGTCCTGTACTTTCTCATCCGCGAAGGAGCCTCCGCTCTGGACTGGCATTTTTTTACCCAGCTGCCCAAGCCGACCGGCGAAGTCGGCGGCGGCATGGCGAACGCGATCGTCGGGACCCTCGTCCTGCTCGGAATGGCGGCGGCCATCGGTGTGCCGATCGGTGTCATGGGCGGTGTCTACCTCGCGGAATACGGAGGCGAGCGAACCAATGACGTGATCCGTTTCACAGCTGATGTCCTTAACGGAATACCCTCAATCGTTTGGGGAATGGTCGTGTACGCTATGCTTGTCGTCCCCTTCAAGACTTTTTCCGCCTATGCTGGGGGGGTGGCCTTGGGATTGATGATGGTGCCGATGGTCATGCGGACGACGGAGGAGGTCATGCTCCTTGTGCCGCAGAGCTACCGCGAGGCCGGTCTGGCCCTCGGCATTGCACGCTGGAAGATCATCACCGTCATCGTGATCCGGACTGCGATGAGGGGCATCGTCACCGGTGTCCTGATTGCACTGGCCCGCGTGGCGGGTGAGACAGCCCCGCTCCTATTTACAGCGCTTGGAAACAATTTTTGGAGCCACAACCTCAGTGAGCCCATATCCGCCTTGCCTCTGCAGATCTTCAGCTACGCCATTTCTCCCTACGATGACTGGCACCGCCAAGCCTGGGCTGGAGCCCTCGTCTTGATGCTACTCATCCTCGTCACCAATCTGGTCGTTCGCATGCTCTCTCGCGGCCGCCCGCAGAGCTGACCCTATCCACGCCGATGCCCGAGAACTCCACACTGCCCATAGAATCAGGTCCGGCGCCGGCCGAGGCGATCAAGCCCCAGTCGCCGGGCCAGACCGCTGATGCACCCGCCTTTGACGTTAGCAACTTCAGTCTCTGGTACGGCACCCGCCAGGCCCTGCATGACGTCACGATTCAGATCTCGAAGAACCGGGTCACGGCGATCATCGGACCGAGCGGCTGCGGGAAGTCGACGTTCCTGCGGGCGCTGAACCGAATGCACGAGGTGATGCCTGGGACGCGGATGCAGGGCTCCCTGAAGCTTTTCGGGGAGGATCTCTACCGTCCCGGCCTCGATGCGGCGGAGGTGCGGCGCCGGGTGGGCATGGTGTTCCAGAAATCTAACCCGTTCCCGACGATGAGCATCCGCGAGAACGTCCTCGTCGGGCTGAAGCTCAATGGGATAAGGGACCGGGCATTGCTCCAGGAACGGCTGGAAGGGTCGCTTCGCATGTCAGCTCTGTGGGATGAGGTCAAAGACCACCTCAATCGGCCCGGCGTGAGCCTCTCAGGCGGACAGCAGCAGCGGCTGTGCATCGCGCGGGCGCTTGCGGTCGAACCGGATGTGCTGTTGATGGACGAACCCTGTTCGGCCCTGGACCCGCTCGCAACGGCCCGGATCGAGGAGCTGATTCAGCAGCTGCGCTTGCGCTACACCGTGGTCATCGTCACCCACAACATGCAGCAGGCCGCGCGGTGCTCGGACCGTACGGCCTTCTTCTACCTCGGCCGCCTTATCGAATACGCCGACACCCGCGTGCTCTTCACCTCCCCGGCAAATCCCCAGACCGAAGCCTACGTCTCCGGTCGGTTTGGCTGACCCGGAGCAAAACCCCATTCCCCCATGACGCACTATTACGAAGAGATGGACCGGCTTAAGGAAAGCCTGCTTGCCATGGCGAGCCACGCGGAGTCGGCCGTGGCGCGCAGCATTCGCGCCCTTATCGAGCGCGACGATCCGCTCGCCGAGAAAGTCATCACCGATGACACTCTTATCGACCAGCTCGAAATCGACATCGACGACATCGCAATCCACCTTCTCGCAAAGGCTCCGCTCGCGACCGACCTGCGCATGACAACGGTTGCGATGAAGATCTCCCAGAACCTAGAACGGGTCGGCGACTCTGCAGTCACAATCGCCCGGAGGGCCATAGAACTGGGAACCGAGCCGCAGTTGAAGCCCTATGTGGACATTCCCCGCATGGCGACTATGTCCCTGGAGATGCTGCGCGACTCAATCACCGCCTTCATCAACCGCGAGCCTGCCCGGGCGCGGGCCGTAGTGCCGCGCGATCGGGATGTCGACAATATCAACCGCCAGCTTCATCGTGAACTCGCCAGTTACATGGTCGAACGCCCAACCACAATCACTCGTTGCCTCAAGCTGATGACGATCTCGAAGAGCCTTGAGCGCGTGGCCGACCATGCGACGAACATCGCCGAGGAGGTCGTCTACCTTTACGAAGCCGTCGATATTCGGCACGCAAGCCAAAAACCGAATGAAGGCACGCGTACTACTGGTTGACGACGAGCCCGACGCCCTGGAGATCCTGGGTTTCAAGCTGCGCGAGGCGGGGTTCACCCCGATCTTCGCGAAGGACGGCAGGCAGGCGCTTGACTCGGCCCGCAGCGAACGACCCGACCTGATTGTCCTCGACCTCATGTTGCCGGAGGTCGACGGGCTGGAGGTTTGCAAGATCCTGCGCCGAGACCCGGCGACGGCCTCGATACCGATCCTGATGCTGACCGCGCGCGCGGCTGAGATGGACCGCGTCGTCGGCCTGGAGATAGGCGCGGACGACTATGTCACGAAGCCCTTCAGCCCTCGGGAGTTGGTCCTGCGGGTCCGTAAGCTTCTCGCTCGCTCCAAGGCGGCGGAGGAAACCGGAAGTTTCCTTCGCCTTGGGGACCTAGAAATCGACATTTCGCGCCACACGGTCTTCCTCGCTGGCGCGGAGGTCTCGCTTACGGCGACCGAATTCAAGCTCTTGGAACTGCTCGCCCGCCGCCGGGGCCGGGTCCAGTCCCGGGACCGCCTGCTCCAGGACGTCTGGGGTTACGAAAATCCCATCGAGAGCCGCACTGTCGATACACACATGCGCCGCCTGCGCGAGAAGCTCGGCTCGGGCGGAGGCATGCTCGAAACGGTCCGTGGCGTCGGTTACCGCTTTTCCGCCGAACCGTGAAGGAGGCCGCCGCCATCACCCTCTGCGTCCTTGCGGCGGCCCTAGGCTTGGCGTGGTGGATCGAGCGGCGCCGCCGGCTCGCCTCCGAGGCCCAGCAGAACCAGGCATTGCAGCTTGAGCGGCGCCTGCACGAGGCGGACCTGAGAGAAGAGGCGAGGCGGACGGCGGCGCTCTTTGACAGCATGGTCGAGGGGATCATTGTCGTCGACGAGACGGGAGCCGTGCGCCTCGCGAATCGCGCAGCCGGGGCCCTTTTCGGCTTTGAACCGCCCGCCACCGGCCGGAGGTTGATTGAGGCGGTCCGCAATCACGAGGTTGCCGCGATCGCTTCCCGCCTCGAGAAGGAGCCCAAGATCCTGGGCCACGAGCTCCGGATCGAAGGTGTAGGGGAGCCTCGTCAGGTTCAGGTCAACGCCCTTGCCCTTAGGGATCGCGCCGGAGGGCCTGACGGCTCAGTCTTGGTCTTTCACGACCTGACGCGTCTCAGGGAACTCGAGGCAGTGCGGCAGGAGTTCGTCGCCAACGTCAGCCATGAGCTCAGGACCCCACTTTCGCTCATCAAGAGCGCCGTGGAGGCCCTCATCGACGGGGGAAAGGGTTCGCCGCAGACTCTGGACCGGTTTCTGGAGATCATTGACCGGCACGCCAACCGGCTGGCCCTTCTGATCGATGACATCCTGCTATTGGCCAAGCTCGACTCCGGGCGCCTGCGCCTGAGCCTGCAGCCGCTCCCGCTGCGCGCCGCGGCACAGGAGGTGATCGACGACTTTGCGCTTCGCGGGCGCGCCCGGGTGGGCGCCCTCCACAACGAGGTGCCCCAGGAGCTTGTCGCTACCGCCGACCCTGACCGCCTCCGCCAGGTCCTGTTCAACTTGATCGACAATGCGATCAAGTACGGGAAGGCGGATGGTTCAACGGTGATTCGAGGTCATCTGCGCTCGGATGGCTTCATCGAGATGAGCGTCCAGGACGACGGGCACGGGATCCCGTCGGATGCCTTGACTCGCATCTTCGAGCGCTTCTTCCGGGTCGACAAGGCCCGCTCACGGGAGCAAGGGGGGACAGGGCTCGGCCTTTCGATCGTCAAGAACGTCATCCAGGCCCACGGTGGCGAGGTAAAGGTCGCCAGCGAACTCGGCTCGGGCACGACCTTCAGCTTCACTTTGCCAGCCGCAAAATGAGCGGCCGCGGGCGCTTTCAGCCAATAAGGCGAAACAGGCGCAGCAGGACGTAGCCGAGCAGGCCCGAGACTGGCAGCGTGAGGACCCACGCCCAGACGATGCGCTCGACGACTCCCCATTTAACGGCGCTCAGCCGTTTCGTCGCGCCGACTCCCATGATCGACGTGGAAATCACGTGGGTCGTTGAGACCGGAACACCGACCGTTGCGGCTCCGTAGATGATAATCGCGGCCGTTGTCTCGGCCGCGAAGCCCTGCACAGGGTGTAGGGTCACCATCCGCTGCCCCATCGTCCGAATGATCCGCCACCCCCCCGCTGCGGTCCCCAGAGCCATAGTAGCGGAGCAGGCAAGAATGACCCAAAAGGGTATGGCCTTGAATGCGGGCACGCGCAAAAACCCCGCCCAAGCGGGCAGGTGGTCAAAGCTGCCAGTCTGGGTCCCCGTGAAAAGGGCCAACGTTATGATCCCCATTGTCTTCTGGGCGTCATTTGATCCGTGGCCAAACCCCATGAACCCCGCGCTGAACAGCTGCGCTTTCCCGAAGATTTGGGTGACCAGGCGCGGGGTGAACTTCTTGAGGACAATCGTCAGAAGCACCATCAAGATCACGCCTCCGACAAAACCGAACAGGGGCGACAGGAGCATGGGGACCACCACCTTCGGCCAGAGCCCCGTGGACCACTTCAGGACGCCCCAGCTTCCGCCGGAGTTCGCCAGGGCCGCGCCGCACAGTCCTCCGATCAGTGCGTGGCTGGAACTAGAAGGCAGGCCGAGCCACCAGGTCAGCAGGTTCCAGATGATCGCTCCCATGAGCGCCGCCAACACGGTCGCCAGACTGATCGAACTGGCATCGACCATGTCTTTGCCGATCGTGGACGCCACCGCGGTCCCGCACAGCGCTCCGGCAAGGTTCCAGAAGGCAGCCCAGAGGATCGCCATGCGCGGCGGAAGCACCTTGGTCGACACCACGGTAGCGATCGCGTTCGCCGTGTCGTGGAAACCGTTGATGAACTCAAACGCGAGAGCGGCTAGCAGGACGAGCAGGAACAGGGTCATGGGGCCCGGCCTAGGTGTTCTTGAGTGCGATCCGCAGGACGATGTTGCCGGCGTTACGGCACCGGTCGACCGCCTGCTCGATCATCTCGTAGTCCTCTTGCAAGATCACGAGCTCCTTCGCGTCGCACGGGCCATGGTACAATTCCTTGAGCAGGGCAAGCATCAGCTTGTCGGCCTCGCCCTCGACGAATTGAAGCCGATCGTTCGCCTCCCGGATCGCCTCCATATTCACCCCGTTTCGGAGTTGCTTGACCATGAAGGCCACAGCTTCCACCGCCCGCTTGAGCATATCAGCCTGTCGGAGAAACCCGTCGGTCGGGATCGTGCCGGGATAGATCGCGAGCCTCTCGACGATCTTCTCGACCTGCTTGGGGATCCGGTAGAGGGCAAACGCCAGAGCCTCCATGTCCTCCCGGTCGATAGGGGTCACAAAAGTCCGACTCAGCGCCTCGCGCATCTCGCGGCTGATGCGCTTCTCGTTGCGGCGGGCCTGGCTCAAGTCGTCCAGGAACGCAGCGGAGGTTCCCGACGGCAGGTTCTTCAGGTAGTGGTGGAAGAACTCGACGCTCGCCTTGGCCTCGGCCGCACCGGCCTCAAGCAGATCGAAGAATTTTTCGTCGCGCCCCATGAGCTTTCGCAGCGAGAACATAGGGTTTAGGAATTACCGGTCTGCGAGTGGCTTGGCGAAGGAAAAAATTGACCCCTTCAGCGCGTCTTGCCCCTCAGGGCCTCCCATGCGTATCCCAGCCCCTCGTGAACGGCCACAGTGCTTCGCTCGAGCGACTCCACATCCCAGGTGAGGTCATCCCAGCGAAAATCCGCGTTGAAACGGGCTGTGAAGCCCGCAGGGCAAGGCACAAACGATACGCCGGCACCTCGAAATAGGGCGGCAGCCCTCGGCATATGCCAGGCCGAGGTCACCAGAGCAACCGGCTCCCCGCCCGCGATCTCCCGGACGGCCCGCGCCTCGTCCTCGGTGTCCCGCGCCTTGGTGATCTGGCGGATCCGGGAGCCCGGGATTCCCATCACCTCCGCGGCCTGGGCGAGAATGGTCGCATGGCTGGGGTTCGCGCCGACCGCCGGCCCGCTCACGATCAGCTCCGAGCCGGGCAGGGCCCGGGCGAGCCGGACCCCCTCGACCAGGCGGGGCAGGGCGGCACTCGAAAGTTTGGCACCTGCGGAAAGCCCCGGCATGTCGGTGTGGCCCCCACCGAGGACAACCACATACCGGCAGGCCGCCAGGCGCGGCGGCAACGCTTCGCCGGGCTGCAGCTCCGGGATCGGGGCGAACCGACTCTCGAGCGGGCTGACGAGCCACTTGCTGACAACCTTGTTGGAGAAAAGCAGCAGCAGAATGAAGCCCGCCGCGCTCAGGCGCCGGCACAGGCGCCTCCGGCTCTCGGCGCCCGCCAGAGCCCAACTCAGACCCAGGAGGGCCAGGCACAGCGGCACCGGCATCAGCCAGAAGGACACGAATTTCTTCAGCAGGAATGACATGGGTTCAGTTGCCGCTTGGTGCCCGTGTCCGCCGGGTGAACCCGTTGGTTAGCGTGGCGCCGGGGCTTGCTCCAGCCCAAGCTGCTGCCGGAAGAAGGCCTTCACAAAGTCCGGATAGGAGCACGGCTGGTGCAGGACCACGGTCCGGCCGTCGGCCGCGACAATCGTGAAGCGGCACACCCGAAAGCAGCTCTCGATCTCGAAGACCCAGCGCAGGTTGGCCCGGTCAGCGGGCACCGGATCGCTTCGCCAGACCCAGCGGCGATCCGTGAGCTTCGGGGCGGCATCTTCCACCCAGGTCACGGGCGCCTCGTCCGAAACGTCCTCGACCCGGATGCTGCGCGGCACCGCGCCTGTCTTGGATATGAGCTTGAAGATGTAGGTGTCGCGCTTGGTGACCGGATCGACCTCGAATTGCGCGGCTTCGATCTTGAAGTCATTGTCCTCAGCGTTGACGAAACCGCCCTTGGCGAAGGTCAGCGGCACCATCTCGCCTCCGGAGATCGGGAACTTGATTGTCGTCGGCCCCATAGTGCAGGCCGCCATGGGCAGGAGGAGACAGCAGAGGAAAAGGGGGAGGCGGTTCATCTTGGAAAGGGTCACCGACTAACTCGCTAGAATTGCCGGAAAACTACAAGGAAATCCCGGTGGGGCTTCGCGCCTAGCGGGAGCGCACTGGTGCCAGGGGCCGGGATTGAACCGGCGACCAAAGGCTTATGAGTCCTCTGCTCTACCACTGAGCTACCCTGGCGTAGTGCCGAGCCTGGCCGGCCTTTGCAGTCCGATCCGGCATGGTCGGAATCGCGTAACTACGGTCGATTCAAGGGCCGCCGCAAGCAAAAAGGATCGGACCTCATCTGGCCCCTCTCTGGCCTCGTCCTGCCGCCTCGTTAGTGGCCGAAAGGGGGCCTTTGCGGCGGTAGATGTAGATTCCGTAATTATTCGGGTCGGTAACCTCGGGTATCCGGAACGCGTGATGAATCACGGCGGGGCGGTGCAGGTTCATCCAGTAGTGGGGCAGGAGCGCGACCTGGTCGTAATAGACGCCCGCTTCGCGTTCCCGGGCCATCATCAGGCAGGCGTCATCGACATAGGTGCCGAATGCGACGACATAGTCCGGAGGCTTCACGCCGTAGAAGTGGATTGGATCGAGATTACGGAATGGCGCG
The DNA here is from genome assembly GCA_903862935.1 of uncultured Opitutaceae bacterium. Lineage (GTDB taxonomy): Bacteria > Verrucomicrobiota > Verrucomicrobiia > Opitutales > Opitutaceae > Palsa-1447. The sequence goes on from CAIOZY010000013.1 coordinate 135,566, forward strand.
GCCGGCGGGTTTCCAAGTTGCCAGGCGTAGATGAACTGCGGCGCATGGTACATCAGCGGGTAGTTGTCCCAACCCGGCAGGACCCACACGGAAGCCCCGGCGGGCATATTTGCCGACATCCACTCAAGCGCGGCCCCGTAGGGGCCCGGCACAGGTCGGACCAGCTCCCCGGCGAGCAGCACGGGAGCGGCGTGGAACCCGTCCCTCGGCCCGGGGTGAAACCGGTCATCGAGGAGCGGCCCGAAGTTGAGCAGGTTGGTGCCAAAGGCCACCAGGCCGAGCGGAAGGGCCACCCAGCGGACCCGGTCTGCAAGGAGCCTGACGACCATCGCCCCCAGCGCAATCGACAGGGGAATCATCGGGGTCAGATAGCGGCAGTCTGCGAACGGCCACGTGAGCCGCATGACCTTGGGGGAAATCAGGGCGATCGTCGCACAGTAGATCACGACAGCGAGCGGGCCCCTCCATAGGTAACTGCAGCGATGCCGCAGGGCGTACAGCAGCGGGGCTCCCAAAACCAGCCCCGTGCAGATGAATTCATTGGCATTCAGGTCTCGGAGGTTCCACCAGAACAGCCTAGCGCGTTCCGCGAAGCTGTTTGCAAAGAGCGACCCGCCGACTCCCGTCCCGAAGGGATTCCACACCGACAGAAGCGCCGCGCCCAGGACGGCCTGAGGCAGGACGATCGCTGCCCAGTCGCCCCACCCGAGGGGCCGCTCCTTCCTGCGCCAAGCGATGTAGTCGACGACCAGCGTGGCGCAAACCCCTGCATACGTGATCAGGTGGGAGGCCATCAGGCAAAACAGCAGCAGTGACATTCCGACGAGCGATCTCCGGGACCCGTTCCAACGCAGGTATTTATATCCCAGCACCAGAGAGCAGAGCAGCGTGATTCCGTAGTAGCGCGCCTGCCGGAAGAGCAGGAACATGGCGGCATTGCCGAGAATCGCCATTGCGAAGACAAGCCAGGTCGTCCCGTCAGCGTCTTCTCTCCACAGCGCCCAGGAGAAAAACGCGACGAAAGCAAACCCGCAGGCTGCGAACAGGAGCCTCGGGAACAGCCGGCTCCCCTCGTGCCCGGCCATCAAGGGGGCCATTAGGTAGGAGGGCAGGGGCGAATTGGCGCGGTCTTTCAGACCCTCGAGCTCAGAGCCCTGGTTGTAGGCGATGATATTCCGACCCACGACCGCCGAGGTGTCCCCGGTCTTCCAGACCTGTTCGGCCAACATCGCCTGGGCAGCTTCGTCGTCCCACAGGTAATATGCGCCTAGGTTCCAGAATACGTAAAACCCAGCCACGATCAGGAGGGCCGCCGCCGCACAGTGCCGCCACGAGCCTTGCTTTGCGTTCAAAGTCATCGTTGTTGCAGGAACTTCTGTCTGCGCGGCCCACATTGTCAAACCGCCCCCCCTTCAGATCCCCGTGGCCCGGCACAAGCCCGGGGAGGCCCAGAGCCCAGCCCGGCAAAAGCAAAACCGGCACCCCTTGGGATGCCGGTTTCAACTCGAAGGGGCTTCCGAGACGGTCCTTAGAACTTCCAAGTCACCCCGAGGGCGACTTCGTCTCCCTCAATCGTGCTCGTCAGGTTGGTTCCGGGAACCGCGCCGGTCGTGTTGTACCAGCTGCTGGACTGCGAGTGGGCAAAGCCGTGGGTGTAGGAGAAGTCGAGCCTCGCCCCGGGCCCCATGGCGACGGAGAACCCACCGGAGAGGTGATGGGCGATATGGAGCGGGGAGCCCACGTTGTAGAAGGTCATCTCCGAAGGAATCGGATCCGAGCAGTAATTGTAGCCGGCCCGCACCATGATGCTGGGGGTCAATGCGTGCTGGATGCCCAGTTCGAAAGTGTAGGCGTCCTTCCAGCCCAGGCCCTTCATCGAGCCGTCGGCGTTGAAACCGCTGTGGGCGAAGCCATCCGTCGAGCCGTAGCCCATGTATCCGAGGTCAGCCAGCAGATGCGTCGCGTCGGACAGGGTGTAGTTGATCCCGACCTGGCCGGTGAGCGGGCGGTTCATCTTGAAGATGATATTGCGCGAGGCGCCGTTCGGGTCGGTGATGCTCCACTGGTACTTGTTGAACCAGGTGGGAGAGGAGAGGGAAACTCCGACCGACAGGTCCTTGTCGACCTGGCAGCGCAGGCCAGCCTGGGCTCCGAAACCCCACTCCATGTCCACCTGCTGAACCGCGGCGTACACGGGGTGGAGGTTGGCGCCGAAACCGGGTGCCGCGAAGGCAGCCGGGGTGAACAGGTTGCGGCCTACGGACGGGGCAATCGAGATTCCCCACGACCAGCGGTCCGGGCCTGACTTGGCCAGCCCGATCGGAAACCGCACGACATAGAGGGTGGAACGGACGTCGCCGAAGCCGCCGAAAAGCCCGCCAAAGGGGTTACCTGCGGCGCCCGACTGCATGAAGAAAACGGGATTCGTCGTCGAACTTGCTGCATGGAAGCTCAGGCCGGCCTCGCTGACCGCGCCGACGAACCAGGTCGTCCTCGTGTCCGCGCTCTGCCAGCTGGCCATCAGGGAGAGATAGGGGACCCCGGAGACCGTGGACTTCGAGGAGTCGGACATGTGGACCGCAGCCACCGAGCTGTCGATTTTGGCGCTAGGAATGATGTCGCCAAAGGCCACAGAGGCCGTGCCCCCGGGGAAGAGCACGGCGTTCGCCGGGTTCTTGTAGATACTTCCGATCAGGTCCTGATCGTTTCCAGCCGTGGCGGTGCCACCGAGGGAGGAGTTTACCGCGCCGAAGCCTTGTACGAAGTAACCGTCGGTTGCAAAGGACGGAACCAGAGCCAGACAGCAAAGGACAACGGAACAGGATATAATGCGAATCATCGGAGTTAGGGGTATAGTCATGGTTGTTAGGACTGCCCGTGACTAATGGGTTGGGCTGCGACTGAAAACTCCAAAAGAAACCCAACGATGTCGAGATGCACGAAATTAGAAACCCTAATACGTCGTCCCATCGTCCGCTCCACCGTACCCAATAACCTCAACCGTTATAAGCGACCCTGGCACTTCCACAGCCGCCTGGGCGCGGTCTTGGGGCGATAGAGCGTTCGCCGCGGCGCTCCCCGCCGCGCTCGTCGATGCGGCCGCCAACAGGCCTCCGAGGCTTGGTGCCACGGCCGTCACAGCCCCCGCACTTGCGCCGCTGACCTGGATATTGGAGGTGTTCAGGACGTGCACAGCGGATATGTTCAGGTTCCCCGACACCCGGATCCCTGCGTCGCCGGCGTCGATCGTCCCACCGGGGGCCACTAAATCCACATCCCCCGGCGGAACCCCGGCAACGGTGACCAGGACTCCGATCCCGCCTCCGGTGGCAAGCCCCGCGAGGTCGGTCTTCACGTCGGCACTCTGGGGATCGATCAGCACACGGGTGGGCGGAGCCGATTGGACTGTTTTGGAGGACGCCCCGGCTGCAATGCTGCCTGTCGACGACCAAATGATCTCGTTGCCGCCGCGAAGCGTGAATATCCGCGAGGTACCCACGTTCACATCCCCCCGAGCAAAGATCGAGATGTTGCCCCCGTCCTCGGTCAGCAAGCCCTGGTCGATCGGTTGGTTGCCCCGCAGGTCGATCCCAACCGTGAGGGAGCCCCCTGGGGCGAAGAGACTGATGTCACCCCCGCTCTCGGTCTTGACCTCGCGGGAGGTGAGGGAAAGATCGCCGCCCCAGGAGCTTCCCGGGAAAACCGCGGAGATCGCCGAGAATCCGGACGCATAGGTGCCAAAGCCCGCGCTTGCGGCATTGTTATGATCGCGTCCGGCGTCCCGAAGCACGAGGTAGAACAGGTCCAGGTCCAATCGGTCCCGTTCCGGCGCGGACAGGGCGCGGAACTTGCTCCATACTTCGGCGCTGGTCGGATGTGCCAGGTCCATAAGGGCCCCCAGCTGCGGCAGGTAGCGGCCCGCCTCGGAACCCGCCGTTGCGGGGTCCAGGAATGCGCCTTCAAAGGCGGCGAAGTTGATCTTGCTCGACTGCAGGCTCGAGACAGCGCCGATACCGGCTCCCGCGATCACACTCGCGCCGGCGAACCCGAGAAAGGGGTTTCTGGCGTTGCCTATCGTGGTGATGCCGACGGCCGTCCCGTCCAGCGCGTTAGGGCCAACACCCAGGGTCAGGTTTCGGCCCGCGAGAACTTCAAGGGTTCCGGGGCCGCCGAGCTGGATGTCCCCGGCGTTCGCGTTGCCCGATCCCGGGCCCGGCTCGGTGCTGGCGGTCATCTCCAGCTCGTTGCCGGCAGCCTGTGCGGCTGTGCGCAGGGCAGAGTTCGGATCGTAGGCGATCACGTCCCTGCCTGCTGCGATGACAGTGAGGTCGCCCGGCTGGTTGTTCTGCAGGTAGAAGGCGACATCGGTGATATCCCCACCGCTCACCACGCGCGCGGCCTTTCCCGCGAAGAGCGTGAGACCCGAAACATTCCCCGACTTCGCGTACAGGCGCACCGGGTTGGGGTCCAGCGCATGGAGCGGCCCCGGAGCGTGCAAGGCCTGCTTGGTCTGGATCACCCCATAGGTTCCCTCGGTCGACCCGGACTCGTTGAAGAGGGGATCCACGCTGGCCATCAGGTCAGTTGGCGTCACCGAGGGGGTCAGCGCCGCGGCAGCCGATAGGGACAGGGGCGATACCGCGCTCGGGATGCGTGACGGGTCCGCATCCGAAAGATTGATCGCACTGGAGGCCCAGACATTGACCGGCTTGCCGGCAAAGGTGATCTGCCCATTGACCTGGAGCCCGTTGATCGAGCCGGAAGCCGCCAAATCAACGGTGCCCGTGGGCGACGGCGACAGGACAAGACCGCCGATCAGGTCGATGTCGCCCGAGAAGGCCCTTGCCACGAGGGAAGCCGGCATCAGGGCAAAGTCGGTTGCAAAGGGGTCGGCCGAGGTCTCCGCCAGCCGCAGCCAGGGCTGGGAGTAGGAGCTGTATGTGCGGCTCTGGGCCGGATCATAGAGGAGCACGTTCTGGTACCACGCCGACAGGGTCCCGCTGTTCGTGTAGGAGTTGTCCTTAAGCGCGACCGATCCTGTCAGGGACGAGACGGAGAGTTTGTCGGTGGTCGCGTACGTGGAGAAGTAGCTCTTGTCGTAGGCGTTGTTGTTCAGCCCCTGGGGAAGCAGGAAAGGGTTCGCCACCGGCCCGAGGAGCAGGCCGCCACCCGCGGAAACGTTGAAGCTCCCGTTCCCCAGGAACAGCGTTGTCGGCAGCCAGGTCGTCGAGTCCGCCGTGAGTCCCGTTGCCTGGAGGGCGATGATGTCATACTGCGTCAGAGCCGCCCGCGTGCTATTGGTGAGGATGCTGCCTGAGGCAGCCAGAGTTCCCTGCCCCCGCTCGACATAATAGACTCCGGCGTTTATGTTGCGCCCCGCCTGGACCACGAGGTCGCCGCCGCCCAGCTCGACCAGGCTCGATAGGCTCGGTACTCCCTGGGCCATCCGGGTGTTCGTGACCACTGCGGCGTCGACGTTGCTGACGTCGCGGCCCGCAGAGAGCACCACGTTGCCCCCTCCCAGAGCGCCGACCCCCTCGAAGAAGTTACTGAAGTCCACCCACCAGGAGGTCGACTCGATCTCGCCGCCGGCGTGCGTCGCGCCGAACTGCCCCGTAGCCGGATCAATGTACCCGCGACGGTAAAGCCAGTCAGTCGGCATCTCCTTTGAGGAGTCCGCCGAGATGGTTCCGTCGGAGGCGGCGAGTTGGTGAACAATGTCGCCCTGAGCCGAGATGCTGAGGTTGCCTCCTTCGACCGTGTAATAGGCGCCGTAGTAGGGGACCTGGCTCGGACCCAGCTTGCTGTTGCGGATCGGCGTCGAGAGGTTGGGCAGCGAGAAGTCGCCGGCAGAGACGACGGTGGTTGGGTTTGAGATGGCGGTGCCGGCGGTGTAGATGGTGGCGAGCGGGTTCAGCAGCTGCACGTCGCGGCCCGCCGCGATGGTTATGTCGCCCGTGCCAGTGCGGATGACCTGATAGTAGCTTGGGATGATGGCGCTGCGGGTGGCCGAGGTCTGGAGCGGAAGGGGCGGGCTCCCCGAGCCAAGAAGCAACGAACCGCTCCCCGTTGAGAGCGTTGCGATCGGTCTGACCTGGCTGAAGTCAGCGGCCGCGAAGTCGGCGCCGGCCACCAGGCGGTAGGACCAGGAGAGGCTGCCCGCCGGAAGGACCGGGGCGTCCCAGAGTCCATACTGGGAGGTTCCCCCGAACCCGTCGCTGAGGGAACCTCGGCTGGCGGCGCCTGTGAGCGGGTTCGTCCCGTCGGCGAAAACGAGGTTGCCCGCGGCGCGGAGCGTCAGTTCGCCGGGTTCTCCCGAGCCCAGCGCAAGCGGATTCGCCGACGGGCCGAAGCGGTAGGCCGACAGGTCCCATGGCGAACCGAGCGTCAGATCCCCTAGGGGATTGACGACTTGGGCCCCGGGCCGGATGTGGAGGATGTCTGCCAGGGGTCCCCCGGAAGGCAAGAGCCGCTGGGCGATCGCCGCCGCGTGGGATCCCAAGGCCGTGCCATCGGCTAGGATCGAAGCTTGGACTGCGGGCGTGATGGTGCCGGCGGCGCCAGCCACGTTGTAGATCGACTCACCGAGGACCACGATTCCGGAGGCCCCCGTTATGGAGCCGTTGAGGGCCCGGATCTGGATGTCCGATCCATCCGAGGAGGCGGGCGCCCTCAGAGTGAGGGTACCGGAAACCTGCCCCAGGGACCCGCTCCCGGTGGTATTGCCTGCAACCGAAAGATCGATTTTCGAGCCGCTGCGCACATCGATAAACCCGGCGCGACTCGCGGTTGCATTCACATCGGCCCCGGCCTCTAGGGAAATCGCCCCTCCCTTGCCGGCGTCGTCGAAATTCTGTGCTGCGACGGTGAGCACGGCGCCCGAAAGCAGGGTCACGCTGCCGGCAGCCGCCAGGCTGATCGATCCACCCTGGAGGCCTGTCCCGTCGATCGTGCCGGTGACGTTGATCGATCCAGAGTCTGCGGAAAGGACGAAATTCTTCGCTGTGGCGAGTCCGTCGACAGTGACGTCACCGAGGCGAATGCGAAACGCCCGTGATGTGCTGAATCCCCCGGCATTAAGCGAACTATCAAGGCTGCCGAGCATGCCCCCCGGCAGGGAACCCGCATCCAGGGAGAAACTCGCTCCGGCTGAGCCGGTCCCAAGCAGCGTTCCGCCCAGGCTGAAGCTCCCTCCTGTTGCGCTGACCGAAAGACTTCCGGCGCTGCCCGTGGACGAGGGCGCGGCAACGGTCACAACCGCACCCGAGGCCACGGTCACCGACCCGGCGTCAGCGGCGAGGCTGATGGCCCCTCCGGGGGTCGAGGCGGCCGTGTCATAGAACGCGGTGGACACGCCGCCGACATCGAGCCTAGCTGAACCCGTGATCGTTAGGTCGCCAGCCGTGGAGTGAAGACTCAGTTGCCCGCTGGGCAGGATGATCGACGTCGACTCGGAGATGGTGGCTCCGGCGAAGGCCAGGGTGGCGCCCAAACCCGGAGTTACGGCGGCTGGGAGCACGCCCGCTCCCCCGAGCGAGAGCGCACCACCGGCCACAACGCTTTCGGTGGCACCGACCGCCGCAGTGATGAGGGGGGCCGATAGCGAGAGTCCCCCTTGGACGGAAAGGCTCCCGGCTCCCTGGGTCAGGATCGCGGCAGTCCCGGCGACGGATACCTGCGTGTACTGGTCAACGGCCAGAGCGCCCGCCCCCAGGGTGACCGTACCTGCGTTAAACGTGAGCGTCCCGTTCGGGTTCGCAGACGGCCCCGGGGCGGAGCCCCCCGCGGTGTTGCTGAGGACCAGCGACTGGGCGTTGAAGGCCACGGTGCCTCCGTTAGCCGCGAAGCCCCGGATCTCCGCGGCGTTTAGGGTGAGGCTCCCAATGAGCGGCGCCCCGGAGGCAGAAAGGGCGCCGATCTGACCCGAGCCGTAGATATCGATAGAGGAGTAGCTTCGCAGGGAGATGGCCTGTGCGGACTGGATGCGCTGAAGCTCGACCAACGACAGCAGCATGCCGCTCCCGGATGGAATCGATGGGGCGCCGTTCAGCTGGAGCGCGATCTGCCTGCTGCCGACGAAAAGCGCCGATCCAGCGAGGCTCGCCGAGGGATCCAGCGACGTGCTGCCGGTCGAATCCACGGTGATGTTTGCGCCGGCCAGGTTGGCTCCGGCGCCGATCGCCAGCGCCGGGGAGGTCGAGCCGTCCACCGAGGCGCGGGTCACGGGGGCCGACGCCGAGGCGCTGACCCGCAGGAGAAGCCCGTTGCCGCTGCCGACCGACGACGAGGACCCCAGCAGGAGAGACTCGGCCCCGGAAGCCAGGGAGCCCGCCTGCTCCACATCGGCGCCCGGGGAAAGCACGAGGCTGCGGCTGGCCACCAGGATGATGTCGGAGCCGCTCAGGGGCTGGCCGGCATTGTTAACCGTAAGGCTGCCGGTGTCAGTCTGCACCGAGATTCCGCCAGAACCCTGCTGCCGGATGCCGCCAACTAGGAGACTTTCGGCCCCAAAGGCGCTCAGATCCGCAGAATTGAGCTCAAGGACCCCTGCTGGCACGGCTGTCGTCGCCGTGCCGATCACGATATCGACGGGGCTGTCGATGTCGATGAGCCCGCCCAGGCCCGCGGCAGGTGCCTGTGCAGCCACGGAGCCGCGCACCTGCATGGCTAAGGTGGCGGTGACGACCAGCTGGCCCGAGTCGACCGGCAGGCGCGGCACGGACGAACCAGCGGCGGCCGCCCCTTGGGCCAGCGAGGCGTCGGCCGAAAAGCCCGCATACTGGGCCCTTCCGGCCAGCACCGAGGAGGACGCGACGGAAAACGCCGCATAGAGCCCCGGGGCCGACATGGACGAGCCCAGTCCATAGCGAACGTAGCCGCTGACCACCGTTGAACCATCCGGTTGGGCCGCAGCCGCAGCCGGCGGGATGCCCGACTGCGGGGTGACCAGGAAGGCACCGTGAAGCAGGGCGTAGCGGGCGGGCAGCAGCGTGTAGATCCCCGCGGGGAGCCCCGGGCTTGCGTTCAGGTAGACCTGGCCGCCCACGGTGAGTTTCGCGTTCGCGTACCCGACATCGCTTCCCAGGTTTGTCGTAAGCGGCGCGGTGTTGTACGGGCCGTACGGTGCGTAGGCGGCGGCATAGCCGGGAATGACTGCGAAGCTGTTCAGCGAGGCGAGAACATCCTGGGTCCCGCCGGTGCCCGACACCCATTGGTAGGCGAAGAGATCCCCGCCGCCCCGCAGGTCGATGGTGGACCCCGCCTGGTCGGAAACGGTTACCGCGGACAACCTGATTGCCTTGCTCGGGGCCCCGCCCGCCGTGATGTCGGTCCCGGCCGGATCGATCCAGGCGGTTCCATTCAGCTCAAGTCCGTAGGGGATCACGGCTGCCTGTCCAGTCGAGGGATCAACCGCCGACACCGAGGTCAGGCTGCCCGCCGTCAGGTTCAGTTGCCGGGTGACAGGGGCGCTCGCGCTGGATCCGGCGATGGGGTCGGAAGGTGCCGCCCCGACTCCGTCCCACCCGAGGTTGATTGTTCCGATTGGGGCCCGCAGGACTCCGCCCTGGTTGATCGTGGAACCAAGGATGTTCAGCGTGCCCCCCGCGGAGAGGGGGAGGGGACGGTCGCCCGCGCCGACAATCGTCACGGAGCCCTGCCGGGTCTGCCCGGTGCTGCCCGCCGAGTCGTAGGCGACGATATTAAAGACGACCTCCGTTGGCGGGTAGATCTGTCCGGCCCGCAACAAGATGGAGCCTGCAATATCCAGCGTGCCATCGCCTCGGATGTCACCCCCGTCGGCAGCGAGGATAGCGTTTCCTATGCTCTGCAGAGACAGGTTGCCAACATCAATGAGCCGGGCGGTTGCGGAGAGGCTTCCGGAGCCGTAGGCCGGAGCAAAGAAGAAGGGCTGCCCCTGGACCTGAAATGCGCTCACCTGCTGCTGAGCAGACTCAGGTGCCTGAAAGGGCATTCCCAGGGAGATGTAAGGGGCTGAGAGGGAGACGGAAGAGTCCGCGGTGATCACCCCTGAGGTGCCGAGCTTCAGGCTTTGCGGGGCCGACAGGACCACGGGCCCCTTGAATTGGACCGTTCCCGCCAGCGTGACCGAATCAAAGCCCCCCGCGGAGAACCTGTCTGCGGCGATGTAACCCTGCCCTTGCAGGGCCTGTCCCGCGGCGTTCGTCACCGGGTTGCCTATCGAAACCCCGCTCTGAGCGGAACCGCGGGCTGGAAGCGTCGCCCCGGACTGAGTCACCACGAGGGTCGAATCGAGTGGGGTGGCGGCACCGGCGCTCGACCCGGCCGGATAGAACCGGCCCGAGGAGACAGTGAGGCCGCCGCCCAGAGCCGACGCTCCGCCCGCCGCACCCAGTAAAGTCGCATCCTCAAACAGTTCCTGCGCCCCGGATAGGATGATCGACCCGCCAGAACTGTCCACCCGGGTCGGAACGAGCAGCAAGCCGTCAGGGGAAAGATTGGCGTAGCCGCTGTAGGATGGGGCGAGAAAGAGGGTGTCGCTCGCCCCGGACACATTGATCACGGCTCCCGACTCGGCCACGATGTTTCCCGACACCGAGATCGTTCCGCCGGGCAGGACCGATCCGGTGCGGTACCCCCGGGGATCCGGGGTGAGCAGGGTCGCCCCTGCCGCGGATAGAAGGCTCGCCGGGCCCAGGTCTACCGTCGGCACCGCTTGGGAGGAATTTTGGAAAAGCACCGTCGAGTCCTTCCCGCCCGAGACCTTGACGGACCCGCCCGGTGCGATGACCGCTCCTAGCACCGCCACCGTGTCTCCCGACAGGGTCACGGATCCTCCGGGGTCGGTGCGCACGGTGGCTCCCTCGCTCACAACCAGGTCCCCCAGGACGACGATCGGGCTCGCGCTGTTGTAGGGATTGCGGGCGCCGGGAGCCGAAAGGGTCAGGTTTACGGCCGAACGAACCCCGGACGGGAGCAGGCCGGCCTGCAGGAGTGCGGTTCCGTCCGCTCCCGACGTGGGGACCTCGACCCAGTTGGCCTCGGTCGGCTCCAGGAGGGTGCCCGGGGCGACCACAAGGCCCGGGGTCACAACGCCCGACGAGGACTGGGCGCCAATGCCGCTGATTGCGTAGGTGCCGAACCCCCCTTGGGTGAAGAAACTGGGAGATAAGAGCAGCGTGGACGCATTGGAGGACGTCCCGCCGATCTGGACCGAGGGGGCGAGCAGGCTGAGGGCGCCACCCTTGCTGCCCGCATACCCGCGCAGCGTCCCGTAAAGCTGCAGCTGGCCGCCGAGGACCGACGACACCAGCGGGTCCTCTCCGGCTGAGATTGCGATCGCCCCGCCGGAGCCGTAGGTGAGTTTCGCCACCGCGCTGATCCCCAAGCCCCCGGAGACGTCGATCACCGCCCCGGATGCCAGGCTGGCGGAGTAGGCTCGCACCGTGACCGCTCCGCCATTTAGGGCCATGGGCAGGCTGCCGGAGCTTGAGGAGGTCGATCGGTCGTCGACGATCAGGCCTGCGACATCGAGAGAGGCCGCGCTCCCGAGGGTGAACTGACCCCGAGAGGGGTCGGGAGTGGGCGTGACGGGCACGGCTCCGCCAGTCAGCGCCCGATTTGCGTATGGCGAGACATCGAGGGCGGTAAAACCGAGGGTGCCGCCTGGGGCATCAATCGAGCCCTCGATGTCGATCGATGCGGCCGTGAGCGCGAGGGCACCCCCGGAGGGAAGGGTGAGCCCAGTTCCCGTCGCCACGGCGATCGAGCCGTCGCTGTTGTCGATCGTCAGGCGGCCGAAGTTACCGGAGCCGATCAGACTGGGGGAAAGAAACACCCGTTCCGTGCGGTCGCCTCCGAGTGCGGCCGGAGTGCCCGAGGCGTCAACAGAGAATGCGGCGGGCGCCGCCTGCGCCGCACCGAGGCTGAAACTCACGGCAGGCGGCGTCGGGGAATAGGCCGGATAGCTGTTTGCCGGCAGGCTCTGATCCTGGCCTTGAAAGACAAGTGACAGCGCCGCTGCCGTAGGGGCTACCACCCGCTGCCAGGGACCGGCGGCGGTGCGGCCGACGAGGCTTCCGTCGAGCGCCATCGCCGGCGCTGTGATCGCGATCGAGCCGCCGTTTCCACCTTGGAGGTAGCCGGCCTCGTAGACCCCGCCGAATTGGGCGGTGGTCGAGGTCGTGACGATTCCCCACTTGGTGTCGGTCGAGGTTGATCCGGTGTACAGCCCGTCGTAGACGCGGTCGGGGGTCGCCGTGGAAACGTTGTAGATCCGTCCTCCTGCGACGAGGTCTGTCGTCTGCACGACCCCGCCCTGATAGGCTATGGAGCCGCCCGAAACATTGATCGTGGCTCCGCTCTGAACCACCACGGAGCCTCCCGCGTTGAGGCTCACGGAACCGCCGCTTGTCGTGAGCTCGCCCACCGTCCTCTGGATTAGGGCGATGTAACCCGAGATGTCCGCAAGCGGCGTGCCAACCCAGGTCTGCCCGTTGTAGGTGCCGGTCTGGCGTATATCCACCTGGATCGTCTGCCCCCGCAGCGGCCCGTCGCGCAGGAGGGGATCGTTTGCCAGCTCCGTGCCCAGGAGTTGGGCGGACACAATGTTTTCCGAGATCGCGGCGGCCACGTCGCTAGACCCCGACGCGTCGATAACCGCCCCGGAATCCAGGTAGATCTGCCCGCAGAGAAAATCCAGGCTGTCTCTGGCTCCGGTCCCGGCGCCGGTAAAGTTCCAGCCGCCGGCGTCGATTTCGATCGCTGCATCGGGGGCTTGAATCGTTGCGTTGCCAGCCAGGTGCACGGCCTGCCCATGCACCGTCAGCTGCGAAGCGAGCGCCAGTTGGGTGCCCACGACCGTCGCCGTGTCAGCCAACTCCGGCAGTATCCGTGTGACACTTTCCGGCCCGAACGTCACGGTCCCAGTCGCCTGGGGAAAGAATGTGGCCCCGGAGACCAGACCGCCCGCGCTAACCGCATTGTAATCGGCCAGCAGGTCGATCCGTCCATTGAGGGAAACCGATGTCGAGCTATCGACGAAGCCGAGCTGGCTGACGCTCGGGCCGACGAGGACCACGTCGCCTCGGGGCACCTGGATGAGGGCGCCCGAGGCATTTGTCGCCTGGCCCGTGCCCTGGCCAATGTACACGTCCAGCCCCCGCAGGCTCGCATCGGTGCTCGAGTGGGCGGCGAAGCCAACCTGGTTGCCGGCCGCAAGGATGACCTGGCCGTCCGGTGCGGAAAGCGTCCCCCCGTTCGTCACGTTGGGAGCTGCCAGGACGATCCTGCCCCCGACGTGGTCGGCCGTGGTCGGGGAGGCGATCACCGCCCCGGGCCGGACGGTCACATCGCCGTTAGCGCCGCCTGGCAGCGGCGATGGGGCCGGATTGAACGCGGGAGTGCCATTCGGCCCGGCGGCGATCGACAGAGAGCTGAGAAGAAATTGGTCGTCCGGATTGTTCAGCAGGCCCAGGCCGAGCAGGTTCTCGTTTAACGGCAGGGACGAGGCAACGAGCGCGTGCACATTGACCTGAGAGGCTCCTCCGAAGATAATCCCATTGGGGTTGATCAGATAGACCTGCCCTGCAGCCGTGACTGAACCCAGGATCTGGGACGGCACGCCGGAAGGATCGAGCACCTCGTTGAAGGCGATCCACTCCCCAACATTCGAGCCCCCAGCGGACTGGTCGAAGGCGACGGTGGTCTTGCGGCCGACGTTGAACGTCGTCCAGTGCAACAGGGCCTGCTGCGTCGTCTGCACGATGGTGACAACCGTGGCACCTCCTGAGGTGGCCTGCGTCGGGTTCTGTGCGCCCAGCCAAAGTGCGTTGGAGCCGGTCGCTGCCTGCAGCCCACCGAGCCCGAGGCCATCGGCGACAGTCGGAAGCGATTGGCCCACATGGTTGGGATCCGGCCCCAGGCTACCCGAGGCAGCCGCCGCCAGGGCGCGCGCGGTCGCCTGCATGGTCTGCACGGCCTGAAGTGCCGTGGTAGTCTGGGCCAGCAGGTCCTTCGCGGAAGGTGCTGACGCAGTCGCGGCCGCGACTGCGGAACTACCCGCGGCCGCCACGGTGCGGCCCGACCTCAGGAGGTCTGCTGCCGAAAGCCGGCCCACCAGCGCCAGCACCGCGAGCGCGGCGAATGCGCCCGCCGTGGCCCTGACAACAACGTTGACCCCACGGCCGACTGCCCCCGCGGACCGCGTGGGCAGTCGCCTCAGGCGCCTAAGCGTGGGAGGCATTCCTTTCACGGCTTGAAGCGCTGATCGTCCAGCTTGTCCTGGTAGTCCTGAACGAGGTTCTCGAGGCGGGTCCGGGTGGACCCGACAAAGGGCTCCTTGGCGGCCAGGGCTTCTCCCAGGCTGAACTTCTCGTAACGGGTCAGGATCTCGTTCCCAATTTTCCCGAGCGCTCGGTTGCGCGCCGCGCAGTCGGTGAACCTCCGCTGCAGGATCACAAGGTCGGACTCCAGCGCGGCTCGGCGAGCCTCGGTTGCCTTGAGCGTCTCGGCGTACTTGGCTGCGAGCGCCGCTTGCTTCTCCAGGCCGCCTTTGAGCCGCACGTTCTCGTCCTTCTGCTCGTCGACAAGGGCCTGCAGCGCCGCCGTCGCCTTGGCGGCTGCCGCGCGGTCGGCGGCGGCCTGTTTAGCGAGCGCGCCCACCTGCTGGGTAAGCTCCCGGGCCTTTTGCTCCATCTCGGCCCGGCCGGCCTCGAGCGCCGAACGTTCCGTCTCAGCCGTGCTGAGCTGGGCCAGTGCGCTCCGCAATGCCTCGCGGAGCCTCGCCTCGTTGGGGTCGGGCGCGGCCGCCGACAGGGACAACGTTGCGGCGAGACTGAGGATGAGAATCGCTGGGAGTGCGGGAACGCGGTTCATGGCTAGAATTTGCTGTTGATGTCGAAAAGCAGGAGATCGTTGCGGAAGGTGGGACCGGCCAGTCCCGTGGCGCTCATCCAGCGCACGGTGAGCCAAACCCGGGGTGCGAGAGCCATGTTGCCCGAGAGGGTGTACCCCTTGTGGTTGGTCCCCAGGAGCGTGCCGCCAAAATCGGCATCACAGAACCCATCGACGAGGGCATCGGACTGGACGTTCCGATAGTCCAGGGAAACATTCCAGTCCCAGCGCTGGCGCATGGCGACGGCGCCGGCCGTGATCCCCACAAACCAGGCGGCGTTACCACCCTCAAACGCCCCGACGCCACCGGCGCTGGGGGCGGCCCCGAGGTTGTTGACCGCCTTGGCCCCGACGGAGTGCCGGTGGAAGGCCAGGTTGTTGACGTATTCGCCGGTGAGGGCCAGCTGGAACGGGGCGAAATGGTTGTAGTCGAGCCGGCCCGTCAGGTCCAACTCATGGAACGGGCTCGCAAGCCCGAAGTACTGGTACTGGTCGATCGCGCCGAAGTTGTTGAGGACCGTCGGCACGATGTTGCGCAGCGCCATGTAGGTGTTGCCTGTCTGGGCGAAGGCCGGCCTGCTGTCATCGGTGCTGCCGGCGTCTTGCGCAGTGAGCGGCGTGTACGGGGCGGACAGCTTCCCCTCAACATTCGCAAAATAGTAGTAGGCCCCAGCGAATTTGGCCTCGAAGTCAGAATTTAGCCTCCAGGTGGCCCCTGCCTGAGCCGCGTAAAGCCACTTGTCCTCGCTCTTGAACTTCGCCGGCTGGTTGGAGGCGAAGTTCAGGTCCGTGTTGAACACGGGGAACGCCCCAATCGTGATGAACGCCGTCAACCCATCGGCGACAACGCGCCGCCCCTGGATTACGGCGCCGTCGAAACCGAGGTCGGCGGCCCACAGCATCGTCGTCGCAAAGAACGGGTTGTCGAACCGCCCGACGGTGAAAGTCAACCCCTGCTCGGCGGTGGTTCCCACCTCATAGCGCAGAAAGCCGCGATCGAGCCAGACAGCGTATTTGCTGAAGTTGCCGCCCTGAGCCTGATTGGCCGAGCCAAGGCTCTGGTTCTCGGTGACCGGTGAGTTGTTCTCGCCGGTCCCGAAGCGCAGGCCCGAGGTGAACCCGTCCCCGAGGGTGATTGCGGTTCCAAGCCGCGCGCGGATGCGCACGCGCTGCCGGTTCTGATCCACGTTGTACTGGGGGGAGAAGAGGTTCCCTGAGACGTCAAAGGGCGAGCCGGTGTTGATTGCGTTGAAGTTGGGGAAGGCTCCGGTGTTGTCGTTGCCCGCCGGCAGCAGGTCTCCCTCGAGGCGGAATCGGAAATCTCCGAAGAACTCGAACCGGGACGTCCACTCCGGAAAGGCGCGGGGAGACGCCCAGTTTTCCCTGCGGGCCTGTGCCATGACGTCCTGCCGGACCTCGTCGCGGATCTGGGCCTTGACGATCTCGGGAACATAGGTCACCCGGACCGCCTCCTCGTCCCCCGCGGCCGGGTCCCCCACGGGCTGCCTAGCCTCCTGCGCCGGACTTGGGGCGGCGTTCCGAGAGCGGGCTGCCGCGGCGTCGGCCTCAGCGAGCTTGATCAGCTCGGCGCCATCGTCCGCAGTGAGGGCTCCCCGCTTCACGAGGCGGTTGATCAGGTTGACTGCGACGTTCTCCGAGAGTGGGGAGGACGCAGCTTGGGCAACGAGTCCTGAGGGCAATGCGGCCGCCGCGATCGCGAGCCCCAGGGCAAGTGCCCCGGTGCGGCCGAGCGCGCGGCAGATCAGTGGGAGTGCGTGCAGGGACATGAGAGGAAGGTGAGGCTAGTCGGGCGGGCGGGCGCCAACGCGAAGAACGATGGGACTGGGCATGCCGACCGGCGGAGGGTCGGGAAGCTGGAAGCCGGTGAGAATCTCCTGGCGGATGACCTGGTCCAAACCGGGGTCCCCGGTGGATCCCTTAATCCGGGCCCGGGTGACGCGGCCTGCTGCGTCCGGCCAAATACGGACCTCGAGTTGAAAGTGGGCTCTTCGGACCCGGGGATCCCGACGCAGGGCGTCGGCGATCGCGACCTGGACCTCGCTTGCGTACCAGCCCCACCGTCCGGCGCGCCCTGCCGCGTTGTCACCCCCGCGACCGAGCGAACGGCCGTCGTCAGCGCCAAGGCCGAACGCATCCCCTGAGCCGTCGCCCCTGATCCCGGTTCCCAATGACGGCGTCGGAGCGCTCTGGGGCTTATCGTCCGGCTTGGTCTCATTGTCGTCCACCGGGACCTGATCGATCATCTTCTGGTCCAGCATCTTGGGCTCCGGGGGGCGTGCGACCGGAGGGGGAGGGGGAGGGGGGGGCCACGATCCGCACAAGGGAGACCGATGGCGGTCTGCGGAGCGGCTTACGGTGCTGGGAGAGCGCCTGCGAGACAAACAGCGCCCCGACGATCGCGATGATCGCCATCGCCCCGAGCGCGAAGCCGAACCGCTTGATCGGCGAGGGCCTGTCGAGATCGTCGGTGTTGCCGCTCATTGTTGGGAGGCTCAGCGCGGCTTGGTGGCCAGTCCGACCTGGGTGATGTTGAGGCGTCCGAGCACATCCAGCACATCCATGATATTCTGGTACTGCGTCAGCGTGTCCCCCTTGACGACCACGGGGAAGTCGGGCGACTGAGCCCTCAGTTGGGTCAGGCGCTGCTCCAGTTCGCTCAGCGTCACCGGCATTGTGTCCAGGAAGATCTTACCGTCGTTGTTAACGGTGATCGCCCGGGTCTTGGGCTTGGCGAGGCTCGGGGCGGGACTTGCCTTCGGCAGGTTGACCTTCACCCCCTGGACCGCCGCGGTGGTCATAAGGATGAAAATGACGAGCAGCACATACGCCAGGTCCAACATCGGGGTGATGTTGATCTCGTCGTAGGGCTTTCCTTGGTCCTGGGTGGTCATGGCTCGGAATAGTACTCGGCCATCTTGGTCACGAACTCGTCGACGAAGATGTGCATCTCGTTGGTCGCATCCTTCACCCGCGACAGGAGGTAGTTGTAGCCGAACAGAGACGGGATGGCCACGATCAGCCCGGCGACCGTGGCGGCGAGCGCGGCGGCGATCCCGGGCGCGATCGCGTTCACGTTCACGTCCCCGGCCGCCGCGATCGACGCGAAGGTGATCATGACCCCGACCACGGTGCCGAGGAGGCCGAGGAACGGCCCTCCCGAGATCGCGATCGTGAGCAGAACGAGCAGACTGTTGAGCTTTTGCGTCTCCCTCACGACGCCGCCGTCCAAACTGGCCCTGATTGCCTGGATGGACCGGGCGGAGAGGGCCTTGGACCCGCCATTGCGCGCGGACACCCGGTGCCGGATCTCCTCGGCGCCGATGTGGTAGATCCGGTAAATCGGGGAGTTTCGCAAGGAGCGCTGGGCCGCTGGGTCGACGCGGCCCCCCAGCGACCTGATTTTCTCGGCATCGTCGCCGTCAAGCGTGGTCAGGTCCGCAGCAAGATGGCGCCATTCCCTGATGAACGACGCGTTTCCCGCGGCGACCGCATTCAGGTACAGAGCCTTGGCCACCATGACGGCCCAGCTGATCGCAGCCATCACCAGCAGGATCCCGATCACGACCCATCCGTCGATCGTGAGCGACTTGAGGATAATCCCGACGTACCCGTTGCTGAGCCAGCTCAGCCAGTTCGTGGCCTGTTCCTCGTCACCGAAATTGAGAAGCTTGGTTGAGGCGTCCCCGCCTTGGTTCAGGGCGAGGAACTTGACGAATCCCGGGGTTCTCACCGCCTTTGAGATTTCCAGTTCATCGATCTCCCCGCTGTAGCCGGAGCCTCCGGTGACGCCCTCATATCCCAGCACGGACGGCCCCTTGAGCGCGGGCAGGGCGCTTGTCAGGGTGGTGTAAGCTTCCCCGTTGACGTACAGGACGATCTTCGCTCCTGATGCGACCACGGCGATGTGGCGCCACGCGTTTGCCGGGATGGCCGGCCCGGCGGGCGTGCGCTGGACCCCAAAAGGACCCCTCACCTCAACAAAGGGTACCCCCCGGTCGAGCCCTAGACTAAACCCCTGGCTGTCGTCCCCGCGGCGGAAGATCACCGCCTCGGCCTGCGGGGCAAACTTCACCCAGGCAGACCAGGTCATTGCTGCACCCTCCGCCCACGCGAGCGATGCCGAGCCCGGGATCGTGACCGGGTTATGCCCATCGATCCGCAGCCCTCCTCCGATCAGGGAACCCTGAACGGGCGCCCCCGCATTCAGCGCATGGTTTGCCGCCGCGGTTGAATCCCGCGGGGCGCCGGACCGCTCGTCAAAATGGTAGACGAGCACCGTGTCCGGGTCGTAGCTCGCCTTGGAATCGGCCCCGCCGTCGAGGTGCTCGCCGGCGTTGGCATAATACAGCCAGAAGTTCGTAGGCACGGAAGGCGGGAGGTCGGGGAGCCGGACCCAGACAAAGGCTTCGTTCAGGATCGGATCGAATCGCTCGATGTGGAACGGGAGAGGGGTCTTGTCATCGGCGGCGATGAGGCGCAGATCGCTTCCGTCCTGCTTTGCCGCCGAGAACGGAAAGTTTCCGTCGTGCAGCCGCAGGAGAACCGTCACCGGGCCTATCGGCTCGGAGATTGCAGCGCCTCGCGCGGTCGGGTCGACCGTGATCAGCTTGCGGGCGGTCCAGGCATCGTCCCACCATGCCCGGGCCGGACTTGCGGCAAGCCAGAGGGCGAGCAAGGCGAACACCGGGAGCCGCAGCGATGCGAACCTCGGGAGTGAATCTGTGGGTAGTCGTTTCATGGGCGGGCTAAAAATCGGACCACATGCGGAACGTGAGGAAGGGGTCCAGGGCGCGGACGGGATCCTGGCTGATGAGCGGCAGCGCCGCGTCGAGCGAACCGTTGAAGTGATCCAGCATCCGGATGCGGGTCCCCAAGCCGTAGCTGGCCAGCGTGAAGTGGGAGGCCTGTTCGGGGAGGGCACGGTTTACAAACACAGCTCCTCCATCGGCAAAGGCGTAGATGCGCCACTCGCCCCGGGCCCGCTTGAGCCAGCGCGCGAGGGACGGCCCCCGAATCTCCACCGTCCCGAAAACGGCGCTGTCTCCTATCACCGTCGACTCCGGGTAGCCGCGGACGGTTCCGAGGCCTCCGCCGCTGGACTCCTCGCTGTCGAGAAGCGGCCTGTCTGCAAGCTGCCCCTGGACCTTGCCGAAGGCTTCCCATCCGAGGGGGAGGCTGCGGGTGTGGGAGGCATCGGCCCTCAGGTAGATGAAGCCTCCATCGGCATCGTACCTCCGGGTGTCGAAGGTCGCAGGGCTGCTTCCAAGCCCCCGGAGGTGCAGCGTGACCGCGGCATTGAGTTCGGTCAGGCGCCCGGGTTCCCCCGCCGTGGCCGCATAGGCGGCCGTTACGGGAAAGTAGGTGATCGGGGCGGCAAGGGTCGTTCCGGCGATCGCGACGTTCTGCTCGAAATGCTTGAAGTCAAAGCCCAGGCTCAGCGACTGGTAGAGGCGGGCTCCGCCGGACAGCACCAGGATCACCCGAGCCCCCGCGATTTCGCCACGCCCCGCAACCGCGGCGCCGCCGAGGGTGGAGACCGCGCTGTCCTGCTTCGTTCCCTGGAGCAGTACGCTCAGGTCCGGGTTGCGCGGGAAGCGCGCTAGATAATAGGCCGAGAGCACCTTGGCGTCCGCCATTCTCTGCGGGGCGAGCTGGAAGCTGAGCCCAGCCGAGTCCCCTCTATCGAGGGCGTTGTTATCGCTAACGGCGCCGTTCAGCCGCAGCGACGAGGTGTTCGGACTGTAGCGGTTGTTTAACTCGAGACTACCATGGACAGGCAAGGTATCCTTAACGTTTAGGTCGATGTCGACGGTGCCTGGGTCCGAACCCTGGCGCAGGGCAGGAGTCACCCTCCTGTCGGGGACCTGGTTCAACGCGACCATGTCGCGCGGGATGGTGTTGAAGTCGACGACCTTCCCCTCTGCAACGGAGGGCGCCATCTCCCTGATAAGCTGCGGTGAATAATACCGAGCCCCCTTCACCCTCAGCCGCCCGACGACACCTTCGAGAACCCTAAGGCGCACCACTCCCTTGTCGGCCCGTTGCTCGGGAATTTGCACGGCGACGGACTGATAGCCCAAATCTCGATAGGCCTTCTCCAGGGCGGCTCGGGCCGCCTCAACGTCGTCCCGTGTCCGGCTCGGGCCGAGGAACGGGTAGACCGCGGCTTCAACCTGATCGCGGGGCAGGGTCTTCGCCCCGCTGACCCGATACTCCCGGATGAAGAACGTCGCTGGCGCCGGGGCCGCGGCAAGTTGGCCCGAGGCTGAAGCCGCCAGAATCAGGACATTCAGCACAAACCCCACCGCGGCCGCGCCGGCCCAAGCCGTGCGTCGGAACGGGCGCGGCCCCTCTGCCACCAGGCAGAGGGGCCGCGCGGTCTTTTCGATAAGACAGGCAGCGGATCTACTCAACGCCGTCGTGGGCAATGGACCTCTCGAGGCCTCACGGTACCTCGTAGATGTCGACTAGGACGTTGCCGGCTGCGCCGCTCGCGCTTGAGGCGACGGCGGTATATGAGCCGGGGGCGAGGGTCAGTAGGACAGCGCAATCCTTGGCTTGCGGCGGGTTCGGCTGCGCGCTGACTGCGGTCATTGCGGCCGTCAGCTGCGGGTCGCCGCCCCACGCCGAATTTGAGGCGATTGCGGTCGAGTCCTTATAGACTACGAGCTGCGGGTCCGCCATGGCGCCCGTGACACCGTAGGCGAGGAGTCCGGGGCCGATCGCGCGGATGAGCACCGTTTTCGAGGTGCTCCCTCCGATCACAAAGCCGTCGGTTAGGCTGCCGTTAACGGCCAGCTGGATCCGGCACGAAACGTTCACAAGCCGCGGTGTCGTCGCTGTGTAGGTGTTGGCCGGGGTGTTGTCGTAGACCTCAGCGAGGGTCCGACCGGAGGCGCTCGACTTGCTCACGACCTGGACTGTGTAGCCCGGGTTGGGAGCGAGGGCCAGAACGGTCGCGGAGTCTAGGCTCGCCGCATTCGAGTAGATCAGTCCCGCCCCGGTGTTGGCTTGGGCGAGGTTGACTACCGTCTGGTTGCTCGCCGGGGTGCCCCAGCCCGCGTTGGTCGCGATCGAGGTGGAGCCATTGAGGACGGTCAGCTGCGGATCGGCGAGGGTGTTCGGAACCCCGTAAGGGATCAGCGCAGGCCCGCCGGCCCGGATGAGGAGGGACTGGGTCCCAGTTGTGCCAGCCCCGCCCGTTACGAAGCCCATCGTCAGGCCTGACGAGTCGATCGCCGCGTTGACAGACAGGTTGACAAGCCGGCCCGGGTTTGAGGTTGACGTCACAGTCAGGACCGCAGCGCTGCTCGAATTGCTCCCCGAGGAGTTGGTCGCAACGCAGACGTAGCTGCCCGCGTTGGCGCTTGTCGCGCTGTTGATCACGAGGCGGGAACTGGTTGCGCTGGGGATCGCAACGCCGTTGACGTACCACTGGTAGCTCGGAGCGGGTGTCCCAGTTGCAATGGCGACCAGAGTGGCCGTGGACCCCGAGGCGATCGTCAATGCCGCAGGCTGGGTCGTGAAGGTCGAATTCCCCTGGGCCTGCGTGAAGTAGGACGGGGCGTTGCTGAACACGAGCGTTCCACTTGCAGATAGCCCGAAGGATCCGACGTAGGTTGCGCTGGAGCCTCCCGGGCGCAGCTCGTAAAGGTCGGTAACCGCATAGCCCCCAAACAGGACCCTGGCCGAGGCATCGATCGCCGGGTTAAAGAACCCGAAACTCTCGCCGGGCTGGCTCAGGTCCTGCGCGGAGTAGCTGCCCGACAAGTTGGCGTTTATCGACGCCGCCGAGCTGCTGTTCGCCGTCGCCGTGGTTCCACCCAAGCTTCCCGGGGCGTAACCATAGAGCGGTTCGATGATCGCCGAGGCGGCCATCTGCCCGTTGCGGCTCGAGGGTGTCCAGGGAGCCGTGGACTGGGTCCCGGCCGTGGTCTCCGGGTAGCTCCCCCAGAGAGTAGCCACCGGCTGGCCGTTGGGGCCAACAGCGAGACGTCCGGCTGACCCAACGATGCCCCAGAACAGGTCAGAGCGCGTGGTCCAGCTGGAGCCGTAGATCGTGTTCAGGTCAACCGGTGAGAGGCTGGCAACCGTGAAATGGGTGCCGGCCGGCTGGTTGTAGTATTGGGAGATACTCCCGAGGTCTACCTCCAGGTTGATGCTCTGGCCCTGGCCTCCTGTGGCGCGGAAGCCCAGAACCAGGTCGGTGACGGCCGACTGGACCGCTGCCGGGGCCGGAGCCGCCGACGCCGCGAGCGCGAGAAGGCTTAAGATTAGAGATTTTTTCATGCTGGGTACCCTTGTTCGGGATCCCTAACGGTTAGTTGTGGATGATAACGCCGCCCTCGACGGTGCGGCTCACGTTCATGCTGGAAAGAAGAACGCCGGATGCGGTGCCATCGACGGTGGATATCTGGGTGCCGATTTGGTCAGCCACGGTCTTCGCCGTGCCGGAGAAGGTCGGGGCGTACATCAGGTGCTCATAGGACCAGAAGGTGTACTTGCCCTCGGCAACCGCGGTCGCGCTGTAGGCGACGCCGTTGTAGGTGAGGTTGTTGCTGCCTCCGTTGACGCTTGCCGCGTCGTTCACGCCGAAGTAGGCGATGAGGGCGATCTTGTCCCCGAAGGTGTCGCGGGCAGCGCTATCCACAGGAGTGTTGAGCGCGGTCGCGAGGGTGCCGCCGCTGCTGTAGCCGGAGTGGCCAACCGGGAAGCTGATTCCGTTTACGGTGTTGGCAGGCCAGGCAGTGATGGACGTGATTACGCCGCCAGCGATGGTCGGCTGGTACTGGATCGGCGAACCGAACACCCCGAAGCCGGGCTCGGCGAATGCGTCGATGCGGGTGCCCGAGTCCTCGTCGCGACCCAGCGGGTAGACGTAGACGCCCGAGTCAGAGGAGGTCCCGGTAAGAATTGAAAGGGGGCTTCCGGCCGAGAGAATTAGGCGGGCGATAAGGGGTGTCATGTTTGTGACGTTTGCCAGACTGGCCTGGACGGTCGCGTCGTTGCTCGAACCCTTCGTCCAGACGAAGGGCACAACACCGACCACCGTATCATGGAGGGTTGTGAAGCCGGTGCCCGTGAACGCCGTTGAGGCCTGGTACGCATCTGAAAACGCGACCTCGGCGGCCGCGGGGGCGTCGTAGGGCCCGGTGAGCCCCGATCCGGTGAGCCCGGTCTGCAGCCAGGTCGCAACAGTGATGACCGGACTCTGCTGGGAGACAGCCTGGACGCCGCCGGCCGACCCGGACCACGAGGTCTTGATGACGACCGAGTAATTGCCGGTCTTGGTCGTGCCACTGAAGACGGCCTGGCTTGCCTTCGTCAGATCGGTGCCGGAGTAGCCGACCGTGTACCCGGTATTGAGGATGTTCCCGATGGCCTGGTGGGCGGCCTTGCGGAAGGCAGTCGAGCCTGTGATGTGGATCGTGGTCTGCGCGGAGGCCACGGCGACGAAGGCGAACGCCAGGGCGGCCGCCAGGAGGGACTTCAGTGCTTTCATTTTTCTGTGGATGAGGAGTCGGGTTGGTTATTGGTAGTGCCCAGGAAGGCACCCAGCTGAATACTGCTCGGCACTACATTGACCCTGTGACGTGGCGAACCCGCTGCTCTTCTGTTACGATCCCGTGAAGCTTGTGACGGCACCGACCGCCCGGGAGTTGCGCTGCGAGGCCCTCCCCGTGGGACTCTAGGTGCTCCCGGAAACGCATGGGAGAACCTTGCCCTAAGAGGGTACTTGGCACTGCCCGCTGGCGCTCAGGTCATGACCCTCGCGGCTTCCTTTTGCCCTCGGGGCCATCCACGCCAAGGAGTGCGGCGCACGATGGCTCCGCCCTCCAACTCCACGACTCCCCGACCCAGGGGGTTCAGGTCAGCCGGGCAAAGCCGCTCTGGGCCACGGGCCCCCGCAAGGCTGCTGCGGCTGCCCCCGGTTTGAGGCACAGACGCAGCCGAGCAAACACTTCATCCACTGCAGCCAGGTACCGGTCGACGACTTGGGGTCCGTGAGCGTACGTGGGATAGAACCCCCCGTTGGCGAGGAATCCCCGGTCGAGCATCTCCTGGGTGAAGAGCGTCATCAGAGCGCGGCTATCGCCCCCGCAGTCGAACCCAAAGTGGCACAGCGCGGGAATCCCGGAGATTGAAACCGGAAGCCCGTGGCGGGCCCCCAAACTGCGCCAGCCGGCGAGGACCCGCTCCCCGACGCCCTGGACATGCGCGACCAACCCCACCTCCTTCATCCGGCGAATCGCCGCCAGGGCCGCCGTCGGTCCGATCCGCTCCGTCCAGTAGGTGCTGCTGACGAAGGTCCGCTGGGCGGCCTCCATGGGGCCGGAGCGCCCGATCACGGCCGCCATCGGATAGCCGTTGGAGATCGCCTTGGCGAAGACGGCGATGTCCGGCTCGACCCCCAGCCCGAGGTGGATCCCTCCGTGGTGGCTCCGCCAGCCCGCGGTGATCTCGTCAAAGATGAGGACGGCCCCCGTCTTGTTCGCGATCGAGCGGACCTTCTCCAGGAACCCGTCCCGGGGCGGATCGGTGCGCATCGGTTCCATGACAATCGCCGCAAGGTCACCGGCGTGCCGGGCGACGATTTGCTCAAGTTCGCCCAGTTCGTTGTAGTGGAAGGGCAGGGCCGTCCCGCGCAGGCCCGGGGGGACCCCGGCCGGGTCCAGGCCCGGCAGGAGGTGCCCCTGGAGAGCGTCGGATTCGGAGAGGTTCGCCGCCAGGTACCAGTCGCACCAGCCGTGGTAGCCGCAGAAGGCGACCACGGAGCGGCCGGTAGCCGCCCGGGCGATGCGGACCGCGATCGCCATCGACTCGCCGCCCGAACGAGCAAAGCGGGCCTTCTGGGCCCACGGGTGGATCGTGCACAGGAGCTGGGCAAGCTCGACCTCCTCAGGGGGGTTCAGCGTGCACATGCTGCCGTCCCGGACGCACGCGGCGACCGCGGCGTTGACCGTGTCGTCGGCGTACCCGAGCAGGCAGGCCCCGATCCCGCAAGAGGTGAAGTCGGTATAGGCCCTTCCGTCCAGGTCCCAGACCGTGCAGCCCTTCGCCTTCTGGTAGTAGGCCGGCCAGTTGTCCGGCAGGTACTGCTCTGGGCGCTTGCTCAGCAGCTGCGTGCCCCCGGGAATGAGCCGCTTCGCGCGGCGGTAGAGCTCCTGGCCCGTTCCGGCGGATTGCATGGGGAAAATGACACCGCAGGAGCCGCCCAATTTCAAACCCCTTCGCTTAGACCTTGCCTGGCGGCCGGCGCCCCCTACGTTCCGGCTTTCCCCCCATGCGCCCCTCCCGCATCCGCGCCCGTCTGCGTCGCAACGAAGTAGTCCGATTCGGCTGCTTATATTACCCCACGGCGATGATGCCGGCCCACGCCGCCCTCGCCGGCCTGGACGCCCTGTGGCTCGACGCCGAGCACGGCACCTGGGACCGCCGCGAGATCCAGCGCATGATCGCGCTCCACCACCTGGCGGGGATCGACTGCCTCGTGCGCACCGGCAGCCGCAACGCGACGGAGCTGTACCACCTCCTAGAGGACGGGGCATCCGCCCTGATGATCCCGCTGGTCAATACGCCCGAGGAGGCCAAGTGGCTGGTTAAGGCCGTGAAGTTCCCGCCGATGGGCGAGCGCGGCGTCGACGGGGCGAGCCTCGACAACGAGTTCTATGTGCGGGGAACCGAGGGGTATTTCGCGGCGGCCAACGCGGAGACAGTGCTGGTCGTACAGATCGAAACCCCGGAGGCCCTCGCCAACGTTGAGGCAATCGCAGCCGTGCCCGGGATCGACGGGCTCTTCCTGGGTCCTGGCGACCTGGGGCTCCGGCTGGGCTGCTTCGGCAACTGGGAGCATCCCCTGATGCGCGAGGCCCATGCCCGGATCGCGGCCGCGGCCGCCAAGCACGGGGTCGCCTGGGGCCGCCCCACGCGGGGGCCCGACGACATCCGGCAGCTTGCCGCATCCGGGGCGAGGCTGATCGCCAACGGAAGCGACTTCTCGGGCGTGGCCGCCGTGATGGCCCAGTCCGGCAAAAATTTCCGCGAGGCCCTGGGTTCCTAGGCGAGGCGGCTGGCCGCCTCCCTCATCAGGGATCCGATCGCTAGTCCGTGGGGGCAGGCGCGCTCGGCCGGCGCGTAGTCTACCCGCGCGAGCCGCTCCCTCACCTCGGCCGGCAGTTCGGAAAAGAGCGCTCGGGCATCGACCGCCCCGCCGTAGTGCCGCTCGTACATCAAGTGGCGCATCACCTCGCGGACGGGGACCGACCCGGCCAGGGCCGGTTCGCACAGCCGGGCGCACCCGGCGCAGTGGGAGTTGTCGGTGGCCGCCGCGTACCGGGCCAGCGCCAGCCGGTCGGCCGTGCTCAGCGCCTTCGGGTCCAGGGCCGCCGCCATGTTCTCGCGGCAGAGCTTCAGGTTGGGCATCTGCACGCAGGTGTTCGCAATTTGCGGGTTCTCCAGCACCACCTTGAGCTTCGCCTGGCCCGGGGTGAGCCCCCCCGCGATCAGCGGGGCCAGGAACGCCGCCTGCTCGGGGGTGTCCGCGCCCTGCCGCTGCCCCTGGGTCTTCATGGCGGTCAGGCCGATCCCGGCCTTCTCACACGCGTCGAGGGCGGCCCTCAGGTCCGGCTCGTGCATGATGCGGAAACTGTACGCGACGAGGATCCCGTCGATCCACCCGAGTTTCGCCGCGCCGGCTAGGCACTGGGCCATGTTCGTATGCGTGGAAAAGCCGAAGAAGCGGATCTTGCCGTCCTTTTTCGCCTTCTCGGCAAAGGCCCTCACGTCCGGGCGGTCGACCTCCTCGATCGACTTCACGTTGTGCAGGAGAAACAGGTCGACGTAGTCGGTCTTCAGCCGGGCGAGGGACTCGTCGAGGGTGTGGGGAAAGTTGTGGTACTGCCCCTTGGTGACCAGGAACAGCTCCTTGCGGGCCGAGGGGTTCTTGTCCAGGAACATGGAGATCCCGCGCTCGCTGCCGCCTTTCTCATAGGCGGCGGCCGTATCCCAGTAGGTGACACCGTGGTCGAAGGTCTGCCGCAGGATCACCTGGTTGTCGATGATGTCGAACATGCAGCCCAGGCCGAGAATGGGGACGCTGACACCGGTCTTGCCGAAGAGCCGGCGCGGCATGGCGGGGCGGGGGGCCTCGGCCCCGGACAGCAGTGAGGGACCCAGAATCGAGCCCAGGCCCAGGGCGCCCGTGGCGGCCAGGAAGTCGCGGCGGGTCATGCCGCTAGGATTTGTTTTCATGATGAAGTAGGATGGAATGGGCGGGGTCGCGCGACTCGTTGTCGGCGCTCACCCGGATCGCGCGGATGCCGTTCATCGGGCACTCGTGCTCGCAGACACCGCAGCCAATGCACCGGGACGGGTCGACCACCGGCCGCTGCAGCCTGACCGCCACCCCGTCGGGGGACAGGCCCTGGGCCTCCTCGACCGTGATCGCCTTGGGCGAGACCGGGCAGGTCTCCTCGCAGACGATGCAGGGGCGGCCCATCGCCCAGGGAAGGCACCGGCCGCGGTCGACGGCCGCCAGACCCAAGCGGATCGGACCGGCCCCCCGGGACTCGCCCCGCCCGAGCTTCTCGTCGAGCGTGAGCCGGCGGATCGCCCCGGTCGGGCACGCGTAGCCGCAGGCCACGCAGTCCATCTGGCAGCCGCTCGTCCCGATTCGGTTGTTGAGGACCGGGGTCCAGAGGACCTCCATCCCCGTGGAGAACCCGGCCGGCTGCAGCACGTTTGTCGGGCACACCCGCATGCACTCCCCGCACTTGATGCACCGCGCCAGGAACTCATCTTCGGCGACCGCCCCCGGGGGCCGCACCAAGCCCGCCTGCCAGTTGTTCGCGTCCGACCCGCTCAGGCGCGACAGGGGGACTACCGCCAGCCCCGCGACCACCGAGGCCACGAACCCGCGCCTCGAAAGGCCCGGCGAGGTGATCTCCCCGGCGAGGGAGGGGCGCGGCCCGTAGCCGATCGGGTGGCTCGTCGGGCAGTCCTCGAAGCAGTTCATGCACAGCAGGCACTCGCTCACCTGGATTGGACCCTTCGGATTGCAGGCTCCCTCGCAGTTGAGGTTGCACGCCCCGCACTCCGTGCAGGCGTGCTTGCGGGTCTTGATCCCAAAGGGGGCGGCCCGGCCGAGGATCGCTAGCAGCGCCCCCAGCGGACAGACAAACCGGCAGAACAGGCGCGGCACCGCGAAATTCAGGAGCACAAAGCCCAGGAAGACCGTTCCGATTACGACCGACTCGGCGTAGAAGCGTCCGCCCGAAAAACCCCCGCCCGAACCCAGTCCGGCGACCGGCAGGACCACCAGGTTGAAGGAGCGCTGCACCAGCGGGATCGGGTCGAGAAGACCCGTGTGGAGATGGGCGAGCCCCGTTAGCTTGGGAGGCACCGCCGCGGCGACCAGAAATGCGGCGAGGATACCGTACTTGAGGCGCTGCAGGGGGTGGTACTGGTTGGAGTCGATCACCAGCTTCGGCCGACGGCCGTGCCGGCCGATCCAACCGGCGGCCTGGTGGATCGTCCCGAACGGGCAGATCCAGCCGCAGAAGACCCGTCCCAGAAGGATGGTGACGACGATGGTCCCCAGCGCCCAGGCAAGCCCGGGATAGAGCGAGTGAGTCGTCAGCACGGTCCCCACGGCCACGAGGGGGTCGAGTTCCAGGAACCAACGGATCGGCCAGCCCCGCCACTGGAACCAGCCCGTTCCCACGGCCGCCACCAGGCAGAGCCAGGCAAACAGCAGGAAGAAAAACGCCTGTGCGATCCGGCGGGCGGTCGTGATGCGCATGGCTAGCCCTCCTCCTCTGCGGCGGCCCGCACGGGCCGGAGGGACTCGAAGTCGACCGTTCCTGCCCCGAGCGCGGCGGCGGCGGCCAGGTACGGCAGGTCTCTGTGGGTTTTCCCGAGGAGCGTCGCCCCGTAGGCGTCGGCGGCCACAGGATCGGTGCTCACCACCAAAGTCCGGGTCTCCTTCAGGTCCGCCAGGGACCCGCCGGTCGGGCCGTTGGACATCATGCTCTGCGCCCCGTCGAGGACGACAAAGGTCGGGGTCACCATGCGGGCCAATTCCGAGACGATCCCGTCGATGTCCTGGTGGAACTGGTTACGGCGCCCGCCGAGGAGCCCGTACCAGTTCTTCAGGGTCATCGAGGCCCCGGCCCGATGGTGGTGCTTCACGGGGGCGGTCCCGATCAACTTCGTGACGCCGGCAAACGGGCTGTGGAGGACCGGCCAGTCGCGGATGAGCCGCGAGCCCTCCACGGTGCCCGGATGGAAGGAATCGGCCCTGGGGACAAAGAGCCGGCCGCCCGCCGCCCGCACCGCCGGCCCGATCCCGGTCAGCTCAAAGCAGCTCTCCGGGTCGTTGATCGGGTTGTCCGTGACGATGACCGAAGCCGCGCCCGCCGCCAGGCACAGGGTGACCAGTTCGGCGGCCACGTCCGGGTGGGTCGTCGCCGCGAGAGCCGCCGGGCTTGCGAAGGCAGCGTTCACCTTGATCAGCACCCGGTCGCCCCTGGCGATGAACCGCTCGATCCCGCCCACGGCCGCCAAGCCCCGCCGAAGCATCTGGCGGCGCGCGCGGCCCGTAATGATGCTCAAGGTCGGCCCCGCGCCCTTCGGGCCGAAACTGCGGCGGGCGTCCACCGCGGCGATGCGGCCGATCGTACCCGGCGGCCTGCGGTCCAGGAGCCATGCGCCCAACGCGGCCGTCACCGCCACTCCGGCACCAGCCTGTACGGCCCTGCGAAGAAACTCCCGCCGGGATGGGGGAGCCGGATCGGGCCCTGAGGTTTCGGGCTTCATCGGTCGACCCCTCCGAGCCGGCCCCACAGGACCGAGGCCCAGCGTTCGGCCCCCTGCGAACTGGCGGCCTGGTGGACGCCCGCCAGGAAGCGGCCGCGGCAGAAGACGGCGTCAAAGGCGCCTCCCAGGTCGACGATTGCACCTCCGGGCGGTTGGGCCGTCTGCCCGGCGGCCGTGCCGCCGCATTCGGTCACCAGAAAGGCCTGCAGTTCGGCCGCGGCCTTTGCGGCCCCGGCCTCGCTGCCCCGGTCGGCGAGAAACAACGTCACTTCCTCCCCGCCAACCTGGTAGCGGGCGAGAAAGACGTTCTTTAACCGGTCGAAACCGAAGACGTCGGCGGGCACCAGGGTCACGCTGTCGGCGACGAGCCCCCCGGGAGGAAACAGCGCCTTCTCGGCAACCGTGGCGTGCTCGGTGACGGGCCGGGAATCGATCAGGGACGAGGCCAGTGCCGAGGCCGAGCCCAGGACGGCCTCCCCGCTGTCCGAGCCGACGAGTTCGATGTAGTAGCGCCCGTGGACCAGGCAAAGCTCGTTGCCGGCCGCGTAGCTGAAGTCGCCCAGGCCGGCGTCCCGCCCCTCGGGGCGCCGCTGCGAACTGTACACAGCGAAGGCATCTGCGGGCCGCCCCATGTCGTAGACAAAGGCCTCCATCCACGAGGTCGACCCCTTTAGGGAGACTCTCTGGCAGGAAAGCGCCAGGAACCCCGCGGACAGATACAGTTCGGCCTTCCCGTCGATCTTGTCCGAAAGGGTGGCCGGCGTGAACAGCTCCGCCTGTCCCATGGCCGAAAGGCCCCCGGGCCAGCGGGCGAGCAGGGCTGCGGGCGACGAGCCGGCCGGAGGGGTCGGGGAGGCGGGTGCAAGCAGCACCGCCGGGCTGAAGCGCCCCTGCTCGGCAAGGACAAAGACCAGCACGGCGGCCAGGGCAGCCATCGCACCGACGGCGAGCAGGGTCTCGCCGCGGCCCGGGCTTCG
This sequence comes from uncultured Opitutaceae bacterium, assembly GCA_903862935.1. Classification (GTDB taxonomy): domain Bacteria; phylum Verrucomicrobiota; class Verrucomicrobiia; order Opitutales; family Opitutaceae; genus Palsa-1447. The sequence goes on from CAIOZY010000013.1 coordinate 167,254, forward strand.
CGTGCTTGCGGAATGCATAAGTCCGGCCGCGCGCGCGGCCAGTGTCGCAACGATAGCGCCTTAAGGGCTTTGCAACCCCGCATGGCTTGGCGAAAAGCCCGCAGAAATTGGCGGCTGCTCGCTCGGGGGCACTGGTTTGGCGTTGCAAGCCCCCGGGCCCTTCCTTTGGTTGGCCCCGCCATGTCCACTACCACGGCTTCATCCCCAACAGTCAGGATCGGCATTATCGGCGGCGGCCTCATGGGCCGCGAGGCAGCCTCGGCATTCGGCCGATGGTTCACCCTCGAGCAGTTCCCTGTGAAGGTGGAACTGACGGCCGTGTGCGATGTGCAGCCAGCGATCCTCGAGTGGTTCGCCCAGATTCCGTCGGTGCGGCTGCGGACACAGAAGCACACGGAGCTTCTGGCCTCCAAGGACGTCGACGTCGTCTACGTCGCCGTCCCCCACAACCTGCACGAGTCGATGTACCTGGATGTCCTGCGCTCGGGCAAAGACCTGCTTGCCGAGAAGCCCTTCGGGTTGGACCCGGCCTCGGCCGGCCGTATCCGCGACGAGGCCAAGCGGCTCGGGCGGTTCGTGCGCGTCTCCTCGGAATTTCCCTTCCTGCCGGGGGTCAGCCGGGTCTTCCAGATGGCCTCCTCGGGCGCCCTCGGCCGGATCCTGCAGGTTCGCGTCGGCTTCCTGCACTCGAGCGACCTCGACCCCACTAAGCCCATCAACTGGAAGCGGATGAACAAGTTCTGCGGCGAGATCGGGGTCATGGGCGACCTCGGCATGCATGTCGCCCATATACCGCTCCGGCTCGGCTGGAAGCCGAAGACGGTCTACGCGCAGCTCCAGAAGATCCACACGGAGCGGCCCGACGGCAAGGGCGGCATGGCCCAGTGCGACACCTGGAACAACGCGATGCTGCACACCACGTTCGAGGCCGGCGGCGAGTCGGTCCCCATGACCCTCGAGATGAAGCGCATGGCCCCGACCGAGACCAACACTTGGTACATCGAGATCCTGGGAACTGACCGCGGCGCCCGCTTCTCCACCAAGGAGCCCAAGACCCTCTGGACCTACCGGCGCGACAAGGAGCAGTGGTGGGAGAAGACCGACCTGGGCTTCACCCCTCAGTTCAAGACGATCACCGGCGGGATCTTCGAAGTGGGCTTCCCCGACATCCTGCAGCAGATGTGGGCGGCCTATGTCGCCGAGCGCAGCGGGAACCTGGGCGCCCGCTTCGGTTGCGCCACCCCGGACGAGGCCGTCGCAAGCCAGCAGATCTGGAGCGCCGCCCTCGAGTCCCAGCGCACGCAGTCGGTCGTCCGGCTCTAAAGGCCGGCTTCTTCCCGGCGCCCGGGAACCCCGTTTTCGAGGTCCCGGGCGCAACGTCAGGCCCGCGCTATCAGGCGTGCCACAGGCGCGAGACCATCGCGTAGGCGATCAGCGCCAGCAGCACCAGCCCGAGCCCGAAGAACAGGAACCCGAATGAGCGGGCTATGGGCTTTCGGGCCTCCCACTCGTCCTTCACCCGGTGTGCCTCGAGGCGGCCGGCTGCGACCAGGCGGTCGTACCAGCGCTTGCGCTCGTGCAGCAGTTCCGTCTTCGAGATCCGGCCCGAGAAGATGACGGTGTCCATCGGGAACTTCTCGATCCGGAAGTGGGTGTTGAAGAAGTGGAAGGTGAAGATGAACCCGGCGGCGAGCAGGGCCTCGTCGGAGTGGAGCACCAGCGCGATGTTGATCAGCCAGCCCGGCAGCACGGCCGTGAACGCCTTCGGGAACCACATGACGAGCCCCGAGGCTCCGATGATGAAGATGCCCCAGAACACGGCGAAGTAGTCGAACCGCTCCCAGTACGTCCAGCGGTCGAACTGGGGCTTGGGCCCCTTCCCGAAGAACCACTTCTGGTGCGCGATGAAGTCGCGCCAGTCCTGGAGGGAGGGGACCATGGAGTCGGGCCCGAACGAGGCGTCCCAGATGCGCTTGAGTTCAAAGCGGCCGGTCTCCGGGTTTCTCACCTCGGCCCGGCGCCTCCAGAAGCTCTTGAGCAGGCTCAGCAGGTGCAGGCCGAAGTAGGTGAAGGTGATGATGGCCCCGAGGCGGTGCAGGGCGCGGGCGACCTCGGCGCCTCCCAGGATGTTGAAGATGGTCTTCGCCCAGTCGGTGTAGTAGAATTTCAGCGGCATCCCCGTGAGGACAAGCAGCAGGAAGCTCGTCACCACCAGCAGGTGCAGGAACCGCTCAAAGGAGGTGAAGCGCGTGTAGACTACGTCGTCGGCGTGCACCTGGACCTTGGCCTCACGGAAGGTCTTCGAGTCGTTGAGGTACAGGTAGATCGAGCGGAACAGCCAGAAGAGCGTGTGAATCCCGAAGAAGGCAAAAACGCTGATCAGAAGGATCGTCATGCCGATGTACACCCGGTGAAGGGCGGGGTAGTGCACCGCATCGAGCGGGTCGGCGTGCGGCTCGTAGGTGGTGAACTTGACCCCGACGCCGGGGTGGCACTGCTGGCAGGTCTCGACGATCTTCCCGCTGGACAGGCGCGAGCGCGGGTCGCTCACCTTGAAGACATCGTGGGATCCGTGGCAGTCGTAGCAGGCGGCCACATCCGAGGCGACGTTCGGGCGCCCCAGGGCCATGGCCTTGCCATGGTAGGTCTCGCGGTAGTGCTCGAGGCGGTCCTCGTGGCACCTGCCGCACACCCGGTCGCTCTGGCTCTTGAAGTGAACGCCCGTGGGGTTCTCGATCTGGTGGGCACTGTGGCAGTCCGAGCAGACCGGTCCGCCCTTGCCTCCCTTGGACAGGATCTGCCCGTGGATGCTCGTGTTGTAGACCGACTCGATCCCCACGTGGCACTGGCCGCACGTGGTGGCGATGTGCGCGTGGTTGGTGCGCGAGCTCTGGTCGACGCTCCTCTTGATGTCGTGCACCCCGTGGCAGTCGTTGCACGAGGGGGCCACGATCAGCCCCATCTTCAGAAGCGCCGTCCCGTGGATGCTGTCCAGGTAGTTCGAGGCCGCCTGGGAGTTCTGGATGCGGTACTCCTCGGTCAGCTTCTTGTTGCTGTGGCAGCGGGCGCACGTCTGGGGCAGGTTCAGCTTGAAGACGGGGGAATCCAGCTGCTTGACCGGGGCGATCTCGTGGGGGCTTCCGTGGCAGTCCAGGCAGGTCGCCGCGCTCGAGGTGCCCATCGCGTGGCTCATGCCGTGGATGCTCGTCGCGTAGGCCTTCGACTCCTTCTGGTGGCAGGTGGCGCACTGGACGGGGGCGACCGGGGTGTCGTGGGGGGTGTCCGCAATCGACGCGTGGCAGTCGACGCAGTTGAGCTTGCCGTGGACGGAGGCCGAGAAGGCGGCCGCCTTGATCACCTCGGTCTTCGAGTCGGCGTCCTTCTTCGCGCCGGCTTGCAGCTCGTGGCAGTCCATGCACGCCGAGTTTGCGATCGCTCCGGACGCCATCGCCGGGGCCCACGCCAACGCCAGAAAGCAGAGCGTCCGGTACCTCATGGGCCGCATCTTACGGATAACGGATTTTTGCGCCTCGTCGTTTCTTGCCCTATGTCGCGCAATTTTTGACCATGGGTTGGGAGGGCCGCCGCGGTTTTGGGGTTGATCACCTCCCCAAAGGGGTGGTTTGACTCAGGCTTGCGCGGGGGCCTGAGCCCAGGGCGGCCGGCAGCCGCGCACCCCCTCCTTTGAGCACCCAAGCCCACACCCGCGCCGTCGGCCAGCTGTTCCTGGCCGCCCTGTTCTGGAGCCTCGCCGGGCTCCTGATCAAGGCCGTGCCGTGGCCGCCCCTGGCCGTTGCCGGTGGCCGGGGGCTGGTTGCGGGAGTGTTCCTCCTGGCGACCAACCGCGGCCTGCGGTTCCATTTCTCCAGGATCCAGATCTTGGGCGCCTTGGGCTACGCCGCCTGCACGGTCACGTTTTGCGTCGCCACGAAACTGACGACCGCCGCAAACGCGATTTTGCTGCAATACACGGCGCCCGTCTGGGTCGCCCTGTTTGGCGCGTGGTTTCTGGGGGAGCGGGCGACCCGGTTCGACTGGCTCACGATCGTGGTGGCCCTGTCCGGGATGACGCTTTTCTTCGCCGACAATTTGGACCTGACCCACCGCGCCGGAAACATCCTCGGGGCCTTGAGCGGGGTCGCCTTCGCGGGGATGACCATGGCCCTGCGCCGCCAGAAGGACGGATCCCCGGTCGAGTCGATCATCCTGGGCAACGGGCTCGCCTTTCTAATCGGCATTCCCTGGATCGTCTCGGCCCCGCACTTGTCCCCGGTGGGCTGGGGGACCCTGCTCACCCTGGGCGTCGTCCAGCTCGGCGCGGCCTACTGGCTGTACGCCAGGGCGATCAAGCACGTGACGGCCCTCGAGGCCCTCCTGATCCCGGTGATCGAACCGATCCTGAACCCGGTGTGGGTGCTGCTCGCCACGGGCGAGCGGCCCGCTCCCCTGGCGCTGACGGGCGGGCTGATCGTCCTTTCGGCGGTCACGATTCGGGCCGTGGCGTCGATCTGGGGGTTTAGGAAGCTGCGGATCCCGCCGGCGGCTTGAGCTGAATGAGGACATTGGCGCCCGTGATCAAGGCGCCGCCCAGCAGCAGGCTCCCGGTCGCCGTCTCGTTCGCGTAAGCGAGCCCGGCCCACCGGGAGAACACGGCGGGCAAGACGAGCGCAAAGAGGGACCCGAAGATCGGTTCCGTGCAGTAGATCAGCCCGGCCTCGGTGGCCGTGATCTTCGACTGCCACACGATCATGATCGAGAAGGCCCCCAGTGTGCAGAACCCCGCCAGGAGCAGCGTGCACGTAAGCCACACCGGCGTCACCCACGGGACCACGAGCGCCGCGGCCGAGGGCGCCCCCGCCGCGGCCAGCCCGCCGAAGACCGCAGCCTCGACGGTGACCCAGACCAGCAGAAGCCTCCCCGGGCGGTCCCCGGCGAAGCGCGGGTCGTCCAGAAGCAGGATCTGCACCATGAAAAACACCGAGCACAGCAACGTTTCCCACTCGCCCCGGCCGAACTGGAGGGCCCGCCAATCGAACCGCCCCAGGATCGCCACGCCTGCGAGCACCAGCGCGCAGCTGATCCAGACGACCGCCCCGGGGTTGCGCCGGTTGCGGAAGGCCAGCCACAGCGGAATCAGGATCGCATAAAGCTGCGTCAGGTAGGCCGAGGTCGAGGCGCTCGTGAAGCGCAGGCCGTCGTTTTGGAGCAGCATTCCGGCGGCCCCGAAAAGACCGATCAGGGCCCCCCTCTTTAGGTCGGTAGCCGACAGCGGCGAGCGCCGGACGAAGATCTGCCACAGTCCGAGGACGAGCAAACTCACCACGAAGCGCGGGGCGACCGCGTAGGCGACCGCGTAGGTGCCGCCAGAACCGGGAGCAAGCGCGGCGTTGAGGAGCACCAGCACCTTGATCACCGGGAAACTCAGCCCCCAGAACACGTTCGCCAGGAGCAGCATGGCGATCGCGCGGACGCGGGTGGGGGCGGGTGCGGGGCTCATGGCGCACCGTCCACGCTGCCGGCCCTCCCGGTCCCCGCCAAGCCAATTGGGCCCGGATGAACGGATTCTGAGCACCCGCTTCACGAACGGGGCCGTTTGGGTCCGGGGAAGGCGCCACCTTGCACCCCGTGCAGCAGGTCCAGTGGGTATTAGATTTTCTGCGATTAGGGGGTTCTACTCATTACCCTGTAGCGTTCGTTTTCCTAAACTTAGCCCGCACCACTCATGATGTGTAACGCCCATAACCTAACGCCGGTGACCGCGAGAAAGCTCTTGTTCGGAGCTTTCGCGGCGGTGCTGCTGCTGCACTCAGACCTGAGAGCCCAGGTTACGATCGCCAATCTATTCAACACCGGGCAGACGAGTTCGCAGGGGCTGACGGCCGGTGGAAGCGCGGTGTCCTTCTGGTCCGTGACGTACGCCTCGTCCAACGGCGGCTCGAGTGCAAACACGACTTTCCAAGGAGCGGCCTACGCGATCACCGCCTCGGCTGTGAGCGCCTCGGGTTACACCCCTAGCACGAGCACGGCGGAATGGATCGTTGCGCCCGGGGCTTCGACTTCGAGCACCACCACCTCGGGCTCCAAGTACGTCAACAAGGGCGGAAATTATCTGCCGGGAAACGGAACCGGCGCCAACGAAGGCCTGTTCGTCTACACGCTGGCGTTTAATCTCACGCAGACCGGACTCGCCGTGGGCGCCGTCATCACGGCCCCCGTATCGATCGACATGACGATCGCTGCCGACGACGGCTACACGATCTACTTGAACCCGCTCGGGTACAACGCCAGCCCGACGACGGCCCCGTCAAACTACACGAACTCGATCATCTCGATTCCCCAGGGCCAGTGGAGCGCCACCTCGCAGGTGATCGCCAACACAAGCAACGCGACCTTCTACAACGGGGTCAACTACCTGGCGATCGTGGTCGACAACACCAACGGCATCTCGGGATCCAGCTCCTCCACGGCATGGAATGAAACCGGGCTCTTGGATTACAACATGTCAGCGTGGAACGGGACCACAGAGATCTGGGCCAATGGGGCTGCCGTTGTTCCTGTGCCCGAGGTGGGCACCTGGATTCCTGGTCTGTTCGGTGTGCTCCTAGCGGGATACACCCAGCTCCGCCGCAGACTGAAGGCCGCCTAGACCGCCCCTGCGCCAGAAAAGGGTCAGGCCAGGGACTTGGTCAAGATCTTGGCGTTTCGCCCGCTCTCCTCGTAGAGCTTCAGCCTGGCCTCCGGCAGGATGTCCTTCTCCGCCTCGGAGAACCCGCAGACGTTGCTGAAGAAGCCGAAGCTCTGCGTCGACAGCGCTATAACCGAGGTGGCGTTGCGCTCCTTGGCCTGCAGGCACGCGTACTCGACCATCTTCTTGCCGATCCCCCGGTTGTGGTAGAAGGGCATGACATAGAGCGAGCCGATCTCGGCGAGCTTCGGCTGCTCCGGGTAGAAGTACAGGGTGACGCAGGCGATGATGTTCTCGTCGATCTCGAACACAAAAAACTGGTCGATGTTCTTCTCGATCGCCTGCTGGGTGCGGTGCAACAGCTCCTCCCTGCGGACGGCGTTCCGGGTCAGGTTGTAGATCACCCGCACGTCCCGCTTGGTGGCCTTGCGGATCTGCTGGTAGTCGTTTCCGTAGACCAGGGTCCCGACCCCCTCGTTCGAGAAGATCTCGTTCAGGAGCCCGTCAAAGACCCGGCCGTCCAGGATGTGGACCCGCGGGGTGCCGGTTTCGATCGCCTTGATGGCGTGCACGGCCTTGGACAGGCTCGGGTCGGACATCCGCTCGGGGTTGTCCTTGATGATCGCCCGCAGGGCGTCGACGGCGACCTCCGGGCGGACCTTACCGTCGATCTCGAGCCCGGCGTAGGGGGTCAGAAATATGATCTTGGTGGCGGCCATCGCCTCGGCGAGCTCCGCGGCGAGCAGGTCGGAGTTGACCCGCAGGGACTTTCCGTCCGGGCCGAAGGCGAGCGGGGAAACGAGCGGCACCACCTGCCGGGCGATCAGGTCGTTCAGGAGATCCTTGTCCACGCGTTCGACCTTGCCGGTGAACTGCTGGTCCAGCCCCTTGATGATGCCGACCGGCAGCGCCCTGACGGCGTTGGTGATCGCCGCCTTTAGCGAATTCTGCGTCAGGCCCTCGAGGATCAGGTGGGAGACCCGCGAGGAGGCGCGGACCGCCAGGTCCAAAGTCGCCGCGTCGGTGGGTCCGGTCCCGTCTGCATTGGTGATCGGAACGGACCGGAGGGCCGACAGCTCCTTGAGCTGCTGGCTGATCCCGTGGACCAAGAGCAGCTTGATCCCGAGGCTCCTCAGAACGGCAATGTCGACCAGTAGATTTCCAAAATTCTCGTCTGCCACGATCGAGCCGTCGATCGCGATGACGAAGATCTGCCCCTGGAACCGGGGGACATACTTGAGGATGCCGCGCAGGTCCGTCGGCTTGATGGTCGTTGCCTGCGCCTGGGCGGGCGAGGGTGGGGGCTGGGAACTGGGGCCGGTGCCTGTGCTCATGACTTCAGCGGCTGTTCTCGGCGAAGCAGCCCCGCTCGTCAATGCACTTGAACGGTCCAGGACTTGGACCCGCCCTTGGCCGGGATCGTGAACCGGTAGCGGCCGGGCGGAAGGGAGCCCGCCGGGACGGTGGCCCGGACCAGGTTCTGGCGGGTCCGCGCGCTCAAGCCCCCGGTCAGCCGCTCAAAATCCGGGACGAGGAGAACCTCGGCCGCGCGGGTGTAGAGCCGGGCGCCGGCGAGCTGCACCTGGGAGTCAGGAAGCGTGCACTCGAAGTCCACGATGTAGGGCTGCTCCGCGGAGGCCGACGGCGCAGCCCGGACCGGGCCGAGGGACAGCGGCAGGATCGGCTGCTCGAGCAGGGTCTTGCTCAAGTCCGCGGGCAAACCCGGCTCGGCCGCCGAGACAGAAACTAGCTCCTCGGCGGAGATCGCCGAACCCGGGGCGAGCGGGCGGGTGTCGGGACGGCTCGCCGTGATCGTCACCCGGGCGTAGCCGGCCCGGGCAATCGACTCCCGCTCGCGGGCGTCCTGGTACGGGCGAAACGACGGCCCGGGCTTTCGGTAGCGCAGGTTGATGTAGGTGTACGGGACGACAAAGACGATGATCAGCAGGACGATCACCCTCATGGGCCACGGCTTTCGATTCTGCGCCATCGTTGCGGGTAGGTGGCCGGAAGACTGCAGCTGTCCCGCCCCCGGTGGCAACGGGAAAGAGGAAATTCCGTTGCCCCGCGAAGGGGCGCATGATTCCTTTTGAGGGAATCATGAAATTCTGGTCCCAGTACTTTATCCCGACTCTTAAGGAGAGCCCGGCCGACGCCGAAATCGCCTCCCACCGCCTCCTCATCCGGGCGGGCCTCGTCCGCAAGCTGGGCGGGGGCCTGTACACGTACCTGCCGCTGGGGCTCAGGGTCATGCAGCGCATCAGCCAGATCTGCCGCGAGGAGATGGAGAAGGCCGGCGCGATCGAGCTGCAGATGCCCCACGTCCACCCGGCCGAGCTCTGGCAGCAGGGCCCGCGCTGGGCCGCCGCGCGCGAGATCATGTTCCGGGCCGACCACGCCGGCGCCGGCAAGAGGGCCGGGGCCGACCCGGAGTTCGTCCTCGGGCCGACCCACGAGGAGATCATCACTCCGCTCGTCAAAAACGAGATCACGAGCTACCGGGACCTGCCCAAGAACTTCTTCCAGATCGCAACCAAGTTCCGCAACGAGATACGGCCCCGATTCGGGCTGATGCGCGCCCGGGAGTTCGTTATGAAGGACGCCTACTCCTTCGATGTAGACGAGGCCGGCGCGCGCAAGAACTACCTGGCCATGAAGAGCGCCTACGAGCGTTTCTTCGCCCGGGTGGGGCTCAAGACGGTGGTCGTCGAGGCGGACACCGGCGTCATGGGCGGCAGCGACTCCCACGAGTTCATGGTGCCCGCCGAGATCGGCGACGACGACGTGGTCTACGGGGAGAAGAGCGGCTACGCCGCCAACCGCGAGAAGGCCACAAGCGGCCTGGTGCCCGCGGGGTTTGTCCCCCCGGCCCCGGGCGAAGCCGTGGCCGAGTTTCCGACCCCCGGGGTGACGACGATCGCCGGCCTCGAGGCCGCACCATACGGCGTTTCAGCCGGGTCCCAGTTCAAGACCCTGGTCTACGTCGGGGACGGAAAGCTCTTCCTTGTGATTTTGCGGGGTTGCGACGAACTGGAGGAGGCCAAGCTCGGAAAACTCGGTTTCACCCTGTTCCGCCCGGCCACCGCCGAGGAGATCGCCCCGGTTCTGGGCGCCAAGCCCGGGAGCCTCGGGGCCGTCCGCGGGACGATCGCCAAGCGCGACGGCCTGGCCGGGATCTTCGCCGACCAGGCGATCAGGCTCGTCGCCTCCGGAACCACCGGGGCGAACCGCGACGGCTTCCATCTCAAGAATGTCCACCCGGCGCGCGACCTGGACATCACCTCCTTCGGGGACTTCAGGCGCGTGCGCGAGGGCGAGCCCGACCCCCGGACCGGGGAGCCCCTGAAGATCGCCCGGGCGATCGAGGTCGGCCACGTGTTCTTCCTGGGGACAAAGTACTCGGAAAAGTTCGGGGCCGTGTACACGGACGACCAGAAGCAGGCCCGCCCGATGGTGATGGGCTGCTACGGCATCGGCATCAGCCGCTCGATGCAGGCCTGCATCGAGCAGTCCCACGACGCCGACGGGATCCGCTGGCCGTGGGCGGTCGCGCCCTTCCAGGTCCTGATTTGCCTGCTCGACCCCGGGGTGGAGGAGTCGGCCGGCTGGGCCAAGCGGCTCGCGGAGGCCGCCGAACGGGCTGGGGCGAGTGTCCTCGTGGACGACCGCGCCGAGCGCCCGGGGGTCAAGTTCAAGGACGCCGACCTGATTGGAATCCCGCTTCGAATCACGATCGGAGGCCGCGGCCTGAAGGAGGGAATCGTCGAACTCAAGTGGCGCTCCCACTCCCAGGTTGAAAAGCTTCCCTTGGCGGAGGCCGAGGCCCGCGTGGCCGCCGCGGTCGCGCAGCCCCAGGCATGAACCCGGCGCAGGCCAAATCCAGCCCCCTTTCGCAGCCCCAGGCTGAGACCGAGCTGCAGCTGCAGCGCACTTGGCGGGTCGTCGTCCTGAACGACCCGGTCAACCTGATGTCGTACGTTGTCGTGGTCTTCAAGAAGGTGTTCGGCTTCAACGAGGACACCGCGCGAAAGCACATGCTCGAGGTGCACGAGCGGGGCCGTTCGATCGTCTGGATCGGCTTGAGGGAGCCAGCCGAGGCCTACGCCTTCACCCTGCAGCAGTGGCACCTAACCGCTATCCTTGAGCCCGATGAAGCGCATTGAGGTCAAGCTCAGCCTGCCCGTGGTCGCGCCCCTGTTGGATGTGATCCGCGGACTTGCCGACGACCTGGCGCATCACCCGGCCGTGGCCTCCCCGCAGGCGGGCGCCGATGCCGAGATGGACGAGGCCTGGGCGGGGGAGCTCGTGGCCTCCCAGAAGAGCGACGTGGCGACCCTGCTCGCCCTCTTTGGCGAGGAGTTCTTCACGGACGCCGTGGTCTACTTTGACCCGACCAACGCCGAGGCGATCGCGCGGGCCTGCTCGGCAGTGCGCCTGAGGCTGCGCGAAAAGCACCTCAGGGGAATCGCCGACGAGCTGCTCGAGGCGGGCGAGGTGCAGGTCTCGGAGTTGGAGGAGCCGGTCAGGAAGGCCTTCATGTGCTACCTGTTCCTGGCGACGATCCAGGATCTGATCATCCAGCACCTCGACCAGAGCATTGTCGGGTCCTAATAGCCCCGATTCGGGCGGTTTCATTTGACGGGAGACCGGGGTGCGGATAGGGTCACTGCCGACACCCTGCAGTGTTCGAGGTGCCTTAATACACGCTCTTTGCCTTTGAATCACAATGGGAGCCGAACCCGTCCCCGGAAGCTGCTATGCCGTAAACCGGAAAGCAAACGCCGGGGCGGAGGCGCCCACCTTAACTTAAAAGGTCCTGAGCCTTTGGGCGCACGGCACACGTGGAGTGTCCTTTCCCTTTCCCGCACAGCCGCATGAGTCCCCACGAATTCAACTTCCTCCACGCCTTTCACGTCTCCTCTGTTCTGCTTCTGGTCGGGCTCACCTTCTATGCCCTGGCCGGGGCTCCCGAGACGCGCAAGCGCGTGGTCATGTGGTCGGGGATCGTGAGCCTGCTCGTCGTTGGAAGCGGAATTAGGATGTGGCAGGCGGAGTTCAATTTTGCGATGGCCGGCTGGGTCTTCCTGAAGCTCCTGTGCTGGCTCGGGATATCCGCCTTGGCCGGCATGGCCTACCGGCGCAGGGAAAAGGCCGGGCTGTTCGGGGCCCTGACGGCGATCCTCGCGATCCTCGCGGTGACCCTGGCCTACACGAAGCCCTTCTAGGCCCCAAAAGGCCGCGCCGATGGCCTCACTTTGCGGAGTCTGGGTCGACGGCGACGGGCGGGTCCGAACGACAGTTGACGCGCCCGGGGGCGATCGGCGCGAGCAATCGGACTCTTTCCGGCCCTTTGCCTGGCTCGGCGGCTCGGAGCCAGGTCCGCAGGCCTCGGGCATCTCGATCGAAACTTTGAAGGGGCTGGGGGCCTTCAGCGAACTTGCCCACGCCGATTCGCTGTCGGCCTACGACAGCTTCCTGCGCCAGGCGGAGAACACCTGCGCGGTCGACGTCCTGCGCCCGCTTGAGAGCCAGTACCTGCTGCAGAACCGAGCCCGCCTGTACGCCGAGCTCGCCTTCTCCGACCTGCGCCGCTGCCAGCTGGACATCGAAACCGACTCACCAACAGGGCGCTTTAGCGACGCGGAGCGCGACGGGGACCGAGTCCTGGCCATCGGCCTGAGCTGTGGCGGGCGCACCCGCCTACTGCAGCTTGCGGCGCCGGAGGACGGGGCGGAGAGGGAGCTGCTTGCCGAGCTCAACTCGGTCCTCGACGAGTGGGACCCGGACACGATCGAGGGCCACAACATTTTCCGCTTCGACCTCGAGTACCTGCGGGTCCGCTGCCGCCGCCACCGGGTCCCGTGCGCCTGGGGCCGCTACGGCCAGGCGGCCTCGTTTCGCAACAGCCGCCTGAAGGTCGCCGAGCGCTGGCTCGACTACCCCCGCTGCGACCTGGCCGGCAGGGCGGTGATCGACACCTTCCTGCTCGTGCAGCTCTACGACGTGGTGGCCCGGGACATGGCCTCCTATGGGCTCAAGGCGGCCGCCGTCTACTTCGGGATCACCCCGCCGGATCGCTCGGGGCGCACCTACATCGACGGCGACAAGATCGCCGCCGCATTCCGCGGGGACCGCGCCCGCTTCTCGGCCTACCTCGAGGACGATCTGCGGGAGACCAGGGGGCTGGGGAACGTTCTCCTGCCGACCTATTTTGAGCAGTCCCGGCTCTTCCCGATTCTGCTCCAGGAGGCGGCCCTGCGCGGCACCACGGCAAAGATCGACCTGCTGCTCCTGGACAAGTACTACCACAGCCGCCAGGCCTGCCCGCTGCCGCCGGAGATCGCCCCGTTTGAGGGGGGCTACACGCGCAGCTTCCAGCAGGGCGTCTTCCGGAAAGTCCTCCACTGCGACGTCGCCTCGCTCTACCCAAGCCTGCTCCTGCACCTGGGCCGGAACCCCGCCGGCGACTCCCTGGGGGCCTTCATCCCGCTGCTTCGCGACCTGCGCGAATACCGGCTGCGCTACAAGCAGATCGCCCGCACCGCCCCCAGCGAGGCGGAGCGCTCGGAAGCCCAGGCGCGCCAGGCGACCTTCAAGATCCTGATCAATTCCTTCTACGGCTACCTGGGGTTCTCGGGGGCCAGGTTCGGGGATGGGGATCTGGCCGCAGAGGTCACCCGCAAGGGCCGGGAGCTGCTTCAGGCCCTGATCGAGGAGTTCGCCCGGATCGGCTGCACGATCCTCGAGGCGGACACCGACGGGATCTACCTGTCCTCGGAGGAGTACTTCGACCAGCCCGAGGCCCTCCTGGGGCGGGTCGCCTCGATCCTTCCTGATGGGATAGAGCTGGAGTGCGACGGCCGCTATCCGGCAATGTTTTGCTACCGGGCCAAGAACTACGCACTGTACGACGGCTCGCGGGTGATCCTGCGCGGCAGCGCCTTCCGCTCGCGCGGGATCGAGCCGTACCTGCAACGCCTGACGGACTGCCTGGTCGGCTTCCTTCTGGGTGCAACGCCGGAGTCGCCCCTTGCGCTCCTGGACGAATACCGGCGAAGGATCCTGGCGAGCGAGGCGCCCGTGATTGAACTAGCCCGGAGCGAAAACCTGAGCACAAACCCCGAGGCCTACGAGCAGCTCATGGCCGGTGGCGGAAAGCCCCGGCGCGCGGCCGCGGAGGCGGCCCTCAAGATGGATCCGCGACCCCAGATGGGGGAGCGCGTGAGCTACTACATCGGGCCCAAGTCCAAGGGCCGCGCGACGGACTGGCAGCGCGCAAACCCGGTCGCCCTGTTCGATCGCGAGAAGGCCCCATACGACCCGCAGTACTATGCGGACAAGCTCGACGACTGGCTGGAGCGCTACGCGGAGTTTCTCGGGGTACCGGCGAAGCGCCCGGGCAGCGAGGTGCAGGGGGAGCTGGGCCAGGGCTGGTAGGGCGGCCTAGAGCCAGGCGAGACTGGTCCGCGAAAACGGCAGCTGGCGGATCCGGATCCCCGTCGCCGCGAAGACCGCGTTGGCGACCGCCGGGGCGAGCGGCGGCAGCGCCGGCTCCCCCAGGCCGGTCGGCGGGTGGTCCGTCTTCAGAAAATGAATGTCGATCGCCTTGGGCGCCGCGGGCAGGCGCAGCAGCGCGTACTCGTGGAAGTTGGACTGGGGCACCCGGCCGCGCTGGATGTCGAGCTCCTGACGCCAGGCGGCGCTCAAGCCGTCGATGACGGCACCCTGCACCTGCGCTTCGGCGCCGCTTAAGTTCACGATCTGGGAGCCCACGTCCACCGCCGCGACAACCCGCTCCACCGCGAGGTCCCCCCCGCGGGACACCGTCACCTCGGCGACCTCGGCGACGTAGCCCTGGTGGCAGAAGTAGAAGCCCAGGCCCATTCCCCGGCCCCTGGGCAGCGGCCGACCCCATCCCGACTTCTCGGCCGCCAGAGCGATGACTCCGCGCATCCGCGGCGCATCGTAGGGAACCCCCTTCGGCCCGGTACCTGGGACGACGGCGCGGCTGTCGAAGAGTTCGAGGGCGAAGGCGACCGGATCGCGGCCCGCCGCGTGGGCGAGTTCATCGAGGAAACTGCCGGCGACGAAGGCGTGCGTACAGCTGCCGGGCGCCCGCCAGGGCCCCATGGGTATCCCGTTGTCCAGTTTCGCCGTCCGCAGCAGGTACGCCGGGACGAAGCGACCCGGGAAGGTGTCTGCACCCAAGCCCTGGTCAAAGTAGGCCTGCTGGCCCGACCAGGCCGAAAGGCGGCCCGCCGCATCCACGGCGCCCCTCAGGCGATGGAACCCCCCGGGCCTGAAGTGGTCGTGCCTCAAGTCGTCCTCCCGGGTCCAGGTGAGCTTGACCGGGGCTGCAACCCTTCTGGCGATCGCCGCCGCCTCGAGCATGAAGTCGGAATGGAGCCTGCGGCCGAATCCCCCTCCGATCCGGGTGATGTGGACAGTGAGCTGGGCCGGAGGGATCCCGAGGTAGGCCGCTACGGCCGCCTGGCCGTCGGCGGGATTCTGGGTCGGGGCCCAAAATTCGGCCCGGTCACCCTGGACGCGGGCGGTGCAGTTCTGGGGCTCAAGGTTCGCGTGGGAAATGAAGGCGTGCGCGTAATCGGCCTGGACCACCTTCGCCGCGCCCGAAAACGCCCTGTCGAGATCCCCGTCGCGCCGGATCTCCTCCATCGGCCCCCGGTCGAACAGGGCCTTCGCCTCCGCCGCGAACTTCTCCCAGCTGCTCTCGGCAAAGGGCTCCTCCTCCCAGCTGACCTGCAGCTGCTTGCGGGCCCTGATGGCCTCCCAGGTTGACCTGGCGACGATCGCAACCCCCGGGACAAGCCCCGTCACTTTGGCGCTCGCCTCGTTGACGACGAAGGCCTCCCGCACGCCGGGCAGGCTCTTCACGTGCTCAAGGTTGGCCTTGCGGACCCGGCCGCCCCAGACCGGGCACCGTTCGTACACGGCGTAGAGCATCTCCGGCAGGACCAGGTCGATTCCGAAGAGCGGCTTTCCGGTGACGATGGCCGGGTTGTCGACCCCGCCAACCCGGGTGCCCAGGAGCTTGAAGTCGGCGGGGTCCTTGAGAACGAGGCCCTTCTCGTCCGGAACGGGAAGCTGGGCTGCGGCCGCCGCCAGGGAGCCGAAGTCGGCCGAGCGGCCCGAGGCCCCATGATGCACAAATCCTCCTTCGGCCCGGCACTCTCCCGGAGGGACACCCCAGCCGCCCGCCGCGGCCCCGATCAGCATCGTGCGGGCCGCCGCGCCGACCCGGCGCATCGGCAGGTACGAGTTCGGAGTCGAGGTGCTTCCGCCCGCCACCTGCTGGCCGTAGGCCGGGTTCAGGGGGGCGGGGACGACCTTCACGCGGCGCCAGTCTGCCCCCAACTCCTCGGCAACGACCATCGGAAGGGATGTCCTGATCCCCTGGCCGACCTCCGGGCGGGCGGAGAAGATCGTGACCTCCCCGTCGGGGGCGATCGAAAGGAACACGCTCGGGGTGAACCCCCCGCGCTCGCGCTCCTGGGTCGGCTTGGCGATCTCGTCGCGAGCGGACCCGGCCGCTCGCAGATAGTGGGCAAGCATGAGGCCGCCTCCGGCCAGGGCCGAGAGCTTGAGGAAGCCCCGCCGGTCGAGAGGAGGGGAGACTTCGCGGCTCATGTGGGCCCCTTCGTCCGGGCCGCCTTCTCCGAGGCCCGATGGATGCCGGAGCGGATCCTTAAGTAGGTGCCACACCGGCACAGGATCCCGGACATCGCCTCGTCAATGTCGCCGTCGCTTGGGCGGGGCTTCCGGGAAAGCAGCGCCGCCGCCGTCATAATCTGTCCGGCCTGGCAGTAGCCGCACTGGGGGACATCGAGTTCGCACCAGGCCTCCTGAAGGGGATGGGAACCGTCCGCAGAAAGGCCCTCAATCGTGGTGATCTTCCTTTGGGCGGTGGCCGAGACGCGCGTCACGCAGGAGCGGGCAGGGGTCCCATCGAGATGGACCGTGCAGGCCCCGCACTGCCCGATCCCGCATCCAAACTTGGTGCCGACCAGGCCAAGCTGGTCGCGCAGCACCCACAGAAGCGGCGTGTCCGGGGCAGCCTCCACGGAGAGCGTCTTGCCGTTCACGTTCAGGGTGTGGGTGCTCATCGCAATACGCTTAGGCAAAAATCCGCCGCCGGCAAATGACGGGCCCAGGTCCCTTACAGGGGCCGAAAGTCGATCAGGCGCTTAAACCGGTCCACCTTGTCGACGACGACGTCCAGGCGCCCGTTGAGGGCGAAACTGCGGTGCTTCTTGCGCCCGACCAGGGCTGAACCGGACGAGTCGAGCTCGTAGCGGTCGTCCCCGAGGGTGGAGGAGGCCACGAAACCGAAGGTCATCGAGTCGACCAGCTCGATAAAGAACCCGTTCCGGCGGACGTCGGTGATGACCGCGGGGAAGGGGGTGCGGGTCTCCTTGGCGAGCTCGCGCTCGAAGAACTCCAGCAGCTTGATCTTGACGCTCTCCCGCTCGGCCTCCGTCGAGTTGATCTCCGTCAGGCTCAGGTGCTCGGCGAGCCCCTCGACCCCGGCGATGTCGTAGCCGGCTCGGGCGCCCGCGGGGCGCCCGCCGTGCTTGGCCAGGTAGGTGTCGAACACCCGGTGGACGACCAGGTCGGAGTAACGGCGGATCGGGGAGGTGAAGTGGGTGTAGTCCTTCTTGTGCAGCCCGTAGTGCCCGTCCGCGGATGCCCGGTAGCAGGCCTTGCGCAGGCTCCGCAGGAACTCCGTGCGGAGGGTGTAGCCCTGGGGTTGGGTCGACAGGGTCCTAAGCAGCTTGGTGACCTCCTCCCTGCGGGTGAGGTCGCCGACCTGGATCCCGAAGGTCCCGAGGAACTGCCGGTACTCCTGGAGCCGCTCCTCGTCGGGGTCGTCGTGGACCCGGTACAGAGAGGGCATCCGGTTGGACTTCGTGAGCCGCGCCACCGCCTCGTTGGCCGCCAGCATGAACTCCTCGATAAGCTGGTGGCTCTCGTCCTGCTCGATCCGCTCAAGCCGGTCGGCGTACCCGTGCTCGTCGACGAAGATCTTGGTTTCGGGCATGTCCAGGTCGAGGCTTCCGTGGGCCATCCGATCCTGGCGCATCCGGCTGGCCAGCCGCCAGAGGGTCCTCACCCAGGATTGCAGGTCCACGAGTTCGCCGTCGCTCAACGAGCGCAGGGCCCGGCCTGTGGAGCCGGTCTGGTGCTTGGGCGGCAGCGGCAGGGCGCGGATCCGGTCCAGGTCGTTCTCGAAGAGCAGCGCGTAGGCCTGCCGGTACGTGAGGCGCTTGCGGCTCCGGATAACCGAGTTGCCGAAGGTCGTCTCCTTCAGGCGCCCGTTGCGGGCGAAGGTCAGCAGGACCGCCTTGCACAGCCGGTCCTCCCCCTCGACCAGGGAGCACAGCCCATTGGAGAGTTTCTCCGGGAGCATCGGTATCACGGTGCCGACCAAGTAGGTCGAGTTGCCCCGGCGCGCGGCCTCGCGGTCCAGGGCCGTCCCGGGCCTCACATAGGTCGACACGTCCGCGATGTGGATACCGACCCGGATCTCGCCGTCGTGCCCGGCCTCGATCGACAGGGCGTCGTCAAAGTCCTTCGCGTCGTCGGGGTCGATCGTCACAACCGGGATCTTCCGGTAGTCGAGCCGGCCCTGGACGTCGTGGGCGTGGACCCGGTCGGGAAGGGCGGCCGCCTCGCGCTCGACCTCGGGGGGAAAGCGGTGGGCGAGGCCAAACTTCTCAAAGATGCCCAGGAGCTCGGTCTTGGGCTCGTGGGTGCGCCCCAGTCTGCCGGTGATCTCGCCGGTCAGCGGCTGGTGGCGGTTGCGCCAGTCCCCGAGTTTGACGACAACCTTGTCCCCGGGCTGGGGCACGGGCTTGAGCCCTAAGCGGGCCGGGTCCGAAACCAGGATCTCGCGGACAAACCTGGGGTCGTCTGGGGCCACCAGGAAATTGCGCCCATCCTTGCGCAGGTCCCCAACGATGGTCTCCCGGCCCCGTTCCAGGACCCGGGACACTTTGCCGACCCTCTCGCCGGCCCTGCGGCCCTGCCGGCCCTCGATGATCCGCACGGCAACCCGGTCACCGGGAAGGGCGATCGAGGTGTCCTCTGGGAAAATCTGGATCGAGGGCTCGAGGGAGCCTTTGCGCCCGGACGCCCCCGTGAGGCTGTCCGCGACGACGTAGGCCGAGCCGCCGGCCCGGAACTGGATCTTGCCGGTCACCTCCGGCGTGTTTCGGGCCGGGGCAGGGGACCGATGCGCGTTCCGCGCGTGCGCCTGGCGCCGTCCTCGTTTCATTTGTATTGGCCTGAGCAAACCGCCGGATGTAGGCTGACGCGATGAAAATCGTCATCGCCTCCAGCGAATCGTTCCCGCTCATGAAGACCGGTGGCCTCGCGGACGCGGTGGGTTCCCTCGGCAACGCCCTGGCCGACCGGGGCCACGAGGTTTCGCTCTTCATCCCGGGCTACCCCGCCGCGAGGGCGCAGCCGAAGGCGGCGGCGGCCGAGAGAGTGCTGCAGCTGAAGATCGAGATGGGCGACCAGTTCCTCTCCGGCGACATCCGCACGTTTTCGCCGCGCGAGAACCTGCGGGTCTACCTGGTCTGCCGCGAGGAGTACTTCGATCGCAGCGCCGCCTACGGCAATGGCGAGCGCGACTACGAAGACAACGCAGAGCGCTTCATCTTCTTTTGCAAGGCGGCCGTGGAAACCGTGCGGCTTCTGAACCTGCAGCCCGACATCGTCCACGCCCACGACTGGCAGGCGGCGCTCCTGCCGCTGCTGTTGCGCGAGACCGAGCGCCGGCTCGGGGCGACCCTGGCCCTGAAGACCGTCTTCACGATCCACAACATCGCCTACCAGGGCCTGTTCCCCGCAAGCGTCTTCCCCCGCATGAACCTTCCCGAGGAGCTCAACTCGATCGACGGGCTCGAGTACTACGGCCAGGTGAACTTGCTCAAGGCAGGGATTCTCTTTGCCGACCGGGTGACGACCGTCAGCCCGAGTTACGCCCACGAGATCCAGACCCCGGAGTTCGGGTGCGGCCTGGAGGGCGTCGTCCAGAGCCGCTCGGGCGACATCGTCGGCCTGCTCAACGGGGTCGACACGGCCATCTGGAACCC
Source organism: uncultured Opitutaceae bacterium (assembly GCA_903862935.1). Taxonomy (GTDB): domain Bacteria; phylum Verrucomicrobiota; class Verrucomicrobiia; order Opitutales; family Opitutaceae; genus Palsa-1447. Next base: position 187,060 of record CAIOZY010000013.1, read on the forward strand.
CGCGACCGACCCCCTGCTGCCGGCGCGGTATTCCGCTGGGGACTTAACCGGCAAGGTCGAGTGCCGGGCGGCCCTGCTGCGCGGCTGCGGGTTCGACCCCAGGTTCAAGGGAGCGATCTTCGGGATGGTCTGCCGGCTGGTCGAGCAGAAGGGGCTGGACCTGGTGCTCGGCAACGAGAGCTTCTTCCTGCGCGAGGACTGCCGGCTGGTGGTCCTGGGGGCCGGGGACAAGCGCTACGAGGAGGCCCTGCGGGCCCTGCAGGCCCGGGCGCCGGGCCGGGTGGTGCTCCAGGCCCGCCTGGACGAGGAGATGAGCCACCTGATCGAGGCGGGCTCGGACTTCTTCCTCATGCCGTCGCTGTTCGAGCCGTGCGGGCTGAATCAGATGTACTCCCAGGTCTACGGCACGGTCCCGATCGTCAGCCGCGTGGGGGGCCTGGCCGACACGGTCACCGACGCCGACGCCGAGCCCCAGGCAGGAACGGGCCTCAGCTGCATGCCGACGTCGGCCAGTCTCGGGGACGCCCTCGTGCGCGCCCTGCGGCTGTTCCGCGACCGCCCCCGGTATGCGGCCGTCCAGGCACGCGGAATGGCCCGCAACTTCAGCTGGGCCCGGGCTGCCGAAGGCTACGAGCGGCTCTACGAGGAGTCGCTGTAGCGCGGGCGCCTCACCAGTACTCCTCGACGTGAATCGTGCCCGGGGTCTTGCCTTGGCTCGGCGTGAAGCCCTTCGGGGCCAGCAGCGCCTTCACGGCGACAATCATGTCCGGGTTCCCGCACAGGAAGACTTCCGTCTTGGCGGGGTCGAGCTCGACCCCGCCGTGCTTCTGGATAATCCCCTCCTCGACCAGGCTCTGGATCCGGCCGCTTTGCCCGCGGAAGTGGGGATCCTGGTCCGGGCGGGTGATCGTGGGAATGTAGACAAAGTTGGGCCGGATCCGCGCCAAGCTCTCGAGTTCCCCTCGGTAGCCCAGGTCCCAGCTCTGGCGGGCGCCGTGCAAAACGACAAATCGCCGGTCGGTCTCGGCCACCAGGAGCGTCCGCAGCATCGACATGTAAGGGGCTAGGCCCGTCCCGGTCCCGATCAGGACCACGGCCTTGCCGGGGGCCACGCGGTCGAGCGTGAAGACCCCGCTCGGCTTTGGCCCGAGGAAGAGCCTCCCGCCGTAATTTAGGGCAAACAGCCGCGGCGTGAGCTGGCCGCTCGTCACAAGCGTGATGTAGAACTCCAGGTACTGCCTCTCGACGCTGGCCGAGGCGATGCTGTAGGCCCTGCGAATGAGTTTTGCCGGCTCAGGCGTGGGTTCCTCGGGCTCCGCCTCAGGGACCCGGGGCGCGCTGCCGAGCATCCCTAGGACCGCGAACTGGCCCGGCTTGAAGGCGAAGAGCGGAGCGTCGGGAACGACCCGGATGATGTGAAGCTGGGCGGTGACTTCCTCGCGGCCGCTCACGGACGCATTATAGGGGCTGGGCTCGGATTGGGTCATGGTGATGCGGGGGCCGGGAGAATGCTCAGCCCGTCTCTCGCAGGGCGAGAGCAATCGGCATCCGGGCGGCACGAATCGCCGGGAAGATGCCGCCGATCAGCCCGATCGTCGCCGCCCAGGCGATCGCCGTGGCGAGCAGGTGCGGGGTGACCCGGAAGGCGAAGGCGACCTGGCTGAAGGTCTGCCAATTGATCGTCGCCGCGCGGAACCCGTCGAAGGCGACATAGGCGAGGCCCCCCCCGCGATGCCGCCGCCCAGGGCGATCACCAGCGACTCAAGCAGAATCGAGACGATAACCGCTCCGGCGCCGAACCCGAGCGCGCGCAATGTCGCAATCTCCCTGACCCGGGCGGAGACGGCGCCGTACATGGTGTTGAGGGCCCCGAACAGGGCGCCCAGCGCCATCAGGATCGCGACGAAGAAGCCGATTCCGCGGATGAAGGCCGTGATCGCGGTCGACTGCGCAGCGTAAAATTCGCTCTGCCGGAGCACCTTCACATTGAGCTGCGGGTTCGAAGTCAGGGCGTCCTTGAACTCGTCGAACTTGGAGGCTGAGCTCAGGCGGGCGTACACGGTCTGGAAGGTGTCGCCCCGGTGGTAGGCCGGCTGCAGGACCGCCGAGTCGGTCCAGATCTCGGACTCAGCGACGCCGCCGCCCGCGGCAAAGCTGCCGACCACACGCCACTCGTTCGCCCCCAGCCGCAGGGTCTGGCCGACTCCGAGCCCGGAAAACTCGCGCTCGGCGCCCACGCCGACGATGACCTCGTTGCGGCCGGGCTCGAAACGGCGGCCCTCGAGCATCTTCACGTTTCCCCGCACCGCGAAGGCAGCCGGACCGACGCCCCGCATCGGGACGTTCGCATCGGTGCCAGTCGAGCGCTTCGGCAGGCTGATGATGACAAAGAGTTCGGGGGAGGCGAGGGGGGCCCCGTCGGCGCGGGCGACCCCGGGCCCGTCTGCGATCAGCCGGGTGTCCGCCCGGCCTAGGCCGCTGGTCATCTCCCCGTCGGCCCCCGCCCGCAGCACCAACGCCACGTCGTCCGCCCCGGCGGCCCGCATCACCTGCCGGAAACCCTCCGCTATCGACAGCACCCCGACGAGTACCGCCACGACCCCGCCGATCCCCACCGCGGCGGCGATCGCCGAACCGCGCCGCTCGGTGATCGAGCGCAGGTTCACCAGGGTGATCGAGGCGACCTGGGACAGCCAGTTTGCAAGCGAGATCATGGGTAGCGGGACCTTACGTGTCAGGCCTGCCTTCGCAAGGCCTCGGCGATTTTTAGCCGCATCGCCTGGACGGCCGGGAGGATTCCCGAGAGGACCCCCAGGGCGACGATCAAAAACAGCCCGATCACAAGGTCCCGGCCGGGGATGAAGAACACAGGCAGCATCCCGGGCACCGGGCTACCGCGGGAGGTGATGAGCCAGGCGAGCCCGAGGCCAGTCAGCCCGCCGAGCCCGGCGATCGCCGCGGACTCGCCGAGGACAACCCCCAGAACGAGCCGGTTCGAGAAGCCCAGGGCCTTCAGGACCCCGAGTTCCTCGGTGCGCTCACGCACCGACTGCGCCATCGTGTTGCCGGACACCAAAAGGATCGTGAAGAAGACAGCTCCGAGGATCGCGACCATGATCGAGCCGATGTCTCCGACCTGCTGCGCGAAGCCCTGCATGAAGGCCCCCTCGGCCTCGGTCTTTGTCTCATAGGGGGAGTTGGCAAACTCCGCGTCGATCGCCGTGGCGACCTCGGCGGCGCGCCCGGGATCCTTGACGCGCACCGTGTACCAGCCCACCTGGCCCTTCCAGAAGGAGCGACCCTCGTCAAAATAGGTGTACTGGAAGAACAGCGGCGAGGTGTCCGTGTCCTTCTTCGCCCCGTCGTAGATCCCGGAGATGTCGAAGTCCCAGGCGTCGTTGCGTCCGCCCCGCTGCCAGATTGGCGAATGCAGCGTGATCCGGTCTCCGACCTTCCAGCCGAACCGCGTCGCCGTGGTCCGCCCGACGATGGCGCCGGTGCGGCTGCCGATCCAGGCCTTCCTCTGGGCCTCCGGGAGCACCAGTTCGGGAAACATCGCCAGGTACGCCTCGGGCTCGACGGGCATGTTCGGGAAGAAGTTCTTCGGATCCTGGTAGATTCCGCCAAACCAAGTCTGGTGCACGGCCGCGAGGACACCGGGGATCTTCTCGATCCGCCCCTTGTAGCTGACCGGGAGCATCTGGATGATCGACACCTTGTGCCGCACGACAAGCCGGTCGGCGTTCGCCATGCTCACCCCGGCCGTGAGCGCCTGGCGGATCGCTCCGAGAAATCCGTACAGAAGGAAGGCGACCAGGATCGACAGGACCGTGAGGGCAGTCCTCAGCCGCTTGCGGGCCAGGTTGCGCCAGACCAGGTACAGGAATCTCATTCGGGGTTCTCCGAAAAGAGCCGGCCCTTGTTCAGGTAGACGGTCCGCTTGGCCCTGGCCGAGGCGTGGGGGTCGTGGGTGACCATGATGATGGTCTTGCCCTGGTCTCGGTTGAGCGCCTGAAGCAGGCTCAGGATCTCGTCCCCGCTCTTGCGATCCAGGTCTCCGGTGGGCTCGTCGCACAGCAGGATCGTCGGGTCGGTGACGATCGCCCGGGCGATGCCCGCGCGCTGCTGCTCGCCGCCGGAGAGCTGCCGGGGAAAGTGCCGGGAGCGGTGCGAGAGGCCGACGACCTGCAGGGCGGCCTCCACATGCTGCTTTCGCTCGGCCTTGGACAGGTGGGTAAGCAGCAGGGGCAGCTCCACGTTCCGCTCAGCCGTGAGGACGGGCAGCAGGTTGTAGAACTGGAAGACCAGCCCGACGTGCCGGGCGCGCCACCCCGCCAGGGCATGGTCGGACATCCGGTCGACCCTATCGCCGCCGATCTCGACCGTGCCGCGGATCGCCCGATCGAGGCCGCCGATCAGGTTGAGAAGGGTCGACTTCCCCGAGCCCGAGGGGCCCATCAGCGCGAGGAAGTCCCCCTGGGGAACCTCGAGGTTGAGCCCGTTTAGGACGTGGATCTCCTCCGAGCCGCGGTGAAAGACTTTGTCCACGTCGGAGACGCGGACGAGGATCCCATCAGGGGTGCTCATAAGGTTTTTTCGGCGACGCGCACGCCATCGGACAGGCCCTCGGCCCCCTCGATGACGACCCGTTCCCCTCCCTCCAGGCCGGAGGCCACGACGGCCTCCTCATCGCGGACCAAGCCGAGCGCTATGGCCCGGCGCTCGACCCGGCCTTCGCGAACCACCCAGACGATGTCCTTGCCGTCCGCATGGGCGATAGCGGTCTTCGGAACGATCACCTCGCGGACCGGGGCCCCACCCGAGGCCGCCTGGAAGGCGACCTTCAGGCTCATGTCCGGCAGAAAGCGGGGATCGAGTTTGTCGAAGCCGACCCGGACCTTGACGGTAGCCTTCTGGCGGTCGGCGGTCGGGATGATCGCGATCACGTGCGCCGGAATCTTCCAGTCCGGGTAGGAGTCGAGGATCGCGACGACGGGCTGCCCCGGGGTGACCCGGTTGATGTAGCTCTCGCTCACGTCGACCTCCACCTCGAGGGAGGCCATGTCGACGATCGTGCAGATGCCCGTCCGGGTGAAGCTCCCGCCGGCAGACATGGGTGAGATCAGCTCTCCGGGCATGGCGTTCTTCGAGGTGACGACGCCCTCGAACGGCGCGCGGATCACGGTGTCGGCCATCTGCTGCTTCCAGATCAGCACGGCCCGCTCGGCGACCGCGGCGTCAGCCTTTTGCCTCTCCAGGCGGGCCTGGAGAGCAGCGGCCCCGGCGCTTGCAGTGTCCAAGTCGGCCGCGCTGACGACAGCCTTTGAGGCGAGCTCCTCCGAGCGGCGCAGCGTCTTTTGGGCAAGATCAAGCGAGGCTGCCGTCTCCCCAAGGGCCCTCTGGGCCGACTCGAGCTGCGCCTGGGCGAGGTTCAGGCTGGCCGTGATGTTGGATGAATCGATGTGCGCGAGGATCTGCCCCTCGGAGACGCGCATGCCCTCCTCCACCAGCACGTCCAGGACCGGGCCGGTGACCTTCGAGGATACGGTGGCGGCGCGGCGGGCCGTGACATAGCCCGAGGCGTTGAGCAGGGTCGCCGCGTCCCCCTGTGAGGACTGCCGGGCAAGCGCAGTCTTGACCGGAAGGGCGCGCGGGCGGTTGGCCCACCACAGGGCCGCGAGGGCGGCCACGGCAACCGCGGCGAGGATGCCGGCGGCGGCGAACCGCCGGGTCGTTCCCGGACCTGCGGGCCTGTGGATCTTGAGCTGCTCGAGAGCAGTCTTATCGGGTGCCATGGGGAGGATGAGCTGGCGAAGGCGGCAGCGTGGCCAGAGCCCTGCGGGATTGCAATCCCGGGCCCGCCAGGGGCGGGACAGGGTGGGGGATGCGGCAGTATGCCCGGGCCCTCCAGACCAGGGTCATCCGGCTGACCGTTCGGCTCCCTCTGACAAGCTTAGAGGGAAGGCGCCACAGTCGGGACAATCAGCGTACCGAGTCCAGTCACCTCGTCGTACCGGGCGGTGGCGCTGTAGCCTCCGTTGTTGCCGGAGGTGACATCGAAGAAATAGGACGAGGAAAGTGCCGTCCAGGCGGCATCCTTGGATCCGGCCAGCTGCTAGAGGGCGGCCGGGGAGCCGCTCAAGGGACTCTGGCCCGCGGCGAGGTTCAACTCGTTGGCCAGCGAAATGGCAGTCAGCCCAAGACCGGTGGCGTCCGGAACGGGCCGGCTACAGCAAACCCACTAGGCCTTGAGCTCCCGCTCCGCGTACAGCCGAATTGCCTTCGCCAGGTACGGCACAAGCTTCGGATGGAAGCCCTCATAGTAGGTACGAAAATCCGGATGCTCGCCGTACAGGTCGCCCATCGCGGCATAGGCCTTCGGGGTCGGCGTCCAGAAGCGGCAAACCATCTTGTGGTGGCGCGCCGCCAGAGCCTGGACCGCAGGGTCCTCCGGAGGGACGCCGGCCTCAAGCAGGCAGGCGAATTCCCGGTTGAGCTCGTCGTTGCCGGCCTTTTCGCGGGCAAAGTCGGCAGGCCCCCATCCGCGCGTCTTCTGTTTCGACTCGGCGATCCCCTTGGTGGCGCATTCCCCGTAGCGGTCGGTGAGGTACTTTTCGTACTCGGCCTGTTTCTTCGGGCTCACGCCCGCATACATCTTCTTCGGATTCATGGCGGTCTTCTTCTCCTCTGACATGATGGTTTGGTCGATGGTCTGGATAAGTTGTTCGATCCGGCCCGCTTGGGCTTTGAGCTGGCGCCGATGGCTTCTCAGGGTGGCGGGCCGGTCGAATCCCGGGGAGTCCAACAGGCGCCGGATCTCGTCCAGGGCGAATCCGAATTCCCGGTAGAAGAGGATGTCCTGCAGCCGCCGGAGTTCCTCCGAGCCGTAGTAGCGGTACCCGTTGGCCCCGGTGTAGGCCGGCCTGAGCAGCCCGATCTCGTCGTAGAAATGGAGCGCCCGCACGGAAATCTTTGCGAAACCCGCGACCTGACGGACGGTGTAGCTCTCGGGGTTCGGCCTCATGGTGCCCCGAGCCTACGCCCTCACGTTACGTGAGGGTCAACCGATTTTTCGGAAATTCTTACGCCCTAGTACCGCCCGTACTTGTCCACCAGCTCCGGGAGCATCGCTATCCGGTGGAACGGCGCGTCGGGCGGCACCTGGTCTCCGGCCGCCATCAAGAGCCGAGGGGAGGTCAGCCGTGTGTCCAGCCACCGCCGCACGCTGTCGATGAAGGCCTGGTCGCTCCCCATGGCTCCGAAGACGGTTGCCGGAATCCCCCCCGAAAGGATCAGGTCCGGGCCGGCCTCAGCCCGCATTTGGGCCGCGCTGTGCGAGAACATCGGGCTCGGCGTGAGGGCGTCGGCGCAGTCCACGCCGCACTCCGCAAGCCATCCGAGGGCGCCGCGGCTTTCGCCGTCGACGTGCACGGCAAAGGACTTGCCCTTTGCGTGGACCCGGCGGGCGACCTCGGTGTAGTGGGCGCGCGCATAGGCGTCGAAGTACTTTCGGGTCTGGACGTTGCTGTCGTAGTTGTCGCTGATGAAGAGCGTCTCGAACGGCCCGTCGATGATCGTGTCCAGAATCCGCAGGTTGCAGGCGTTCACCGCGGCGACCAGCCGGGCGACCTTCTCGGGCTCATCGAGCATCGCGTACACCGTGTTTTCCACCCCCATGTAGCGGGCCATCAGGTAACCCGAGCCCGAGTACGGCAGCTGGACATACGGGTAGGCCAGGTCCCCGAGCGCCTCCTGCCATGAGCGGTAGTAGTCCCACTTGGGCTTGGCCTTGAGGTTCGCCATCAGGCGCTCAACGACCGCGAAGTCGTTCGGGGACTCGAGCAGGTACTTTCGGATCCCGTACGAGTACGAGGCCGGGTTGAAGACCCGCTCCTCGTGGATCGAGCCCTCGGGAGTCGTGATCCGGGTGGTGAACACGCCGCCGGCGGTGGAGCTCTCCAGCTTCACCTCCGGGTCGTCGGACACCAGGCTGTAGAAGCCCCCCATCTCCACGTAGGAAACGGCCCCGATCTGCTTATGCAGGGCCACCAGCCCCGGGTCCACCGCCGTGTACCCCGCGAGGTTAAACGGCACGTTGTTGTTCTTCTTGTACCAGTGGGACAGGTCGAGGATGAGCGGCACCTGGTCGGGCCGCCTGCGTCCGTAAACTGCCCTCACCCGTTCGTTGGGCTTCATGGAAAATCGCGAGACGATCGCGCCTTGTTATCTTGGGTCCGCTTTCCGGGCTACTCCACGTTAATCGTGAGTTTTCCGGTCCGGTACTGGGACTCCCAAACCTTCAGGCAGTCCTCCGTGTATTGCTCGAAGGAGCGGGGGTCGCCCGCGTGCTTGAGCAGCTCGGGCAGCCAGCGCTTGCCGAAGCGAACGTGCTGGGTCTCGTCGGCGATGTCGTAGCGCACGAACTGTTCACTCAGCCGGTCGCCCGACTGCTGGTGCGCCTCGACCCGCCTGTGCCGGTACGGGAAGGCGTGAACCTCGTTGCCCATAGTCAGCATGCAGTACTGCATGATCGGCGGGTACTGGGTGCGCCACTTATACACCTGCAGGTACTGCGGGGACTCGAAGGGGTTGAGCCCATGCACGCGCATCCACTCGTAGCCCATCAGGGCGTGCCGCACCTCGTCGTAGAGGTGGCGGGCGGAGTCGAACTCGAACTCCCAGGGCATGCCCTCGACCGAGTACAGGACGTAGGCCACAGTCTCTGCGGCGAGGACCTCGGTCGAGTACCGCTCAAACTCCTCGAGGGTGTGCTTCTCGTAGTCGTTCTCGGCCGGCATCGCCACCATATCCGCCCCTGGGTTGGTGAAGCGCGGGTCGCGGCAGGCCTCCCGGGGCGCCTCGAACTCGATCCGGCAGGAGGGGGCCGATCGGGGCACGGGGCCCCGGGCCTTCAGGCCGCTGACCCCGCCCGCGGCGCCGAGAAGCTCGCGGGCGTACAGCTCCCAAGCGCGGGAGGCGGCGGTCACCAGACCGGACTTGTCGGCCTGCTCGAGGATCGGCGCCACCCGTACAAGCTGTGCCCGCAGGTCGAGAAGCATGTGGGAGATCGCGTGTACGCTCGGCAGGTCGCTGTTCGGGAAGGTCGCCGTCTCGTGGGTCTCCAGGGCCTCCACCAGGCTCGGGACCACGACCCTGAAGTAGGCCAGCGCGATCCCGCCCTCGTCGGGGGCGTGGATCAATTCCTCCATAAGCCGGACCATTGCCGCGTCCGCCGGCTTCTGGAACGCGGGGGACTGGATTTCCCGGAGTCGCAGGTACAGGGAATTCACATGCAGGGAGTTCTCCCAGACCGTCCGGCCCATCTCGCACTTGAGTTCGAAGAGTGCCGCTTTGGGCATCCATCCGGCGAACAGGTGCATCGCCTCGTGGGCGACAAATCGGTAGCGGTTGAGCAGCCGCCGGTTCGTATCAATATCGATTTTTTCTCTTTCCAAGTTTTGCATGTGTTCTGGAGGGGTGGGGGGGTGGCCTATCGAGTGGGAGTTCGGGAAGACGGGGCAATTTATGGGGAGAGGGGAGCGATCAGGTAGATTCAATTGAATTGATAAAACCGCTGATAAGATGATAATTTTAAGGATCGGCGCTCCCGAGACGCCTTGGCACAACCTACCCGCAATGATCCTTCGCGCCAACGGAATCGGAATTTACGGCCCGGGCTTTAGGATAGGCCCGGCGCGCTGGACGCACCACGACCTGATCGTGCTCCTCGAGGGAAGCCTAGACTTGGACTGGGATCAGGGCCGGATCTCTATTTACGCCCATGACGCGGTCCTGATCCCGCCGGAAGCCTCGTTTGCCGGCGTCACCGGCGACGGCGGAGGCATGATCTGGGTGCAGCACTTCTCGGCCGCCGATTGCGAAATTCCGGCCTCGATCCCCCGCTCGAACGCGCCCCAGGTGCTGCGGGCGGCCGCAGGCGGAGAGATCGTAACGGCGCTGATCCGCAGGCTCCACGCCCTGCGGGAGGTTCCCGGGACCGAGGCCCCGGCTCTGCGGATCAAGCTCTTCGAGGTGCTCCTGGCCGAACTGGGGCTGGCTGCCCGCGAGCCCCGGCCCGACGCCACCGAACTCGAGCAGCTGAGGCCGGCCGTGGCCTGGGCGGAGAAAAACGTCGGGCGCGCGCGGAGCCTCAAGCTCGTGGCGGAGCAGGCGAAGCTCTCGGAGAGCCATTTTCGGAATCTGTTCCGCAAGTGGCGGGGGGAGTCTGCAGGCGCGTGGCTGAGGGGCCTGAGAATGGCCGAATCCCGCCGATTGCTCTCCTCCACTGATCTTCCCCTGAAAGAGATCGGCTTTCGGGTCGGCTTCCGGGACGTGGTCGGGTTCAACCGGTCGTTCCGCCAGATCCACGGAATGCCGCCGGGCCGTTACCGTCGCGCCAATCCGCGGCCGGTTTAGACCGGATCACAACCCTAGACATAAGTTGATGGTCCTAAGGCAGACCATTGATTCCTTGTATAGCTGTAAGAGCCAGCGAACCTGATGAACTTGCCCTATCCTGCCACTGCTGCCTTAGTTCAACCGCCGGCGATGGACGCAAATAATACCAGTAGCTCGACCAAAACTTTCCGGCCCGCGATTTCATACAGCCTTCTCGCGCTGGCCGTGACGCTTTTCATATTTAGCCCCTGTTTGTGGCTGTTGGCACGGTATCATCCGGGAACCTTCCAGTGGGATAGGGCGCACACGTTTTTGCTGCAGTGCGAGAATCCATTTCGGAGTGACGTAGAGTCTGCCATGCTATGGCGACTATTGCCGCCAATTATCGCTCATGGGCTTGGCTTAAGAGGCTATTATCCTCTGGTAATTCCCTTGGTAGGCGTGGTCGTCCTTCTATGGTATGTGTTCACCGTACTGTTCAGTAGGGTTGCTGACGTCAGATTTGCGTTCGGCGGAACCCTCTTGCTAGCTGCGAGCTCAGGGGTGTTGGTCCCGCTGCATTGGTTCGGTATGAATGATGCATGGGTCTGGTTCGCCTTGCTGGCCACTGGATTTAGTGCTTCACGCTACACGCTACCGCTAGCGTGCCTCCTTGCTCCGTGGATAGATGAAAGATATATTATTGGTCTACCGTTGGCACTGCTCGTGCGCTTTTTCGATGCGGGCAATACTATTAGTTTACGTGTATTGGTCACCAGCACGCTCTGGCTAGCGCCCTATGCGATTATAAGGTTGTTGGGGTCCTTTGGCTCTCATGCGTCAGATGCCCTCGGGTTTTTTCTAAACCACGCGAAGTCAGGGGTTCTTGTTACCATTCCATGGGCGCCTCTAGGGTGGTGGATGGCGTTCCGCTTAGCATGGATTCCAGCTATTTTTGCGATTAGGAACAAGCCTTGGGTACTAGGCCTAAGCTGTGTCATCACCCTGATTGTTATGCTGCTACTCGCAGCAGATATCAGTCGTTCTGCGGCCATTCTTTCCCCCGTCATTCTTCTCGGGTTGTTGTTGTTCGCGAAGCAACAACCCGAGTTGGCTGCTCGTTATACGTTAAGTCTTGGGCTACTAAATCTATTGGTTCCGGCAGCCCACGTAGTAAGCAACAGATTTGCTCTCATAAGCCCGCTGCCACTGGAAGTTTGGAGGCTGCTCCGTTAGTGCAGCGCCCCTTTCGGGTACGAATTGGCCGGCTACGGTGCCACACTTGTTCCCGTGGCCCAGAAGCAGGCCCTATCAGGTTCATCGTGCAGCGCCGCTGCCTTTAGTACGATCTCGTGGTCCCCGCCGCTAGTAGTCCTGAACTGGAAGGACAGCTAAGCCGAGGTTACCCTAATCGAGCCTTTTGCGCTGCTCGATGACCATCTCCGCCGGCAGCGGCAGGTGGGCGCCGTTGTGCGAGAGGATGCACTGCCCCTCCCGGCTGAGGATGAAGCGCAGAAATTCCCTGACTTTCGGATCGACCGCCGCGCCGGGAGGACGGTTGAGGTACATGAAGACGACTCGGGACAGGGGATAGGAATGCGACTGGAAGTTCTTCTCGCTGGTGTCCACGTAGGGGGACTGCTCGTCTCTGGCCAGGGAGATCGGCTTGAGCCCCTCGACGCTCGCCGCGTGGCCGAGGCCGCTCCACCCGATCCCGTACTTGTCGTGGGCCAGGGCGACCAGCATGTCGTGGCTGCCCAGTCCCGAGCCATCGGCCACCATCTTTGTTCCGGTCTCAACGTACTCTCGGTAGTTGGGGTTCCACTTGTCGCCTCCCCCGAACACCTTCAGTTCGAAGAAATGCCGCATTCCCGTCTGGGCGTAACCGTAGGTCTGGATGGATTTGTCGGCCCATTCGCCGGTCAGCCCGAGCTGGCCCCAGGTCCGGATGTTGCCCTCCGGGCCGCGGGCGTTGCGCGCCACGTAGACGCAGCTGTTCTCCTCATACCCACCGGTGCGCTCGGCTCCGAATATTCCGTCGAGCTGCCCCATCGTGAGCCGCTCGAGGGGGTTCTCCTTGCTGACGAAGACGACGGGGGACCAGCTGCTGCCGCCCGGCAGTTTCCAGGCGCCCGTGCCGACGATGATCGGCGTCGCATTGTACGAGAACTTCTCGCTGAACCCCAGGATCTCCTCCAGGGCCGGCTCCCGGCCGCTCGCGGCGATGTCGGCCGCGCCAGTCTCGAGATAGCCGAAGGCGACATCGCTGCTCGGAAGTTCGTTGGTGAACTGAACACCGGGCTGCACCTTTTGGAAGTCCTTCTCCCAGATGACAACCAGGCCCGACATGCGGGCCCCGCCGACACGGATCGTTCCGGTGACCTTCTGCTCGGGCTGGTAGGAGGGCAGGGCACCCAGGTCCCACTCGGTCGCGTAGGAGTTGGCCGCGAGCGCGAGCGCCGCGAGAGTTGCTAGGGTCTTGGACATATTGGGAATGGGAGTTGGGAATCGCGCCGGGACTCAGTCGATCTTCTTGAGCTGTTCGCCCACCATGCGGCCGGTGAGCGGGATGTAGCGCCCCTCGTGCTGGACGCAGTCCTGGCCCTCCTGGCTCAGGACGAAGTGGAGGAACTCCGACACCCTCGAGTCCACGGGCTTTCCCGGATCCCGGTTCAGGTAGAAATAGCTGGTGTGCGTCAGGGGGTACGTGCGGTCGTGCACGGTCTCAAGGGTTCTCATGACATAGGGGCCTCCCTCGCGCGCCTGAAGCGCCAGCTCCTTCATCTCAGGCGAGAGCGATGACGGCGACACGTAGAAGATGCAGTACTTGTCGGTGGCAATCTGGCGGCGGGCCTGAAGGCTCCAGGAGTTCACCTCTCCCTGCGGGGTGATGTAGTTGGTGAACGCCTTATAGCCCTCCACGAACTGCAGGCTCCCGTAGAGTACCTCGTTCGAGAACTGCACCATGGCTCCGGCGCTCAGGTTCTGGCCGCCGACATGGATAGGCTTGTCGGCCCATTCCCCGGTGAGGCCGAGTTGGCCCCAGGTGCGGATGTTCTCCTCCGGGCCGCGAGAATAGGGGTATTCCGTGTGCCAGACGCTACCCTGGTAGCCGCCGATACGGGCGCCGCCGAAGATGCCGTCGAGCTGCTTCAGGCTCAGGCGGGTGAGGGGATTGTCCCGGTGAACGACGATGATTCCAGGAGGGCCCCAGCCGTAGACATCGAACGATCCGGTGAGCGCCGCCACCTCGGTCACCGGATGGTGGAAGACCTGCTCGAAGATCAGCCTGTCGGTCAGCGTGGCCTTGTAGTTCATGCCGAGGTCCGCGACGCCGGCGGCCACGGCGGAGACGGCGATCGCGCCGGTCGGAAGGTGGTACTCGATCTTCAGGTCAGGCTGGAATTTCGCGAAGGCTTCGCGCCAGTAGTCGCCCAGCGGGCCATCCGTGAGGTAGTTGTTTCCCCAGATCCGCAAGGTTCCGCTCAGATGCGCCTTCGGCACGTAGTGCGGAAGATCGCTTAAGTCCCAGCGCTTGGTGTAGCCGCCCACGGAGCCATGCTCCTTGCGAAACCCGCTCACGTTCTGGGTCCAGATACTGACGCCGGCATTCTTCGGCTCGGCGGCCGGTTGAGGGGCCGAATCCTGGGCAAGGGTTCGGAGCGCTGCCAGGCTAGCGACCGAGGCAGTCACCGCGATTCTGTGGCACCGGGACAGGAGTTGGATCTTCATGGGAAGAAGACTGAAACGCAGCCGTAGGGCCAATGGTACGGTACATGACAGGACGAGTCAAAGGAGATGGACTAACCCAATCACTGGCAGGAGAATGGAACCAGTGATATATGTATACCGGAACATACTGATATCTTGAAGTCTCGTCCGCCAGGGCGTCTGATCCCGCAGCGTGCCCGTATCTTACACCATAGACCGCGAACACGACGCCTTGCTCATTACCGGCTCTGGGCGGGTGGCCGATCCTGAGATCCATCAGGTCCTCAAGACGGTCTTTCGGGATCCCGCTTTTCATCCGGATATTCGGGTTCTGGCCGACTACAGCAAAATCACCGACCTGACCGTATCTGCGGAAAAGGCGGCGAACTTTGCCTCCACGGTGGCTTATTCGGGGAAGTCGCGCCGGGCCTTCCTCGTCCACTCGCCGCACATCGCGGGGTACATTCGGTTTTTCACTAACCACCATAGCCGCAGCATTCCGACTCGGATCTTTTACGAGCGGGAGGCGGCACTAGCGTGGCTGAACGAGGGTATGCCCGAAGAGAAGCGTCTGAAGTAGTAGAGACGGCGAGGGACCAACTCCCGGTCATTGGGCGTAAGGCAGGTAATAGACTTCGCACAAGACCTGTCCCTGCGAACCTGCGGGGGCCGTTGCTACTAGGGTATACGCGCCCGGGGAAAGTTGAAGAAGCATCGCCCAATCTCCAGCGCCCGGCGTCAGCGGAAAGGCCGAAACCATTCCAAAGAGGGTTTGGTATCCGGCAAGGGTGCTTCCCGCGATTGGCGGGGCGGAGCCGCCGGACCCCGGGTCCGCACGCCAGGGACCGGCCAGAGGCAGATAAGGGTCCGGGATAACGGCCTGGGAGCCGCTGTAGACCGTGACCGAGGGCAGCGGCAGAAAATCAGACACGCCATAATTCTGCAGGCTGGGGCCGACCACGCGGAGCAGCATCAACGGTGTGCCGCTCACAACAAAGCCTAGTGTCGCGGGATGCCCTGCAGACACCGACGCATTGATGGAACTGTTCGCCCCGCCTGCGAACGGGATCCGGTGAAGCACGGTGAAGCTGTTAAATACGTTCGGCCCTGTGCCCGTGGTGGCGGTCGTCGCGGTCGTAAAATCCAGCACCCTGGATGACGGGCCCAACCCGTCGGTTTGTGTCGTCAGCGTCGCGTTGTAGGGCGTGTAAATATTGTCATAGGCCAGACTCTCCAAAGGGGTGTACTGGTAGGATCCGCTAACCCCGGAGTCCTGGGTTCGCATGGAACCGACAATCGAGGTCGAGAAAAGCCCCTGGTAACTCCCGTCCGCTTTGTACCAAGTCACGCCGCGGTAACGGCCGCTGCCCATGGACCCGCCGTTGATCCAGACCGTGTCGGCAATCGTCGCCGGCGCCTGGGCCCGCGCGACAAGGGGGGTGATGAGGGTGAGGACTCCGCAGAGAATATTGGAAGCGCGCATTCTCGAGCAAACGGTTCGGGCCAACCTCGGTCTATTCTAGGCCGACAAATTTGCGCATCAAGCGCCCGACACGTGCACGAGAAGAGAAGAAGCAGAAGTTACCGTTCTCATTCCAGATGGGCTCGAATGAGAGGAGGGTCACTCGGGGCAGCCCGGGTCCCTCTAAGGCCACGGGTTCGATCCGACGTTCAAAAGTAGTCAAAATCACGATTCTGTATCTAACTAACGAACAATCGCCTCTGCGATCGAAAACGCACAATAAATATTATGTTAATTGTTTACTAGGCCCAAAATCTCCCGTTCTCTCGGTCAGAAATGGGGCCCACCCCCCGTTTCTTCAATGGGGGCCATTCACTCCCCCGTTCTCTCTAGAAGCCCTGTGGCCCGGTCCAGCCGTTCGCAATAGTCCCCGAGGACACCGGAAACCACAGAACTGTAGGCCTCAGCCTCCAGCCAGCGCCTCGCTTCGATCGCTTCGCGAATCCCCGGCAGTGTCTTCACACCGTAGCCAGTCATGAGTCCTGGCGCGTAAATCATGTGCCGGTACCACGCCCTACCCGGCAGTCCCTGCGGGGAAAGCAAACTCTGCTCCATTCCCCGCAACAGGCCGTTCAGTTCCGCCTGACGGCTTGCCGGCATTGTCCCAGCGGCGCCCATGGACTTCGCCAGCGCCTGGTCGTAGCCTGCCGCGCTCTTTTTCAGGCGCTTGATCGCGTTGTCGAGGGCCGCGAGGTTCACCTCGGGAACCTGCGTGTCGGCCTGCGGCGGGACGTATTTCTCCGTGGGATCTGCCGCCAACTCATACGCCCGGGATTTCACCAGGGCGTTTTTCCGCTCAGTCGCCTCCCTCATCTTGGCAACGAGCTCATGCAACTCCGCGCCATATCGGGCCACCGTCGCCGCAAAGTCCTCAAAGCGCATCGGCAAAACGTCCGCGTTAGCGGTCCGCAGAATCATCCTGCCAATCGTTTGCGAGAGCACGACACCATACGTGCCTCCCGGATCACCGAAGCGCTCGTAGTGGGCAAACGAGTCATAGGCCGAGTGGTAGACGCCCCCTTGCGCGTCCTCGCCGCCATACCGGATGTCCAAGGCCGAGATCCCCACGTGCTGCAGGAACGGCGTGTAGTCCGAGCCCGACCCCATCGCCTCGATGGAGGGCATCCCTCCGGACAGGAGCGTCTTCACCTCGCGGCGGTCGTCCTCGGCCGCACCCCTGCCGGTTCCATCGACAAGGATCCGGGCCCGGAGTCGCTCCAGCGCCGAGACCCCGGTCTCCGGATCGCGCACTGAAGAGCCCACCTGATCGACGGCATATTGGTAGGCGTGGCTGCCGCCGATCCGCAGGAACCCACGGCTGTTGGTGTCGGAGTTCACGTACAGGACGAGCTTCTGGCGCAACTCCGCCTCATGGGTCTCGCACCACTCGGTCGAACCGATCAGGCCTGGCTCCTCCGCGTCCCAGCTCGCATAGACAAGCGTCCGCCTGGGGCGCAGGCCCTCTCGTGCCAGGGCCCCGAAGGCCTTTGCCTCGGCCATGAGCGCCACGTTAGCCGAAAGCGGATCCCAGGCCCCGTACACCCAGCCGTCGTGATGGTTGCCCCGCATGACCCACTCGTCGGGAAATTCGCTCCCCTTCAGGACCGCGATGACGTCGTAAATCGGCTTCAGCGTCCAATCTGAGACAACGGTCAGGTGGCCACGGGCCGGCCCCGGACCGACATGGTAGGTGATCCCAAGCCCCCCGCGCCACTTCTCCGGGGCAACGGGCCCCTCAAGGGCAGCCAGGAAAGGCTGAGCGTCGGCGTACGAAATCGGCAGGACCGGGATCTTCAGGATCGTCCGGGCCTCCGCAATCACCAGCCGCTTTGCGTCATGGGTCGCCCCGATCCCCGGCGTCAGCGGATCGCCCGGATAAACCGGGGTGTCCAGGACTGAGCCGCGCTGCACCCCGGCTCCGGGCCGATAGCCGCCTTTGGGGTACACGTCGCCCGCCCCGTACCCGTCGTCCTTGGGGTCCGAGTAGATGATGCAGCCTGCCGCGCCGTGCTCCTGGGCGAGCTTGGGCTTCAGTCCCCGCCAGCCGCCCCCGTACCGGGTGATCACGATCTTGCCCTTAACCCCGATCCCGAGGCGATCCAGCTCCTCGTAGTCGGCGGGCATTCCCTGGTTCACATAGACCATCTCGGCGGTGACGTCGCCGTCGCCCCCGAACGCCGTGTACGGCGGCAGCGCCCCCGAACCCCGGTCCGTGGCGCTGTCCCCGGAAACGGCCGGCTCGCCGAGTTTCGCGACGTAGCGCGACGGCCCGACAAGCTCGAGGCCCAGCTTCTTCGGCGTCGGGTACAGGACCTCAAAGGTCTCGATCCGGGCGTCCCAGCCCCAGCTGCGGAACTGCTCCCGCATGAACTCGGCGTTCGCCTTGTCGTGGGGGGATCCCACCTGATTGGGCTGCGAGGACATCCGCTCAAGCCACGCCACCTGGTCCTTCGCGCTCAGCTGGGCGTCGAAGCGCGCCTCGAGCGAGAGCTGGGCCGCGGTCCGGTCCGGCCGAAAGCCGAGGAGCTCGGGGCCGGCTCGGCCAGCGGGGACGGCCGCGGCGAGCACGGCGGATGTGGCTAGGGCAAGACTCTTCCAGGAACGGCGGTAGGGCATCGGATTCATGGGTTGGGCGGAAGACCGAAACGCCGTTCACAGTAAGAGCACACACCCCCTGCACCCAAGACAAACTTTGCCGAAACCCGTTCGTAACAAAGTAGCCACTCGCCTTTTCAGGCCCGTCCCGCTATCGGTGACCCCTGCAAACCGGGAAAAAGCGATGAAGCAAAAAAAGACCAAGCGGATAGGAATCCTCACTGCGGGAGGCGACAGCCCCGGCTTGAACGCCGCAATCCGGGCCGTGGGCAAGGCGGCCATCAGCGAGTTCGGCTGGGAGGTGGTCGGGTTTCGCGACGGCTTCCTAGGCCTGGCCGAGGACCGCTGGATGCACCTGAACAAGAACATCCTTTCGGGCATTCTCACCGTGGGCGGCACAATCCTCGGCACGAGCCGAGACAAGCCGCACCGCATGATGATCGGCGGCAAGGAGCGCGACATGACGAGCGTCATCGTCTCCAACTACCGCCGGCACAAGCTCGACGCCCTGGTCTGCATCGGCGGCGGCGGGACCCACAAGAACGCCCTGCGGCTGGTGAAGGCCGGGCTGAACATCGTCACCCTTCCGAAGACGATCGACAACGACGTCGCCCTGACCGATGCGACGATCGGCTTTGACACCGCGCTGGGGATCGCCACCGAGGCGCTCGACCGCCTGCACAGCACGGCCCACAGTCACCACCGGATCATCGTCGCCGAGATCATGGGGCACCGCGCCGGTTGGCTCGCCCTCGGGGCCGGCATCGGCGGCGGGGCCGACGTGATTCTGATCCCGGAGATCCCCTACGACGTGAAGAAAGTGGCCGTGGCGATCAAGCGGCGCTCCCACCGCCGCCTGAACTTCAGCATTGTGGCGGTCGCGGAGGGCGCGCTGTCCCAGGAGTACGCCTCGGCCTTCGCCGACTTGAAGAAGCGCAGGGACAGGGCCAAGTCCGACGAGGACCGCCGCAAGATCAAGGACGAGCTGGCTGAACTCGACCTAAAGCACACGGGCAACACCCTTCGCCTGGCGAAGGAGCTCGAAGCGGCAACCGGCCTTGAGGCGCGCGTGACGATCTTGGGCTACGTGCAGAGGGGCGGCACCCCTTCGGTCATGGACCGGCTTCTGGCTACCCGCCTGGGCACGGCCGCCGTGGGCCTCATCGACAAGGGCATCTTCGGTGTCATGGTCGCCTCGCGAGGGGAAGGCGTTAAGCCGGTCCCGATTGAGGACGTGGCCGACCGGATGAACATCGTGCCGCCCGACCACCAGTGGCTCGAGGCAGCCCGTAGGGTCGGCACCTGTCTGGGCGACTGAAATCCCCCCGCCAGCCGACGAGCGGCTTCTCGGAGGAGCTTGACCTGGGTCAAGGCGGCCCGGCTCAATCTGCGTTACTGTAAACCCATCATATGAAGACTGGCGCAACGTTCGACCTGGCCAAGGCGGCCTCCGTGGATCTCAAGCAGGCGGCCGCCTACGCGGCCGACAGCATCGTCAGCCGCACCCTGCTGCGGACGGCGGCTGTCCAGGTCACCCTGTTTGCCTTTAACGAGGGCCAGGAACTCACCCCGCACACCAACCAGCGCCGGGCCCTGGTCCAAATTCTTGAGGGCGAGTGCGACTTCTTCTTCGGCGGGACCTGGCAGCGCCTCCAGGCCGGGGCCCTGATCCACCTCCCGCCCAACGACCCCCACGCCGTCAAGGCCGCGGGCCCCTTCAAGATGCTCCTCACCCTGTGCACAGAGCCCTCCCCTGCAGCCCTGCCCTCTTAAACATGATGAACCCTCTCTCCACGACCCCGGTCGACCCCGCACTCCTCGACGTTCGCGAGATTCCCTGCAGCCACAAGCACGCCCAGATCTTCGGACGCTGGGACGAGCTGCCGGTTGGCGGCCACTTCATCCTGGTCAACCACCACGATCCTGTGCCGCTGCGCTCCAAGTTTAGCGCCTGCTTCCCCGGGGCGTTCACCTGGGAGTATCTGCTGCGCGCCGAGAACGAGGTTAGGATCCGGATTAGCCGCCTGAAGGCCACCGCGGCGGGCTCGGCAGACATCGAGCCCTGCAATCACTGAGCGGCCCTCAGGGTCCCCAACTCCGCTCTGGCGAAACCGCCCCAAGTGGCTAGGGTGGCGCGATGGCGTCACCGTCTCTCGCCGAACTCCGCGCCGCAGCCCTGGTGCAGGCCCTGCGATCCTGCCAGCTCTTCGGCGGCCTTTCTGACGCCGATTTAGCCGCGATCGCCGCCTATGTCACGGTGCGGGCCCTGGACAAGGGCCAGTACCTCTTTCGGGAGGGCGAGCCCGCGCTCGGCTTCTACGTGATTCAGCGCGGCGCGATCAACGTCCACCGCGTCAGCCCGATAGGAAAAGAGCAGGTCATCCATGTCTTCCGGCCGGGGGAATCGCTTGCTGAGGCCGCGCTGGCGTCCCCGACCGGCTACCCCGCCGAGGCGCGGGCGGTCGAGCCGAGTTCGGTCCTTCTCGTGCCAAAGGCCGAGTTCCTGGGGCTTGTCTCCAAGCGGCCCGACCTTGCGATCCGGATGCTCGGCTCGATGAGCCAGCACCTGAGGGTCCTGGTCAGTCTCCTCGACGACCTGACCCTCAAAGACGTGGAGACGCGCCTTGCCTACTGGCTCGTGAAACGCTGCCCGCAGCCCCCGGGGAGCGCGCCCGCCGTGGTCCGGATTGCGACGACCAAACGGGTTCTCGCATCGGAACTGGGGACCACCGCCGAAACCCTCTCGCGCACCTTGGCCGGCCTGCGAGCCAAGCGGCTCATTTCCGTCCGCGGTTCGGCGATCACGGTGGTCCGCCCGGCGGCGCTCGCAGACCTCGTGGCAAGCCACCTGGGCGGCGCCTAGCCGCCCTACCTCACCACGACCGAGGCGGCCCGCGCCGCACCCGATATGTCCCCCTGAAGGCCGGCCTTCTGGTAGACGATTTCGCCGGAGGGGTTGAGGACCGTGATCAGGTTCGAGTGGGAGAACTGTCCCTTGCTGTCTTTGACGTAGTTGACCCCCAGGACCGCCGCGATCGTCCGGATGTCGGCTGGGTTCCCGCGCAGGAGCGTCCACTCCGCGCCGAGGTTCGCGCGCTTCCGATAGGCGCTCAGGACTTCAGGGGTGTCGCGCTCGCTGTCGAAACTGACGAGGGCAAAGCGGGCCTTGGCGCCCTTCGCCAGGGCCGACTCGATCCTGCGCATGTCCTGGACAATGATCGGGCAGGCGTATTCGCAGTGGGAGAAGAACATGGCCAGGACGACGGGCTGCCCCTGAAGCGAGGCCAGTCTCGCAGGCTTGCCGGAGTCGTCGGTCAGGACGGCGTCGACCTGGTAGATCGACTTGCTGGAAGGCGCCGAGGCGGCGGGCTCCTCGGCGCAGTCCGCGCAGCAGGCCGCTTTGGCCGGTTCCGCAGAGCGGGCGGTGAGCGCAGCCAGGCCAGGAAGGCACCAGAGGATCGCCGCGGCCCGGAAGGCCATTCGGCGGGTGGATGCAGACGGGATCGTGTTCATGGAAGGGATCGGGCGCAGCGGAAACCGAGGTTCGGGACCACGTAGCTTGCGCGCAGGCTGCTGCGGAAACCCGCGCGCATGAAGGCCGGGTAGTCCCGGAACTCCCGGGCCGAGGCGGCCCCCGCCCCGCAGAAAAGCCCCCGGTCCAGTCCGGTGTCGCCGCGGGAGTCCCCGCTCACCAGAGCCGTGTTGAAGTCCTCGACCCACTCCCAGACCAAGTCCGAGAGGTCCCGCACCCCGAACAGATTCGCCCGCCCCGAGCCGGCCGCGGGAAGCGGCGCGGGCGTTGGCGCGGAAAACCACGCCAGGACCGCATCCCGGTACGCGGGCTCGGAGGCCCCGTCGGGGGTCGTGAACCCGACCGAAGCCGCCCGCTCCCACTCGGCCGCCGTGGGCAGGCGCTTTCCCGCCCAGCGGGCGTAGGCGCGGGCCGCAAACCAGGACACGCGGACGACAGGGGAGTCCGCGGGGGCCCGGGCGCCCAGCTGCACATCCCCGGCCCAGTCGCCGAGGTAGCCGCCCTCCGCGAAGATCGGGCTTACTCGGGAGCGCCGCCACGACGGGTTAGCCCGGACAAACTCCAGAAACTCCGCATTGGTGACCGGTCGAACGTCCAGGAAGAAGGCCGCCACTGAAACGGCCCCCGGCTCCTGCCCCGACCGGTAGACCGGTTCGTAGGTGCCGGCCGGGATCAGGACCGAGCCCGCCTGGGCCAGGGCCCCGCGGGCGAGGGCGACCCCTGCGGCAAGCGCCAGGACAGCGTGCACAACATGCCTCATGGGCCCCCTGCTCGGGCGGCCTTGACCTCGTCGCGGGACACCGTTCCGAAGTCATTGCCCCAGCTGTTCATCACATAGGTCAGGACGTCGGCCAGCTGCTGGTCGGTGAAGGGCTGCGCCGGCATGATGTTGTTGAAGGGCTTTCCATTGACGGTGATCGCGCCGCTCAGACCCTTGAGGGGCACGCGGATCGCGCGGGCTTTGTCGGCCTTGAGGAAGTCCGACCCGGCGAGCGGCGGAAATACCCCCGGCAGGCCCTTGCCGTCCATCTGGTGGCAGGCAAAGCAGGCCATCTGGAAGACGCGCCGGCCGCGCTCGATCCGGACCTCCTTGGACGCGGGGGCCCCACCCTCCTCCTCGGGGGCCGGCGGCGGGGCCGCCGAAGTGCTCGCCGCCGGGATGACATCGAGGGCCGAGCCGTCGTAGTTCAGGTCGGCGATCTTGCCCGAGTAGATCGTCTTGTCCTCGGGCCCGGTGACTTTGAGCATCCCTACGGCACCCTTGCCGAAGGCCCGCGAGAGCGCGTGATCGACCAGGGTGAAGGTCCCTGGGACCCGGGTCTTGAACTGCACGATCGTGGCGCCGCCCGGGGAGACCAGGGTCGTCTGGACGTTGCGCTGGTTGGGAAGGATGCCGGCCTCCTGGTAGATCGTCTCGAAGATCTCGCCGATCACGTGGAAGGAGGAGACCAGATTCGGACCGCCGTTGCCGAAGTAAATTCGCACGGTCTCGCCGACCTTGGCCGTCAGGGCCTTGTCCCCCATGAGCGAGCCCACCGCACCGTTGAACACGACGTAGGTCGGCCTCTCGTCGGCGGACTTCTCCGGATCGAACGGCTGCAGGCCCTCCTCGCCGTACCGGCCGGCGGTGTAGACCTCGCCCTGCATGACGTAGTACTCGTGGTCGACCGGCGGCAGCCCCTCCTTGGGCTCGACCAGGATCAGGCCGTACATGCCGTTGCCGACATGCATGGGGACCGGGGCCGTGGCGCAGTGGTAGACGTACAGCCCGGGGTTGAGCGGCGTGAACGAGAAGGTCGAGGTGTGCCCCGGGGCCGTGAAGCTCGAGGTCGCCCCGCCGCCGGGGCCGGTGACCGCGTGCAAGTCGATATTGTGCGGCATCTTGGAACTCGGGTGATTGTGCAGCCTGATCTCCACCAGATCGCCCTCCCGGACGCGGATGAATACCCCGGGGACGTTCCCGCCGAAGGTCCAAAACGTGTAGTCGACCCCGTCGGCCAGGTGGCGGACGACCTCGCGGACCTCGATGTCCACGATCACGTGCGCGGGAGTGCTCCGGATGATCGGGTCGGGGACCTTCGGGGCCGCTGTCAGCAGGGCATACTCGATCGGAAGGTCGGCCCGGGGGGGTCCGGAGGCGGCCTCACCCGTGTCCCTGGGGGAGCACCCAGTGAACGTGCCGCAGGCGAGCGCGGCGGCGCAGGACAGAACCGTTGTCAGGGCGAGGCGGGAAGCGGGATTGGAATTCACAGCGGGTTATCGAAGTGAGGCTAAACTACACCAGCCCAGCCCGGCTCGCCTTGACACGCGTCAAGTTTTTGAGGGTTTTTTCTCCCCTCACCCGGCCTCGTCAAACCCTTTGACCCCGGGAAAATTCTCCCCGGGGGGGGCGGTGCCCCGCCGTGTGGGTCCGGCGGGTCGAATCCGCGGAAATCCCCTAGGCTTGCGGCTGCTTGGGGCTCCCGTCGCCCGGTGCAGCGAGGGTCCACATCCAGATGCTCAATCCCGCAGTCACGACAATCACAAGGCAGCCGAGGCCGCCTCCGACGCGGTGACCACCAATCATCAGTTGCACACCGGCGATGACCCGGACGACATGTGCCAGACACATGAGGCCGAAAATCGCGCTGGCTACTCTCAGTCCGACAATTTGGGAGTTCATGCTGTTCAATGCTCCGATCTATCCCTTTGACTTCCGACAACTAACCGCCCGTCCGGCGGCGCCGCGCGGTAATCGCGCCGGCCGCGGGGCGGATGCCTGGGGTTGGGGTTGCCTGACTCAGGCACCGTATCACAAACGGGTGTCCTTTGCTGCGCAAAAATTGCCCTTTCCCGCGAGCCCGCCCGCGGGGCCCGCGCCAACCCATGCGCCAGCTTGGCCAAACCATGCGCAGCGGGCCGGTTCGGCCGGGGTTATGCTGCCCCGGATCCCCAAACCGGCAAGACAACCCACTTCAAACTCCCATGCCTTCGATCAAAATCCACCTTGAGGCCGAAGAGATGGCCGCCGTCGCCCGGCTTGCTGAATCGATGCAGGTAAGCCTCGACCAGCTGGCCTTCTGCGCGCTGAACCGCCTGATGCTCCAGCCGCAGGACCCGGAGCTCGGCGCGGAGGCCCGGCGCCTCAAGGAGGAGCGCAAGACCACCCTGCCGACCTGGAGCGACACCGCGCACTCCGTGCACGTGTACGAGTCCAAGCCCGACGAGGCGCAGCATCCGCGCCACCGGCCGACAAGCTAGGAGTCAGCCCGCGGCGGTGGCGATGTCTGCGGCGGCGCCCCGGCCCGGGGCGCCCCGATCACATGTGGGCGATGATGTTGTCGCCGAAGGCGCTGCACTTGATTTCGGTGGCGCCCTCCATCTGCCGGGCGAAGTCGTAGGTGACCTTCTTCGACCCGATGGCCCCGTTTAGGCCCTTGAGGATCAGGTCGGCAACCTCGTTCCAGCCGAGATAGCGGAACATCATCTCTCCGGAGAGCACGACCGATCCGGGGTTGACCATGTCCTTGTTGGCGTACTTCGGCGCCGTGCCGTGGGTGGCCTCGAAGATCGCGTGCCCTGAGATGTAGTTGATGTTGCCGCCCGGGGCGATCCCGATGCCGCCGACCTGGGCGGCCAGGGCGTCGGAGAGATAGTCCCCGTTCAGGTTCAGGGTCGCCAGGACGTCGAAGTCAGTCGGCCGTGTGAGGACCTGCTGGAGCGTGATGTCGGCGATGCTGTCTTTGATGACAATCCCGGCCCCGGGCTTGCCCTCGGGGATCTTGCACCAGGGGCCGCCGTCGATCTCGACCGCGCCGAAGTGCTCCTTGGCGACCTGGTAGCCCCAGTCGCGGAACGCCCCCTCGGTGAATTTCATGATGTTGCCCTTGTGGACCAAGGTGACGCTCTTGCGGTGGTTCCTTACCGCGTAGGAGATCGCGCTGTGGATCAGCCGGACGCACCCGGAGTAGCTCACGGGCTTGATTCCGAGGCCGACCAAAACATCGGTTTTCACATCCTTCGCCCCGACCGCCGCCCAGAAGGTGTCGGCCTTGGCCTTAGTTCCGAAACGAATCTTGTCGAATGACTTCGGAAATTCCTTGGCGATATAATCGAGCAGTTTCTGCGCCTCCGGGGTTCCGGCGGCGTACTCGATCCCCGCATAGATGTCCTCGGTGTTCTCGCGGAAGATCACCATGTCGACCTTCTCGGGATGCTTGACCGGGCTCGGGACCCCCGTGAACCACTGCACGGGCCGGAGACACACATACAGGTCGAGCATCTGGCGCAGGGCGACGTTGAGGGAGCGGATGCCCCCGCCGACCGGCGTCGTCAGCGGGCCCTTGATGCCCACCAGGTACTCCTTGAAGGCCTGCACGGTGTCGTCCGGCAGCCAATTGTTGAAGCGCTTGAAACTCTCCTCGCCGGCGAACACCTCGAACCAGGAGATCTTGCGCTTTCCGCCATAGGCCTTCTGGACCGCCGCGTCGAAAACCCGCACCGACGAGGCCCAGATGTCCGGGCCCGTGCCGTCGCCGCGGATGAAGGGAATGACCGGATTGTCCGGGACTTTGAGTTGGCCAGCGGCCGTGGTGATCTTGCCGCCTGCGGGCGGGGTGACGGATTGGTAGGACATGATAGGAAGGACGGGGGAGAGGATGGAAGCTGGGGGAAAAAATTAAAGACGATACTTCAGTGCGGGCGGACCCCTCAGGAGCCGGCGAGCCCGGCGCAGAAGCGGCGCAGGCGCTCGACTCCCTTCGCGATGATGGCGTCGCTCGTTGCGTAGCTCAGGCGCATGTAGCCCTCGGCTCCGAAGGCGCTCCCGTTGACGGCTGCGACCTTCTCGCTCTCAAGCAGCCGTGCGCAAAACTCCTGCGAGGGCAGGCCGAACCGAGAGATGTTCGGAAACAGGTAGAAGGCGCCCTGCGCGAGCAGGCAGCTCATGCGCGGAATCCGGTTTAGTTCCGAATGCAGGAGCTTCCTGCGGCGGTCGAAGGCGGCGAGCATCGCCTCCAGGGCGACCTTGGTCTTGTCCGGCTGCTGCAGGGCCGCGAGGGCCCCGTACTGGGCGAAGGTCGTCGCGTTCGAGCTCATCTGGCTTTGCAGCTCGGATACAGCCTTGGCCACGGCGGGCGCGGCGACCAGGGTCCCCAGCCTCCAGCCCGTCATGGAGTAGGTCTTCGAGAAGCCCGAGACAATGATCGTTCGCTCCTCGGCCTCGCGGCTCAGGGTTGCCGGACCGACCGCCTTCACCCCGTCGTAGATCAGGTGCTCGTAGATCTCGTCTGAGAGCACGTACAGCCCGTGCCGCTGGGCGACCGCCATGATGGCCTCGACCTCGGAGCGGGTGTAGACCGCCCCGGTCGGGTTCGACGGGGAGTTCAGGACCAAGAGCTTGGTCTTGGGCGTGATGGCGGCCTCGAGCTGGGCCGCGTTCAGGCGGAAACCCGTCGAGTCGTCGGCCAGGACGTACCTCGGCGTCGCCCCCGCCAGTTTCGCCATCTCCGGGTAGCTCACCCAGTACGGCGCCGGGATCAGCACCTCGTCGCCGGGCGAACAAACGGCCAGCATCGCCAGGTAGCAGGAAAACTTGCCTCCCGGGCTCACGACCACCTGGGACGGGGCGACCTTCAGCCCGTAGGTCGCCGCGTAGCTGTCGGCGATCGCCTTTCGGAGCGGGTCGATGCCGGGGGTCGGGGCGTACTTGGTCTTCCCCGCCTTGAGGGCCGCCACGGCTGCCTCCTTGATGTGCTCCGGGGTATCGAAGTCGGGTTCGCCAGCGGCGAAACTGCAGACATCCTCGCCGGCCGCCATCAGAGCTTTGGCCTTAGTGTCGATTGCGAGCGTCGGGGACGGCGCTACGTTTCGGGCCCAGGTGGACAGCTGCGGAGGCTTTGGATTCATCGTGGGGAAAAATGGAAACGGCTCAAGTGAGCGGAGCGGGGCCACGGAAGCAAGCTTCCGGCTCGTTTCCCCCGCGGCCCGCCCTTCGGCCGGGCCCTAGCGTTTGGCCCGCTTGGCCGGCCGGCTTGGCAAACCCTCGAGGGCGTAGCGCACAAGCTCGCCGACGCTCACCTTCTTCGCCCGGGCGTAGCGTCTCAGGGCGGAGCGCTGGCGGGAGCTGACGCGCACCGAGATTTGGCGATGGGGGACGCGCAACGGACGGCACGCCTCGAAGTCGAACTGGTCGAGCGCAAGCCGGATGAGCGCGCTCGCCGTCTTCAGCCCCCGGGTCTTGCGCGCCGCTTCCGTCTTCTCGAGCAGGGCGACCGGCAGGTCGAACGTTAGCGGTGCAGAAGCGGAGCGGGAGCGGGGTGCCATGGAAAGTGGGTCGAGTGAAACGGCCGCAGGCCCCAAAGGCAAGGCCGTGTAAGGGCCAATCGAACTAACTCCGGCCGCCGGGGGCTAGAATCGCTCGATTTGGGCGCCCGGCGGCGGAGAAACGGCCTCGGGCAGGGTCGCCGGGGCGAAGAGTTCCGGCAGCAGGTCCAGTCCCAGGGCGGCCCCGGTGACGCTGAAGCGGGTCTTGTCGCGGCTCGCCTCGTTTCGGACGTCGATGTCCTTCGGGATCCACTGCTCGGAGACCTTCTTGAGGTCAACGAGGGACAGGGTCGTCCTCGGCTGCCCGCTCGGGTCGAGTAGCTCCACCTGGACCGGGGCGCGGTACTGGGTGTCGAGGTACGCCCGAACGCCGCCCAAGCCTTCTTCCGAATGTTGCGGCGGCGAGAATACGAACAGGTGCGCCGGCCGGCCCCGGATGCGCTCGGTGCCCAGGAGCCGGGACCCCGGCCAGTACAGGAACGGCATCTGCAAATCGAAGGCGGAAATCTCCACTCCGGGGGCCAA
This sequence comes from uncultured Opitutaceae bacterium, assembly GCA_903862935.1. GTDB lineage: Bacteria > Verrucomicrobiota > Verrucomicrobiia > Opitutales > Opitutaceae > Palsa-1447. The sequence continues at coordinate 215,625 of CAIOZY010000013.1, forward strand.
GGGCTCCAGGCCGTCGATCCTTCGGGGCGCCGCCGCGGGGCGCGCCGGCTCGTAGAGCCAGACCGCGGCATCGGGGCCGTTCTGGAGGATCAGGCGCCGGCCACCGCCGGGGCCGACCGGGTCGAGCTCGATCCGCATCACGCTGCCGCGGGCGTTGCGGCTGCCCCAGAGCCGTCCCGGGACAGTCCACTCGGAGCCCCGGCGCGGCAGTTGTTTCAGGACAAACTCAAGGAAGTACGGCCGCTCCGGTCCCGCTGCCCGGAACTGCTCGAGAATGGCCCGGCCCTCGGCCGGATCGGGACCTCCCAGCTGGAGGTAGCCCTGCGGGGGGGGCGCGGCCGCCGGAGCGGCAAGGGCCGCCGAGACGACCAGGCCTTTCCAAACGAAAAGCGCCCGCCGGATCATGGCGGGCGCGAAGACACCTGGCGCGGCAGCGCTCATGCCGCCTACGGCTTCTTCGACCCTCCGGCCGGCGGGGCCGACGGGGCGGGCGCGGGAGCCTTGGCGGGGGCGGCGATGCTGGGCAGCGCGGCGCCCGTGGCGGCAGCGTGCTTGCGCTCGTACATCCTGCCCAGGAACAGGGCGCAGCTCAGGACAAAAAAGACGATGGCGGCGTTGATGGTCGCCTTGCTCAGCACGTTGCTCGTGTCCGCCCCGAAGGCGGCCTCGGCCATGCCTCCGCCCATGACGGCCCCTGCCCCACCGCCCGATTTATCCTTCTGCATGAGGATAACCAGGATCAGGAAGGCTGAAACCAGGACGAGGACGAACGTGAAGACTCCAAGTAGGATGCTCATTGACGTAAGGGTTGAGCGGAGCAGAGACCGGGGTAGGATGTCAACCGGATTGCGGCCGGCCGATTGCGGCCGGCCGGGGACGGCGGCCTTTCTCAGGCCCGGTTCACGTAGCCCAGAAGGTCCCGGGTGATCGTGTCCTCGGGGATGCTGCCGTAGGTCGCCTGAAGGGACTCCAGAAGCGCTGCCGGCTCCAAGACAACCCCGCTCCGGACTGTCGCCTCAACGCCGGACAGGTCCTCGATTCGCTTCAGGGGGTCTCCCCGGACAGCCACCAGGTCGGCGGCCATCCCCGGGGCCAGGTGCCCCTTCTGGCCGGAGATCCCCAGGACCCGGGCCGTTCCGGAGGTGGCCGCGCGCAGGGCCACCGACGGAGCGATCCCGGCGTCGACGTACTGGGCGAGCTCATCGTGCACGCTAAACCCCGGCACCAGATGGGGAAACGGGGTGTCCGTTCCCACTGCGATCGAGACCCCCCGCTCGCTCATCCGCGCCAGGCAGTTCTTCATCCACGGCACCACGGTCTGGAGCTTCAGGCGCGGTTCGGGCGGGCCCGAGCGCGTCAGGTAGCGCTCCCAAACATCCCGAAAGACCGGGTGGACCCACTTGCGTCGCTCGTCGTTCGCAAAGACCGGGTCGAGGATCCGCCCCAGGCGGTCCCAAACGACCAAAGTGGGGGTCATCGCAACCCCGTGCTCGAGGAGGATATCGATCAGGGCGTCCTTCTCCTGAAGGGTGCTGTCCTTCCACGCCGCCCCGCAGCCCGTCAGGTGCTGGATCTCCCCCAAGCCCGCGCGGGCCGTGTCTTCGGCCTTGAGGGGCCCCAGGTGCGCCAGGGTCGGCTTCCCCACCAGCCGGGACTCCTCCACCGCAGCCCGGATGAGCTCCAAGTCGGCCCCGGCGTAGAGCTTTATCGCGTCGACCCCCCGCGCCGCCTCCTCGCGTACGGAGGCCCGCACGTCCTGGGCGCTCGCGTGGGCCCGGCCCATGTGCCTCCAGTACGCCTTGGGCCCGTCGAGAAGAAAGCCGCAGCACAGGATCGCCGGACCGATCCGCGGATTCGCTGCGTGGCGGGCCCTCTGGCCCAGGATCCAGTCCAGGTCGTTTCCGACGTCCCGGATCGTCGTGACCCCGGCGGCGAGGAAGGCCGGCCCCATCACGGTCGAGTAGTGGACGTGGGCGTCCATCAGCCCAGGGATCAGGGTGCAGCCGGGGAACCTGCGGACCGCGGCGCGAGGCGGGATTTCGCCGAGCGGGGCGATCGCCTCGATCTGGGCCCCCCGCACCAGGACCGCCAGCCCCTCCCGGGCGACATCCCCGCGGCCATCCCAGAGCCGGTCTGCGACGAGGGCAAAAGTTTCCATGGCAGGCCCAGCCTAGGCCTCGATCCCGAGCTTTCCCAGGATCCGCTGCAGGTCCTCGTTGCCGCGGTACTCGATCACGATGCGGCCCTTCTTGGCCGAATGCAGGACGGCCACCCGGGCCCCGAGGTGGGAGGTGAGTTTCCTCTCGATTCCCTCCACGGTTGCAAGGTCGGCCGGGGCGATCCCCTTCCTGCGTCGCTGGCCGTGGCGCGGGGAAAGGGCGCCCGACTTTGCCGAGGCAACCAGTTTCTCGGTCGCCCGGACGCTCAGGCCCTCCGCCACGACCCGGCGGGCGAGCAGCAGGCGCTGGCCCGGGTCCTCGATTCCGAGGAGCACCTTGGCGTGCCCGGTGGTCAGGAGGCTCTTGGCGAGGTAGCCCTGGCTCTCCTCGTCGAGGGTGAGCAGCCGCAGCGAGTTGGCGACCGCCGCGCGGCTCTTCCCGACCCGCTCGGCCGCCGTCTCCTGGGTCACGTCAAAGTCGCGGATCAGACTCGCGTAGCCTTGGGCCTCCTCGATCGGGTTCAGGCCCTCGCGCTGAAGGTTCTCGATCAGGCCCAGCGCCGCGGCCGAGGCGTCGCTGGCCTGGGCGACCCGCGCCGGGATCGATTTGAGGTTGAGCTGAACAAAGGCCCTCCAGCGGCGCTCCCCGGCAATCAGCTGATACTTCTCTCCATGCTTTCGGACGACGATCGGCTGCAGGAGCCCCTCGCTGCGGATGCTCTCGGCCAATTCGTTGAGCTGCTCGGCGGGGATCTCCCGGCGGGCCTGGTAGGGACTCGGCTCGATCAGTTCGACCGAGATCTCCTGGAAGCCGGGCATGCCCCCGTGGACGACCGGGTGGATGACGGCGGTTGAGGGGATGGCGGAGGCCGGCTTTGCGGCGGCAATCAGGCTGCCGAGGCCGCGGCCGAGCCGGGATTTGGGTACTGCGGACATGTTATTTGCCTCCTGGGATGAAAAGCGACTGGCCGGCGTAGATTCGCGCCGGATCGGTGATCTTGTTTGCGTTGATGATCTCCTGAACCTTCCCGCCGGTCTTTTTGGCGATCAGGGCGAGGGTGTCCCCCTTTTGGACGGTGTAGCTAACCCCCTCTTTCGGAAAGGTGTCGGTGAAGATAGTCCCGGCCGGGTGGGCGGCCGGGGCGGCGTGGCCCCCCAGGGCATCCAGGGCCGCGTTGGTCTGCCGGCCGAGTTTCTCAATCTGGGCGGCGACCTGCCTCAAGGTGTCGTCCTTCGATTCGGCGACCTTCGCCTGGATCGCACCGTTGAGCTGGGCGACAGCGCTGTTGAGCTGCGCCACGGTGGCGTACGCCTCGGCGGGGGCCCGGGAGCCCTCCTTCAGTTGGGTGTTTTCGGCCTCGAGCCGCTCAACTTTGAGCGACAGCTCTGCGACCCGCTGGGAAAGGCCGCGCACATCCTCGCGCAGGTTCGCGACTTCGACATCGGGCGAGGCCACCTGGGCGCTCGCCGCGGCGGCGAGAGCAAGACCCGGCAGGATCAGGGGCCACTTCCACATGGCTGCGATGCTTGCGCAAAGCCCCCCCGAAAACAAGCGGCGAGTGACCCCACGCGGTCTCCCCCCCCAGGGGGCGGCTCCTAGCGGAAGGGCTCCGCCCCCACGAGAGGCGGCATTTCCAGCGAGGGCAGAACCGTTCCCGGCGCGACCGGGAACCCCCTCAGGAAATCTCCCGCCCCGAGCATCCGGCCGCCCGGCCGCTGCAGGCGCCTCAGGCGCAGGACGCCCGAGCCGCAAGCGACCAATAGCCCCTCAGCGTCGGGCCCGAGGACCGATCCGGCGGGAACGCCGGTCGGACGCGCCGCCCCGGGGGCCAGGTCGGCAAGGCCGACGCGGACCCAGGTACCGGCAAATTCGGCCGAGCAGCCCGGCCAGGGGAAAAGCCCGTTGATCCGGGCCGCAAGGGCTTCCCCGCTCGCCGCAAAGTCGAGGACCCCGTCCCCCTTGGTGAGGCGCCGGCAGTAACTCGCCTTCCCGTCATCCTGGTCCGTGAAGTTCAGGTTTCCGGCGGCCAGGCTCGGCAGGGCCCGGGCGAGCAGCGGGACGCACGCCGCCGCAAGCTTCTCCTCAAGATCCAGCGCCGTGTCCAGGGGCCCGATCTCGACGGACTGCGAGTCGGCCACGGGCCCGGCGTCGAGCCGGCGGACGATCCGCATGAGGGATACCCCGCTTTCGCGCTCGCCGGATGCGATGGAGCACTGGATCGGGGAGGCCCCCCGATATTTCGGCAGAAGGGAGGCGTGCAGGTTAACGGTCGCGATCCGGGGGACACCGATAAATTCTTCGGAGAGGATCCGGCCGTAGGCCATCACGAGCGCCAGGTCGGGCCTTAGGTCCTGCAGCGCGGCCCGCTCGGCTGCGCCCAGGCGCTCCGGCTGCAGGACCGGAAGCTTGTGGTCGAGGGCCCAGGCTTTGATCGCGTTTGGCCGGATCGCCATCCCGCGGCCGGCGGGCCTGTCGGGCTGGGTGAATACCGCGACCGGGCGGGCGAGAGCGCCTCCCTCCCCTGCAAGCCACTCGAGCGCCGGAAGGGCTATCGGATCGGAGCCGAGGAAGACCAGGCGCAGCGGTGTCATGGGAGAAGACTCCCCTCAGGTCTCGTCATGCCTCGGCTTGCCCACGAGGTCAAAGTACACCGGGCAGCCGTTAAGTCCAAACTCCTCCACAAGGCCCGCCTCTAGGTAGCGGCGGTAGGACTCGGTCAGCTTCTCCTCCCGGTTGCAAAAAAGCTTGATCCGGAACGGGCGGTTTCCCGTCTGGGTCGCGTAATAGATCCGGAAGCGCCGGGCGCCGATCGAGGGCGGCGGGGTCCGCTCGGTCAGGTAGGTTAACCGCGCGTTCAGCTTTGCGGTGGGCAGCACCTTGTCCAGGGTGCGGTTGAGCTGGACGGCGGCGTTGAGCATCCGGTCCACCTCATAGCCGCTCATCGCCGAGACGAAGATCAGCGGCGCCCCGGGGGTGAAGAAAAGCCGGTCAAAAAGGGCCCTGCCGTAACTTTCCCGGTACTCGCGCTCGGACTCGTAGCCGGTGATGCCGTCGCCCTTGGCAAAGGCTTTTCGGACCAGGTCCCATTTGTTGACAACGACCACGATCGGGCGGTTCTCCTTGAGGGCCTCTCCGGCGATCGCCTTGTCCTGCTGCGTGACTCCGTCCAGCGCGTCCAAGACCAGGAGCACTACGTCAGCCCTCTGGATCGCGTCCAGGGAGCGCAGGCGCGAGAAGTACTCAACCGGCGAGCCCAGTTTCGCCGAGGCCTTCATCCCGGCCGTGTCGATCAGCCGGAAGGGGTACGAGCGCCCATCTCGGCCCGTGAATTCAAAGGGGATCTCGACGGCGTCCCGGGTGGTACCGGGGATGGGGCTGACGATCAGCCGGTCGCTGTGCAGTAGCCGGTTCGCAAGCGAGGACTTCCCCACGTTCGGCCGCCCGACAAAGCAGATGCACAGCGGGTCCGAGGCCGTCTTGGCGGCCCCCTCGGCAACTGCAGCCGGGGGCCCGAGCCTCTCAAGGATCGCCGCCCTGAGTTCCTCCTCCCCCTGGCCATGCTCGGCGGAGACGCGGCAGGGCTCCCCCAGTCCGAGCCGGTAGGCCTCGCCCACATCCAGCTTCTCTCCCCCGAAATCGGCCTTGTTGACGACAACCAAAACCGCCTTGCCGCTCCGCCGGAGGCGCTGGGCGATCCGCTCGTCCAGGCTCGTCAGGCCCTCCTTGCCGTCGATGACAAACAAGATCAGGGAGGCGGCGTCGATCGCGAAGCCGACCTGCACCTCGGAGGCGGCGATCAGTTCGGATGTCGACTCCCCGCCCTTGAGCCCCAGTCCGCCCGTGTCCAGAAGCGTGAAGGAGCCCTCCTCGACCTCGGCCGTGATCACGTCGCGGGTGATCCCGGGCTGGTCGTGGACAATCGAGATCCGCCGCCGGGCCAACCGGTTGAAGAGCCTGCTTTTGCCCACGTTGGGCCGGCCGACGATGGCAACGGTGCGGCTCATCGCCGGAGCCCCTGCACGTAGCGGTCGATCCGGTCGCAGGCCTCGATCAACTGCTCATAGCCCGTCGCAAAGCTCGCCCGGACAAACCCCGCGCCGCTCTCGCCGAAGGCGGTCCCCGGGACCACGGCGACCTTCTCGGCATCCAGCAGCCCGTAGGCAAACTCCCGCTCCGACAGCCCCGTTCCCGCGACACTCGGGAAAGCGTAGAAAGCCCCGCCCGGCAGGTGGCACTTGAGCCCGGCCGCGTTGAAGCGCCGGACGACCAGGTCCCGCCGCTTCTGGTACTGCTCGCGCATCGCCTTCATCGAGTCCTCGCCGCGGGCGAGCGCCTCGATCGCGGCCTCCTGGGACAGAATTGGGGCGCACAGCATAGAGTACTGATGCACCTTCATCATCGCCTCCACAAGCTCCGCCGGCCCGCAGGCGTAGCCGATCCGGAATCCGGTCATCGCGAAGGCCTTCGAGAATCCGTGCAGGAAGATCGTTCGCTCCCGCATGCCGGGGAGGACGGCGATCGACGTGTGGGCCTGCTCGTACACGAGCTCCGAGTAGATCTCGTCGCTCAAGACCACCAGGTCCTTCTCCACGGCGAACCGGGCGATCTTCTCCAGCCGCGCGCGGTCGCAGGTGCCACCCGTCGGGTTGCACGGCAGGTTCATCATGAGGACCTTGCAGCCGGGCCTCCAGGCCCTCTCCAAGTCCTCCGCGTTCAGGGCGAATCCGTCCTCGGCCCGGGTGGGAACCGCGATCGCGACGCCGTGCGCCAGGGTCACGCCAGGATGGTACGAGACGTAGCAGGGCTGGTGGTAGAGGACCGCCTCGCCCGGGTTCAGCAGCGCCCGCAGCGCAAGGTCGATAGCCTCCGAGACCCCGACAGTGACAATCACCTCGTCCTCGGGCCGGTAGCCGATCCCGTAGTGGCGCTCCACGTACGAACAGATCCCGCGGCGCAGCTCGATCAGGCCCAGGTTCGAGGTGTAGTGGGTCTTGCCCTTTTCCAGCGCGTAGATCGCCGCCTCGCGGATGTGCCACGGGGTGCCGAAGTCCGGCTCCCCAATCCCCAGGGAGATCACGTCCTTCATCTTCGCCACGATCTCAAAAAAGTCGCGGATCCCCGACTTGGGCAAGTCGACGACGTGACGGGCGATGTGGCGTTGGGAATCCATGGGTCCTTGCAGGCGGCGCGGCGGGTCTAGCCCGGCCCTGGGGCCGGGCCAGGCGGGGCGGAAGGCCGTCCCTGCCCCCGGCCGCAAACCGGTTACGGCGTCACCTTGAGCCGGTCGGAGCCTTCGATCGGCGCGTTGATGAGGAAGCCGCCCTCCTTGTAGGAGCGCAGCATGAAGTGGGTGCTCGTGGAGATGACGCCCTCGATCGTGGAAAGCTTCTCCGAGACGAAGCTGGCGACCTTCTGGAGGCTCGGCCCCGAGGCGAAGATCAGCAGGTCGTAGGCCCCGGACATCAGGTAGCACGACTCGACCTCGTCAAACTTGCTCAGGCGCTCGGCCAGGCGGTTGAATCCGCCCCCGCGCTCGGGCGTGATCTTCACCTCGATCACCGCCCGCACGGAGCCGCCGGCGGCCTCGCGCGACAGGTCGACCACGGGGCGGTATCCGAGCAAGATCCTGTCCTTTTTGAGTTGTTCGAGCCGCCGCTCGACGGCGGCCTCGCTCATGCCGGCTACCTGCGCCATCTGCGCAGTGGTGAGATGTCCGCTTTCGATCAGGAGCTTGAGGACGGGTTCCATAGGAGACTGCCTTTATCCGGAAAACGGGCCCTTTTGACCAGACCGAAGTTTTCGCCCGCCCCGGCGCTAAGACGGATGGACAGACGCCGCCCCGCCCGCTAACCCTTGCCCCTTATGTTTGAGACCCTTACCGAAAAGCTGGGCCAGGCCATGCGGAACCTCCGCGGGGTCGGCCGGCTGACCGAGGAGAACATGGCCGAGGCGCTCCAGGAGGTGCGGCTGGCCCTCCTCGGCGCCGACGTGCACTTCCGTGTGGCCCGGGAATTTGTGGAGCGCGTCCAAGCGCAGTGCCAGGGCCAGGAGGTCCTCAAGGGGGTCACCCCCGGCCAGCAGATCGTTAAGATCATCCACGACGAGCTCGTGAGGCTCCTCGGCGAGGGTGCCCCCGCCCTGAGCGGAGCAAAGCCCCTGAAGGTGATGCTGGTCGGCTTGCACGGCTCGGGAAAGACGACCTCGGCGGCCAAGCTCGGGCTGGTCCTGCGCAAGCGCGGGTACCGCCCCTTCCTCGTGGCGGGCGACGTTCAGCGGCCGGCCGCCATCGACCAGCTCGAGATCCTCGCCAAGCAGGAGACCCTCGGTTTTTACGCCGACCGCGCCTCAAAGGACGTCCCGGCAATAGGCGCCGCGGCCCTCTCCGCGGCTGCCGCCGCGGGATGCGACGCCATCATTTTCGACACGGCCGGCCGGCTGCAGATCGATGTCGAGCTGATCGCCGAGGTGAAGCGCCTCCGCGACCGGGTCCAGCCCGACGAGGTGCTGCTGGTCGCCGACGGGGCCCTGGGCCAAGAGGCGGTCAATGTCGCCAAGGCCTTCCACGAGGCCGTGCAGCTGACCGGGCTTGTCCTCACCAAACTCGACGGCGACGCCCGCGGAGGAGCGGCCCTGTCGATCAAGACGATCACCGGGGTCCCGATCAAGTTCGTGGGCACCGGGGAGAAGCTGGCCGACTTCGAGCCCTTCTATCCCGACCGGCTCGCCTCGAGGATCCTGGGAATGGGCGACGTTGTCTCGCTGGTCGAGAAGGCGCAGGAGACCTTCGACGAGAAGGAGGCCGAGAAGATGGCCGAGAAGGTCCGCAAGGCGGACTTCAATCTCGAGGACTTCCTCAGCCAGCTCCAGCAGGTGAAGAAGATGGGCTCCATGGAGTCGATCATGGGCATGATGCCCGGGATGAGCGGGGTTAAGCTCGGCGGCAACGAGGAGCGCCAGATGGGCCGAGCCGAGGCGATCATCAAGTCGATGACCGCCCAGGAGCGCCGCAAGCCCGAGATCATCAGCGGAAGCCGCCGCCAGCGCATCGCCCAGGGTTCGGGAACCAAGATCGCGGAGGTCAACCAGCTGCTCAAGCAGTTCCAGCAGATGCAGAAAATGATGAAGATGATGAAGGGCGGGGGCGCAAAGAAGATGATGCGTCAGATGGAGGCGATGAAACGCGGCGGAGGCCGGTTTCCCTAAGGGCGGGCCCGCCGGCTAAAGTTCCCCTACCCTAGACCGGCTGGTCAGCCGCCTCAGAGGCGGCCGCGGTGGCGGGCGCGCCGGTGAAGCGGGCGCCGCGGGTCAGCCAGTTGCGCAGGAACCCGGCGATCGCGCAGCCGACCAGGGCGTAAAGCCCGAGCCAGAACCACATCGCCGCGGGGGTGTGCCAGTAGCCGAGCCTTCCCTCAATCATCGCTTGCTGCAGCGGCATCGCCGTCGTCCCAACCTTCACGGTCTCGGGTGACCAGTGCTCGAGCATGTTGCCCGAAAACCAGCTGACGAGGGTTTTCGCCAAAAACCACGGAATCATCGACAGCCCCAGGTAGGTGCCCTCCTGGCCTTTCGGTGCGATGGCCGCTGTGTACTCGTAGAGCTTCGGGGACCAGAGCACCTCGCCGACCGTCAGCAGCACCATGCACAGGACCGCCATCAGGTAGTGGGCCTGGCCGATATCGAGCCCGTAGCTGCGCCACGGAAGCGCCATCGGAAACAGCGACAAAGACGAGATCATCGCCCCGAAGACCAGCATGTTGAACACCTTGAACTTGTTCGCGAGCGGGATGAACAAAATCAGCCCGATCACAATCCCCACCGGATTGATCATGCTTAAGACACCGATCGCAGCGTTGGGTCCGATCGTGCGCTCCCAGTACTTGGGCATCAGAAGATAGAGGTAGGTGTAGACCGCCCGCACTCCCAGGATCAGAGCGATAAGGACCAGCAGCCGCGCCAGCGCCGGCTCGTGGACCACGTCCTTCATGATCGCCAGCGGGGACTTGTGCACCGGCTTGTCGGCCGCGGTCTCCGGGCCCTCGTCGGCCCCGCGCAGCTGGGACTCGTTGCGGATGAGCCACTCGCCGAACACCAGGCACAGGGCCGCGGTCGCCACCCCCATCGTGAAGATGTGGACGTTGGCGACATGGAGCTGCAGGCGCACGAGGTCGATCGAATACGCGCCGGCCGCCGCCCCGATGTTCATGAACAGGTACCACAGGTTGAAGCCTGCGCTGCGGGAGCGCCGTGTCGTGAAGCGCTGGGTTGCCGCCTGGAAGATCGTCTGGATCGCGGCCGTGAACGGCGCCATCGCAAGGAAGAGCGCCCCCACGATGAATCCCCGGTTGGGCAACGACGGCATCATCGCCACCCCGACGACCGCGAGCCGCAGGAAGAGCAGCGACCACATCGACAGCCGCAGCGACACGCGGATCCCGAGCCAGTCGCAAAACATGCCCGAGACCGTCAGCATCACGATCACCACCGAGGTGAACAGGGCGATCGTGTGGCCGGCCGCCTTGTCACTCAGCCCCAGGTCGTGGGAGAGGAAGAGCGAGGCGATCGTGAGCATCCCGAAGTAGAAGGTGCAGTCCAGGATGTTGACGATCTGGACGCCCCAGTACTCCTTGCGGGTGTCCTTGAGGACGCCGAAGTCGCGGAAATACTTTAGAATCATTTCCCGGGCGGTCTGCGGCGGGGCCTTCTGTTTTGAGGTGTCGGTCATGGGGAAGATCCGAAAAAGGAGCGACGGGGCAAGTGACGTTCTCCGATCGGGTTGCCCGAGTCAACGCCGCTTGCGGCCGCGCCGCCCGGGCTCCGGAAAAAGGATTGCAGCGGAAGAATCCGGAGGACAGCTGGGGCGCCCTGTGCTAGCCTGCCATCATGCGCAAGAGCCACCAGTGGATGTACCAGCGGGTCCTCGAGAGCGACCCGTCCTGCAACGGGCGGTTCTTCACCGGCGTGCTGACGACCGGGATCTACTGCCTGCCGTCCTGCCACGCGCGCAAGCCCCGCAGCGAGAATGTCCGGTTCTTCCCCAGCTGCGAGGCGGCCCGCGCCGCCGGCCTGCGCCCCTGCCGCAAGTGCCACCCCGACGACTTCGAGCGCGGGTCCGACCCGGTCCTGGAGACGATCGAGGCGGTGGTGGCCGAGGTGCGGAGGGCCCCGGGGGAATTCCGGGACGCCCGGTCAGTCGTCCGCCGCTCGGGCTTCGGGACAACCCGGGCCTTCGAGCTGTTCCGGCAGCATTTCCATGCGACCCCCGCCGACCTCCTCGCCCGGGCCCGGGTCGAGGCGGCAAAGGGGCTGCTCCTCGCGGGCGACCGGACGATCCTCGAGATCGCCGGCGATGTCGGTTTTGAGTCCTCCTCGGCCTTCCACGAGCGCTTCCGGCAGTCGACCGGCATGACGCCGGCGGCCTACCGGGGCCTGCGCAGGGCCCGGGCCTTCACGGTCGCGCTGCCCCCAGGCTATCCCGTGTCCTATTTTCGGCGCTCGCTATCCCGGGACCCTCACAGCGTGACCGAGCGGCTTGAGGGCAGCATCTACCACACCGCGGTCCGCCTGGGGCCCACCCCGGCGGTCATCACCCTGACTCTGGGCGCCGCCTCGGTCGAGGGCTCGGTCGAGCCCCTGGGCAAGGTGCCCGCGGGCGGCCGGCCCCTGCTGGCCCAGGCCCACGAGTTCGCGTCGGGATTGCTTGGGCTGGACCAGGACTGCGAGGGTTTCGCCAAGCTCGCCCGGCGCCTGGGCCTGGGCAGGCTGGTCGCCGGCCGGCCGGGCCTGCGGCTCGCCGGAACCCCCACCCCCTTCGACGGGCTGGTCTGGTCGATCATCGGTCAGCAGATCAACTTCCCCTTTGCCTGCCTGCTGCGTCGACGGCTCTTTGAGAGCCTGGGCCGGCAGGCAGGCGCAGGCCTGGTCGTCCCGCCGGGGCCTGAAGAGATCGCGGCGGCCAAGCCTTCGGAGCTTCGCTCCTGGCAGTTTTCACGGCAGAAGATCGAGTACCTCACTTCCGCCTGCGCCCTCGTGGCAGACGGGACGCTCGACCTGGAGCGCATGCGCCAAGGCTCGGCCACCCGCGCCGAGCGGGATCTCTTGGCCGTCCGGGGCCTCGGCCCCTGGTCGGTCAACTACCTGATGATGCGCTCCCTCGGTTTCGCCGACTGCGTCCCCCTGGGGGACACCGGGGTCTCGACCGGGCTCAAGTCGCTCCTGCGTCTGGAGGAACGCCCCGATGTCGACGCCACCCGCCGCCTGATGTCCGTATTTTCACCGTATCGAAGCCTTGCCACGGCCCACCTGTGGCAGTTCAACCAGCCTGTCCCATGACACCTTCCGAGCCTGTCTACTACTCCTCATTTCCGACCCCCCTGGGGATCTTCTCCGTTGCGGTCGACTCCGGCGGGGCCGTTGTCGCCACGGCCTTTGGGGACAGGGCCAGCCTCGCCAAGCGGTTCGGCTCCGAGGTTCTGGTCTCCGACCCGGTGAAGACCTATGTCGCGCGGACCCAGCTTGTCGAATTTCTGACCGGGGAGCGGCGAAACTTCACGGTCAAGACCAACGCCTCAGGAACCCCATTCCAACTGAGTGTCTGGCACGCCCTGCGCCAAATACCCTACGGGCAGACCCGAAGCTACGGGCAGATCGCCAAGGCCCTGCGCACGTCGGCCCGGGCCGTGGGACGGGCGAACGCCACGAATCCCATCTGCATCATCTCACCGTGCCACCGCGTCATCGGGGCGGACGGCTCCCTGACCGGCTTCGCATTCGGGGAGCGGATCAAGCTCCAGCTGCTCGAGCTCGAAGGGCATCGGCAAACGCCCTGATCTTCGCGGGGTCCTTCACTCCCGGGGCCGACTCGACCCCGCTGTTCACGTCAATCCATCGGGCCCCGCTCTGCCGGATAGCGTCGGCGACGTTTGAAGGGTTCAGTCCGCCCGCCAAGATCCAGGTCTGCTCCGGATGCGCTCTGCGGTGACGGGTGAACTTCGCCCAATCGGCGGTGCGCCCCGTCCCGCCGAAGAGGTCAGCGCGGAAGGCATCCAGGAGAAAATACCGCGCGAGCGGCAGCCAGCCGGCCGGCACGTCCTCAGAAGGCGGCAGCTTCGGGGCGAGCCACAGGCGCTCCGCCCCGACTGCCTGCGACCACTCCTGGAGGCGCGCCGGAAGGATGTCGTGCCTGAAGTGGATCTGGAAAAAATCGAACCCGGCCTTGTCCATCGCCGACAAGTCCGCCGGCGTCGGCTCGACGCAGATGGCGACCTTCGGGATCTCGGGCAACTCCCCCTGCAGCGAGGAAAATTCCGAAAGGGAGATCACCCGAGGGGATTTCGGGTACAGGATAAATCCCAGGAAGTCGGCCCCGCACGAGGCGGCCACGGAGGCGTCCTTGGCCGATTTCAGGCCGCAGACCTTCCACTTGAGCTCCTCGAGCATAGCCTAGAAGGAGTTCACCGACTTGATGACCCAGTCGATCTGGGCGTCCGTCAGCTCCGGGAAGATGGGCAGGCTCAAGCACGAGCCGCTCACCGCCTCGGCGACCGGGAAGGACCCCGGGCCCTTGCCCAAGCCCGCATAGCAGGGCTGCAGGTGGACCGGGATCGGGTAGATCAGGTCGGTTGAGACCTCGAGCCGCGCCAGGTGCTCCCGCAGGGCGTCCCGGCGGGGGTGCCTGAAGGTGAACTGATGGAATACGCTCGGAGAATCGGCCGACTGCTCCGGCAGCCTCGCATCCGCAAGCCGGATCCCGGATAGGTACCGCGCCGCGATCGCCCGGCGCCGCTCGGTCCACGAGGCCAGGTGCGGCAACTTGACGCTCAGGACCGCCCCCTGAAACCCGTCCATGCGGAAGTTCCCTCCGATGCGGTCGTGGTGGTACCTGCGGTCGGAGCCGTGGACGCGGATCTGACGGGCGGCCAGGTGGAGCTTGTCCTCCCGGGCGACAAACGCCCCGCCCTCTCCGCAGGCCGCGAGGTTCTTCGTGGGATAAAAGCTGAAGGTCCCGCAGTCGCCCAAGAGGCCGACCGGGGTTCCCCGGTAGCGCGCCCCGACCGCCTGGGCGCAGTCCTCGACCACAAAGAGCCTGTGCCTGCGGGCCACATCGAGGATTGCGTCCATCCGGGCCGGCTGGCCGAACAGGTGGACGACCACGATCCCCTTGGTGCGCGGGGTCACCGCCGCCTCGATCCTCGCGGGGTCGATGTTGTAGGAACCCTCCTCGATGTCGGCAAAGACCGGGGTCGCCCCCGCGTAGCTGATGCCCCAGGCCGAGGAGATGAAGGTAAACGGGGTCGTCACGACCTCGTCGCCCGGGCCGAAGCCGCCGACCAAACTGGCCACATGCAGGGCCGCCGTCCCGTTGTTCATCCCCAGAATCCGGGGGTAGCCCAGGGTCGCGGCGAAGGCCTTCTCAAAACCCTCGACGTCGGCGCCAAGACAGAAGCGGGTGCCGTCATACGCGGAGGCCAGGGCCTCGAGGACCGGGCCGCGCAGCGCCCGGTGCTGGAGCGAGAGGTCGAGAAAGGGAACTTTCATTTCTTTTGTGGAGACGGCGCGAAGTAGCAGACCAGGCCCTCGACCAGCCCGTCGAAACCGGGCTTTTTCGCCTCGAAGGCGATCGGGATCCCGCAGGACTTCATGGTCGCGCTGGTCTGCGGCCCGATGCTTCCGAAGATCGGGCGGGTGGCCCCGGGCCCGAGCCGAAGCCCGTCCCCCTGGTCGAAGAAGAACTGCGCCGCCGAGGAGCTAGCGAAGAGGACCGCGTCTGCGCCCCGCGAACGGAAGGCATCGGCCCCGGGGTGGGCGCTCAAGTCGGTCCTCTGGGTCTTGTAGACTTGCAGGCAGTCGACGATCGCCCCGAACCCCTCGAGGGTCTTCACAAGGACGTCCCGGTTCAGGTTTCCCGTGATCACGAGGACCTTCTCGTTCTCAAGGCTTCCCGACTGGGCCAGGGCCCGGGCGAGTTCCACCCCCGTCGCAAGTTTCGGCAGGCAGTCGACCTTCAGGTGCATGTCCTGCAGCCCGCGTGCAGACCCCTCCCCGATGCACGCGATCTTGAGAGCCCCCAGGGCGCGGATGTCCTCGAAGAGCTTGAAGAACTCCTCAAAGAAATACCTCACCCCGTTAGCGCTCGTGAAGACGAGCCAGCTGTAGCTGCCGAATTCAAGCATGACGTCGGCGAGCGTCTCCTTGGAGACCTCCCGGCTGATCTTGATCACCGGCAGTTCGATCGGCTGCGCCCCGAGGCTTGCGAGCTTGCGGGCCAGCCCCGAGGCTTGGCTGTGCGTTCGGGTCACGACGACCCTCCGCCCGGAAAGCGGGAGGGGCTGAGGGGCTGCTGAGGGTTCGGTTCCCATGGAATGTGGTTCGGGCCGGACCTCAGGTGAGGCCCGCCTCGCGCAGGACGCGGCCGGCCGCCGCCTCGGGGCGGCTGAAATCCTCGGCTGAGAGGCTGAACGAGCGCCGCCCGGCCTTCTCGTGGTAGAAGTGGAGCGTCCCGCCCGAGACGTGGGCTCCGAACGCCGTCTGGCATCCGCCGCCGAGAGCCGTCTGGATCGCCCGCTCAAGTCCGACGTCCCGGCCGGTCGCGGTGTCGAAGACCCCGGCGTAGCGGGTGACGTCGGGGGCCCGGCACTGGATCGCTATCGCGGCCTGCCCGACAGCAGGCACCATCTGCTCGAAGGAAAGCGGCCGGAACTCGAGCCCCGGCCAGCCCGATATCCCGAGGCGGGCCAGGCCCGCCGCGGCGAGGACTGTCGCATCCGCGAGCCCCTCGACGATCTTTCGCAGGCGCGTGTCCACGTTGCCGCGGATTCCCGTGAAGCGGACCCCCGGGAAGATCAGCGAGAGCTGCAGGCGCCTCCGCGGGCTTTCGCTTGCGATCAGGCCCGGGGCACCGGCGCCGGCCCTGACGACTAGCACATCGCGCGGGTCGGCCCGCGGCAGGTAGCCGGCGATGGCCAGGCCCTCGGGCATGTCCCCGGGAAGGTCCTTCGTGCTGTGCACGGCCAGGTCGGCTTCGCCGCGCTGCAGGCTCTGCTCGAGCTCCTTGGTGAAGAGCCCCTTGCCCCCCTGCTTCTCGAGCGACCACTCGAGCCTCTGGTCGCCCGTCGTCACGATCTTGCGAAGCTCGGTTGCGACACCGAGCCTGGCCCGCAGGTGGGCGGAGACCTGCTCGGCCTGTGCCAGGGCGAGCGGGCTCTTTCGGGTCGCAAGGATTAGGCCGGCGGAGGAAATAATGTCAGTAACTCGCCTGGACGCCCCGGATGTTCTTCTTGGACATCCACGGCATCATGCTCCGCAGGTGCGAGCCCGTCTTCTCGATCAGGTGCGTCTCGCCCTTCTTCAGGAGCCGGTTGTAGTTCTTCAGGCCGCCCTGGTACTCCTTCACCCACTGCCGGGTGAACTGGCCGGTCTGGATTTCGCGCAGGATCTTCTTCATTTCCTTGCGCACGGCCCCGTTGATGACCCGGGGCCCGCGGGTGATGTCGCCGTACTTGGCCGTCTCGGACACCGAGAAGCGCATGCCGGAGATTCCGCTCTCGTACATCAGGTCGCAGATCAGCTTCAGCTCGTGGAGGCACTCGAAGTAGGCCATCTCGGGCTGGTAGCCGGCTTGGACCAGGGTTTCGAAGCCGGCCTGGACGAGCGCGCTTGCCCCGCCGCACAGGACCGCTTGCTCGCCGAACAGATCGGTCTCGGTCTCCTCCTTGAAGGTCGTCTGCAGGACACCCGCGCGGGTGGAGCCGATCCCCTTCGCCCAGGCCAGGGCCTTCCGCTTGGCCTGTCCGGACTTGTCCTGGCCGACGGCGACCAGGGCAGGCATTCCCTTGCCCTCGACGTAGAGCCGGCGGACCATGTGGCCGGGCCCCTTCGGGGCCACCATGATCACGTCGATCTGCGGGTGCGGCTTGATCAGCTTGAAGTGGACCGACAGCCCATGGCTAAATAACAGGGTCTTTCCCTTGGCCAGGTTCGGCAGAATGTCATGGGTGTAGATGTCGGCCTGCTTCATGTCGGGAAGCCCGACCATGATGACGTCGGCCCGGCGGACGGCCTCGGCGGTGTCGTACACCTTGAAGCCGTGCTGGACGGCGACCTTGCGGGACTTCGAGCCGGGATAGAGGCCGACGATGACCTTGCACCCGCTGTCCTTGAGGTTCAGCGCGTGGGCGTGGCCCTGCGAGCCGTAGCCTAGAACTGCGAGGGTTTTGTTGTGGAAAACGCCGAGGTCGGCGTCCCGGTCGGTGTAGACTTTGGCGGGCATGGAAAGGATTGGGTTATGGGTTGATTAGCGGCGGAGAGCGAGGCGGCCGGTGCGGGCCAGTTCGATGATCCCGAACGGCTCGAGCAGGCCCAAGAAAGCGGCGATCTTGTCGTCATCACCTGCAATCTCAAGGATCAGGGCCTCGGAGGTCATGCTGACGACCCGGCCGCGGAAGACCTCGTTGACCTGGAGGATCTCCGAGCGGGTCGAAGGGTCGGCTTTCAGCTTCACGAGCAGGAGCTCATGGGCGACGGCCTGCCCCTCCTTGAAGTCGTTAACCTCGACCACGTTGATCAGTTTGCCCAGCTGCTTGACGCACAGGTCCAACGCCTGGTCGTCGCCCTTCAGAACGATCGTGATCCGCGACAGCGTGGCGTCGTGGGTCGGGGCGACATTGAGGGAGTCGATGTTGAACCCGCGGCCGGAAAGGATGCCGGAGACCCTGGCCAGGACGCCAAACTTGTTCTCGACGAGGGCGGAGATCGTGTGCCGGTGGACGGTCATGGTCTTGGGTTGCGTGGATTCGGGAGTGCGCGAAAGGGGCTCGATTCAAAAATCAACACCGTCCGGAAACAAGCAGAAAGCTCCGACTTCCCGCGCCTTGTGCGCCGGTGCCGGGATATATGTCGATACGCAAGAATGACTACCATGGCTACACGTAGCCGCCGCCTGCGCCCCGCAACCCGGGTTCGCAATCCCGGCGAAATCGGCGCTAAGCCGGACACCTTGTGCTCCGGCACCGTTGGCCGCAGGAAGCTTTAACCCTCTGCCCCAGCTCAGACGTAGCCCAGTCCCAGGGGCGCATCGAGTTCATCGGGCGCCATCATGCCGCGCAAATACCTCAGCACGTCCGCCGCCGTGTAAGACTCCTCCCCGTTGCGAACGAGTCGCGCCAGATCGGCCACCTCGTTGCCCGCCGTCACCAGTGCCGCCTCGATCCAGCCGGCGCGCATCTGCCCAAGGCCGACCGTAGCCGCGAGCCCGTTGCACAGGCATTTGCGCCCCACCGTGTCGGCGGCGTCCCCGCCTTTTCTCACGTAGTCGTCGACCGGCTCGCTCGGGCATCGGTAGCCGAGGCTCCCGCTGCATTTCCGATAGAGTTCCCGCAGGTAACCCAGATCGCAGATTCTCTCCCTCGCCAAGTACACGGCAGACTCCGAGAGCGTGTTGGCCAGTTCGAGCACCTTGAACGGAAAGCCCGTCGGCGAGGCGACCGGGTCGGTGAAAACGCGGATGGAACCGGCGCGGCTCGCACGAATTGCCTCGCGCTTAATCTCCGGCGCGATGCCCGACTCCTTGCAAAACGCGAACGCAGTGCCGACCTGAATGCCCGCGGCCCCGAGACTCAGCGCCTCCGCCAGTTTCTCCGGCCGTCCGTACGATCCCGCCATCCAAAACGGCAGACCGAGTTCCTGGATCTTCTTCAGATCGGGCACATCACGCGGCCCGTAGATCGGCTCGCCGGCCGCGTCAATTTGCAGCGGCCCGCGGGGCGGCGCGTTGTGGCCACCGGCCAGTGCGCCCTCGACCACGAAACCGTCCACCCGCCCGTTGGATTTCCTCGCCAGCGTGATTGCCAGCGTCGCTGAGGACACGATCGCCAGAAACGCCGGACGCCGGAGCTTGGGCGCCGCCGCTCCGAAAAAGGTCCGGGGATCCAGGCTCGAAGTGAACGTCTCGTCGGGCATGGCGCCTGCGACATCAAGTTTCAGCTCCGCCGCGTCGCCCTCTGTCATCCGGTCAAGAGCGCCCGGGATCGAACGCGGAATGCCGGCGCCCATCAGCACGTAGTCCACGCTGGCCAACATCGCGCCAAACAGCGAGGGGAGCGTGGGGAGCTGAACCTTCTCAAGTAGGTTAATGCCGACGAGCCCGTCATGCCCCTCCTTCGCGAGAAAAACCTCCACGAAGTTTGCGGCAATCGTCAGTTCCGTAAGCGCCGCGCTAGGCTGCTGGTTTGGCATCGGCGTCGGCGAAAACGGTTCTCCCGGCGCCTTGCCGGCAGGCACGTAATGCTCGGCGATCAGCCGTTCGGATACGCCCGGAATGGGAAAATGCGCGAGAGCGCGGCGCATCTCGCCCGTCTGGTCGCCCGCCTGGAGCCGCCTCGCCAGGATCGTAGCCAGACCCGTGCCCGAAACGGTACCGAGGTCGCCCAGCAGCGAAACAGCTCGGGCCAGCCTCCAGTCTGAGACCGCAATGCCCATGCCGCCTTGAATGATTACCGGATACCGCATGAAAAGAGTCCGTGCCAGTTAGACTAGGGGACCGGCCTTGGCGATCAAATTGGTTCGGGTCGGGGCACCGAGCCCGGCGGCTTCCGGCGAGGGGATCCTAGTTTCCCGGAACAAAACAAGTTCAATTAGGCGGCCACCGATCCATCGGTTTCGCTGTTGCCTCGCGAGCGCAATGTGGAGCGCCGAGGCATGCTGGATAGACCCAATTGCGGGGCAATCCTCCGGAGCAGCGTTCTATAGCTACACCAAAGCGGCGCTATAGATCTTTCCATCGCAGGCTCTTGTCCCACCAAACAGCTCCAAACACCTTCTGTTGCTCTGGGATGAGGCCAATAATCTTGAAATCAGACGCGCCGCCGCGGCTCCGGAGAAGTGGATGTGCTCTTTTGTAACTATGATGGCCGCTGAGACCCAAGGGCAGTCTTCCGCCAAGCCGCAACCATAAGGGATTGTGTCCGGCCCAGGTCTGGTTCATGAGTTGCGCTGATAATCCATGTCAAACACTACCAATCAGAACAGCCCAGCCCAGAAAAAGTGCGGTTGCGGCAAAACCAAGAATTCGCAGGGCTACTGCGACGGCTCGCATGCCCAGCCCGCGCGCAAGAAATGCGGTTGCGGCAAGACCAAGGACCCGCAGGGCTTCTGCGACGGCTCGCACGCCAAGTAGGCAGTTACGCCCCGCCAAGGGCCCGGCCCCATTCATCCAAGCGCACCGTCACCGGTGCGCTTTTTTTTCGGCCTGAGCTCCCGCACGGTCCCCAAGGCTTTCGCATATTTGACCGGAGCTGTCGCCTCTCGCGCGCTCACCTTTGGGCTCACCGCATCGGGCTACGCCAGCAGGATATCTGGGCGACCCACCGCTAGGCAAAGATCGCTTCTGCCCTTGGATGCGGGGCTACTAAGGGTCTAACGATTGGGAACGAGATACCCCCGTTGGACACCTGGCACCTGGGTCGCTGAGCGCAGACGTGTGAACCGAACGGTCTAGCGCGCCCTGGCCGCACACCTCTTTTCGGGCGATATGGACGCCGAGGGACTCGAACCCCCGACCCCCTCCGTGTAAAGGAGATGCTCTAACCAACTGAGCTAGGCGTCCGTAAAAAATCGCGACCGGTCACCGGTTCCTCGGCTTGAGGAGGCCTTCCCGGATCATGAGTTCGGCGTTCTGAATCGCATTGAGGGCGGCGCCCTTCCAGAGGTTGTCGCCACTCACCCACAGGGACAGGCCGTTTTCAAAGGCCGTGTCGATCCGGATGCGCCCCACCCCGCACTTCACCTTCTCGCTGAAGTCGAGCGGAGTCGGATACTTCCGGCCCGCCGGATCGTCGACCAGAACAGCTCCCGGGAATGCGGCGATTGCGGCGCGTGCCGCATCGACGCTGACAGGGCGCTCGAATTCGGCGTTGATTGCCATCGAGTGGGCCCGCACGACCGGGACCCGAACGCAGGTGGCCGAGACCTTCAGCTGCGGCAGTCCCATGATCTTGCGGCTCTCCTGCATCATCTTGGACTCCTCGCCCGTGTAGCCGTCGGAGCCGAAACTGTCGACCTGCGGGATCACATTGAAGGCGATCTGGTAGGGGTAGATCTTCTTCTCGATCGGGGCCCCCTTGGCGTGCGCCTGGACCTGGGCCTCGAGTTCGCGCACCGCGGCCGCCCCGCTTCCGGAGACCGACTGGTAGGTGGCGACAAAGTAGCGCTTGAGCCCGAACCTCTGGTGGAGCGGCCACAGGGCCATGAGCGCCACAGCGGTCGAGCAGTTCGGATTTGCGACAATCCCTTGGTGCGTCCGCAGGGCCTGCGGGTTGATCTCAGGGATCACCAGCGGGACGGTGGGCTCCATCCTCAGGGCCGAACTCTTGTCGATCACGAGGCAGCCGGCCTTCACGGCGTCGGGCGCGAGGGCCCGGGTGACCGAGCCTCCGGCCGCGAAGAAAACCACATCGAGCCCCGCGAAGGCACCCAGCTTTGCCTCCACCACCGCGTAGGTGTGGCCCGCGCACGCCACGGTCGACCCGGCCGAGCGGGCCGAGGCGAATAGCCGCAGCTCCCGCAACGGGAACTGCCGCTCGTGGAGCAGGCGCATCACTTCATGGCCGGCAGCGCCGGTCGCCCCGACGATGCCGACGGAGAATGAGGGTGTGGTGCTCATGGAGAAAGGTCCCTAGAGAGGGACCGCAGACTGAACACAGTCCCGGAGCGAGGGGCAAGCCAACAGATGGAGCCTCTTGCCATGAAGGGCCTTACAAGCCGGGTACACCGGGTCGAAAATGCCCTCAGGCGTTCTTTCCGAACAGGAGCCTCAACGAGTTCAGGCAGACGATGACCGTGCTGCCCTCGTGGGCGCCCACGCCGATGGCAAGGGGCACCGCGCCAAACGCGGTCGCAATCACCATGACGACCACGACCCCCAGCGAGATCGCGAGATTCATGCGGATGACGGAGCGGGCCCGCCGGCTCAGGCGCTGGGCGGAGATGAAGTTCTCGATCCGGTCGTGCATCAGGATCACCTCTGCCTGCTCGAGGGCGGCATCGCTTCCCCGGGCTCCCATGGCGACACCGACGTCGGCGGCCGCAAGGCACGGGGCGTCGTTCACGCCGTCCCCGACCATGGCCACCGTGTGGCCGGCCTCCTTAAGCCCCTGAATCGCCCTGACCTTGTCCTCGGGCGAAAGCCCGGATCGGACCTCGTCCAGCCCCAGTTCCACGGCCACGGCCTCCGCGGCATGCCGGCGGTCGCCGGTGAGCATGATGGTCTTCACCCCCGCGGTTTTCAGCCTGCGAAGGACCGCGCGGGACTCGGCCCTGATCTCGTCTTTGAGGAGAATACGCCCCACCAAATCCCGCCCGATCACCCACACCTCGCTCAGTTCCGGCGAGGCCGGCGGAAGCGCGCGGGCCCACTCGGCGAGGGGGCCCACCTCGAGGAGCTCGCGCCGGCCGAGCATCAGGGTCGCCCCGTCGAGCCTGCCCTTCACCCCCTGGCCCGTCAGCGACTGGAACTCCTCGATCTCGATCGGCTTCACCGCCGACGCCTTAGCATGGCGCACGATCGCCCGGGCGATCGGGTGCTGGGACTTCATCTCCAGGGCGTAGGCAAGCTCCAGAATCTGGGGCTCGCGGCCCGCGGGGAAACTCTCGCAGCCGACGACCGCCAGTTCTCCGGTGGTGAGGGTCCCCGTCTTGTCGAGGGCGACCGCGTCCACCTCTGCCAGTTTTTCGATCGCCGCCCCTCCGCGGAACAAGACCCCGTGGCGGGCGCCCCAGGCGATCGCAGCCAGGATCGCCGAGGGGATCGAAAGCACCAGGGCGCAGGGGCTTGCCACCACCATGAGGGTCATCGCCCGGTAGAAGGCGGAGCGCACCCCCGGGGCGTTCTCGAAAGCGGGAAGCCCCAGGCCGAGCCACCAGAACAGGAACATCGCGGTGGCCCCTCCGAAGACCAGGTAGGTGTAGCCTGTGCCGAAGCGGTCGGTGAAGCGCTCGCTCGGGGCCTTCAGTTTCTGCGCGGTCTGGATCAGCCGGATGATCTTCTGCAGCGTGCTCTCCGAGGGCAGCCGAAGGACCTCAAAATCGACCGCCCCCCACAGGTTGATGGTCCCGCTGAAGACCGGGTCGCCCGGGTCCTTCGGCACCGGCACGGCCTCCCCGGTCAGAGCCGACTCATCGCTTGCGCTGCGGCCCTTGACGACGGTCCCGTCGGCCGCGAAGGCCTCCCCCGGCTTGACCCGGACCCGGTTGCCGACTCGAAGCTCCTCGACGGCGACCTCCTGCTCGACCCCGCCGGAGTTCAGGCGGACCGCGCGCTTGGGCGAGGTCTTCAGTAGGGCGCCGACCTCGCGGTGGGTCCGGTAAAGGGAGTACTCCTCCATGGCTCCGGCGGCCGAGAACAGAAATAGGAGCAGCACAGCCTCCCCCCAGGCGTCGATGCACACCGCCCCGGCCGCGACCGCGAGCATGAGCAGGTGGATGTCGACCTGGCGCTTCCTCAGGTTCTTCCAGGTGTCGATCGTCGCATCCCATCCCCCGGCGACAAGTCCGATCCCAAACAGGAGCCGGTACAGCCAGGGGTAGCCCGAAAGCCCCACCTTGCAGGCGAGCCCCGCGAGGCCCGCTGCGCCGCATACCGCGGCAAAAATCGCCAGCGATCGCCACTCCTCCTCCTCGGCCGTGGGCTCCGCCTTCAACTCCGGCCACTCCATCTCCCTCCACAGCCACAATTTCTCGGCCGTCTCGCAGCTCTGCCGCCCGAGAACGACGGCGCGCCCCTGCGTCTTCAGCGAATAGCCGGCTGGGGCCGCGTGCTGCGCTCCCAATTTCTCCTCGATCGCAGCAATCGTCGCGGCGAGTCGGCTCTCGAGGTCCCCCAGCTCAACCCGGCCCATCGTCGCAAACTCCAGTTTCCGCGCCGCCGGATCGATCCGCACGGCGGTAACCGCGGGCTGCTCGCGAAGGAATTTCGCGAGCTCCTCGGCCCAGTTGGATGCGGTGCTGGAGGGTTTGCTCATGGTTGGCGGGTCCGGCCTTGGAGACGGTGGGGACTACCTGGGCCCCCGGCAAATTCAATTGCGCGCCGCCGCCCACGATTCATTGCTTTATCGAACCGATGATTGGCCTAAACGAAGACTCCGGCACCCCCGCGGTGGTAACCCGCGCCCCGGAGCTTTCGGCCCGGGCCTTCTCGGAGGGCGGCTGGCTCCAGGACGGGCTCGCCCTGGAGCACAGGCCGGAGCAGGAGCAGATGGCCCGCGCTGCGGCCGGGGCCTTCCGCGACGACCTTTCCCTGCTCTTCGAGGCCGGGACCGGGGTCGGCAAGTCGCTGGCCTACCTGGTTCCGGGGATCATCGCCGCGGTGGACCGCAAGCGGCAGCTGCTGGTGTCCACCCACACGATCTCCCTCCAGGAGCAGATCCACTCCAAGGACCTGCCCTTGTGCCGGAGGTTCTTCTCAGCCGCGCCGGAACTGGCCCCTTACGCCTCCTTCAAGTCCGCCGTCCTCGTCGGCAAGTCCAACTACCTGTGCACGACCCGGCTCGCGAACGCGCTGGCCGAGCGCGGTGCCCTTTTTGCCGACGACGACTACGTGGAAGTGCAGCGGATAGCGACCTGGGCGGCGGAGACCCAGACCGGGCTCCGGCACGACCTCCACCCCCCACCCCGCCCCGAGGTCTGGGAGGCCGTCAGCGCGGACTCCTCGGCCTGCTCCCGCAAGCACTGCGACTGCGAGAAGTGCTTCTACCAGCGGGCCCGCTCCCGCCTCCGTAGCGCGGACGTCATCATCGTGAACCACGCGCTTCTCTTTGCGCTGATCAGCGCCGGGGGCGCCCAGGCCGACGGGGCCCCGGAGGGGGCGCGCGGCGTCCTCTTCCCCGAGGACTTTGTCGTCATCGACGAGGCGCACACGGTGCCGGAGGTCGCGACCGCCCACTTCGGGCTGTCCCTCAGCAGCTACGGGGTCGAGCGGACCCTGAAGCACCTCCACAACCCGAGGACCCGGCGGGGGCTCCTGCGCCGGCGCGGCGGGCCCGAGGCCGCCTCCCATGTGGCGGCTGCCCTCGATGCGTCCGCCCGGTTCTTTGGTTCGGTGGAGGCGGCCCTGCTCACCCCGCGGGCCATCGTTCGGCTGCGCTCGGCCGATCCGGTCGCGCCCGTCCTGGACGGCCCCCTGGAGGCCCTGCAGCGCCTGGTCGCCCGGATCGCCGACCACCTGGAGGACGGGAGCGAGCGGGACGAACTCCTGGAGCAGCGCACCCGGATCCGGGGGATCCAGGCCGGGCTCACCGAATGGCTCACCCTGGGGAACCCCGACCACGTCTACTGGGCCGAGCGCGGCGGGCGGCGGCAGACGACAATCACGCTGCGAAGCGCCCCGGTCGACGTCGCCCCGGAACTGAAGCGCCACCTCTTCGGCCGCGGGGTCTCGGTCCTTTGCACGAGCGCAAGCCTGGCGATCGGGGGCGAGATGGCCCCGTTTGCCGCCCGGATCGGGGCCGGCGACGCCCGCTCCGCGATCGTCCACTCCCCGTTCGACTTCGAGCGCCAGATGCGGGTCTTTGTAGCCTCCGACGTCCCGCTGCCCTCGCCCCAGGAGGCCCGCCTGGCCCTGGACACGCTGGCCGACTACATTACTTTCTGCACCCTGCGCGTGGGCGGAGGCTCCCTGGTTTTGTTCACCAGCCACAGCGACCTGCGCGCGGTCGCCGCCGCCGTAGAGCCGGCCCTGCGCGAGGCCGGCCGGCCGCTCCTCATGCAGGGCGAGGGCGGGTCCCGGACCGAGCTGACGCGCAAGATGCGCTCCCTGGGCAACGCAGTCCTTTTTGGCACCGACAGTTTCTGGACTGGGGTTGATGTCCCCGGCCGGGCCCTCTCGCAGGTGATCGTCACCCGGCTGCCCTTCGATCCCCCGGACCACCCCGTCGTCGAGGCCCAAGCCGACCGGATCCGCGAGCGCGGAGGAAACCCGTTTAACGAACTCACGCTGCCGGACGCCCTGGTCAAGTTCCGCCAGGGAGTCGGCCGCCTGATCCGGACCCAGGAGGACCGCGGCGTCATCACGATCCTCGACTCGCGGATCCTCGCCAAGGCCTACGGCAGGCTCTTCATCGAGTCGCTCCCCCAGCCGGAGTTCACGCGGATCACCCGCGAGAACCGGGAGAGCGAATTCAACCCCTTCCGGTGAGTCCCCGGAATTGGGCCTTGCCGCCGGCAGGGCCGGCGGCTTGGCTCGCCCCCTCCATTCCATGAGCACTCCCGCACCCGCAGCCGAACACGCCGTCCTGAAGACCAGCTACGGCGAGATGACGATCGCCTTCTGGCCCGACGTGGCCCCCAAGACCGTCGAGAACTTCAAGAAGCTGGCCCGCTCGGGCTTCTACGACGGGACGGCCTTCCACCGGATCATCAAGGGCTTCATGATCCAGGGCGGCTGCCCGAACACCCGGGGCGGCGGCTCCGGGGTCCCCGGCACCGGCGGCCCCGGCTACCAGATCAAGGCCGAGTTCAACTCGAAGTCGCACGTGCGCGGCGTGATCTCGATGGCCCGCTCCGCCCATCCCGACTCCGCAGGAAGCCAGTTTTTCATCTGCCACGGGGCCGCCAAGTTCCTGGACCGCCAGTACACGGCCTTTGGCGAATTGGTCGCCGGGGACGATGTCCTCGAGCGGATCGCCGGAGTGCCGACCAAGGGGTCCGGCGGTGAGAAGAGCACCCCGATCGAGCGGGTCGCCCTCGAGAGAGTCAAGATCGTGCCTGCGGCCGCGAGCTAGGGCCCGGCGGTACCGTCAGTCCCTTCGCAAGGCCGCCATCCCCAGGCCCGCCAGGCGCCCCGTCGTCCAGGCGGCCTGGAGGTTGAACCCTCCGGTCAGCCCGTCGATATCGAGCACTTCGCCGGCGAGGAAAAGCCCCGGCGAGACCCGGCTTTGCATGGTCTTAAAGTCGACCTCCGACAGCCGCACCCCCCCGCAGGTGACGAATTCCTCCTTGTTGGTGCTCTTTCCCGACACCTCGAACCTTCCCGCGGTCAGCTGCGAGACGATCGCGTCCAGGGCGGCGTTAGAGGCCGCCGCCCACAGCGTCTCCGCCGGGACCGCCGCCGCCGCAAGCAGCCGCTCCCAGAGCCGGGACGGGATCCCGGCCGGGTTCCAGGTGACGAGCCTTCGGGCCGGATGCGCCGAGCGGGCCGCGCCGAGTTCAGAGCGCACCGTCGCAGCCGGCCGGTCGCCGACCCAGGACAGCTCCAGGGTGAACCGGTAGTGCTTGAGGGCCAGTTCCCGCGCCCCCCAGGCCGACAGCCTGAGGACCCCCGGGCCGCTCAGCCCCCCGTGGGTCACGAGGACCGGGCCCGCGGCCATTGTGGCGCTCCCGGAAATCCGCAGGGCGGCCGCGGGAACGGCGACCCCGGGCAGGTCCTTGATGCGGGGATCGGCGACGTGGAAGGTAAAAAGCGACGGGACCGGCGGCTCTATCGCGTGGCCCAGCCGCCCGGCGATCGCCAGCCCCGCCGAGCCCTGCCCCCCGCCGGTTGCCAATAACACCGTGTCGGCCTCCGCGGAGCCTCCCCCGGCGAGCCTCACCCGGTAGCCCCGCCCGGACTCGCCTCGGGTGACGTCCTCGACGCCGCAGCCCAGGTGGAGCCTAACCCCGGCCTTTGCGGCCGCGCCGCGAAGGCAGTCGATGACCGTGCCCGAGTCGTCCGAGGCCGGAAAGACGCGCCCGTCCGGCTCGGTCTTCAGCTCGATCCCGCGATCCTCAAACCAGGCCATCGTGTCCCGGGGCTGCCAGCGGTGAAACGGCCCCAGGAGCTCCCGGCCGCCCCGCGGGTAGTACGCGACCAGGCGGGCGGGCTCGGTGCAGGCGTTGGTCACGTTGCACCGCCCTCCGCCGGAAATCCTGACCTTCGCCAGCGGCCGCAGCTGCGCCTCGTAGATCGAGACGGGCGCCGACGGGTCGGCCTCCGCGCACGCGATCGCAGCGAAGAAGCCGGCGGCTCCTCCGCCGGCCACCACGTGCTTCAGGGGCTCGTTCGCCACGGCTTGGGCGCCGCGGGCCGGTTACTGGAGGGCCTTGGCGACCGCCTCGCAGACGATGCGGCCGTCCTGGGTGTTGACGCCCTTGGCCAGTCCGCGGCTCTCCTTCAGGGCCCGGTCGATCCCCTTGGATACGATCTGGACCACAAAGGGCTCCGTCGCCTGGGTCAGCCCGAGGGTGGACGTCCGGCCAACCAGGGCCGGCATGTTCGGCACGGCATAGTGGAGGACGCCCTGGCTGATGTAGACCGGGGACTTGTGCGAGGTCGGGCGGATCCCCTCGACGCAGCCGCCCTGGTCGATCGCGATGTCGACGATGACGCTGCCCTTGCGCATCCGGGAGATCATCTTCCGCGTCACGACCGTCGGGGCCTTCGCGGCCGGGATCAGGACCGCCCCGACGACGAGGTCGGCGTCGGCGATCGCGCTCTCGAGGTTGCCCGGGTTGGCAACCAGCGTCACGACGCGGCCGCGGTACTCGGTGTCGAGCATCTCAAGTTTGCGATTGTCCAGGTCGAGCACCGTCACGCGCGCGCCCATCCCGGCGGCCATCTGCACGGAGTGCGCGCCCGAGTTGCCCGCCCCGACGACGACGACGTGGCCCGGAAGGGTTCCGGGGATGCCGCCCAGGAGGACCCCCGAGCCGCCCAGCTGCGATTGCAGGAAGTAGGCCCCCGTCTGGATCGCCAGGCGCCCGGCGATGTGGGACATGGGCTTTAGGAGCGGGAAGGAGCCGTCGGTCGCCTCCACGGTCTCGTAGGCGATCCCCAGGATGCGCCGCTTCAGCAGGGCCTGCGCAAGCTCCGGGCCGGCCGCCAGGTGCAGGTAAGTGAAGAGGGCCTGCCCCTTCTTGAGCAGCGCGTACTCCGAGGCGAGCGGCTCCTTCACCTTAACAATCAGGTCCGAGGCCGCCCAGATGCGGGCCGCCGAAGACTCGATCCGGGCGCCGGCCGCGCGGTATTCCGCGTCCGTGAATCCGGCGCTCATGCCGGCCGACTTCTCGATCAGGATCCTGGCCCCCAGCGCAACGCAGCGCCGGCACAGGCTCGGAGTCATCGAAACTCGGGTTTCGCCAATCTTAATTTCTTTGGGTACGCCGATAATCATATGTGGGTCTAGGACAGCGTCTTTCCGGGCTCGTAGCAACACCGGATCGGCCGCTGGCGGGCTTATGGCGTTGCCCGCCGACCCCGCCCTCGCCTTCATGGGATCCCGCACCTCCGAGCACGCCGCCATGAAGCCCCTGAACCTCATCGTGTCCTGCGCCGAGAACCGGGTCATGGGCCGGGACGGCCGGCTTCCCTGGAGCATCCCCGAGGACCAGCGTTTCCTAAAGGAAAAGACCCGGGGCCAGGTGATCGTCATGGGCCGGATCTGCTTTGAGACCTGGCCCTCCGCTGCAACGGACGGACGCAGGGTCATCGTCCTGACCTCCAGGTCCTTCCTCGGAAAACCCGGCGTCCAGGTCGCCCGCTCGCTCCCCGAGGCCCTGGCGCTTGCCGAGGAGATCCCGGGCGAACTCTTCATCCTCGGCGGCGAGCGGATCTTCGCCGAGGCGATCGCGCTCCCCCAGGCGGCCCGGATCTACCTGACGCTGGTCCATGCCGAGGTCCCGGGCGACCGGCACTTCCCGGAGTGGAAGGACCGGTTTGCGCGCCAGACCGAGCGCCGGGACAGTTCCGGCGGCGGCTGGACCTACAGTTTCCTCACCCTGGAGCGCTAGCTCCTCGGCGGCCGCAGGCCAGCCAAGGCCGCGTGGGCCTTTGCGACCTCGACATACTTCTCGGCCCACGGCCGAAGGCCGGCCTGCTCGAGGGCAGTCAGGGGCCGGACGACCTTGGCGGGGGAGCCGAAGACCATCGAGCCCGGCGGGCAGGTGAAGTGCTGCGGAACCAGGGAGTTCGCCCCGACAATGCTACGGGTGCCGATCCGGGCGCCGTCGAGGAGCGTCGCCCCCATCCCGATCAGGCACTCGTCCTCGACCGTGCAGGCGTGGACGATCGCCGCGTGGCCGATCGTGCACCAGGCGCCGATCAGCGCGCCGTACTCGTCGGCCAGGTGGACGATCGCGTTATCCTGGATGTTCGTCCCCTCGCCCACCCGGATCTCCTGGATGTCGCCCCGCAGGACCGCCCCGTAGAAGACGCTGCTCAGAGGCCCCAGGACGACGTCGCCGTTCACGGTCGCATTCGGCGCGACGAACGCGGCCCGGGCGATGTCGGGGGTCTTCCCCAGGTGGCGTGCGAGTCTTTCGGCGTGGGTCATGGGTGGAGGCGAAACCGTTTCAGGGCGAAGGTGCCGACACAAGCCACAGGAGGCGGAAAATCAAGTGCGAACCCGAGAAGCGTCTTTACTTGGAGCGCGCCCGCCCGGTAGGGTCCCCGGGCTACCGCAAGACCCCACCCCACACACCGATATGGAGCGATTCACCGGCATCCTGGGCCTGGCCGCCATCCTCGCCGCCGCCTGGCTGTTTTCAACCAAGAGAAGCGCCATAAAGCTGAATATCCTCCTGTGGGGCCTGGGGCTTCAGTTCGGCTTCGCCCTCCTGGTTCTGAAGACCAAGTTTGGCTGGGTGTTCGAGGTGATCAGCCGCGGGGTCACGGCCCTCATGAACTACGCCTTGGAGGGAAGCAGCTTTGTCTTCGGCCAGCAGCTGGGGAGTCCGTCGGGGCCTTTCGGCGTCGTCTTCGCCTTCCAGGTGCTGGCGGTCATCATCTTCGTCGCCTCGTTCTTCTCGATCTTGTACTACGTGGGTTTCATGCCGTGGATCGTCCGGGTGATGGCGATCGGGATGCGCAAGACGATGAAAGTCAGCGGGGCCGAGTCGCTGAACGTCGCCGCGAGCATCTTCATGGGGCAGACCGAGGCCCCGCTCACGATCCGCCCCTTCCTCGCCGGGCTGACCGAGTCGGAGCTGTTCACGGTGATGACCTGCGGCATGGCGCATGTGTCGGGCTCCATCATGGCGGCGTACGTCCTGGTGGCCCATGTGAAGATCGTGCACCTGCTCACCGCGGTCATCATGACCGCTCCGGCGACGATCATGCTCGCGAAACTCTTCGTCCCGGAGACGGGCGTGCCGGCCACGGCCGGCGGGGCTCAGATCAAGGTCGAGAAGACCTCGGTCAACCTGATCGACGCGGCGGCCCGCGGCGCAGGCGACGGGCTGCACCTGGCCCTGAACGTCGCCGCGATGCTGATCGCCTTCATCGCGCTGATCGCGCTCGTCAACGGCACCATGGGCTGGGCCCACGGGCTGCCGGGCCTGCGGTGGCTTCCCGACACCCTGCAGAAACTCTTCGGGGCGATATTCGCCCCGATCGCGTGGCTTTTGGGGGTTCCCTGGAGGGACGCCCCGGACATCGGCAACCTCCTGGGCACCCGCATGGTCCTAAACGAGTTCGTTGCCTTCACGCAGCTCGGGCCCATGCAGCCCCGGCTCGATCCGCGCTCCTTCACGATCGCCACCTACGCCCTCTGCGGATTCGCCAACTTCAGCTCAATCGCAATCCAGATCGGCGGGATCGGGGCCCTGGCCCCGAGCCGCAAGTCCGACCTTGCCCGGCTGGGCCTTCGGGCGATGATCGCCGGGACCTTGGCCAACTTCATGTCGGCCTGCATCGCCGGGCTGATCCTCTAGGGACCCCTTCGGCCCCCCCCTAGATGAGGGGCATCGGCTGCAGGTTCCAGATATCTTTGGCGTACTCCCGGATCGTGCGGTCGCTCGAGAACTTACCCATCCGGGCCGTGTTCAAGATCGCGCGGCGCGCCCACCCGGCCGTGTCGCGGTAGGCCTCGCACGCCCGGACTTGGGCCTCGCAGTAGGCGCGAAAGTCCGCGAGCACGAGGAAGGGGTCTCCTCCCGAGAGCAGCGTGGCGTGCAGCACCTCGAAGGGGCCCTTCTCACCGGGGATCCAGTAGTCGCTTCCGATCCAGTCGACAACGCTCTTTAACTCGCTGTCGGCCCCGTAGTAGTCCCAGGGATTGTAGCCCTTCGCGCGCAGCGCCTCGACCTGCTCGACGGTGAGGCCGAAGATGAAGATGTTGTCCTCGCCCACCTCCTCCAAGATCTCGATATTGGCCCCGTCGAGGGTCCCGATCGTGAGGGCCCCGTTCAGGGCCAGCTTCATGTTGCCCGTCCCCGAGGCCTCCTTGCCCGCGGTCGAGATCTGCTCGGACAGGTCCGCCCCCGGGATGATCTTTTCGGCCAGCGAGACCCGGTAGTTCGGCAGGAACGCGACCTTGATCTTTCCCCCGATCCGAGGATCGGCGTTGATGCGGGCCCCCACAATGTTGATAGCCCGGATGATGTTTTTGGCGACGTCGTAGCCGGGCGCAGCCTTGGCGGCGAAGATGAAGACCCGCGGCACGATGTCCAAGCTCGGGTTGTCCAGCAGCAGCCGGTAGAGCTTCAGGATGTGCAGCAGGTTCAGGTGCTGGCGCTTGTACTCGTGCAGGCGCTTGATCTGGACGTCGAAAAGGGCGTCCGGGGAGACCTCGATCCCGCACTCCTCGCCGATCACGTGGGAGAGGTCGACCTTGTTCGCCCGCTTGACCGCCATGAACTCCTTCTGGAAGGCCGGGTCGCCGGCGACCCGCTCGAGGCCCTTCAGGCGGTCGAGGTCCCTTGCCCAGCCGTCGTCCCCGAGGGTGCGGGTGATCAGCTCGGCCAGGCGCGGGTTGCACTCCAAAAGCCACCGCCGGGGTGTGATTCCGTTCGTCTTGTTCTGGAATTTTCCGGGATAGAGGGCGTCGAATGCCGGGAAGAGCTGCTTGCGCAGGAGCGCGGTGTGGAGCTTGGCGACCCCGTTCACGCTGTGGGAGCCGACGACCGCCAGGTTTCCCATCCTCACAAACTTGTGCCCGTTCTCCTCAATCAGCGAGCAGGCCCGCACCTTTGCGAGGTCCCCCTGCCACTTCACCTCGCACGCGGCGAGCAGTCTCTCGTTGATCTGGTAGATGATCTGCAGGTGCCGGGGCAGCACCCGCTCGAACAGCGGCACCCCCCACCGCTCGAGGGCCTCGGGCAGGAGCGTGTGGTTGGTGTACGCAAAGGTCTTGGTCACGATTTGCCAGGCGCGGTCCCAGTCCATCGCCTCCTCATCGATCAGGATCCGCATCAGCTCGGCCACGGCCACGGCCGGGTGCGTGTCGTTGAGCTGCACGGCCACCTTGTCGGCGAAGTTGTCCCAGCTGTTGCCGGGATTGCGCCGGTGGCGCCGCATGATGTCGCGCAGCGAGCAGCTCACGAAGAAGTACTGCTGGACAAGCCTGAGCTCCTTGCCGTTCTCGGTCTTGTCGTTTGGGTACAGCACCTTGGAGATCGTCTCCCCGGTCGCCTTCTCCCGCACCGCCTCGACGTAGCCGCCCTCGTTGAAGATCTTCAGGTCGAACTCCTCGGTCGCCCGCGAGGCCCACAGCCGGAGCAGGTTCACCGTCTGGGTCCCGTAGCCGGCGATCGGGATGTCATGCGGGACCCCTAGGACCGTGCGGGTGTCGACCCACTTCGGCCGGCTCTTTCCCCGGTCATCGAAGACATTCTCCACCCGGCCGTAGAGTCGTACCTCCTGCGTGAACTCGGCCCGGACCACCTCCCAGGGGTCTCCGAAGAGCATCCAGCGGTCGGGGTGCTCGATCTGGCTGCCGTTGACGAACTGCTGCCGGAAAAGCCCGAACTCGTAGTGGATCCCGTAGCCCAGGGCCGGGTAGTCGAGGGTCGCCAGGGAGTCCAGGAAGCAGGCGGCCAGCCGCCCCAGGCCGCCGTTGCCGAGCCCCATGTCGACCTCGGCCTCGCGGACGGAGTCAAAGTCTACTCCGAGCGAGGCGAGGGCCTTGCGCGCCGTGCCCGCCAGCCCGCTCGCCAGGAGGTTATTCTCGAACATCCGCCCCATCAGGTATTCGAGCGAAAGGTAGTAGACCCGGCGCAGGTTCTGGGCGTTGTGCACCGACTGGGTGTGGATCATCCGCTCGTGGATGCGGTCGCGCACGGCAAGCGCCGTCGCAACCCACCAGTCCCGGGGGGTCGCCAGGTGCGCCGGCCGCGCCAGGGTCGAGATCAGGTGCCGCAGGATCAGCGAGCGGAAGATCTCCTCGGGGGAGTCTTGGTTCGTGCGGCTGGCGGCGACTTGGCGGGACGGCATAGGGCGAGGGATGTCAGGGCGGGAGGGTCAAATCAACTTTTCTGCAGCCTTCGTGCCAACTCGGACTCCCCGATTTCGATGAAGGTCGGACGGCCCGCGGGGCTCGTGAGCGGCGAGCGGGTCGAGAAAAGCTCCGCCAGAACCGCGCTCATCTCGGCCTCGCCCGCGGCCGCCGGAAGCCGGATCGCGCGGGAGGCGGCAAGCCGGGCCAATTGGTCGCGCGCCAAGTCCGGATTTCGGGCCGAGATCCGCCCGTCCCGCAGGGCATCCAGCAGGTCGCGCACGAACTCCCCCTCCCCGCCCGCCTCGATCCAGGCCGGGGCGGCCTCAAGCCGGAAGAAGTTGCGCCCGAACTCCGCGATCTCAAAACCGTGCGCCCTGAAAAATTCGGCGTTGTCCACAAGGAGGGCCGAGCCGACCGGATCCAGCTCCAGGGTGACCGACAAAAGGAGCCGCTGGCTCGGAACCGACCCGGCCCGGAACTGCGCGCCGAGCCGCTCAAACCAGATTCGCTCATGGGCCGCCCTGCGGTCCAAGATGACGATCCCTGCGCCCGTCTCGAACAGGGCGTAGCAGCCATGGGCGAGCGCGAGGAAGCGCCAGCGCGGTCCGCCTGCGGGCGTGGCCGGCGCAGCCTCCTCCGCAGCGTCCTTCACGGGCACGGGGCCTTGCGGATACGGGGCCCTCTCCGGGGGGCCGACAGACAGGGGCGCCCTCAGCTGACCGCCGCCCGGGACCTGCGGAGCCAACGACCCCGGACCAGGCCGCGGCGGCCCGGCCGCGGCCTGCGCATCCCGGAGGGCCTGGGCGACTCCCTTCAGGACGAAGGCGCGGACCGCCTGCTCAGAGCGAAATCGGACCTCGCGCTTGGCCGGATGGACATTCACGTCGACCGCAGCCGGGTCGCACTCCAGAAACAGGAACGCTGCCGGGTACCGCCCCTTCGGAAGCGACTCCCCGTAGGCTTCGGCCAGGGCGTAGGTGAGGGTCCGGCTGTCCACGGGCCGGCCGTTCACGAAGGTGACGGTCTCATGCCGGGAGGTCCGGCTGGAGCCGGGCCTTCCGGTGAGCCCGCTCAGGCGCAGCCCCGGCTCGGCCGATTCCACGCTGAGCAGCGTCTCGGCCAGCGCTCCGCCGAAGATCTCGGAAACCCGCTCGGGCAGCGACGGGCAACTCGGGGAGCGGAACACGAGGCGGCCGTCCTCAATGAGGGTGAACGAGACCGCCGGGCAGGCCAGGGCGTAAAGGCGGACACAACTGACGATGTGCGCCGACTCGGTCCCGTCGGACTTCAGGAATTTCCGGCGGGCCGGCACGGGCTCAAACAGGTGCGCCACCTCGATGCTCGTCCCGACGGCCCGCCCCGCCTCCCTGACGTGCAGGAGCTTTCCGGCCGCGACCACAATCTCGGTGCCCGACTCCTCCCCCTCGGCCCGGGTCCACATCGACAGCCGGGACACGCTCGCAATCGAGGGCAGCGCCTCCCCGCGGAAGCCGAAACTATTCAGGTGATCCAGATCGGAGGCCTCCGAGATCTTGCTCGTCGCGTGGCGCTCAAGGGAGAGAAGGGCGTCGTCGCGGGACATTCCCCGGCCGTTGTCTTCGACCCGGATGAGGGAGCGGCCTGCCTGGCCAAACTCGATCGAAACCCGGGTCGCTCCGGCGTCGAGGGAGTTCTCGACGAGCTCCTTGACGACCGCCGCCGGGCGTTCGATCACCTCGCCGGCAGCAATCTGGTTTGCGACCCGGTCGGGGAGGATGCGGACGTGCGGCATGAGGGGGGACGCTTCGGGATCTGTCGGAACGGCGCCGCCTTCCTTAGGAGGCGAGCTGCCCTTTCCAGCGGGCGATCTGCCGGTCCACCTGGGCCGGCCCTGGCATGCCCGGGCCCCTCCGGCGGGGAAGCGCCCGTTTCAGGTCGAAGACCCGGGCCCAGTCCGGCCCGAATCCCGAATGGATCCTCATGACCGCGGAGTTGGGCAGCCGGTTGAGCGGCACGCCCCGTTTCTCGGCAAGCGCCACCACCCGGCCCACCGCATGGTGGGCCTTCCGGAAGGCGACCCCGCGGGCGACCAGATAGTCCACAAGGTCGGTTGCCAAAAGCGCCGGGTCGGCCACGGCCGCGGCGCAGCGCGGGGCATTGACCTTGAGCCCGGAGACGACCGCAGCAAGGACCTGCGCGCAGAGGTCGACCTGGTCGAAACTGTCGAAGACCGGCGGCTTGTCCTCCTGCAGGTCCCGGTTGTAGGTGAGCGGCAGCCCCTTCGTCAGGGTGAGAAGCGCCTGGAGGTTTCCCTGGAGCCGCGCGGACTTTCCCCGGAGCAGTTCGCAGGCATCGGGGTTTTTCTTCTGCGGCATCAGGGAGGAGCCCGTCGAGAACTCGTCTGGCATGGAGGCAAAGCCAAACTCGGCCGTGCACCACAGGATCAGGTCCTCGGCGATCCGGGAGAAGTGAACCCCGGCCAGGGCGCAGGCGCAGGCGAACTCCACAAAGAGGTCCCGGTCGGCGACCGCGTCCATCGAGTTCTGCGTGATCCGGGCCCGTCCCTTCGGGTCGACAAACCCCAGTTCGAGGGCGACCCGCTCCCGGTTGATCGGAAGCGTAGTCCCGGCGATCGCGCCCGAGCCGAGCGGGCACCAGTTGGCCCGGTCCGCGACGGAGGCCAGCCGCTCCCGATCCCGCTCGAGCATCTCCAGCCAGGCGAGCAGGTGGTGGGCGAGCGATACGGGCTGGGCCCGCTGCAGGTGGGTGTAGCCGGGG
The DNA here is from genome assembly GCA_903862935.1 of uncultured Opitutaceae bacterium. GTDB lineage: Bacteria > Verrucomicrobiota > Verrucomicrobiia > Opitutales > Opitutaceae > Palsa-1447. The sequence continues at coordinate 252,715 of CAIOZY010000013.1, forward strand.
ATCAGGACCGCCCGGTATTTCGAGGCCGCGCCGAGGATTGCGCGCTCGGCCCCCTTGATCCGCTCCCGCAGGACCGAGCAGGCGTCCTTGAAGAAAAGCCTCATGTCGGTGGCGACCTGGTCGTTGCGGCTACGGGCCGTGTGCAGCTTGGCCGCAGCGGGCACGATCCGGGTGAGCGCCTGCTCGATGTTCATGTGGACATCCTCAAGCCGGGTGTCCCAGAAAAACCGCCCCGAGTCGATCTTGCGCCCGATCCGGTCCAGCCCCTGGCGGATCGCCCGGGCCTCGGAGCCTTTGAGGATCCCGACCGAGGCGAGCATTGAGGCGTGGGCTTTGCTCCCGGCGATGTCAAAGCGGGCGAGCCGCCGGTCATAGGAGACCGACTCGCTGAATCGAAGCATCAGCTCGGCGGGGGCCGCCTCAAAGCGCCCCCCCCACGTTGCCTGGGTTTTCTTGGCCATGGATCACGAATGACCCCGACCGGCCCGGGCGCGCAACGCGAAAGATGCGCCGGCCGACCCCCCCCGTTTGAGGCGAGGATTCCCATTTGCCCCGGGCCGGGCCCGGCCCCACTGTCACCCCATGGTTTACGCCCGACTGGCCCTGGCCCTGGCCGCATGCGCCCTTGCGGCCCCGCTCACCGCGCTGGAGCCGGTTCTCTCGGCCTACGCCCAGGTGGACGTGCCGCCCATGAAGACGAGCGCCTATGTGGCGAGCGTCACCATGGAGATCGGCAGCTTCCGCTGGGAAAACGGGGTCTACCGCTCCACCTACTCCGCCACGGTATTCCCCTACTTCTTCATGGACGAGACCGGAAGGATCGAGGTCTACGTATCCGAGGAGGCCTTGAGGCGGTTCGAGAAGGGGGAATCGATCTCATTCACCGGCCGGGCCATCCGCTCAGACGGGAAGGAGCGCGCCATCGACGGAAAGGCGATCCGGCTCGACGGCCGGTCGGGGAAACTGAAGGTGCGCGTTCCGGTCGCCCGGGGCCTGGCCCTGGTCTTCAACACCCTCTATAGCCTGCCGGCAGCCCCTTCCGGGCCGGCGGCTCACCAGTGAAACTCGATCACCTGCTCGACCCCGGGCCCGAGGCTCCGGTGGACGGGGCAACCCTTGGCCGTGTTCTCCATCAGGCCCGGAGGCAGGCGTTTGGCCGCCTCAGGCATCCACAGATGGACCACCAGCCGGGCGATCCGCCGCGGTGAGTCGCTCGACATCTCCTTGGTGACCTCGTAGCGCAGGCCCTTGAGGTCGACCTCGTGCCGGCGGGCGACCATCGCCATCGTGGTGGCAATACAGGTCGCCAGCGCCGTCGCGACCAGGTCGGTCGGGGAAAAGGCCTCGCCCTTGCCCTGGTTGTCCTTGGGGGCGTCCGTGTTAAGGACCGCGCCCGACGGCCCGTGGACCGCGGTGCAGTGCAGCTCCCCCTGATAATCGCCGGTGATCTTGACCATAAGGAAAGCCTGCCTGGGGCCCGGGTTTTTGCAAACGCTTAACCTGAAGGCCCCGTATTTGCGGCCCGGGTTAATGGACGGGATAAGCCGCCGTTGATTCTGGGCCCGGGCGGTAGTTTTTGCTTCCAATCGGGAAAAGTTTATCGAGAATCTTTTCTCGATAAAGAAATCCTGATTCGCCCACCACCGCCACACGCCTCCATGATCTCCCCCGCACCAAAGTCCGTCCCAGAGCCGACCCTTCGGCGGTTGCCGCTCTACCACCGGTTCCTCAAGGACCTGGCGGCGGCCGGTCGGGAGACCGTCTCGTGCACCGACATCGGCGCGGTACTCGGCCAGGACCCCAGCCAGATCCGCAAGGATCTCGAGGCGGCGGGGATCGCCGGCCGGCCGCGCATCGGCTACATCCTCGGAGACATGATCGAGGGGCTGGAGAGCTTCCTCGGCTGGAAGAACACAACCGAGGCGTTCCTCGTCGGCGCCGGCAGTATGGGCTCCGCCCTCCTCGGATACCGCAAGTTCGAGCAGTGCGGGCTCAAGATCGTCGCCGCCTTCGACCAGGACCCGGACAAGGTGGGCCGCAAGATTCACGGCAAGCAGGTGCTCCCCCTGATCAAGCTCCCGGGCCTCGCCCGGCGGATGCACATCCTGATCGGGATCATCACGGTGCCCGGCGAGGGCGCCCAGCAGGTCACCGACCTCATGGTCGAGGGCGGGATCCGCGCGATCTGGAACTTCGCCCCCGTGCACCTGAAGGTGCCCGACGCGGTGATCGTGCACAACGAGGACCTTTACTGTTCGCTGGCAACCCTCTCGCAGAAACTCGCCCAGACGCTGGGCGCGGGCGGGCGGCCAATCCAGAAGCGCGCAACGGCGGCCGTCGCCCGAGCGCATGTTACCGCATGATAAGGCAGAAAATTCGATGCGCACTCCGGGCCGGCCCGCAAGCAACGGACGAAAGTTCGAGAAGGTTGTCACCATTCTTGAACGCAACGGGAGGCGGCCGGCTCGGCTGATCCCCATTCTGCAGGCGGTACAGGAGGAGTACCGCTACCTCCCCCAGGAGGTTCTCACGTACGTGGCCACGGCGCTCGACGTCTCGCCGGCGCGGGTCTTCGGGGTGGCGACCTTCTACGCTCACTTCGCCATCCAGCCCAAGGGCAAGCACCTGGTCCGGCTCTGCGACGGCACAGCCTGCCACGTGAAGGACTCCCTCCCGATCTTGGACGCTGTCCGCAAGCGCCTTGGGCTCGAGGGCAAGCGCCAGACGACCCCGGACATGCTCTTCACGGTGGAGACGGTGGCCTGCCTCGGGGCCTGCGGTCTGGCGCCTGTGATGGTGATCGATGACCAGGTCCACGGCCAGGTGACCCCCGAGACGGCCGTCCGCCTGGTCGAAGAGGTGATCGCCAAGGAGGGCCAGTCATGATCGCCCATCCCCTCGACTCCGGCCCCGCCCCGGCCCAGCGCCGGGTCATCGTCTGCGCCGGCACCGGCTGTGTCTCCAGTGGGGCGATCCCCGTCTTCGAGGCCCTCGCCTCCCAGATCAAGGCCTCCGGCATCCCCGTGAGCCTGGAATTCAAGCCGGAGGGCGGAGGTGAGGTGCGCCTGAACCGAAGCGGCTGCCAGGGCTTCTGCCAGATGGGCCCCCTGGTCACGATCCTGCCCGAGGGTATCCTCTACACGAAGGTCAAGATCGCCGACGTACCGGAGATCGTCTCGGAGACGCTCGCGGGCGGGCGTCTTGTCGACCGGCTCCTCTACGTCGACTCCGCCACCAAGCGCCGCTGCCGCGGAACGGACGAGATCCCCTTCTACCAGCGCCAGCAGCGTCAGGTCTTGCGCGAGTGCGGCACGATCGATCCCGAGGACATCCGCGAGTACATGCACCACGGCGGCTACGACGCCGCGCGGAAGGCCTTCCGGGAGCTGACCCCGGAGGCGATCTGCCGCGAGATCACGGCCTCGGGCCTTCGCGGCCGCGGGGGCGCGGGGTTCCCGACCGGGCGCAAGTGGGAGGCAGCCCGGACGCAGCCCAGCGGAAAGAAGTACGTCATCTGCAACGCGGACGAGGGCGACCCGGGCGCCTTCATGAACCGCAGCGTAATGGAGGGAAATCCCCACAGTGTCCTCGAGGGGCTCATGATCGCCGCGCGCGCTATCGGCGCAGACGAGACCCTGGTCTACGTCCGCACCGAGTATCCCCTGGCGGTCCAGCGGATGCGCCGGGCAGTCGAGGACGCCCGTAAGAGCGGCCTATTGGGGAAAGACGCCTTCGGCTCCGGGCACAGCCTGGACTGCGAGGTCATGGAGGGCGCGGGAGCCTTCGTGTGCGGCGAGGAGACGGCGATGATCGCCTCGATCGAGGGCCAGCGCGGGATGCCGCGGCCCAAGCCCCCGTTTCCCGCCCAGAGCGGCCTGTGGGGCAGGCCCACGGTCATCAATAACGTCGAGACCCTGGTGCACGTCGTGCGCGTGATCCGCGAGGGCGCGGCCTCCTTCCGCAAAACCGGCACCGCCGCCTCGCCCGGGACGAAGACCTTCGCCCTCACGGGCCACGTGGCCAACACAGGCCTGATCGAGGTCCCCTTCGGCACCACCCTGCGCGAGGTCGTGATCAACATCGGCGGCGGGGTCACCGACCGCCGCGGCAAGGTCAAGGCCGACATGTTCAAGGCCGTCCAGATCGGCGGCCCCTCCGGCGGGTGCCTCACCCGTGAGCACCTCGACCTCCCGCTCGACTACGACTCCCTGAGGGGCGCCGGCGCCATGGTCGGCTCCGGGGGCCTCGTGGCGATGAACCAGCGCACCTGCATGGTCTCGATCGCCCGGTTCTTCATGGACTTCACGCAGCGCGAGAGCTGTGGCAAGTGCGTCCTGTGCCGGGAGGGGACCCGCCAGATGCTCGTCTTACTCGACGATATCATCGAGGGCCGGGCGACCCCCCAGACCCTGGTCACCTTGGAGCAGCTCGCCTTGGCCGTCCAGAAGGGCTCGCTCTGCGGCCTGGGCAAGACCGCCCCGAACCCGGTCCTTTCGACCCTGCGGTACTTCCGCGAGGAGTACGAGGCGCACGTCCACAACCGCTGCTGCCCGACCGGCCAGTGCAAGGCCCTCGCCAAGCCCCACATCGACGCCGAGCGCTGCAAGGGCTGCGGGGCCTGCCTGAAACTCTGCCCTGTGAACGCGATCAGCGGCGAGCGCAAGAAGCCGCACTCGATCGACCAGAAGCTCTGCATCAAGTGCGGCGCCTGCGCCACGGCCTGCAAGCTCGAGGCCGTCGCCGGAGTCTGAACGCCAAGGCACCACCCATGGAAACTGTCACCGCCACCCTGCCCGCCCTCAAGACCGTCACCATCGACGGGATCGCCGTCCCGATCGAGGGCGAGCGCAACCTGCTCGAATTGATCCGAAAGGCGGACATCGATCTGCCGACCTTCTGCTACCACTCCGACCTGAGCGTCTACGGGGCCTGCCGCCTGTGCATCGTGGACATCGCCGGACGCGGGATCCAGGGCGCCTGCTCGACCCCCCCGGAACCCGGCATGACCGTGCGCACCCAGACCGACGAGTTGCGCCGCATCCGGCAGATCTCGATCGAACTGCTGCTGGCAAACCACGACCAGCAGTGCCCCACCTGCCCGAAGAGCACCTCCTGCCAGCTTCAGGACGTGGCCCGCCGGCTCGGCGTCAGCCAGGTCCGCTTCAAGTCCGTCCACAGCCCCCGCGAGTTGGACCGCTCCTCCCCCTCCCTCCTGCGCGACCCGAACAAGTGCATCCTGTGCGGGGACTGCGTGCGCTTCTGCTCCGAGATCCAGGGGATCGGCGCAATCGACTTCGCCTACCGCGGCCACGACGTCGCGGTCCTGCCGGCCTTCGGTCACGACCTGGCCGCCGGCGAGTGCGTCAACTGCGGGCAGTGCGCCGCGGTCTGCCCGACGGGCGCCCTGACGCCCCGCCCCGAGGTCGACGAGGTCTGGCGCGCCCTTCACGACCCGAAGAAGACCGTCGTCGCCCAGATCGCCCCCGCCGTGCGGGTGGCCTTGGGCGAGGAGTTTGGGCTGCCCGCAGGCACCTCCGCCAGCGGCCAAATCGTGGCCGCCCTGAAGCGCCTCGGATTCTCGGCCGTGTACGACACCGCCTTCAGCGCCGACCTGACCGTGATCGAGGAGGCCAACGAGTTCCTGCGCCGCAAGGCGACCGGAGGGCGGCTCCCGCTGTTCACCAGCTGCTGCCCCGCGTGGGTCAAGTTTGCCGAGCAGCACTTCCCGGAGCTCCTCCCCAACCTGTCGACGTGCAAGTCGCCCCAGCAGATGCTGGGGGCCGTCATCAAGGACACCCTTCCGGCCGCGCGGGGGATCGCGCCGGCGGACGTGGTCGTCGTCTCGATCATGCCCTGCACGGCAAAGAAGTTTGAGGCCAAGCGGCCCGAGTTCGCAAAGGACGGCCGGGCCGAGGTCGACCACGTCCTTACCACCCAGGAGCTAGCCCGCATGATCTCCGAGGCCGGGCTGCGCTTCTCGAAGCTGAAGCCCGAGTCCTACGACATGCCGCTCGGCTTCAAGACCGGAGCCGGGGTCATCTTCGGAAATTCGGGCGGCGTGAGCGAGGCGGTCCTTCGCTACGCGGCCGAGGTAATCACCGGGACCAAGGTTGCCAGCCCCGATTTCCACGCCGTCCGCGGCGAGGACGGCGTGCGCCTGGCCACCGTTACCCTCGGGGACACGACCCTGAAGCTGGCCGTCGTCCACGGCCTGAAGAACGCCCGGGCGCTGGCCGATAAGGCCCGTTCCGGCGAGTGCGACCTGGATCTGATTGAGGTCATGGCCTGCCCCGGCGGCTGCATCGGCGGCGCCGGCCAGCCCGTTTCCCACGACCCCGAGGCCCGCCGCAAGCGGACCCGCGGGCTTTACGACGCGGACAAGAACCTGGACCTGCATTCCTCGCAGGAGAACCCCTTCGTCACCGAGTGCTACGCCAAGCACCTGGGGGAGATCGGCGGAAAACGGGCCCACGAGCTGCTGCACACCCACTACGGGAATCGCCGCAGGATCGGCGACGAGACGATCCGACTGGGCGAGGGTCCGTCCGAGGCCAAGCTCAACGTGCGGGTCTGTGTCGGCACCAACTGCTTCCTCAAGGGATCCCAGGCGGTGCTCCAGGGGCTGCTGCGCGAGGTGGACGAGAACGACCTGCACGACAGTGTCGCCATCAGCGCCTCGTTCTGCTTCGAAAAATGCGAGCGCGGTCCGACCGTGGAGCTCGACGGCAAGCGCATCCAGCGCTGCCAGCCCGAGCAGGCGATCGCCGCCCTGCGCGAGCAGCTCGCCGCGGGCAAGGCGCCCCAGCCATGACCGTCTCCGCTCCAGCCAAGATTGAGATCTGCATGGGAAGCTCGTGTTTCTCGCGCGGCAACAATCGCAACATCGAGGTGATCCAGAAGCACCTGGCCGCCTCGGGGCCCTCCCCGGCCCTCTTGAGCGGGCACCTCTGCCTGAACCAGTGCAAGGCCGGTCCGAATGTTACGGTCGACGGCCGCGTGTACCACGCCGTCGACCCGGCCGTCATGTCGACCCTGCTCCGGCGGCCGGCCGCGGGACCCCGCCCATGAACTTTCTGAACCCCGTCTACACCGAGCGGCGAGAGTGCCAGGACTGCTACAAGTGCGTCCGGCACTGCCCGGTCAAGGCGATCAAGGTCGAGGGGGGCTACGCCTCGGTGATGCCGGAGCTGTGCATCCTGTGCGGCCAGTGCGTCGAGTCCTGCCCCAACGGTGCCAAGCGCGTCCGCGACGACCTGGCGCAGGCCCGCGAGCTGCTGCGGACCCACCCCAAGGTCCTTGTCTCCCTAGCCCCCTCATTTGCGGCGGAATTTCCCGAGGTCCGTCCCGCGCAGATGATCCGCGCCCTGAAGAGGCTCGGCTTCTTCGGGGTCTCCGAGACGGCCCTTGGGGCCCAGCTGGTCTCGGCGCGCGCCGCGGCCCGGATCCGGGAGGAACCCGGGGCGGTCCTGATTTCCTCGGCATGCCCGACCGTCGTCGCCTACCTTCAAAAGCACGATCCGGAGGCCTGCGCCCTGCTGACCGGAATCCTCTCCCCCATGCTCGCGCACGGGGGCCTCCTGAGGCAGGCCTTCGGACCCGACATCGGCGTCGTTTTTATAGGCCCGTGCATCGCCAAGAAGGCGGAGGCGCAACAGCACCCCGAGTTAATCGACGTCGCCCTGACCTTCGGCGACCTCCGCCGCTGGCTCGAGCAGGAGAAGCTTGTCCCCGATTCCTTGGCCGAGGAGGAAACCGACCGGTTCGTGCCCGAGCGCGCGATGGAGGGCGCCTGGTACCCGGTCGACGGCGGCATGATCGCCGGGATGAAGTCGGCCTGCCCCGTGACCGAGGGGACCTTCATGAGCTTCTCCGGACTGGGCGCCATCCGGCGCGCCCTGGACGGGATCCGCTCCTGCCCGCCTGAGGGCGGCGTTTTCCTCGAGCTGCTCGCCTGCGAGGGCGGATGCGTCAACGGGCCCGGGGTCGCCGCGCGCGGCGGCACCGTCGCCAAGCGCAGCCGGATCCTCAAGTACGGCCGGACGCCGCGGGCGCAGCTGCCCCGCGCAGCCGGACCGGTGCTCGCTGCCGCATTTCCGCCCGCACCCCCGCCCTCGGCCGCGATCCCGGACTCCCAGATCCGCGACGCCCTGAAGCTGGTGGGAAAGTTCACATCTGAGGACGAGCTCAACTGCGGCGGCTGCGGCTACGAGTCGTGCCGGGAGTTCGGCCGGGCCCTGGTGCAGCAGAAGGCCGAGCGGGCGATGTGCGTGACGCACATGCGCAAACTTGCGCACAAGAAGGCCAACGCCCTGATCCAGAAGATGCCCTCGGCCGTCGTGATCGTGAGCGACGCCCTGCGCATCATCGAGTGCAACGCCGCCTTCTCGGCCCTGGTCGCCAAGCCCGCCTCGGGCGGCGAGGCGCCGGCCTCCCCTGAGGGCAAGCTCCTATCGGAGGTGCTGCCCTTTTCCGGGCTTTTCCAGAGTGTGCTCAAGACCGGCGAGGACATCCCCGGCCGCGACCTCCGCTTTCAGAACACCATCCTCCACGCCGCCATCTTCACGATCGAAAAGCACGCGATCGTCGGCGGAATCATCCAAGATATCACCGAGCCCGCCGTCCGCAAGGCGCAGGTGATCCGCAAGGCGCGGGAAGTGATCCAGAAGAACCTGGCCACGACCCAGAAGATCGCCTTCCTGCTGGGCGAGAATGCCGCGGAGTCGGAAATCACGCTGAATTCAATCATCGACTCCTTCTCCCCGCCGCGCCCCGACGAGGCGAAGGAGGACCATGATTGGCGAAAGCTTTATAGACGTTGACTCCTTCCAGCGGGCCAAGAACGGCCAGGTGGTGGCGGGCGACGTCTTCCTCTCCCGGAAAGTGAGGGAGGAGGGCCGGATCATATCGGTCCTGTCCGACGGGCTCGGCAGCGGGGTCAAGGCGAGCGTCCTCGCGAACCTGACCGCGACCATGGCCCTCCAGTACACCTCGGCCTACGTCGACGTGCGCCGCAGCGCCCGCACGATCATGGACACGCTGCCGATCTGCGAGGTGCGCAAGATCAGCTATTCGACCTTCACGATCGTGGACCTGGACGGAGACGGACGGACGCGGGTGATCGAGCACGGCAACCCCCCGCTTCTGCTGCTTCGAGGGGCAGAGCTCGTGCCGGTGGAGAGCGTCGAGTTCACCCTCGAGGGATGGAGGGACCGCATCATCCGCTACAGCGAGTTTGAGCTGCGCCTGGGCGACCGCATCGTCTCGTTCTCCGACGGGGTGAGCCAGTCCGGCCTCGGCCGCGAAGATCTCCCCCTGGGATGGGGCCAGGAGGCGGTGAGCCGGTTTGTCCGGGAGAGCGTGGCCCGGGACACCGAGATCTCGGCCCAGGGGCTTGCGCGCCGGCTCGTCACCCAGGCGGTTGCCAATGACAGCGGCGTGCCCAAAGACGACATCACGTGCGGGGTCGTCTACTTCCGCCATCCGCGGAGGCTGCTGATCATCACCGGTCCTCCGTTCGACCGCGAGAGGGACGCAAACCTGGGCGAACTCGTCCGCACGTTCCCCGGCCGGAAGGCCGTGTGCGGGGGGACTACCGCCAACATCCTCTCGCGCATCCTCGGGCGCCCGGTGACAATGTCCCTGGGCCAGCTCGATCCGGAGGTCCCCCCCGGTTCCGCAATGGAAGGGATCGACCTGGTCACCGAGGGGACGATCACGCTCGCGAAGGCGGCCGAGCTCCTCGAGAAGGGCCCCCAGAGCGAGGGCACACGGCGCAACCCGGCCTCCGAGCTGGTGTCCCTGATGCTCGAAAGCGACATCGTCCAGTTTGTCGTCGGCACCCGCATCAACGAGGCCCACCAGGACCCCAACGTTCCGGTCGAACTCGACATCCGCCGCAATGTCGTCCGGCGGATCGCGGGGCTGCTCGAGAGCCGGTATCTGAAGGAAGCGCCGGTTCGCTTCACCTAAAGGCCCATGATCGGCTCCTTTCTCACCTCGCTTTTCTTCGCAGGCAACGCCGTGTGCGCCCGCCGCGCGGCCCTGCACTACGGGGCCACCCGGGCAAACCTGCTGCGGCTCGTCCTCGCAGCAGTTCTCCTAGGCGCCTGGGCCCACCTCCTCGGACAGGGCCTTTCCGGTGGGGCCGCGGGCTGGTTTTTCCTGAGCGGCGCGCTGGGGTTCGGGATCGGGGGCCTTGCGATGTTCCACGCCCTGCAGCGCCTCGGGTCCAACTTGAGCATGCTCATCGTCCAGTGCGGCTCGGCCGTGGCCGCGGCCGCCGCGGAATGGGCCTGGCTTGGGACCCGCCTCACGCCAGTGCAGCTTGCGCTCGCAACTCTGACCCTTGTCGGAGTTTCCCTCGGTCTTGCCGCCCCTCCCCTCCGCCCCGCGCCGGCCTCTGGCAGGCCGGCTCAGAGCCTCGTCCCCGGAGTTCTTCTCGCCGTCCTTTCAGCCGTGACCCAGGGCCTTGGCGCCGTCCTAAGCCGCAAGGCCTTCGCCATCGTCCGCCACGGCGGAGTCGTCCTGGACGCCACGACCTCCGCCTACCAGCGGACCCTGGGCGGCCTCGCGGTCGGCATCGCCGCGGTCGCAGCCTTCGAACTGCTCAGCCGGGTCCCGCCGGAGCGGGCCCCCCGCGACGGGCAGCCGGGCTGGCCGTGGGCCGTCGCCAACACGCTCCTCGGCCCGGTTCTCGGGGTCACCTGCTACCAATGGGCCCTGCGCACGACCCCTGCCGGGATCGTTCTTCCGATTGTCGCCACGGCTCCTCTCCTCACCCTGCCGCTCGCCCGACGTCTCGAGCCGGGCCGGCTCACGGCCCGCTTTGTGGCCGGGGCCCTCATTGCGGTTGCCGGAGCGGCCGGTCTCGCCCTCAGCCGATGAGACCGCACCACACCCTCGCCGCATCAGCCCTGGCGTCCTTCGTCTGGGTCTCGGGCGCCCTCGCCCAGCCGACCGCGGCCGTGCAGGCTGAGGCGCCGGTCCGCCTCGAACCGGTCACCGTCTGGGGCTATTCCGCACCGGGAATCCTCGACCGGGTCCCGGGCCGCCTCCAGTGGAGCGTTCCCGCAAGCCTCGCGACCGCCCTCGAGGCGGAGCCCAGTCTCGCCCTGTACCACTCCGGAGCCGCAACCCCCGATCCCCTCCTGCGCGGCCTCGGCTCTGACCGGGTTGTCACGGCGATTGACGGCCTGCCCCTTTTCGGCGCCTCGCCGACTAGGACCGCCTCTCCCCTGGCGCTCATCTCCGGCGGCCTGCCCTCCGGCCTCGAGCTTGTGAAATCCCTCCCCTCGGTGACCCTCGGGCCCCCGGCAAACGGAGGCTACCTTGCCCTTTCGCTCGCCCCGCAGGATGGGACGGCGACCCCGGCCGGGGGCTACCTCGGGGCGGCCTGGAATGCCGGGCGCTCGGGGGGGGAACTGCTCGCCCGCGATGCCGTCACCCAGGGCGCGTGGAGTCTCCGGGCCGCCGCGAGCGCGCACTCCCTGGGGGACTACACGGCCGCTAATGGCCTCGTCGTTCCGGCGGCCGATCGCGGCCAGGGAGCTGCGGCAAGCGCCGCGTGGCGCCCTGATCCCAAGCGGGATTTCGAGCTTGGGGCGCTAGTGTCGCGACAGGCCCTTGCGGTCAATTCCGCGCTTCCTTTGGACACGCGCGACACGACCTCGGCCGTCTTCACGGGTCGGGGCCGCTTTGGGGACCCGGCCGGCTCGTCCGTCGAGACCCGTCTCGGCGTCGGTTTGAGCCGCCCCCACCTCGACAATTCGGGGCGCCCGATGCCCTCGCGGGTATCGGCCGACGGCAGCGCCGAAAGCCTGTCCGGGGGCCTCGCGTTGCACCGCCACGACGACGAGACTTCGGAACTTCGGGCCGGTCTTGACGCGACGCAGGAGGACCGCCGACTCCAGCGGAAGCGGCCCGGGGCGGTCGACTCCCTGTGGCCCGACATCCGCCAGCAGGATGCGGGAGGCTTCGCCGAGATCACCCGCCCCCTCGTTCCCGGCTGGAAAATCCGGGCAGGCGCCCGGATCGATGCCGTTCGAAGCGAGGCCGGCACGCCGGATGCCTCCGCCTACGGCGGCACGGTGCGCAGCCTTTACATCGCCTACAACGGCCCTGCCGCGGCCGCCACGGCCCGGGACGATGTGGCGGGCTCCGCCAACGCGCTCCTCACCGGGCGCCTTGCCCCCGACCTCACGACGACATTCGGCGCCGGGCTCAGCCGCCAGGCGCCCGGGGCCAGCGAGCGCTACCGCGCCTTTTCCGACGCCCTGGGCGGAGGCTACGAGATCGGAAACCCCGCAGCCTGTCCGGAGGACAAGGCCGAGCTCGACTGGAGCCTGCGCTGGCGCCCGCGGACCTTCACGGCGAGTGTCGACGCCTTCGCAAGCGACCTGCCAAACTACCTGCGCCGCACCCTCGTCGGAACGACCCTTCCTCCCGGGCCTCCGGCCGCCGGGGCCCCCGTCTTTGGGTACCGATCCGCCCGCGCCATCATCTGGGGAGCGGAACTCGAGGCCTGCTGGCAGCCGCGGCCCGAGCTGTGGTACCGCCTGTCTGCCTCGGCCCTGCGGGGCGAGGACCGAAATGCCGGGCACCGCCTCACCGAAACCCCCGCGCCCTGGGCCTCCCTCACTGCCGGCCGAGCCTGTCCCTCCTGGGGGCTGCACCCGTGGGTCGAGGGGGAGGTCCGCGCCACCGCCTCCCAGAAAAATCCCGCCCCCGCGGAAATGCCGATCTACGCTGACACGGCCGGACAGGCGATCGTCCAGGTCCGCGCCGGGATCGACGTTCACGGCCTGAGGATCGCGCTCGCCGTGGAGAACCTCTTCGACCGCCTGGCCTACGACTACCTCTCCCCTCCGGCCGCCGCCTTCCCACCCAGCGGCAGCCTGGTCCCCGGGGCCCGCATCCCCAACCCGGGACGCACCTTCATCCTGACCCTCACCTGGGGGACGCCCTGAACCTCAGAGCCTATCTGCTCCGCAAGCTGGGGCGGGCGTTCTCTCCCGGAACGAAGACAAACCGCCAGCCCGCACGCTTCCGCCTGGGCTAGCGCCCGGCCGGCGCTGGGGAGGCCTCAGGCTGGGACTTCTGCGGGACTCCCGACCCCCTCAACTTCCGGTAGGCCTCGTCTCCGAGAAGCTTTGCGATCTCCCGGTCCAGGTCCGCGCTCGCCTGGTTCAGGGCTTCCGCCATCTCCGGGGATCCGTCTGCCAGTCCCTCGCGGGCCGCCGCCTCGTGGGCGTCGAGTAACGCCTCGCCCCGGGCTGTCAGCAGATCCTTGAGCCGGGCCAGGGACTCGGGCGGAAGGCTGAGCCCCGCCAGGGCCTCCCTGTACTGCCCCAGGATGATCCGCCTCAGGTCCTTTCGGGCGACCGCGGGCGAATCCTGGTCGCGGCGGAGCCGGGCCGCGGTGGCCTCCTCCTGGAGTCTCGCCAGGGCCGCCAGCTGTTCGGCCCCCCTGAGCTGAAGCTTCTCATCGGCCTCCAGCCTTGTCCTCAGCTCCTGCGCCTGCCCCTCGCTCGCCCTGAGCTGCGCCGCCAGAGCCGAGGTGTGGTTACGCAGACGCACGATTTGCAGCTCCTCCCAGCAGACTACCCAGGATAGCGCCGCAAAAAGCGCGATGATCCAAACCAGGGTCGCACGCATCGGGGCAGAGGCTGGCCCGGGGCGGGCGGGCCGTCAAGGTCCGGGCGCCGGTGCGGACTTGACGGCCGCGCTCGCACGTTGCTTGATGACCCACAGCGTCACCCTGCAGGCGTAGCACAATGGATAGTGTGGCGGCCTCCGAAGCCGTTGATCCGGGTTCGACTCCCGGCGCTTGCACCATCTCCATTGGCGGGGACTACAGCCAATTTCTCGCAGGCGTGGACGCATAGAGGGGGTATTGGGCCGGGTCCAACCGTTCGGGAAATCCAACCGTTCCCAGCCTGCTCGCAACAGGCCGGCCAAGACCGAATGCAGGCCCGCTGAGTGCAAAGCTGCGGAGCCAGACACATCCCCCCGCCCGAGCGCACGGCCTGTTTAAGGTCCGAGTCCCCGTTCAGTCGGGGCGGCGGCAGAACGAGAGAATCGCCGCCAATAACCGCCCCAGGCACCAACAGGCTGAAAGGCAACAGGAGACTAAGCTGAGACCGATGAAAGGGAGAATGAAAAACAATGCCGTTCCATCTGCCACAGTCAGTTCTCCGTCAGTCGGGAACAGGTGGAGGGAGTCGGAGAGCAGGCAACCCGCCACCCCGAGCAGCCCGGCAACGACGGCACCCAGTGAGATAAACAACCATTTCCAATACAAGTGCCTGAAACTGACGGCGGCCCGAAGCACTGGGTCGTTCCGCGCAAAAAAAATGCCCGCGGTCAGAAGGACGATGCAGCCAAGCACCACCAGCAGACTGAAGATCACGACGGGAATCAGCGTTATCATCGGTTGATCTGTTGCGAGGTTCGCTTCCGGCTGACACCGTAAGTGTGCCACTCTCGAAACTGAGTGTCGAGCCGGGTTTCTCCCGGGGCCTCGCCCCGGCGTCCCGCGCCCAGGGGCAGCTGCCCGCCGGATCTTCTCTCCGCCGGGTGTACTCCCGCTAAATAGGCCCCGAGGCTGGGGCCCCGCGCCCAGCCAGTTGCCCGCAGGCCGCCTCGATGTCCCGTCCCCGCGGAATGCGGAGATGGGCCACCAGCCCGTCCGTCTTAAGGCGCTCCATGAAGGCCGCCGCTGCCACGTCCGAACTCGCCTCATAGGCGGTGCCGCTCAGCCCCGCCCCAGTCGGGTTGTAGGAGAGCAAGTTGACGTGCATTCTCCGTCCGGAAAGCAGCTGGACCAGCTGCCCGGCCTGGTCGAGGGAGTCGTTCACCCCGCGCAGCAGACAGTACTGGATCGAGACCGGGCGGCCGGTGTGCTCCTGGTAGCGCCCGGCCGCGTCCACGACCTCCGCCGCCCCGAAGCGCTTTCCGACGGGGATGAGCCGGGCGCGGGTTTGGTCATCGGGGGCGTGCAGAGATACCGCAAGATTAACCCCCAGCCCGGACCGGGCCAGGGCGTCGATTCCCGGGACGATCCCAACCGTCGAGACCGTGACCTGCCCCCATCCAAGGCCCCCGAGACCGTTGTCGGCGATGCGCTGGATGGCCGCCAAGACCTGGTCTAAATTGAGCATCGGCTCCCCCATGCCCATGAACACGACCGTCCGGAGTGTCCTGCCCGCGGCCCGGGCCTCGCGCCTCAGGGCCAAAAACTGCCGCACGATCTCGCCCGCGGTCAGGTTGCGTTCCAGGCCCATCCGCGCCGTCGCGCAGAAATCGCACCCCATCGCACAGCCAACCTGTGAGGACAGGCAGCCGGCCGCCCGATCCGGATGAAAATCGGGCATCAGGACCGACTCAACCCGCCGCCCGTCGGCCAGTCCGAGGAGCAGCTTGACGGTCCCGTCGGCCGAAACCCGCCGCGCCGCGCCAGGCCCGGCCAGCCCGCTCGCCTGCGCCCTCAGCCAATCCACCAAGACCCCGGGCAACGGCGGATCGCCCGGGTCCGGCCCAGGCTTCCCAGCGTAGTACAGCCGGAGGAGCCGAGCAGCATGCGAGGCCTTGAGGCCCCGCGCCTCAAGTTCCCGACCGAGCCCCTCGACCGTGCATTCCGACAAATCCGTCACCCCCCTATCCACGCAGCATCCGGCCCCGCCCAGCAAGAACAACAGCGTGCCCGGAGGCATCCATCGGGCCGCGCCCGCTCATTTCAGCCTGCCCGACTCGGCCCAAACCATGTGGCCCGCAAGGAGCCGCCCTGCGGGGGTCGTTTCTGTCTTTCCCGGCTCAACACGGAGCTCAGATGCCCCCCCTCAACCCTTCCGGTCTACTATTCTCTCGACCAACGGCGCGCGATTCAGGCCTTCCTCCCGAAAAAACTCCCAGCAATCAGTACGCCCCCCGTTCTGATGGCTCCAGGCTTTGCAGGCGCGCACTGTGCGAAGCCGAAACGCGCCAAGCGGCTAGAGATGCTTCAACCAGCCAAGAACTCTATCGGCGTGGCAGTCGCCAAAGGGAAAGCGCGGGACTGCCGTCGCGGCGTAGTCGGCGCGGGTTGTGCCGGACAAGTACGGTGGTGTCCGGCGTGATTTGGTTCGCAACGAAGTAGCTCCTCGGAAAGCGCTTCCTCACCACCCATCGGCCGACCCGGCAGCGGATCTGGTTGACGAAACGAAGGATCATGGTGGGTAAGACCATGATTAACCCAACGGGACCAAGGGCGCGAAAAGGGCTGCCCGTGACCAGTAGCAGGACGGGTTGGACGCGGCTCGGCCCCCAGAGCCCACTCGACTCCCGGGCCGTCATCGCATAACTCATCCCGTGCACCCCGGCGGGGTTTCACGCTACTGAAGCACCACGACTTGATGAAGCTCTCGTACCTCGGCCTCCGACGCTGGCTTTGGATCCGCAGCAAGTTCAGGGTCACCCAGCTGGTCTACGCCCTCGGCGGGATCGGCGACGAACTCATGCTAACGGCGGTGGCCCGAGCAGCACGGCAGGCCGGAAAGCCGATCACTGTCCTGACTCACCGGCCCGAAATTTGGCACGGCAACCGCGATGTTGCTGGCCTGGAGACGAACTCCGACTGGTGGTTTTACGCCCAGCGCCGCCGCTGGAGCAAAGCCCGGGTGATTCACGTTGCGTGCAAGGCAGGGATCCACAGGCACCTGGCGCAGCAGATGGCAGACCACCTGGGTCTAACACTCGCCGAAGGATGGCGCCCGGTCTTTCATCATCAAGCGCCCGCCCGGGTCCCCACTCGCCTGGCGGTCCAGAATTCATGCCGCGGGGCCACCTGGGCAGCCACGACCAAGGAATGGCCCCAGGACAGGTGGACCGAGCTTGTCCGCCGTCTTGCGCCCGACTTCGAGCTTGTGCAGATCGGAACCGAGTCGGACCCGCCGCTTGCGCCAGCGCTAGACCTGCGCGGCAAGACAACGCTCAAGGAAGCGGCCGCGATACTCGCTAGCGCGGCCTGCTTTGTCGGCCTGGAGTCGGGCCTGATGCACCTGGCCGCCGCTACGCAGACTCGCTCTGTTATTATCTACGGCGGGCGCACCAGACCCCATGAGACGGGCTATCCGTGGAATGCCAACCTGTGCCGGGACCCAGGCTGCGCCGGCTGCGGTCTAAACTCAGGGTGTTCCAACGACCTCAAATGCCTCGAGATCCCTGTCGCGGAGGTCGAGACCGTCGTCCGGCTCCAGGCAGGAACCGGCCTCCGCAGCTCCGGGTTGACGGTTGGTGGGGGGGGCATCCCCACTGACCCGTGAAGCTGAGGCGGTTGTTGGGCGGTAAGCATTCACCGCAGGGCCTTTTCCCCCCGCCCACCAGGTCCAACCGGTAGACAATTTGGCCAAGATCCAGGCGCGGACCCGCGCCCTGTTCGAAGCCGCCAGCCCCAACGCCGCAAGCAGCCCACGACCGTGGGGACCTGCGCCGCGGACTTTGTCGGCACCAAAGCCCCCCGGTCCGAGCCAGGGGCCAGGTGACAGTCACCATCCCAAAAATCGACGGACAAACTAGTATCTGCTCCCCGGCAGCCTACCACGGTGTGCAGGGCCAAAATACCGGCTGAAAATACGGGGATCCGGGCGGGTACCAAGGCGGCAGCGCAAGGTACGGAAAGGCGAAGCCCTTGCCCCGCAGTTCGGAGATACCGATGGTGGCCGAAAAGTTCCGGGACGGATCGGTGACGCTGAGATCGAGCGCGCCGCCGTAGAAGCTCCCGCCCTTTCCGCCGCCGATCATGAAGGACAGTTCCCCGTGGATCTCAACGCGAGGAACCGACAGCGCAACCGACACCGGAACTGCCGCCGTGGTCGGCTGGCTTTGAACGGGCCGAACGGGCCTGGGCCTGAAGTGAGGGATTTCCGGCTGCGGATTGGCGATTGAGAAGGCGACCAGGGCATTAAGCTGCCCCTGTTGCGCCGTGCTCAGCCGCCCGAGGCCGGCCTCGGCCGTCTCCTTCTTGGTGCGCCGCTCCGTGAAGGCGACGCCAAAGCCCGTGACGCCGCCTTGCCTGGCGAGATCGGCGTCCTGGGCCACCAGCCGGTCAAGGGCCGAGACTTCCTTGGGCGAGAGGCTGCTCAAGCCGCTTGAGACTCTCTCCTGGGGGCTTAGGTCGTCGGAGAAGGCAGCGGTGGCCGGAGCAGCGGCCAGGATCATCCCTGCGGCGAGCCAGAGGATGCGTTTCAAGTGACAAAGCATGGGAACCCGGACACGAATGATGGGTAAGACGCCGCGGCGCGAGCATAGTTCCGCGACACAGCGAGGACGCTGCCCATCCGGGCATCTCCCCGACTCCGCGGGGGCCCCGTCAACACGGTCGCGTGCGCAGCTGGAGCCTGACGGTCGGGCCCGTGGGCCCCCCGGTCAACGACGACCGGGGGTGGTCCGCGGTCTCTTACTGGATTTCGTAGATGTCGACTAAGACGTTGCCGGAGGCGCCGCTGGAGCTTGTGGCGACGGCCGTATACGAGCCGGGTGCAAGGGTCAGCAGCACCACGCAGTCTTTTGCCTGCGGGGGATTCGGCTGGGCCTGGGCT
>CAIOZY010000014.1 GCA_903862935.1 uncultured Opitutaceae bacterium
CCATCAATCCAATACCCCCCTCCCCAATCTTTGAACTAGACCCCTGAACTAGACCCAAAGTGGCGGGATGGACGGGACTCGAACCCGCGGCCTTCTGCGTGACAGGCAGACGCTCTAACCAGCTGAGCTACCACCCCGTTTGTTACTGTTCAATAACTTACGGAATCCCCACTGTCTCCGGTGCCACTGTCTAGAATCCTGCCCCAGACATCAACCGAGAAATGCATTAATCCCGGCCAACGGGGGAGACAACGGGGGAACCAAACCTGTTAAGGAACACCGTAAGAGGTCGGTATTACGGGCGCTTCAGATTGGCCCGCAAGCAAAAATAGAGCACCGGCAGGATCGCTATCGAGCCGGCACAAGGCGCCGCCCCGGCTTTGTTTTCCTAAGAAGATAGCGGAGTGCGCCTATTGATCGCCGCCTCCAGTGCACGCAGCCTCTCCACGATCTCTGCCCACGGGCGCGGCCGCCCAAAGAACATTTCCCGCATCGCGTTGTAATCGGCCTCCAAGCTCTTGAGGCGTTGCTCGGATGGAACCAAGCAGAAGCTGCCTATGACGGCCGTCTCGTATCTGGCCCAAGCTGAAGAAAAAAATACCGTCTTGTGTTGGACAACCCGTGCCCGGAGATCGTCTCGAGCAAGGGAGGCGGTCACGCTGGCGTGCCCGGACAGTTCAGCCATGTCCGCGTAATGGCGTGAGAACCTGGCCGGCGTTGCCTTGGCAGGGTCGCGGTGCGCCTCGGCATGCAGAATCGTGGCTTTCTCCCAGAACGTACGCTCGATGGAGAGCACCTTCAGGGAGGTAGCGGCGTCAGGGATCCGCTCAGGGAATGCCTCTGCCACGTAAGGCGTGATTGTTTTCGTCTCGGCCGGCCAGTCGTCCGAACGCGCACCACACTCAATTTTCACCTCGCGGGACACGTAACCACCTGGAGCGGTCTCGTCCAATGCACTCGCATAGGTGAACCGGAGCGTTTGGGTTTCTTCAGGGTCGATTGCAACGGACCAGCCATGCGCACCCAAGACTGCCGGGGCTCAAACTTGGAATGAGGGGAGAACTCCGACCGCTATCCTTTCGGCGCATGCCGAGGCGAGATCCTCGATCCTCTCGCGCTGCTTCTTTCCCGAGACAGCCTTCTCAGGGTCACGCGTTCCCGTGAATCCCAGCCATTCTCGGTTGAGCGAGACATCGATGTCCTCGGATGATGTAAAGTTGTCGGTTATGTAACACTGCCGCTGAGCGACGCGGCGTTTCCAAGAGGCGCAGCTGAGTGCCGGCGACCGGCGCCAGCTTCACATAATCAAAGGGAATGGACGGCTGGCATTTGCCGAGCGGTGGTTTCAACCGACGAGGTGGACCAACGATATTGATTGTTAGCGGATGATTGGGTAGTCAGGAAGTGTTGCGAGTTATTCAGAGCGCATGCGCTTTGGATGACTCGTGAAAACCCCTGCACGCCGTTCCCGCAGTAATAAGTCTCGTGGTCGACGACCCGTATCTGGCCGCATTCCCAAGTGGCAGCGATGGTGGGAGGACTATTCGCACTTCATCATCACGCACCGCGGACTCGGGCACGAATCGCAAAGGGCCGCCCGGTTTTTTGTTCGAGACTTTCTCTCGTGGCGATTTCAGAGCGGCGTGGCCCATTGGTCGCGAGTAGGTGTGAAGGACATCTGGTCGTATGCGGAGCGGTGCGCTCGGCGACTCAAACCAAGAACGACCAACCTTGGGCTTTCAGTCGTGCGCCGATTCTTGAGATTCGTGCAGATGCGGGGCGCCTGCTCATCGGAACTCGTCCAAGCCGTTCCCCATGTCGCGACCTTCGGGCAATCCGTCCCGCCGGAGGTTCTAACGAACCGGCAGCGACGCACGCTCCTCGCATCGTTTACGCAAAAGTCATCCAACGCTTGTCGCGACCATACGATGGCGCTGTGCATGGTCGATCTGGGTTTGCGATCCATCGAGGTCGTGCGGTTGCGACTTTCCGACATCGACTGGCCGCACAAGATACTTTCGGTGCCGGCGACGAAAACGGACCGAGGTCGGCAACTGCCGCTGCCGCTCCATCTCGCCAAAGCCCTGCGCGCTTACATTCCGACAAGACCAGCCACCCATTGCGACCGCTTGTTTGTTGGTCACCATTTCGGACGTGGCCAGCCGGTATCCACCGGAGCGGTGCGAGCTGCGATGGGGGCTGCTTATCGCCGTTGCGGCTTTCCGCAGGATTGGTGCGGCACCCATCGCTTGCGCCATACTATTGCCACGAGGCTGTTCGCGCGCGGCGGCGACTTGAAACACATCGCCGACCTGCTCGGGCATCATTCAATCTCGACGACTAACCTCTACGCGCAAGTCGACCTCAAGGGTCTGCGGGCGCTGGCTCAACCATGGCCCGCTTGACCATGCCTTCGATGTTCGATCTTGCACGGGAGTATCTGGCCCATCGGCGTAAACTGGGTTTCAAGCTATCCAGCCAGGGTCAGCACATTATTGCCTTCGCCCGATTCGCCGATCGCGTCGCGCCTGGACAGCCGTTGAAGACCGCGCTCGCGTTGCAATGGGCCACGGAGTCGAAGTCGCAATATCGTGGTTATCTCGCCGCCCGCCTGGGAGCCCTTCGCAATTTTGCCCGTTATTGCGCTACCATCGATCCACGCGCGGAAGTGCCCGGTCAACGGCTGATCGGTCCCTCGATCCAGCGCCGGACCCCACATATTTATTCCGCCCGGGAGATAGGTTTGATTCTGCGGCAAGCTCGGGCCTTGCCGACGCAACACTCGCCGCTTCATGCCCGCACGTATGCGACGATCGTCGGACTGATCGCGGCAACCGGCCTGCGCCCCACCGAAGCCGTGCGATTGCGCCTCATTGATTTCGATCCACTCGCCGGCCTGCTCCACGTTTTGCCCGCCAAGACAAGTCCACTCCGCCAACTGCCGTTGCACACTTCTGTCGTGCGTACGCTGCAAAACTACCGGCGGGCGCGTTAGCGAGCCTTCCCATTCGGTGAGCGGCTTTTTCTCGGGCGGCATGGCTGGCCGATTCAGCTCCATGCGCTGGAATACGTTTTCAAACGATTCGCCCGCACGATCCCCTCAAACGGCGCTCATCCGACGCCGCGTCTCATGGATCTGAGGCACACCTTCGCGACTAAACTGATCGCCAGTTGGGTTCGACAAAAGGCTCCAGTTGCGCACCGCCTCCTCCTGCTTTCGCGGTATCTCGGGCACCGGCATTTCATTTCGACTTGGTGGTATGTCTCCAGCGACCCGAGCGCGCTACAATCGGCCGCGGAGCAATTCCGTCGGTTTCACGACCAATCGCGCGACTCCGATGACTGATTCTTTCCCGGATCTACTGCAGCGTTTCTTCGCCGACTACCTGCCCAGACAGCGCAGTTTTAGCGCTCACACGATCTGTGCCTACCGCGATACCTTTCGGTTGCTGCTGCCCTTCTTGTCCACCCGGCTGCGCAAGCCCATCGATCAGCTTGCCCTCGCCGCACTTTCTCCCGAGGCGATCCTCGCCTTCCTCGACCATCTCGAAGTCGTTCGCCAGAACAAGGCGCGCACCCGCAATCACCGCTTGGCGGCGATTCGCTCCTTCACTCGTTTCGCACTCAATGAGACGGCCCCGGATTTCTTGGTCGCCGCCCAGCGCATCCTGACGATTCCCGAAAAACGCTGCCCAAAACCGCTGCTCGGTTTCCTGACGCGGGAAGAGATCGACGCCATCCTGGCCGCCATCGACGAGGCTACGTGGTCAGGCCGCCGCGACCACCTCCTGTTCACGCTGCTCTACAATACAGGAGCCCGGATTTCAGAGGCTCTTCAGATGCGGCCCCGCGATGTGCAAGATCGCGCTGTGCGGCTGCACGGAAAGGGACGCAAGGAACGCGTTGTTCCGCTGTGGCTCCGAACAGCACGCCGCATCGGGCAATGGTGCCAAGTCAATGCCCTGCGCTCCGACCAACTCATCTTTGCCAATCAACGCGGCGCTCCCCTCACTCGCCAGGGCGCTTCTTTCCGCTTGGCCTTGGCGGTCCGCAAGGCGGCCCAAAATTGCCCCGCGTTGAGAGATCGGAAGATCGGCCCGCATTCGATTCGTCATTCAACCGCCATGGCGCTTCTCCAAGCCGGCCTCTCACTCGAGGTTATCGCCCTCTATCTTGGCCACGAACAGCCATCCACTACCCACGGATACATCGAGGCGGATCTGAAAATGAAGGCCGATTGTCTCCGTCGTCTGGTCGAAACCCCGGCGCCAAAACGCCGACTGGCGGAGCCGCCGTCGCACGTCCTCGCCTTTCTTGAAGCTCTTTGATTATGTGAACGGGCTATGCAGTTGACTGCCACTGCCCTGCGCCGACTAGACCCCATCAAAGCAACAACCGTCCACCAGCCTTTGAACACGCGTTTCTCAGTTCTTGATCAAGAGACGCTAAGGGTAAGCCTTTTCGCAAGGCTAGCTCGAGGTAGGCCGCGTCGTAAGCGGTTAGTCCATAAGTTTCGCCCAGCCCGAGGGTCCTAGTCCACGCGACCGAAATGGTTTCGTCGTCAACCTCGATGTCGACGGCTCTGAGCGTCGCGAGGAATTTTTCCGCGCCAGCTTTGTCGATCTGGCCGCCCTTTTGTGCGCCCAGCATGACGTTGGCCAATTCCAAGTGCCATAACGCGGGCACCCATGCGTGCCCGCCGCTGGCCAAATCATCTAGCAGCGCTTCGGTTGCAGGTGTCGCTTCGTTCGCGAACACCCACGATAACGCCGCCGAGCAATCTAATACGAATTCGCTCATCGCCGACCCTCACCGATTAGTTCCCGAGCAGTGACACCCTTCAGACGGTAGCGCCCGCGCAAGGCACGCAATTCGGCCACCGCCCGTTTCCTTCTTTCACGCAACTGGTCGGTGGCGGGGACAATCTTGGCCACGGGTTTGTCGTGTTTAGTGATGGTGACCTCCGCGCCCCGCCCAACGCGGTCGATGAGATCAGAAAACCGATTCTTCGCTTCGAACGCGCCCACGGACAAAGTCGTTGTCTTCATAAGAATAGGCTAGAATAACTGGCCTGTTTGTCAAGCTCACGCGTGTTGCGACATAAAATGGCACTCAACTGCATAGCCCGATTATGTGAAGCTGGCGACGGTCGCCGACACACGGTCGCTCCTCTTGGAAACGCCGCGTCGCTCAGCAGCAGCGTTACATAACCGACAACTTTACATCATCCGAGTTATGGAATGCATTCCATAATTCGGAAAAACGTCCAATCGCGCGCCAAACCTTGGAAAGCGACGTGCCTCCCTTGAAGATCAAGTGCTCCCCAATGCCGGGCAGTGCGAAGAGTTCCCGCAGAGTCCAGCAGACCCAGAAGTCCTTCTCCAAAATGACATCTGCGATGCCGAGCCCTTGGGAAGCAGCCTCCCAGAGTTCGGCCCGTTGTCGGGAGCTAAGTTTGAGGATAGAGTCCATGGTCAGCGCGGGGCGGAAACTTGCCGCGCAATGGGCTGGAGCCATACGGGGAGCTGCGGCGTCAGGGCGGCCAACTCCGCCTTAGCCGAAGGCCTTAGCTGGCGGCTAAGCTTGCCTAGGACTTCGGAGGTGGCCCCTGCCCGACCGATGTGCCGGAGCGCCTGAATAGCAGCGCCTGCCGGACGTCCCCCGCCGAGCAGGTGGCGCGGTGCTGCCCTACGAAAGTCGAGCGTCAGCTTCTCTAGCACGATTTTACGCGGAATGCCGTCCGTGAGAATGACGATCTTGGCCGGCACTTGCTCGGAGAGGTGAAAGAGGTTTGCGGCGTAGGCGCCCGACACCTGCCATTTCGCACCGCTATCCTTCATTACGCTGCGTATAACGGCCATCGCGCTCGGAGCTGTCTGCCCTAGGATCGGATGGGGACGGGGCCGGTCATAGAACCCCCTGCGAACCCGGCGTAGGTCGCCCCGCCGGGCTAACCGCTCCAGGGCCTTGCGCACGGCCGCAGAATTGCCGTAGCGCAAGAAGTCGCGGCCTGTGAAGACTGACGAGCGCCGAGCAGCCTTGACGGATTTGAGAATAGAGGCCTCCACCGAGCGCATTGTGCCAAGTCTGGTCATTTCGTCACGAAAAGTGTACTGTTTTTGTGACAAAATCGAGCCCTGAACCAAAATCCTGAGCGATCGCTCTAAACGCCGTCATCGCATCGGTGTTGAGTCCGACAAAGTGCGGAGCCCCTTCACTTCGGCTTGAACCACCGCAGGGGCAGCACAAAACCATTGGACCACCCCTTGGTGCCTTGGAGTTTGGCACTTTACAGAATCCGTTCTCTCTGAGGCCACTTCCTACAATTTCCCACTTAGATAGCCAGAACATACAAAAATCCCGGCCAGCGGGTAAAGATTGTGAACGGCTGCGAGCCAAGTCTCGTCGTAGCCGAAATAAGTCGGACCCTGAACAGCCACCTTGCCGACCAGCCAGCCGTCTGGTCATTGGACATTGAGCGTGGGAGCAGAATTGGCCATGGCTAACTCCCTCGGTTAGACTTCTTGGCCCTCGCCCGCTGGCGTGGCGGACGGCTGACATCCTTAAGTGTCCATTCTTCGTCAGGTTCCGGAACGAGCAAGCCGAAGCGGCTCAAGAGGCCGAGCACCCCCAGGATGCGAAGAAGATGTGCGAGCGTGATATTTCCGTGGCCTGTCTCGAAATTCTGGTAACTCTGGACGGAAATTCCCGCGCGGCGCGCGAGTTCAGCCTGGCTCCAGTTGCGTCTCAGGCGATGGGCACGCACGCGTTCTAGGACCCCGCGCACCACGGCGCGCTCCCCAGCGCCTGATTCAGCGCTCCTAGTTGAAGATTCCATTTCCCCTATTTTAATAGTGGTTAAGGCTACTAATCACCTCTTTTTCTTATTATATTAGGTGTTACATGGATAGATAAACCGCTGAACCGAGTGACTACGATCCAGCGGTATTCGATCTCGCCACCATCAGCAGCCAGCCTGCCCGCATCCGCGTGTCGCGGACGGCTACGTTGCCGGCTTGGCGGAATGCTCGAAAAGAGCACGTTTGATGCATGGCAGCTACCACCTTACTTCGCACTCGTGTCAACTCGAGCCGTGCCCAGGAGGCGAAGAAGATCCTTGCCGGTCTCGGGCTCACGCCAGGCGATGCTGTAAACCTGCTTTTTGCGCAGATCGTCAATCGACGTGGACTTCCGTTTGCGGTGCAGGAGGAAGGCTACGCCTATGCGGAAGCGGAGTACGGGGTTTCACCGGCCGAGCTCGACCGGGCCGCAAAAAGCATCCGGCGGGAGTCCGCCCAGGCCCGTCGCCGCGGAGAAATCACGGCCCTAACCGCCGACTGGCGCGACTTGCGCAAGGGCGTGTGAATGCCGTCTACGACAAGCGACCGCTGCGTTGCATCCGGCGGTTGTCGGACCGCGAGCTTATGGTGGTCCACGCGGCCATGCACGGCACGACGGCGGCCTTCGGCCGCCCCCACGTCCATGCAGGCAGCGGTGTTCAGCGTCTCCACGAGAATCTCTACGAGTGCAGGGCGGGACTCGGTTTGAGACTTCTGTTTGAGCCCCACGGCGACGAACTGTTGTTTGTCTTTGCCGGAAACCACGACGAGGTGCGGGCGTTCCTAAAGAACCGTCACTGAATTTCCGGAGACGCCCTCTCCACTCCTGACAAGGCAGGTGACGGCTTTCCAATTCGGTCGCCTGCAGCTAAGGCCGTCTTCCCATCAGCCTCGGAGAATGGGCGCAGACTTCCCGCAGGTCTGTGCGCGGGTGCCAGCCAATCTCGACTCAACCCAGGTCTCGCCGTAGCCCAAATCGGTCGGCTCCCGATTGGGTATCTTTCCGACCAAACGGCCAGCCACCTCTCGGCCAAATGCCGTTGCATCCTCACTGCTCAGAGCACGCTCGGACCGGTCCGCTCCACCACCCCGGGGACCAAGCAACAGCCTGCCGCGCAGCCGTGGCCGCACGGCCCAAGGAGCGTTGCTCACACCAGCCGACCAGCCTCATCCATCAGCGGCTGTTCGAAGGCGGTTGCGTAGGCCGCGAGGCTGTCGGCGCCGAGGCGAAGCCTCCTGCCCGTGCTGCGCCAGCGCGAGACTGCGCGGTAGATTCTGGCCAGAATCGCGCGGGCCTCGGCCGGTCTCAATCCGAAGCGCGGCGCAGCGTCCAGCGCGGCTGCGATGGTCGGCTCCTCCTGGTTTTCCGTGACGGCGGTATTGGGCGTTTGGGCCCTTTCGATCTCGGGGACGGGATTTAAATCGTAGGCGGGCGAGAGCGCCCAGCGCCCGGGAGCCACCATCAGGAAGCCATGATTGCGAAGATGGTCGTCGTAGTTGCTCGCGAGAAGGGAGAAGATGAGCCGGCCCCACAGTTCGCGCAGATCCCCGGCGATGTCGTGGCCAAACTGACGGATGCCATCAGCCAGAAGGGTGTAGGCGCCGGGAGCGCCCGGCGAGAGGCCGATCAGGCTGGCGCCGGAGAGAAAGGGGATTCGCCGGCCGGCCGCTCGGTCAAAACGGGTGATCACCGCGACACTCCGGCGGCCCACCGCCACGAGACGGTGCTCGGCGACGGTGATCCCCGCCTCCCCGGCCAGGGCTAGGGCAAGAATCTCGCCGGCAGCAATGTCCCGGATGTCGTCGGGCTTGGGAAATTTGGCCAGTGCCAGCCGGCCGTCGGCCAGACTGACCGAGGCCTTGGGCCGCGCGCCGCCAAGGGGAGAGCCTTCGCCGAGGAGGAACCTCAAGTCGGCCGCCGTCTCGGTCTCACCATGGATCGCATCCGCCGCACGAAGCAGCGCAGCCAGACGAACCAGGGGCGGAACGGTTGCCGGGCCACTCGCCAGGAAGGGACTGCCAGCGTCACGCCGGAAGCGGAGAGCCCCGATGCGCGATGAGTCGGCGAGGGCGAGCAGATAATCGAGATCCTGATACGGCTTCCGCTCAATGATGCCCTTGCGGACCGCGCGCTCGATCAGCACGCGCCCCCAGCGGTCGGGCCCGCAGTCATGGATCGCGCCGAAGAGGGCTGGGCTGTGGAGCGGACCCGAGCCGAGGGGAAGCGAGGTGGGGTCGAACGCGAAGGCGTCCGTGCGGCCGAGCCATGCTGGCGCGTATTCAAACGACACTGCGGCGCTGCGCACGGACTCGTGGAGACGCCCGACCAGATGGGTTTCACCGGCCCATTCAATGTGAACCTCCAGGCTCATGGGCGGCCGCGCCGGATGCGCTGCGGCAGGCGCTTCTCGTCCAGGCTGAGCGCAAGGGCATCGGTGGCCGGCGCGGCGAGATCGGCAAGGCGGTCGTGCAGCTGCAGGATAAAGGTGGCTGTGGCGAGGGTTCCGATTGCGATCGCTGGGTCGCCACGCTCAAGCCGCCAGAGCGTGTCTCGGCTGACGAAGAGCCGCGCAGCCATGTCGGAGGTGGAGAGACCGCGCTTGCGCCGGGCAAGAGCGAGCTCCCGCCCCAGCTTCCGCAGTGCGGAGGAGGCAGGTAACGGGAGCGGGCGGGAGGAGGGCACGTTCTTAATGTCCGGTATATCGGACATTATGTCAATTAGAGTCTGATATACCGGGCAGTATAGCCGTACCCCGGGCTTTGGCAGGCCTTTGCCCTCAGACAAAGCCGAGACTCGATTTGCGTCCTGAGACAATACCCAATCCATCTGACCACCGCCACAGCTTCCAGGTCCGGCAAGGCCCCCCTCGAGCCGCAAGGGCGCAGGATTCTCGCAGTTCGTGGCGCGGGTGGGAATCAGCCCTCCAAGAGGGGCGGCCGGGACACGATCATCGTAGCACACACCGGCCCTTGGGTGCTGCGCTGGGACCGCGCCGTTGAGGAATCCACCCGCACGAGCAGTCCCCTGGTTGAAAATTGGCAATCGGGTCCGGGGCCCTCTTTGGGGGCCCCGGCTTGATGCGGGGGACTCGAGCCTGGGGACCTTAGGCCCCCTGCGTGCCCGCGACCTATTATCGGGCCTAGGCATCAATCCAGGCATGCGAACATCCCGGCCGATATGGGAGTCAACAGGGGAACCGAACCTCGTGCGAAACACCGCAAGCGGTCGGTATTACGGGCGTTTCAAACTGGCCCGCAGGCAGCGTTGGCTGAGCCTGCAGACGCACGACCGGGGGATCGCCAAGATCCGGCTCGCCGACGAGAGGGCCCGGATTGAAAGGCTGCGCCAGTCGGCGGCAGACGTCGCGGCCGGCACGGCCCGGATGGGGGACCTCGCCAGCCTCTATCTACAGCGGATCGAGGACCGCTCGGACCTGGCCCCGAGGACCCGCCGCCGGCTCCGCGAGGAGGTGGAGACAATCCTGAAGACCTGGCCGGGCTTCCCCACCCTGCCCCCACGCCGGCTGACCCGCCAGGCGGTGCTCGACTGGCGGAACCGGATCCGCAGGGAAGGGACGGGCTTCCGGGTGCCGGGGGCAAAGAAGGTGAGCCCGAAGATCAACGGGTCGTCGGCCTCGCTCATCAACAAGTGCATCGACGCCCTGAGGCGAATGATCGACATCGCAGTCGAGCGGGGCCAGCTGACTGCGAACCTGCTGAGCCCCCGCGGGCTCAAGCTCAAGGACAGGCCGAGGAAGCCCCGCCTGCCGGAGGCGGAGGTCCTCGGGCAGATCTTTGCGGAGATTGAATGCGCCGGGGGACGGTTCTCCCGGCCGGCGGCGGATTTCTGCCGGTTTCTCGCCTACACCGGATGCCGTCTGGGCGAGGCCCGTGGCGTCACCTGGGCGGACGTGGATTTCGGGCGCGGAATCCTGCGGATTGGCGGGAGCAAGACCGAGGCCGCCGACCGCGAGGTGCCGCTGATCCCGGCGGCAAGGGCCCTCCTGGAGCGCCTCCACACAGCTCGGCAGGAGGGCACTCGACCTCCGAACGCCGGGGCACCGGAGGTCGACCCCAAAGCCAGGGTCCTGGCCGTCGGGGAAGCCGGGAAATCACTCGCCGGGGCCTGCGAGAAAGTCGGGATCGAGCCGTTGACCCACCATGACCTACGCGACGCTTTTGCGACCTCGGCCATCGAGGCCGGCGTGGATATCCCCACAGTCGCCTCCTGGCTCGGACACGCCGACGGTGGCGCCCTCCTCATGCGGGTCTACGCACACCACCGGAGGGCCCACAGCCTCGCCCAGGCTGCAAAGGTCCTCGTCGGAACCTGAGGCGCCCCCCCGCGATGGAGAAACCCAGGCGCAGTGCCCGCGAGGTTCCGGTCCTCCGGGCTCTGGGTACCTGGGGTCGATCTTGACAAATGCTATCATTGATATCACCTTTCCTTCATGGCCCAGCTTCTCGTCCGCGACATTGAGACCGCCGTTGTAAGAAGACTGCGCAGCAGCGCCGCCGAACAGGGCGTGTCGGTTGAGGAGGCGCACCGCCGGCTGCTCCGCACCGCTTTGGTCGGCGACACCCCGGGACCCCAACGCGACTTCCTCGCCTACCTTCGCAGCATCCCTCACGGTGGCGACATTGAGTTTTCGCGGGCGGTCGATCTGCCCCGCTCTGCCGGACTCTGATGGCGTACCTTCTGGATACCTGTGTCCTCTCGGAGTTGCGGAGACCGCTCTGCGATCCCGGCGTCGCCGCCTGGATGGCGGCGATCCAGCCCGACGAGGCATTCCTGAGCGTCCTTACCCTCGGTGAGATCCGCCGTGGCATCGAGTTGCACCGAGCCCGGGACGCCAAGGCCGCCGGCGCACTCGAACGGTGGCTCCTGGGTTTGGAGGCGCATTATTCGGAGCGTATCCTTCCCATCACCAGTGCCATCGCCGACCGCTGGGGCCGCCTCTCCCTTGACCAGCCGCTCCCGGTTTCGGACGGGCTGATCGCGGCAACCGGACTCGAGCACCGGCTGACGGTCGTGACGCGAAATGTCTCAGATTTTCGGCGCTCCGGCGTCAACACACTCAACCCCTATTCCTGACTCCTAGATTGAACGTGCGCCTGTCTGAACCCCGCGTCCGCTCACCGCGGTGGATTCACCGGCGGCGGGATACCGGCAAAGGAAGCCGGGAACGCTCCGGAGCGCGCGGCGGGTCGACCGGCCACGAGCCAGGATCCAAGGCTTCCGGCTCGGGTGTTCCGGGCTAAAATCTATGTTTGTTGCTATAGACCAGGCGCTTGCAATCGTAATAGCGAAACCGACCCTCGGCGCACAGTCGGGAAAACCAACAATCCCTTGAGCTTGGCTGCCGGTCCCGGCAAGATCCCCAAAAAGTCCCGTCTTCCCCATGGCAAACTCTGTCGTTTCCGAACTCAACAATTCCGAAGTCTTCCGCATGGCCTGCCGCCAGTTCGACCAGGCAGCCGACGCAATCAACCTGCCCGAGGCGATTCGCGACCGGACGAAGTACCCCCGCCGCCGCCAGGCCGTGTCCCTGCCGATCCGCCGCGACGACGGCCGGATCCACGTCTTCGAGGGCTACCGGGTGCAGCACAGCCTGTCGACGGGACCGTCAAAGGGCGGGATCCGCTTCCACGAGAGCGTCACGATCGGGGAGGTCGCGGCCCTGGCGATGTGGATGAGCTGGAAGTGCTCCCTGGTGGGGCTGCCCTACGGCGGAGCCAAGGGCGGGATCGTCGTGAACCCCAGGACCCTCTCCCTACGCGAACTCGAGTCGCTGTCCCGCCGCTACATGCAGGAGATGATCAACATCCTCGGGCCCCAGGTCGACATCGCCGCCCCGGATGTCGGGACCAACGAGCAGGTGATGGCCTGGATGATGGACACCTACTCCAACCACGTCGGCCACGTGGAGCCGGCGATCGTCACCGGCAAACCCCTCTCCCTCGGCGGCTCCCAGGGCCGCCGCGAGGCGACCGGAGTCGGCGTCGCCTACCTGATCAAAAAATACCTCGCCGACATGAAGATCCCGATCACCCAGGCCACGGTCGCCATCCAGGGCTTCGGAAACGTCGGAAGCGAGACCGCGGTCGCGATGGTCGGCTACGGGGCGAAGGTGATCGCCGTCTCCGACTACACCGGCGCCGTCTACAACCCGGCCGGTATCGACATCCCCAAGGCCCTCGCCTACGTCCAGTACAACAAGGTGCTGACCGACTTCGAGGGGGCGGAGCCAATCACAAACGAGCAGCTTTTGGAGCTTCCGTGCACGGTCCTGGTGCCGGCGGCCCTGGAGCGGGTGGTCAACGCCGACAACGCCCCGAAGCTCAAGTGCCGGCTCCTTGCGGAGGCCGCCAACGGTCCGACCACCAACGAGGCCGACAAGGTCATCGAAGCCCGTGGGGACATCGAGCTGATCCCCGATGTGCTGTGCAACTCGGGCGGCGTCATCGTCTCCTACTTCGAGTGGCTCCAGAACCTGCAGCAGTACTACTGGGACCGCGACGAGGTGATCACCAAACTCTTCACGATCCTCGACCGGGCGAAGGCCGCCGTCGACGCCCAGAAGGAGAAGTTCCAGTTCAACCGCAGGCTCGCCGCCCTCACCCTGGGGATCAGCCGGGTCGCCGAGGCGAAGCAGAAGCGCGGGCTTTTCCCGTAAGGGGCCTCAGTTCGGCCCGATCTGGATCGGCATCACGAAGACCCGGGACAGATCCTTCGGGCTCTTCGGCGCGGCCTCCGGGGGCCGCGTCACCGCGTCGCGCTCGTAGATCAGCAAAAGCCGGTTCGGGGCGACCTCCACCATCTGGGTGTAGGAGGTCGTCTGCCACTTGATCCCCTGCCCCGACTCGGTCGAGGAGATCCTCAGGAACGGGTCCTCGGTCCACGCATTGTGCTGGGCAATTAGGTCCAGCCTCTGCCAGGAGGTGCCGCGCCCGTCGGTGGAGACCCACAGGTCGATCCCGGGCCGCCCCGTCGCAAGGACAATCGTCCCGTTGGCCGTCCGGACAAGCGCCGGCTTCACGCTGAAGGCCGGCAGGACATCCGGTGCGCTCCAGGTCAGCCCCTCGTCCCTGCTGTAGGACCTCAAAAGGTTCCA
This sequence comes from uncultured Opitutaceae bacterium, assembly GCA_903862935.1. Lineage (GTDB taxonomy): Bacteria > Verrucomicrobiota > Verrucomicrobiia > Opitutales > Opitutaceae > Palsa-1447. The sequence continues at coordinate 13,955 of CAIOZY010000014.1, forward strand.
GGCCCGGCCCGAGCCCTGCCGAAAGACCTCCATCAATTCCCCGTTCGCCAGGCGGATCAGCGCCGGCTCGTTCGCCCCCTCATAGCCCTTCTTCCCCGCCAGAGCCGGGTCCCCCGCCGCAACGGTCGCGTAGTAGCGCCACGTGAGGCCCCCGTCCTTCGAGGCGACCAGCATCGTCCGCAGGACCTTGTCGCCCATCCTGCGGCCATAGACGGTGGCTAGAGTCGAGTCGCCGCTTTTGAGGACGCTGCCCGTGATGCAGATCCCGACGTGCCAGTTCTCGCTCGGCTGGGGGCTGGGCGTCACCTCGACCGGCCACGGCCAGTCCACGACCCGGACCCCGTCCGGGACCATGACGAGCCGGCTTCCGCCGGACTCAAAGTAGCAGGCCGGGCCGACGAAGTTCCGTTCGTCCTGCGGGGAGGCCCTCATGAGTTCGCAGGGGATCCCCAGGAGCGTGTCCGCGTCCCTCGGGACGTAGACCATCGGGTTGTGCTGCATGATGACGCTCATGCGGCGGCCCCAGGTGCGCCCTCCGTCGCCTGAGATCTGGTAGCCGTTCGCAAAAAGCGGGTTGTCCTGCCGGTCCGGGTCCATCGCGTAGGTGGCTATCAGGTTCCCCTTGGGGAACGCCACGATCGTCGGGAAGAAGTGGGCGAACGCCCAAACCGGCTGCCCGTCCTCGCCGAGCCAGCGGGTCTCCCAGCTGAGTTGCGCCGTCACCTGGACAGGCCGCCCCACGCGGATCTTGAGGCCCGTCAGGTCCGTCTCGCGCATCGCGGAGCGCTCAAAGAGCCCGGACCCCTCGGCGGCACGGCCTGCGGGTGTGGCGAGGAGCCCCGCAAGCAGCGGGACGATCAGGAGGAGGCTACGGGCGGGGGTATTAGCATTCATGGGGTCGAGGAATATCCCGGAAAATTCGGATCTCACAATTTCCGGCCGCGCCTGCCCAGGTGGGCTTTGAAGGCGTTCAGGGTAGCCCGGCTCACGTGGTGCTCCATCCCCTCGGCGTCGGCGTGGGCGGTTCCCTCCGGGACCCCCAGGGACTTCAGAAACTCGCTCACGAGCTCGTGGCGCCGCCGGGACTGCTGGGCAAGCCTCTCCCCGGACTTCGTCAGATACACCGCCCGGTACGGGATCGAGTTGGCCAGGCCCGCCCGCCGCAGCCGCTGGATCGCCCGGTTCACAGTGACGTGCGTGACCCCCAGGCGCCGGGCGAGGTCCGTCACCCTCGCCTCCCCCCGGGTCGTGATCAGCTCCCCGATCAGCTCCACATAGTCCTGCGCCACCTCCTGCGCGTTCTCCGCTCGGGTTCGCCGCAGGTTGCGGGCCGCGGTCAGGCGTGCGGGGCTGGGCTTCACGCCCGCAGTCTGAGCGGGTCCAATTGACCTTGACAAGCGCGAACGAATGTAGCCCATGCTACATCGTGACCGTCCCCCCGGAGAATTCCGACTTGCCCGCTCCCGGCGGTCCGGAACGGCAGAGCCTGGAGGGGATGCACTCCACGGTGAGCGTCCCCGGATCGCACACCGGCTTCTGGCGGCAGTGGGGGGCCTTCGTGGGGCCGGCGATCCTGGTGAGCGTGGGTTACATGGACCCGGGAAACTGGGGGACCGACCTGGCGGGCGGCGCCCAGTACCGCTACGGGCTGCTGTGGGTGATCGCCCTGGCGAGCCTGATGGCGGTATTCCTCCAGGTGATCGCGACCCGCCTGGGGGTCGCCACGGGGCGCGATCTCGCGCAGTGCTGCCGCGACTTCTACCCGGGGTGGAGCCGGTGGCCCAACTGGATCGCAATGGAGATCGCGATCGGGGCGACCGATCTTGCGGAGGCCCTGGGGAGCGCGGTCGCGCTGAACATGCTTTTTCACATCCCCCTTACCTGGGCGATCGTGATCACAAGCGCTGACGTCCTGCTGCTGCTCGCCCTGCAGGGGATGGGGGTCCGCATGATCGAGGCGGTGGTTTCGGTCTTTGTCGCGACGATCGGCGGCTGCTACGCCCTGGAGCTGTTCGTCCTGCCGGCGACCAAGCCCGACTTTGTCGAGATGACCCAGGCGATCCTCCAGCCGAGCCTCGCCCAGTCCGGGATGCTCGTCGTCGCCGTCGGCATGATTGGGGCGACCGTGATGCCCCACAACCTGTACTTGCATTCGGCCCTTGTGCAGACCCGAAAGCTCGACCGCACGAGCGACAAGGAGATCCGCCGGGCGATGTGGTTTAACGCCGTCGACTCGGGCGTTGCCCTGACGGTCGCCTTCTTCGTGAACGCCGCGATCCTCGTCATGGCGGCCCTGGTCTTTTATGGAAAGTCGAGCGTCACGGTCGCCGGGGGCCAGGTCGTCTCCTTCAGCCCCGACAGCGACTGGATCCGGATTGCGCACCTGACGCTGGCGCCCCTCCTGGGCACCACCCTGGCGAGTACCCTGTTCGCAGTGGCCCTTCTCGCAAGCGGGCAGAGCAGCACCATCACCGGCACCCTCGCCGGCCAAGTCGTGATGGAGGGCTTCATGAACTGGAGGATGCGCCCCTGGCTGCGCCGGATGATCTCGCGGCTGATCGCCGTCCTTCCGGCGATTGTCATCATCAGCGTCCGGGGCGGCCGGAGCGTGACCGACCTGATCAACCTCAGCCAGGTCCTCCTGTGCATCCAGCTCCCCCTGGCCATGATTCCGCTCCTTCACTTCACCTCCTCCAAAAAGATCATGGGCAAGTGGGCCAACGGGCCCTTCCTTCTGATCGCAGGATGGGGCAGCGCCGCCTTGATCGTCGCCATGGACGTGTACAGCCTGCCCGAGTCCCTGCACGAGGCCTGGCGGATCGTGACCGGGGGCTAAAGGCTCCGGGCGCCTTTTGCCCTTGTAGGGCCGATCCCCGCGCACTAATTGTGCCGGCGCGCCGAAAAGGCCGGGCGACGGTAGCTCAGCTGGACAGAGCATCGGTTTTCTAAACCGATGGTCGGGAGTTCGAGTCTCCCCCGTCGCGCCAGCCCGGTGAAGACGGCGGGGGGAGCCGAGGGGTCTAGTTCAAAGATTGGGGAGGGGGGGTATTGGATTGATGGGTTGGAGGTTGATGGTGGGGATCATCCGCACTGAGCGATGACTCTGAGGCGGTAACTTTGGAAGGAGCGGAAGCCGTAGGC
>CAIOZY010000015.1 GCA_903862935.1 uncultured Opitutaceae bacterium
CAGTTCCTGCAGGCAGGACGGATCGGCCGTCCGGGGCAGATGATCGAGCGCGTTGCGCAGGAAGTGCACGTAGCAACGCTGCCAGAGGGCCGTGGGCAGGATCTCGGCGATGGCCTGGCGCAGGCCGGGATGGTCGTCGGTATCGGCGACAGGCTACCTTCAGGTCAGTGGATTTTGCAGCGTTTTTGTCGGAGGGATCTGGGCGGACCGATGGAGCCGTCGTCGCCCGGCGGCGCGGGCGTGGGTTGCTGCGATCGGATTCCTGCTGTGCGCCCCCGGGTTGTTTTTGACAGGCGTTGCACCGGCGCTGTCCTGGGCGGTCCTCGGGCTGCTCGTTTTCGGGGTTGGCCGCGGGCTCTTCGACTCGAACTGCATGCCCATCCTAAGGCAGATCGTTCCCCAGAGGCTAAGCGCGACGGGTTACGGATTCATGAACCTGTTCAGCTGCGCTGCGGGAGGACTCATCGCCTACGGCAGTGGGGCGCTCCTTGATGCAGGCGTCTCGCTGACGATCGTATTCAAGTGTGCGGCAGGGGGAATGGCAGTCGGAGCCCTGGGACTTGCTTTGCTGGTCCCTTCGAAACAACACGAGTAAGATCGGTGGCTTCCGCGGCTAGGCTTAGGTTCCCGCGTGGCCTTCGGCATTGCCCTATCGGCAGAGACAGCCTCGATAGTCCCTGAGGAAACGATATCTATTCGGCCTTCTTGTCCGGCCAGTGCACCGGGGAGAGTCCCGCGGTGTACCCGTGTCCAGAACGATTGGCCAATTTTCCGAGAAGGGAATACAGGGCGGCCTCACGACGGGAGGCTCGGCGAACCCATTCCTGCTGCCTCTGTTACTTGTGGGTTAAAAAAAGTACCAGATCGCGCACGTTGCCTTTGCAGGCGATCGCGATTGCTGATGGCCGCTGTTCGATCGTCTAGGCGGTCGCCCAGTTCCACCAAACCCCGAGACAAGCAACGCCCCAAAACCTCAGGACTACTATGCATCCAACGCCATCCGTACGTTCGTTTGTTCCCCTACTGATTATCGGTTGTTCGGCCGCTTCGCTCGCCACGGGCGCCTTCGGCCAGGGCGCGGCAAAGCCGTCCGACAGCGAGGTGGTCGTCATGTCGCCCTTCGACGTTAACGCCGCCCAGGACAAGGGATACCTCTCAACAAGCAGCGCGGCAATCACACGCCTGGCTGCCCCGGTGAAGGACCTGCCCGTCGACGTGATGATCATCAACCCCGACGTCATCAGCGACCTCGGCCACACGAGCCTCTACGATTTCGGGCGGTTTATCGTGGGTTCCAACGACCACGGCTCCGCCGGTCAGTGGACCTTCGACATGCGCGGATTCAACAGCGCCGGACTCGACGACACCCAGCGGGACGGCTTCCGCTTCACCGGGCGCCCAAACGTGTACAATATCGACCGGATCGAGATCATCATGGGGCCGAACTCGGTCGTGCAGGGCGCCGCAGACCCGGGCGGCCAAGTCAACGTCATCACCAAGTCGGCCCAGGTTAAGCGCCAATTCACGACCTTCACCGGGCAGGTGGGTAGCTTCTCGTCCTGGCGCGCCGCGATCGACTCGAACCAGTCGGCCAAGATTGGCGATCAGGACCTGGCGATCCGCGTCAACGCGGTCTGCGAGAACGGGGCGACCTTCGTCAAGTTCAGCAAGGACCAGTACCGCGGCATCGCGGTTGCCGGCAAGGATGAGCTTTGGGGTGGCAAGACGGTCGTCGAAGGCAAGTTCGAATACCTCCACGAAGAGCGGGTTCCGTGGAACAACCTGATTGACCGTTGGTCGGGCGGCCCGGGGTTGAACGGAGGGTTCGACATCGCCCTGAACCGGCAGATCCCGAAGCTGTACAACTACAACGAGGCGAACGCACTTGAGGGCCCCGATTCCCTTGAGAAGCGCGACGGCACTTACCTGGAGGGACAGCTGACGCACCGCTTCTCGGACACCCTAAACTTCCTGCTAGTCGGCCAGACCGGCACAGAGAAGGCGCCTTTCTATCGCCAGGGCGGGGTGAGCCCCTCCGTGAGCTACATCGCCGCAACCAATTCCTACGTCGACAACCGCGCATGGACCTGGGCGGTGAGCAATGATCGGCGCTACAACATGCGCGCCCTGCTCAATTACGACCTGCGTCTGGGCTGGATGGACCAGCAGATGATCGCCGGATTCTCGTATCTATCTGTTCGCTACAGTGGCTATCAGGACAACCTCTTCAGCACGGCCACAAGCGCCGCGGTGGTCGACCAGACCCCACTGTTCCCCGGCGGAGTCACAGCAGCCAACTACGGCCTTAATATGACAGGCCGGTACTGGAAGGCCCAGGCCGCCAACTCGGACCACGTCGACAGCCCAAGCTATTACCTCAACTCCACGGGAAGCTATTTTAACGGGAAGATAAAGACCGTCGTGGGCTACAGTTGGAACAGTGCGGACAGGACAGACTACTTCTACGCCGCCCCTGCCGGTGCGTACAATGACCACACCGCCTCGGTCCCGACCCCGACCCGTTCGGTAGCGTACTCGGTTAAGGCCCCGATCCCGATGATCTCGGTCATCTTCGCCGTAACGCCGGAGATCAACCTGTACGCGGACTACTCGAAATCCTTCAAGCCGCAGACGGTCTACTACCCGACCCTGGACCTCACAACCGGGGCCCAGACCGGGTCCCTCGGCCCGATCACCGGTGTCGGCTATGAGGGCGGCGTGAAGTTCGACTTCTCCAAGGTGGGCCTCACCGGCTCGATTGCCGGGTACAGCTGCGTGGAGCAGAACATCGCAGCAGTGCTCGACACGAACATCGTGGCGGGGTTGCTCGGAGTCCCCGCCTCGCTCTCCCAGCGGTACTACGTGCCCGGCACGGCGCAGACCGACAAGGGTTTGGAAGTGCAGCTCTTCTACAGTCCCACGCCCGAGCTGAGCTTCATGGTCAACTACGCGTACAGTTCCGGCTACATCACGCGGAGCGACTTGCTGCCGGCGGTGCTCGGCCAAGAGGCGAACGTCCACTTCAAGCAGATGGCCAACGCCTTGATGAAGTATACGTGGATGGACGGCCCGATGAAGGGCTGGTTCCTCGGCGCGAACGGCTTTGCCAGGGGCCGCGAATGGCGCATCCAGAGCATCGAGTACGGCACCAACGCCGGCTATGGCGTCCTCGGCGGCCTTGCCGGCTACTCCGGGAAGTGGGGGTCAACGCTGTACACGGCCCAGGTGAACGTAGACAACGTCTTCAACAAGATCTATCTGCGCACCTACGCTATGGTTGGTGAGCCGCGACAGTTCTCGGTCTCACTTAACGTCAAGTTCTGAGCGGTTCAGCTGGTGTCAGGGTTTGTAGGTAGCCCGGCCGGTTCAAGGGCCGGCCGGGCTCAATTTTTCAACACATGAAAGACTTCCGCCTATCCGGCCTCATCGCGGCGCCATTCACGCCCTTCAACGCCGACCTGCGGCTCAATCTGGCTGCGGTTCCCAAGATCGCCAGCCACCTGGTCCGTCAGGGGGTGAAGGGCGCCTTCATCGCCGGCACCACCGGCGAGTGGTGCTCGCTCACCGAGGAGGAGCGCCTGAGCCTCGCTGTGGCTTGGCGCAAGGCAGCCGGACCGGAGCTGAAGCTGATCGTCCACGTCGGCCACACCTCGGTCGCCTCCTCGGAGGCCCTGGCCGCCCACGCCGAGAAGATCGGCGCGGACGCGATCGGATACCTGGCGCCGACCTTCTTCAGGCCCCCCACCCTCGAGGCCCTGGTCGACTGTTGCAGGCGGGTTGCCGGGGCGGCGCCCAAGACGCCGTTCTACTACTACCACATGCCGGACATGACCGCCGTGGACTTCCGGATGGCCGATTTCCTGCCGCTGGCGAAAGCGGCGATCCCGACCTTCCGGGGCATCAAGTTCACGCATGGCGACCTCATGGACTTTGGTCTCACGGTCCAGGCCGCCGGGTCGGACTACGACATCCTCTTCGGCAGGGACGAGTACCTGCTCTCGGCCCTAGTCCTCGGCGCAAAGGGGGCCGTTGGAAGCACCTACAACTATTCCGCAAAGATCTATCTTCGGATGATGGAGGCCTTCGAGGCCCACCGGCTTGAGGAGGCCCGTCTGTCTCAGGTCCTCATCCAGAAGACGATCCTACCGCTGGTCCGTCACGGGGGCCTGACGGTCGGAAAGACCTTCATGGCGCTTGCCGGGGTCGACTGCGGCCCAGCGCGGCCGCCGCTTTCCCCGCTCGCCCCGAAGCTCGTTTCCTCGCTCAAGAAGGATCTGGAGGCCATCGGCTTCTTCGAAGCGGTCCGCTGCTGACGCTCCAGCCCCTACCCCTTTATCCTCCCCCCATGAAACCATGCCCCCGTTCCCGGGCGGCCAGTCTTGGCTTGGCCCGGTTTCTCGGTCTCTGCCTCACCCTTGGCGCGCTCGGAGCCAGCCGCTCGGCCGCCCAACCCGCGGCCTTTCGAGACAATGACTTCGCCTCGTTCTCGAAGGGCTCCTGGGAGCCGGCCGACCTGTACGTCACCGCAACCGGTGCCGTGAAGTCGGTCAACCGCTACGACCTGAACAACGACGGCTACTTGGACTTGGTCTTCAACTCCTCGCACGATGAGCACCGGGCGATCGAGCCGACCTGTGTCGCCGTGCGACGGGGCGAGCGGACCTTTCGAAAACTCCCTCTTCCGACCCTGGGGAGCAGCCGGGCGGTGGTCGCCGACCTGAACCGGGACGGCTTCCCCGACGCGATTGTGCTGCCCAACAACAACGGCACAACAGTTCGCCGGCCTTTGTCGATCTTCTGGGGCGGGCCGGACGGCTGGTCAGGAGCGCGCCGGACCAACCTCCTCACCATGGATGCCAGGGCTGCTGCAGTGGCTGACCTGAACGGCGACGGCTGGCCCGATCTGGTGGTCCTGAACGGCTCGCGCTGGTCCGCGGCGGATGGACCGGAATCAATCCTAAGAGTCTACTGGGGCGGGCCGGACGGCTTCAGCCATGAGAAACACCACGACATCGTCGTGCCCCATTCAGTCGACTTGATTTCCGCCGATCTGGACGGAGACGGCCGCCCGGACATCGCGGTCCTTACCGGCGGCGCCGACGGGGCAATCCTTGTGTTCTGGAGCGGGCCGGGAGGCCTATCGGAGCCCGCCCGGATAGCCCTGGGAATCTCCGACGCGCAACGCCTTACCCTGGTCAAGGCACCCTCGGCCTCACGCCCGAGCCTGGTTGCCAATGGGGGCGGAAAGGCCCTCCTCAGGCGCGACCCCACGACCGGGAAGGAGGAGTTCCAGTCCTCGCAGGTCGTCTTTGTTGACCCGGGCTCGGCCCCGCGGGCCTGGCGGGGGCCACGGCAGATGCTCACCCCGCCCTGCTCCGAACTGATCGTCGCCGATCTGAAAGGCGACGGCTGTCCCGACCTCGTGCTCGCCGACCGGACGGCGCCTGCCGACAGCGTCCATGTCCTCTGGGGTGACACGCAGGGTAACTTTGACGCCGCCCGGGTGACGACTTTTCCGATCGGCTACGGCTCGGCGCTTGCCGTCGACGATATCGACGGCGATGGCCACCCGGACTTAGTTGTCGGTACAGCCCGCACGGCGGACACCTATCAGTCCAAGTCCAAAGTCCTCTTCGGGGACGGCAAGGGTAGATTCCGTGAAGGGTTCGAGGTGGACACGGCGGGGGTGGAAGGAGTCTGCGTAACCCGGGACGACACGCAGGCCCGGATCATCTTTTGCAACGAGATCGAGGGCCGGGTGCACGAGGATCTCCCGGCGATGGTCTACTGGGGCGGGCCCGAGGGCTTCTCGCCGGAGCGGATGACAAAGTTTCCGATCCGCTCGGGCTACGTGTGCGCAGCCGCCGATCTGAACGACGATGGCTACCCGGACCTAGTCTTGATGTCGATCGTTCACGCCGACGCGGAGCACCACGCCGGGGTCGGATTCAACATCCTGTGGGGCGGCCCGGACGGGCTGAAGAGCGACCGGCGGACGATCCTCAATGACTACGGGGTCTACAGCCTGTGCATCGCCGATGTGAACAAGGATGGCTATCTGGACTTGGTCGCCCGCAGCAACCAGCAGACCGGGGGCCTCATCATCTGGTACGGCGGCCCGAACGGATTTTCGAGGGAGCACAGGCAGGTCTTCGGAATCGAGGGGAGCGAGGGCCAGGTCCTGGTCGCCGACTTCAACAAGGACGGCTACCCCGACATCGCGGTCGCCCGCAATACCGCGAACCTTGTGACGATCTTCTGGGGAGGCAAGGAGGGCTTCTCGATGGGCAACCAGGCCTCGATCCCGATCGTAGCCCCGGCCGACCTCAACGCCGCCGACCTGAACCGGGACGGCTGGCTCGACCTGACCGTTGCGACCCACAAGCTTCCGGATGACCCCGAGGAATACGACTTCGGGTCGGTCATTTTCTGGGGCAGCCCGGGCGGTTTTCGCCAGTCGAACTCCCAGCACCTGCCGACCCACGACGGGCTCGGAGCGGTGATCGCCGACTTCGACGGGGACGGTTGCCTCGACCTGTTCACGCCGAGCTACCACCGCTCATTCACCCGTGAGTCGATCGCTGCGGAGCTCTTCTGGGGAGGCAAGGAGGGGTTCTCGGACCTGAATCGGACGGACCTAATGCAGGATGGAAGCGACGCCGGGATGGCGGCGGATTTCAACGGGGACGGGAAGATCGACCTCGTGGTCGCCTGCCACACCCGAGACGGGAGCCATTTCACAAACTCCCTTCTCTACCTTAACGATGGCGTCCGGTTCACAACGACTGTGCCCCTGAAGCTGCCCACGGTCGGACCGCATTACATGTACCGTAACGACGTCGGCGCACTGTATGACCGGACCTATCGGAAGGTATACACCTCGTCGGTCATCACCCTCGGCCATGCGTTCACCAATGGGTCGATCGAGGCGACGGCTGATTGTCCGGGAAAGAGCCGTCTTGAGTTACTTGTACACGGCGCGGCCACGGCGAAGGATCTGGAGTCGGCGCCTTGGAGGCTTTGCGCCGGCGGCAGATTCGAGATGCGGGCAACCGACCGCTTCCTGCAGTACCGCGCAATCCTCGTCTCGGACAACGGCGACCGCTACCCCTCCCTCAAGGGGGTCGTCCTCACCGTCAAATGAAGGGCCCTTCGGCGGGCGCGCTTGCTTCTGTCGCGCGGGCTCTCGGCGTCTGCGCCCTCTCCATTGGCCTTTCCGCCGCGGCCCAGGAATCGCAGAGCTCCCCGCTCCGCTGGCGGGTGATCGAACCTTGGCTTGATCCGGCCAACGGTGCGGGCCGCTTCAACCACGACCGGGGCCTTCTCACCTGGGAAACGATGCTTTCTGTCGGACCGGACACCGTCCTCGGGCGTTATCTCGAACAGGCGCGGAGCCTGGGCTTTAACGGGTTCTGCCTCTCCGATACCGACATAGAGGCCAATCCGGCCGCCGTCCGCTCCCTGTGCCACTACCTGAAGGGCCGCGGAATCGCGACCTTCGCCTACCGCGACTGGAACGAGGCAGAGGGGAGGGTCGCCCACGCAATCGATGATCCGCGGCCTCGGTCCTCGCCAGCCCTCAATCCGTACGGCGCCGCCGCCCGCGCATTCTGGAAGGGTCGGATCGCCCGGGACTGGGAGATTGTCCCCGAACTGGCGGGCTACCGCATGGACGGGGCCGAGTACTACTTCAGCAACGGCGCCCCCTGGATGGGTTCGGGGCCTGAGATGGGGGGAAAAACAGGCCGGGAGTGCGCCCGGGAGGCGATTCGACTCGTTGCCGGGGAACTCGCACGGCACGGCGGCACGCTCTTTTGGGAAAGCTGCGAGGACGACCCCTGGGGGCAGAGGCAGGAGGCCTGGTATTACCGAGGGATGACCGGCGAGATTCCCGCAAACGCGTTCGTCATCATCAAGGATCACTACTGGGACTTCCATCCGGGCTGGCCCCCCCACCCCCTGGCGGGAGCGATCACGAAGGATGCCCTCGGGCGCTCGCCCTACCTCACCTCGATCCAACTCCCCGGCGAGTACACCGGGGCAAACGATGTGCCGTGGTGCCGCACCTCCGACGTCACCGAGGCCCTGAGGCTCATCGCCGCCAGCGGACAGCAGGGCCTCTGGGTCGTAGACCAGCCTCTTTCCCGGGCTCCCTGGGATCATCCGCTGAACGCCGTCAATTGGTACGCCTTGGGGGCGGCAATGCGCAACCCGGACGCGGAACCGGCCGCACTGGAGCTTGCCTGGGCCAGGGCAGAATTTGGGCCGCAGGCTGCGCCCGTCCTCATTGAGGTTCTCCACAAGACCACCGAGGCGGCCCGCGGCATGTACGAGTTTGCGGGGCTGTGGAACGCCTGTCACAGCCGCTTCCCGGGCTTGAAGTATCTCGACTCGCACTTGTGCGGGCCGTACCGCCAGGTGCGCCGGATGAGCGGCATGATGGGGTTCATCCTGCCCCTGGATATGTACCCACCCGCCCAGGCGGAGCGGCTGCGGGCCGACCCCAGGACCCGGATGGTTTTCAACCAGTATCCGATCACCGAGGAACTGAAGGCGCAGGCGACGGCGGAAAAGGACGGGGCGGTCGCGAGAATGGATGAGGCGATCGCGCTTTGGGAGTCCGTTCAGGGCAGGGTCGACCCGCAGCGCTATGCGGAGATTCTTTCGGGCCTGAAGGCCAACCGCGACGACGCGATCGCCTTCCGGTGGATGATGGACCTGTATTTCGATTGGAAGCTCAGGAAACTCACCGAGGCCCGGATAGACGCTGCCCTGGACGCATGCCGGGATCTTGCCGGGAGCGCCGTGCCGCAACCCCTGGACCCCCGCCCCGCCCAGGTGACCTCGGTGGCCCCCGCCTCGCTTAAGACCTTTGCCGAGGAACTGCGCCGGGAACTACACCACCCAGCGCTGGAGGCCTACTGGCAGGCCCACCCGACGGGCGTCGTCTCAGTCGAGCCCGCCACCCAAGACAATTTATGACATCCAAGGAACGGGTCCTGACAACCATTGCCCGGAGCATACCCGACCGCATGCCGATGGACTTCGGCGCCAACGCCTTCGTCCTCGCGCGCCTCAAGTCCGAGTTGGGAGCGCCGACCCATCGGCAACTCCTCGACACCCTGAAGGCCGACGTGGTCGACCTGCGCGGTGTCGTCGATCCCGCGTTCCAGGGCCCGGTGCCCAAGGAGCGCTGGCTTCCCGGCGGAATCAAGGAGAACTACTGGGGTTGGCGGACGAAGGTGATGGAGACGGCCATGGGACCCGAGGACGAATATGCGGAGTTTGTACTCTCCGGGGCCCAGTCCATCGACGAACTCCGGGCTCACCCGTGGCCGAAGGTCGACTGGTTCGACTTCACGGGCTTCGCCGAACGACTCGATGAGTGGTCGGACCGGGCCGTCCTGGCGACCGGGGCCAGCATCTGGCAGCACCCGACCCTCCTGAGGGGCCTCGAGAACATGTTGGCCGACCTGATCACCGAGCCCGAGATGGCGGCCTACCTGATGGACCAATTCACGGACTTCTACGTGGCCTTCTTCGAGCGCATGTTCCAGGCCGCCCCGGGCCGGATCGATATCCTGCGGATTGCCGACGACATTGGTACCCAGAAGGGGCTGCTGGTCGGAACCGAGATCTTCGACACCTTCTTCGCACCGAGGCTGAAGCGCATAATTGACATGGCACACAGCCATGGTGTGAGGGTCATGTTTCACTCCTGCGGGAGCATCCAGCCCTTCATCGAGCGGCTGATCGTCCTGGGGATCGATATGCTCGATCCGGTCCAGGTCTCCGCGGTCGACATGGACCCGGCCGTCCTGAAGGCCCGCTTTGGATCCCGCCTGTGCTTCCACGGGGCGATAGACACCCAGCACCTGCTCCCCAACGGAACACCGGAGGACGTCGCGGCAGCAGTGCGTCACATGCGCAAAACTCTGGGGGCAGGCGGGGGTTTCATCCTCGCCCCGAGCCATGTTTTCCAAGTCGACGTGCCCACTGCGAACATCCTTGCTCTCTACGAGACCGGCCACGCCTGCGGTGCCTACTGATCGGTCTCAAGATGACCTCCAAAGAGCGCTACCTCGCTGTCCTCCGGGGTGAAAGGCCCGACTTTCTGCCGCGGCTTCCGATCCTCATGCAGTTCGCGGCCGAGCACATCGGCTCCAACTACGGGGCGTTCGCCTCCGATTACCGGGTGCTCGCCGAGGCGAACCTAGCCTGCGCCGCAGAGTTTGGGATCGACCAATTGAACACGATGTCGGACCCCTACCGGGAGACGGCCGCATTCGGGGGCCCTATCGAGTTTCAGAGAGACGGAGTCCCCATCTGCCTGAAACCCCCGCTCGAGCACGACCGGGACCTTGCCCATCTTATCCGCCCCGACCCGCTCCGCGCGGAGCGGATGCTCGACCGGATCGAGGCGATCCGAACGTACCGACGCCTCTCCGGGGAGCGCTACTCGATCATGGGATGGGTCGAGGGACCGGCGGCGGAGGCGGCCGACCTGAGAGGGGTCTCGAATTTCTTCATGGATCTTCTAGACGACCCGGACTACTGCACGGCCCTCATGGCCCGCTGCGTGGAGACGGCGATTGAGTTCGCTTCCCCCCAGGTCGAGGCGGGGGCCGACACAATCGGGATCGGGGACGCCGTTGCAAGCCAGGTCTCGGCCTCGGTCTATGAGTCGATCATACTGCCGCGCGAAAAGGTCCTCGTCGATGCGCTGCACGAGATGGGCGTCTACGTCCGACTTCACATCTGCGGAAACATCAAACACCTGCTCCCCGGGATCGCGACCCTTGGCATAGATGTCATCGACGTTGACCACATGGTCTCGCTCCGGGAGGCGCGCCGAATCCTAGGACCCCGCATCGTGCTCGCCGGGAACGTGAATCCGGTCGCCGGGGTGATGCAGGCGGACCCAGATTCTATCCGGGAGTCGGCCCGGCGTTGCTTCGCCGAGGCGGGAAGCCCCTTCATGGTTAACGCCGGATGTGAGATCCCCTCCCGGACACCCATTGAAAACCTAAAGGCCCTCTGCGAGCCGATCACGCCCTAGCCAGCCCCCCCAACATGAAACCTCTCCGGTCCGATGAGATCCGAGGCAGCTGGGCAACCCTGCTGCTTCCCCTGAACGCCGACGATTCGATCGATTACGGGCTCCTCGCCTCCGAACTCGACTCCTTCGCCGCGGTTAAGGTGAGCGGCGTCTATTCGAACGGCTCAGCGGGGGAGTTTTACACGCAGAGCGAGGCAGAGTTTGACCTGGTCAACGAACTCCTTGCCACAATATGCGAGAAGGCCGGCATCGCGTTCCAAATCGGAGCCTCCCACATGAGCCCGCAGATCTCGCGGGAGCGCCTGCGGCGGTCCAAGGCCCTAAAGCCGTCCGCCTTCCAAGTGACCTTGCCGGACTGGTTCGTTCCCTCATGGAGCGAGATCATTGCGTTCCTGGACACGATGGCCGCCGAGGCGGCGCCCATCCCCTTGATCCTCTATAACCCGCCGCACGCCAAGCGTCGCCTCTTGCCGGAGGAATGGCTTGGGATCGCAGAGGCGGTTCCGGGGGTGGTGGGGATGAAGGTGCCTGGAGGTGACGCCGGCTGGTATCGGACGATGCAGCCGGTTCTCTCCCGGCTTTCGGTGTTCATCCCCGGGCACACGCTTGCGAGCGGCCTGTCCCGTGGCGCCTTGGGAGCCTATTCGAATGTCGCATGCCTCAGCCCGGCCGGAGCGCAGCGCTGGTACGAACTCTGCATCGCCGACCCGGCGGCAGGACTCGCCCTGGAGACGCGAATCCTGTCGTTCTGGCAGGCCCATGTGGCTCCGCTCATCACCGGGCAGGGTTTGGCCAACATGGCCGCCGACAAGGCCACGGCGGCCGCGGGAGGCTGGCTGCCCGGGCTGTCGCCCCGGCTGCGGTGGCCCTACCGTGGGGCATCGGCTGAGACCATCACGAAACTGGCGGCGGCGGCTAGGGCAGCGTTGCCCGAATGGTTTTTGCCGTCCAGTTCCGATTAGTCCTCGGCATCCGGGCAGCCGTTGGGCTTGCCGTCCAGAGGTGAAGCAAAGCGGGCCATTGCCATGGTTCCCACAGTCTTACGCTGCTTGCTAGAGCCTACCCGGATCGGAAATTGCGAGAACGCGTGGCTCCGCCACTGCCCCCGCTCGGTTCTTTCTCCACCTTGCGGCAATTTCATCCGCCCACTCCAAGATCGAACCCGCCGGGACCATAAGGCTGGCTTCACCAAAATAGCACCTTGCGTAACACCTGTCTCGCTCGGCGCCGAGCGCCTGAGTTTTGGTTGTCCCGAGCGGAGGAATCGCCTTAATCGCGCCGTCGCGAGCCTCCCCATCGCCTTCCCCACCCCAAGATTGCTATGAGCACCATCGATATTGGTTCCACCGGCTTCATGCTGTTATCGGCCAGCCTCGTCATGATCATGACGCCGGCCCTTGCGTTTTTCTACGGTGGCCTGGCCACGAAGCGAAACATTCTCGGGATCATGATCCAGAGCTTCGCCTCGCTGGGATGGACGACGGTGCTGTGGGTCGCCTTCGGCTATTCGCTTTGCTTCAGCGGCGGTCCGGGGGAGTTCTTTGGCAACTTCGACAAGGCCTTCCTGCGCGGTGTGACGATCGACTCGATCTATGCCGGCAACGGCAAGATCCCCGAGACCGTCTTCATCGCCTACCAGATGATGTTCGCGATCATAACCCCCGCCCTGATCACGGGGGCGTTCGTCAATCGGGTGACGTTCAAGGCGTACATGATCTTTCTGACCCTCTGGCAGATATTGGTGTACTACCCGTTCGTCCACATGGTCTGGGGCGGCGGGCTGCTCGCGCAATGGGGCGTCCTCGACTTTGCCGGCGGGATCGTCGTGCATGCGACCGCCGGGTTCGCCGCCCTCGCCTCGGTCTTCTACGTCGGCGCCCGGGTGGACAAGAATTCAACACCCAACAGCATTCCGCTAGTGGCGATCGGCACCGGCCTGCTGTGGTTCGGATGGTACGGGTTCAATGCCGGAAGCGAACTGCAGGTGGACAAGGTCACAGCCCTCGCCTTCCTGAACACGGATGTTGCCGCCTCCTTCGCGACGGCCATCTGGGTGGTCATCGAGTGGATCCACCATGGCAAGCCGAAGCTGCTCGGCCTCTTGACAGGATCGGTCGCGGGACTGGCCACCGTCACTCCGTGCGCGGGCTTCGTCCCCCTGTGGACAGCGCCCCTGATCGGAATGGCCGCCGGCGGCGGCTGTTACATCGCCGTGCAATGGAAGAATTCCCGGAACTGGGATGACGCGCTCGACGTCTGGGGCGTCCACGGTGTGGGCGGTTTTCTCGGCGTCGTCTTATTGGGCGTCTTCGCCAACAAGTCCGTCAATCCGGCTGTGACCGTGAACGGATTGGCGTTCGGGCAGACGAGCTTCTTCGTGAAGGAACTCATGGCGGTTCTGGCCGCGTCGGCCTACGCCTTCATCTTCACCTACGTGATGCTCGGACTGATCAACCTGGTCGTAAAGGTCCGGGTGCCTACGGATCAGGAAAAAGCCGGGCTCGATCTCTCCCTCCACGGCGAGAAGGCCTACGACGAGGGCAGTCTGTAGTCCTCGTTCCGCCGGGCCGCCATCGCCATCGATTCGCATTTCGGGGCGTTCAACCGCCGGGCCTTCTCAGAATCCGAGAAGGCGAACGGCTTCCTTTAGCGATAGCGACGGCGGAGCACTTCTAGGCGGTTGCGGGCGCCCACTACACCCATGCACCCCGGCTTACGCTGGCCACCAGGGACTCGATGACGCGCATATTCTCCACCGCATCCGAAAGCGGCGTGGGCACCGGGGTATCGTTGAGAATAGCCTCCGCGAATAGGTCACCCTGAATCGTGTAGTGGTTACAGACGTCGACTTGGTGTTCGGTGACCGTTGCTCCCCTCTGGTGCAGCACCTTGCATCCGCGGTCGAGCGGTGCGTTGAACGGCCGCTCCAGTTCGATGCGGCCCTCGGTCCCAAATATATTAACGCGCTCATAGGGAGCCAGTTGCGTCGAACAGGTAAAAGTGGCCGTGCCCCCTTCAAATTCCAAAATCCCCGAGGTCATTCGGTCTGTGCCAAATGCAGGGTCGCGCTCTGCAATCCCGATAACCCGGCGCGGCTCCGAACCGAACAGGAACCGCGACAGCGAAATGCAATAGCAGCCGATATCCATCAATCCCCCTCCACCGATGTCAGCCTGGTTGCGGATATTATGGGGATCGAGGTTTGAGTACGAGAAGAGCGACTGAACCGTCCGGAGTTTTCCTATGCCCCCCTCGGCGACCAGCTGGCGGGCCTTCAGCCACTGCGGGTGGTGCCGGTACATGAAGGCCTCCATCACCTTCAGCCGCGGATGCAACCTTGCGGCTTCGACCAGCCGCTGGGCGTCGCGGGAGTCGAGAGCGATGGGCTTTTCACAGAGCACATGCTTTCCCGCCTTCATCGCCTCGATGGACCACGCGACATGCAGGTGATTCGGCAACGGAATATACACCGCATCGATCCCAGGATCGGCGAGCAGTTCCTCATACGATCCGTAGAACCGCGGGATTCCCAGTCTCCGCGCTACCTCCTCTGCCCGCGCCCCATCTCTCGAGGCGATCGCTGCAACAACCCCGCGCCGGGAGCCCTGCAGGGCCGGAATCACCTTATTGAGGCCGATTTTTGCGGTACTGAGAACACCCCAGTTTACGTGTTTCATGCTACGCGTTGAATGCTGGTTTCTTTGAGATCGGATAGGAAGTGCGAAGGCAGCCGCTGAAGATGGGGGACCTGGGTTACTGCGCTGCCGATCTGAAAAGCGAATCTTTCTTCCGTCCCGGCTGCCCTGGGTTCAGCCGGGTTTTCAGCGAAAAATCCAGAACAGGACAAACGGCAGCGCGACAAAGAGGGCCATCACGGCGTACAGCACCATCTGGGCCCTGCGGCCTTTGGCCTTTTCAGCATCGTTGGGAGGCATTTAGATTCCGGTTCGACCCGATGAAACCACACTACTGGCTGGTGAAGCAAGAGCCGGAGAGCTACCCTTGGGAGGCCTTTGCACGCGAAGGCCGGACCTCATGGGAGGGAGTGCGCAACTACCAGGCTCGCAACAACCTGAAGGGCATGAAGGTGGGAGACCGGGTGCTCTTCTACGCAAGCGGTGGCACCAAGGCCGTGATGGGGCTTGCGGAGGTCGCAACTGAGGCCTTCCCCGACCCCACCGCCGAGGAGGACGGCTGGGTCGCCGTGGAGCTGAAGGCCGGCCCCGCCCTCGCCCACCCGGTTCCGCTGGGCCGCATCCGGCAAGAACCCGCGCTCGCCAAGATCGCGCTCATTCGCAATAGTCGCCTCTCGGTCTCCCCGCTCAGCCCCGACGAGTTCGCCTGCATCGTCAGGCTTGGCGCCTGAGCCCTTTTCTTCCCGATGCTCGATCAACTGACGATCCTAGCCCCCGGCCTGCTCGGAGGATCCGTGGCCCGGGCGGCCCGCGCCCGCGGGGTCGCGCGCCGCATCGTCATCTGGGCCCGCCGCCGCGAGGCCGCAAAGTCAATTGCTGGCCAGCCCTGGTGCGACGCGGTGGTGGACAGCCCCGAGGAGGCGGCCGAGGGGGCAAGCCTGGTCGTCGTGGCCGCCCCGGTCGACGCGATCGTCCCTTTGATCCGTCGGATCGCCCCGCGCCTATCCGCCGGTTCGCTTGTCACCGACGTCGGCAGCGTCAAGGGAAGGATCACGCGCGAGGCCCACGCCGTCCTCGGGACCAACGCCCACTTCGTCGGGGCCCATCCCATGGCTGGGTCCGAGAGGACCGGCTGGGAGTCCGGAAGTGCGACCCTTTTCGAGGGCCGGACCTGCTTTGTGACACCCTTGCCCGAGACGGATGCCGGTGCGGTGGGTGCCGTGAGCCGGTTCTGGTCCGGCCTTGGGGCGATTGTGGCCACCGTCGATCCCGACCAGCACGACCAGATCGTTGCCCACATCAGCCATCTGCCCCAGCTTGCGGCCTCCGCCCTGTGCTCCGTCCTGGCGGGCGCTCAGCCGGCGTGGCGGCGCTACGCGGGCGGCGGGCTTCGGGACACGACCCGAATCGCCGGCAGCGACCCCAAGCTCTGGCGGACGATCCTCGAGGAGAACCGCGACGAGGTCCGCCGGGCTCTCCGCCGCTATCAGGACGAGCTTCACGCCTTCGACGCGGCCCTTGCACGGAAAGACTGGGACGAGGTCACCGCCCGACTGGCCCGAGCCAAGGATTACCGGGACGGGTTCGGAGCCTGAGGTCATGGTCCTTCCCGAAACCCTCGCGGTCCGGCCCTTCACGCACCCGGTGCGGGGAGAGGTCGTCCCGCCGGGTTCCAAGAGCCTGACCAACCGCGCGCTCCTGCTTGCGGCCCTGTGCGACGGGCCCGTCACGCTCCGGGGGGCATTGTTCAGCGAGGACACCTCGGTCATGGCCGCAGCCCTCAAGGCCCTGGGATTCTCCGTAGCCGAAGACCCTGCTCACGCAGAACTTCGGGTGGATGGCCGTGCGGGGGCGATCCCCGCGGCCAAGGCGGAGCTTTTTGTCGGCCTTGCCGGGACTGCCGCGAGGTTCCTGACAGCCCTGTGCTCGGCCGCCCCCTCCGGGGTCTTCCGGATCGACGGGGTCCCCCAGATGCGTCGCCGGCCCATGAAGGGGCTGATCGACAGCCTGAGGTCCCTGGGGGCGGACATCCGGTGCCTCGGTGCGGAGGGTCACTTTCCCATCGAGGTGCGGGCCCGTGGGCTGCGCCGGGGTTCGGTCCGAATCGACGCAAGCGAGAGCAGCCAGATGCTGTCGGCTCTCCTGATGGTCTCCCCCCTCGCGGGGCAGGGAACGGGCGAGCCGCAGGCCCCCGCCGGAGACACCGCGGTCTCCGTCGCACTGTCGGCCTCCGTGCGGGAGCCTTTCGTCGAGATGACGATGCAATTGATGCGGCAGTTCGGGGTTCCCGTAAGCCACGATGCCGAGGGTTTTCACATTCCGCGCCGGCACTATCACATCGAGGGCAGAACGTTCACGGTCGAGCCGGATGCGACCGCAGCAAGCTACTTTCTTGCGCTGCCGTTCGCGGCCGGAGGCGCGGTTATGGTAAGGGGCCTCGGGAGGAGTGATCCCGCGGGAGGCCCGTTGCAGGGGGACCTGCGGTTCGCGAGCGTCCTCGAGTCGGCGGGCATGACGATCCGCGCCGGAGGCGACGGAATGAGGGCCGAGTCCCCGCCCTCCTCTCCCCGGCGAGGCGGCAACTGGGATTTCCGGGAGTTCTCCGACACCTTCCTCACCCTAGCGGCGGTGGCCCCGCTGCTTGACGGCCCGACACGGATCAGCGGGATCGCCCACACGCGAAAGCAGGAGACCGACCGGATCGTCGCCATGGCAACCGAGCTGCGGAAGATCCTCGGAGAGAGCAGTGTCCTGACGACCCACGACTCCCTGGAAATCAGCCCCGTGCCCGTCGAGGAGGTGCGGCGCAGGGCCGCGCGGCAGCCTGAGGGGTCATTCGCCATCGAAACCTATGGCGACCACCGGGTGGCGATGAGTTTCGCGATTCTCGGCTCCCACCCTCTCTTCGGCGACGACAACCCGTGGATCCGGATCCGGAATCCATCCTGCTGCGCAAAAACATTCCCGAATTTTTTCGACGAACTGGACCGTCTGCGCGAGGATTCCGCCAAGAACCCGTGAAACAGCCCCTCTTTATCATCGTGGCCATCGACGGCGGCGCGGCCGCAGGCAAGTCCTCGACGGCCAGGGTGTTGAGCGAACGCTTCAACCTGATGCACGCCGACACGGGCAGCTACTTCAGGGCGCTTACAGCCGAGATGCTCCGCCGCGGCGTCTCGCCGGGCGACCTTCCCGCCGTGCGGGCCGCCTTGGCCGACATGAAGCTCGCGACCCGGATTGCGAGCCGCTCGGCCCTGATCGAGATCGGGGGACGCCTGATCGGCTCCGAGATCCGCAGCCCCGAGGTCAACGCGGCGGTTTCGCACTTTGCGGCAATTCCCGAGCTCCGGTCGGTCCTTCTCGAGTACGAGCGCGGCCAGGCCGCGGTCGCCAGGGAGCGGGGCTTCCGCGGGCTTGTGATGGACGGCCGGGACATAGGAACGGTGATTTTTCCGGACGCCGACTTCCGGTTCTTCCTCCATGCGGACCCGGCCGAGAGGGCACGGCGGCGCGAGAAGGAGGGCGAGCGTGACGCCGTCGCCGAACGCGACCGCATCGACTCCTCCCGAAAGACCGCTCCCCTCGCCTGCCCCGCCGGGGCGACCTCGATCGACTCGACCCACATGACCCTGCAGCAGGTGATCGAGCGCATGGCCTCTTCCCTGGCTGAGGCGCTGGGCCAGACATGAGCCGGACCTACACCCAGCTCGACATGGAGCCGCTGTACGGCTTCAGCCACCGGATGCTCATGGCAATCTACGGGCTGTGCTTCCGGGGCGAGATCTCCGGCCAGGAAAATCTCCCTGCCGAAGGGGGGTATCTTGTGGCCTGCAACCATACGAGCATGCTGGACCCTCCAATCGTGGGTCTTTTCCTGCGCCAGCAGGTCGTCTTCTTCGCCCGCAAGACCCTGTGGAAGCCGGGGATAGTCACGTTCTGGCTGGACGGTGTGAGCACGATCCCCGTGGATCGGGACGGCGGCACCGATGTGGCCGCCTTCAAGCGGGTGCTCAATGCCCTCAAGCAGAACCGGGTGATCATCCTGTTTCCCGAGGGGACTAGATCGCCCGACGGAAACCTCCAGAAGCCCAAGCCCGGGATCGGCCTCATCGCATGCAGGGCCCAGGTTCCGATTGTCCCGGCCCGCATCTTCGGCGCGGCCAAGGCCTTCGGGAGAGGGGGCCGCGTGCGCCTGGGAACCCCGGTGTCGGTCACCTACGGCAAACCCCTGTCCCCGGCCGACTACGACGATCCGCGCGACGGGAAGCAACGCTACCAGCGGACCGCCGAGCGCATCATGGCGGCCATCGCCAGGCTCCAGCTCCCGCCCGAGACGGTCATCTGAAGGCCCGCAGCGCCTAGTCGAGCCCGGCCGCCCTGCGGACCCGGCCCAAGACGGAGGAGGCGACCGCGCGGGCGCGCTCCGTGCCGTCCTTCAGAACCCGGTCAATGTAACCCGGGTCGGCGGCGATCTCCGCCCGCCGAGTCCGGGCCGCCGCAAAGAAGTTCCAGGTGTGCTCGAAGAGCGCCTTCTTCAGGTCCCCGTAGCCTAAACCGCCGGCGCGAAGCCGAGCCTCATAGTCGGAGGCCTGGGCCGGGGCGACGAGCTTGAGGATCTGGATGGCAAGGTTGCGGTCCGCGTCCGGCTTCGGTTCGGCCGGGGAGCGGCTGTCCATGACGATCCCCATGATCCTCTTCTTGAGGGCCTTCTCGTCGCAGAACAACTCGATCGTGTTGCCGTAACTCTTGCTCATCTTCTGGCCGTCCAGGCCCGGAACCACCGCGACGTCCTCGCGGATCTCGGGCTCGGGTACGACGAGGGTTTCCCCGTAGGTCTGGTTAAACTTGATCGCGATGTCGCGGGTCATCTCCAGGTGCTGCTTCTGGTCCTGGCCGACCGGCACCACATTCGTGTCGTAGAGCAGGATGTCGGCCGCCATGAGCACCGGATAGGCGAAGAGTCCGAAGTTCGGGGAGATGCCCTTGGCCGTCTTGTCCTTGTAGCTGTGCGCCCGCTCCAGAAGCCCCATCGGGGTCACGCTCCCCAGGATCCATGTCAGTTCGCACACCTCGGGAACGTCGCTTTGGCGCCAGAAGACGCTTCTTGCCGGGTCCAGACCGCAGGCGAGCCAGTCCAGGGCGATCCCGCGGCCGTTTTTCCTGCGTTCCTCCGGACCGAAGACCGCCGTCATGGAGTGGTAGTCGGCGATGAAGTAGAAGCACTCCCCGCGCGTCTGCGCCTCGATGGCCGGGCGCATCGCGCCGAAGTAGTTGCCGAGGTGGAGCGTGCCCGAGGGTGTGATGCCGGTTAGGGTGCGCATGGGAGCAAGCCCACAACCGTGGGCGCCGGCGCCGTAAAGGCAATTCCCAAGCCTAGACGCCGCGGCGGGGGATCAGCGACACTGCAGACCGCGCGGAGCGGGCGATCATGGCCTCCGGAAGGCATCCCCCGTAGGCCATCGCCGGCATGACGAGCGAGCGCCGCCCCAGCAGCGTTCCCGGGTTCAGGACCGCGTTGCAGCCGACCTCGGCCTCCTCTCCGATGATCGCCCCGAACTTCCTCAAACCTGTCGGGATGGGGCCCTCCGGGCCCTGGACGACGACAGGCTTTCGGTCCAAGCGCAGGTTCGCGCAGATTGCCCCGGCCCCCAGGTGGGAGCGGCTTCCCAGGATCGAGTCGCCGACGTAGTTGAAGTGCGCGGTCTCGACCTTGTCCATCAGCAGGCACTGCTTGTACTCGCAGGAGTTGCCCAGCACGCAGTTCGCGCCCGCGATCACGTTGCCCCGGATGAAGGCGCCGGGGGCGATGCGGGTCTCTGGCCCGATCCAGACCGGGCCTATGATCGTCGCATAGGCGGGAAGGCGAACGGTCGGGTGCAGGTACACGGGCCCCTCGATCCGCACCCCCGCGGGAACAGTTTGAACCGCCGCCACAAAATTCCAGCTCTCAAGGGCGGGCCCGATCTGGGGAAGCCACTCCCAGGGTCTCAGGTCGGCGGCAAAGTACGCCGCAAACGGCGCAAGGGAAGCCGGCAGGGTGAAATAGTCGGAGGCCTTCATTGGGTGCCATATCTGCTGTGGCGGGAACGGCCCTCGATGGCAATGCCCTTTGCCAGGGACGCCGGGGATGACTCACCTGGGGATTCAAGAATCCGGCTCGGGACCTCAGGGAGGCCCGTCTGCCAAACCTTTGGTATCCCGCACGGCGAAGCGATCGTCGGCGGCTCCATTCACCCCGTCAGCGATCCGGCTGCACCAGCCGATCCTCTGGGCCGCAAACGAATCGAAAAGCGGCACATAGGGCTTAATGTCGATGAGGGGCGTCCCGTCAAGAATGTCGATATCCGCGACCCGAAGCAGATGGCCTTCAACTCCGATCAGGCGCACAGGCGAGAAGCCGAGGGGATTGGGGCGGCACGGAGCCCGCGTGGCGAAGATCCCGCGGGGCTCGGTGTCGAGATAGGGGGTCACTTCGAGTCGGGCGGGGACTGCCCGGTCGAACCAGTAGATGAGCCAGATCCTCTCGAATCCCGCCAGGTCCTTTACCCCACCGGAATACTCCGGAAATATCTCCACCGTGCCGACCGATCCGCCGGCAAAGGCAACCTGCGCCGGGGCGCCGGCCGCCCTCTGGTGCGGGGAATGGATGATGCCGATGGACTTGAGCTCCATCGTTCTCGATCGGAGCGCCGTCACGGGGTC
Source organism: uncultured Opitutaceae bacterium (assembly GCA_903862935.1). Classification (GTDB taxonomy): domain Bacteria; phylum Verrucomicrobiota; class Verrucomicrobiia; order Opitutales; family Opitutaceae; genus Palsa-1447. Next base: position 21,397 of record CAIOZY010000015.1, read on the forward strand.
GGCAGTTTGGCCGGGCTGCGGGGATCAAAGTGCGCCCGGATTCCGCCGGTGAGGGAAGCCACCTGGAATCCATTCTGTGCGAGGATGCGGGCCGCGAAATAGGCCGTCTTGCCCATGGCGCAGACAGTCACGACGGGCTGGGTCCGGTCGAGTTCCCCGAGCCGGCCGCGGAGCTGCGCCAGGGGTATGTTCACAACGCGAGGCCGGGGCAGCGGATGGGCCTTCGCTAACGGCGGGGGGCGAACGTCAAGCACCTGCACCGCGGGGTCGTCGGGCAACGAATCGACCGGGGTGACGAGTCCGTCTCGCGTGTTGCAGGCAGCGAAGCCGGCCAGGTTCACAATGTCCTTGGCCGACCCGAAAGGCGGGGCGTAGGCAAGTTCAAGCTGGGCAAGTTCGTCGATGGTGAGCTTTCCGCTGATGGCTGCAGCGATCACGTCGATTCGCTTGTCCACGCCGCCCAACCCGGTCACCTGGGCTCCGAGCACCCGACCGCTCTCCGGCTCCCACAGCAACTTCAGGAGGATCGGCTTCGCACCGGGGAAGTAGCCCGCGTGATGGTTGTCGTTGACGGTCACGGTCCGAAAGGGCCGGCCGGCCGCGCGAAGCCGCTTTTCCGTCCACCCGGTGAGACCGGCGGCCACGTCAAACACGCGGACGATGGCGGTGCCAAGGGAGCCCGGATACGGTCTGGCGCCGGCGGGGCGAAAGATGTGGTCGGCCACAAGCCGCCCTTGCCGGTTTGCGGGGCCGCCGAGCGGGACTGCGACAGGCTCGTGAGAGACAAAATCCTCAATCTCGACGGCGTCCCCTGCCGCATAGATGTCCGGGTCGCTCGTCTGCATGAAAGCGTTCACCCGGATGTGCCCGCGCTTCCCCAGTTCAAGCCCGGCACTGCGGGCGAGAGCCGTGTCGGGACGAACGCCGATACACAGCACCACAAGATCGGCGGCGACACTCCGCCCTGAGGAAAGTCGGCAGGTCAGCGAGGAGCCGTCCTCAAATGCGCCCACGCTGTCGCCGAGCAGCACCTCGACCCGGCGTTTGCGCAGCTCATCCTCGAGGAGCCGGGTCATCAGGGGGTCGAGCGGCGGCAGCACCTGCCCGGTCAGCTCTACCAACGTCACCTGCTTCCCAAGGCGGATGAGCTGTTCGGCCATCTCCAGGCCGATGAATCCGGCACCGATGATGGCGACCCGCTGGGCTGCGGTCGCCGCAGCCTTGATTCGGTCCATGTCCTGGAGGGACCTGAGGGTCATGATCCGGGTGTCCTCAACGCCCGTCAGCGCAGGGCGGACCGGGACGGCGCCCGGCGCAAGCAAGAGCTTGTCGAAAGAGAGCGTCTCAGTCGTCCCGGAGGCGAGGTTTCGCACCTGCACGCGCTTGGCCACCCGGTCGATTGCCACGGCCTCAGTGCTAGTCCGCACGTCGATATTCAGCAGCCCCTTCAGGGTCTGCGGGGTCTGCACGGCGAGCGCGTCGCGCTGCGTGATCTCGCCGCCAATGAAATACGGCAGACCGCAGTTCGCGAACGACACGTCGGGGCCCCGCTCGATCAGCGTGATAGAGGCGCGCTCGTCGAGCCGCCTGGCACGAGCGGCGGCCGAGGCACCGGCGGCCACGCCGCCAATGATGACAAAACGCAAACCTGGGGAACCTGGAGTGGTCATGTTAAAAAGGGAAATTTGCCGCTCGGCCGAGGATTCGGGCGCGCGACCTTCCTCTGACGCTGATTGGGCCTGAGTTTGATCCGCCCGCGGCGCATCTGCAAGGAGTCAACCGAGCAGGGGCCTGATCTGGTCGGGTGTGAGCAACCGGCCCTGGGACTTCACCATGCCATCGACCACAAGCGCCGGCGTAGAAAGGACGCCAAAACCCATGATGGCGGAGACTTCGGTGACTTTCTCCAGTTTGTAGGGAATGCCGAGGGCCTTTGCGGCGGCTTCCGTGTTTTGGGCGAGGGCCTGGCACTTCGGGCAGCCCGAACCGAGGATTTGGAGTTTCTTCATGGGAGGGAGGGAAATTGGGCTAGAGCAGGGCGTTGAAAAGAAAGCCGACAAACATGATGCCAAGGGCCACGATGCCGAAGAATGCCCAGATCAACCGGGGCTTGAGCACCCGGCGCAGAATGATCGCCTCGGGCAGGGACAACGCGATGACCGACATCATGAAGGCCAGCACCGTTCCCAGGGCAGCGCCTTTGCCGAGGAGCGCCTGCACGATCGGGATTATGCCCGCGGCATTGGAATACATGGGAACTCCGATCAGGACGGCGAGGGGGACTGACCACCAGGCCCCCCTGCCCATGATGGAGGCCATGAAGTTCTCCGGGACGTAGCCGTGGATGCCGGCGCCGACAGCGATGCCCAGGAGGACAAACGGCCAGACCCGCCCGACAATGTCCCGCACCGCCTCGGCTCCTCGGTCGATCCGGTCTGCCCAGGTCAACGCCTCCTCCACCCCGGCTGCGCCGGTTTTTGTGGCGTAAACCCACTCCTCGATTTGGCTCTCCAGGCGCAGCCTGCCCAGGACCCAGCCGGCCACGATTACTATGGCCAGGCCTGTTCCCAGATAGATGGCGGCCACTTTCCAGCCGAAGAGCCCAAACAACAGCACTAAGGCGACCTCGTTCACCATGGGGGCAGAGATCAGGAACGAGAAGGTGACGCCAAGGGGCACTCCGGTCGTGACGAACCCGATGAACAGCGGCACGGCCGAGCAGGAGCAAAACGGGGTCACAACCCCAAGAAGCGCCGCCAGAACGCTTCCCGCGGACTCGCGCCTGCCGGAGAGGATCCTGCGGGTGCGCTCGGGTGTGAAGAATGACCGGATGATCCCGACCCCGAAGACGACCAGGGTCAGAAGCATCAGGACCTTGGGGACCTCGTAGATGAAGAACTCCACGGCGCTCCCCAAGCGGGATGCGGAGGAAAGTCCTGCCACGCCATAGGTTAACCAGCGTGCCAGCGCCCCCAACTGCCCGTACGCAAACCACCAGAGGCCAAGGCCCACGGCTCCCCAGACGAGGCGCCGGAAGGCGGCCGGAGGGCGTGCCGGAACGGAGGTCGGGGCAAGCGGGGAGTCAGCGGAGTTCATAGGCTTAGAGCACCGAGCGCTGCTCAGCCGCAGCAGCGGCGCACTTCCACAGCTTCACCTCTTCGGGCCGCGTCCAGGCAGGCCATGAAGGATGGAACGCAGGGTAGCGCCAACCGGTAGAAGACCTGGAGACCGCGCTTTTGGTCCGCCACGATCCCCGCCTCCTTCAGGACCGACAAATGTCGCGACACCGTCGACCAGGCCGACTCGACGGCTTTCACCAGTTCGCACACACAGCGCTCGCCGTCGGCCAGTTCCTCGACCATGCGGAGCCTGTCGGGGTGGCTCAGGGCCTTGAAGACCAGGGCCCGAGCGTCGAGGGTTCGTCTGGAAACGAGGGTTTTCACGGCAGCTACTATTTCGCGGTTTTGCGAAATAGTCAAAGAAATCCCCTACCCCGCTTGATCTCCCTTTCGGATGCCACCAGAATCTACGGACAATAGGCTCGTTATCGAGAGCGGGGCGGCTGAGGTTGGGAGCATGCGAGTTCCGCCGAATGAGTTTTTGAACTCAGTCGAACCCCCCGCCCTCCGGGCTGCGGATGCAGCCTTGGGGCGGCGGCTTGAATATTACACCTTGGGCTGGAGTGCGCTGGAGGCGGTGGTGGCCGTGGGCGCGGGGCTGGCGGCCGGCAGCATTGCCTTGCTCGGATTCGGGATCGACTCCGTGATCGAGAGCTTGTCGGGGGCGGTCCTGTTGTGGCGCCTGTGGGCCCACGAGGCCGATGAGGACCGGGAACGCCGCGCCCTTAAGCTTGTGGGCTGGTCGTTTGTAATTCTGGCCGTCTATGTGGCCTGGGAAGCGAGCCTGTCGCTCTTTCACAGGGAGCACCCCGCGCCGAGTACCGTGGGGATCACGCTTTCGGTTCTGACCGTCATTGTCATGCCCCTTCTGGCTCGGAAGAAAAGGCTGATTGCGGCGCGGATGAAAAGCCGGGCCCTGGAGGCCGACTCGCGGCAGTCGTCCCTGTGCGCCTACCTCTCGGCAATCCTGCTGGGAGGATTGGTGCTCAACGCCTGGGTCGGGTGGTGGTGGGCCGACCCGCTGGCCGCGCTCGCGATGGTGCCGATCATCGCCCGTGAGGGACTGGAGGCGCTGCGAGGAGAGACCTGCGCCGACTGCCAACGCACGCTGCGGTAGGTCAGCGCAGGGGCCTTTTCCGCAACGGGTGCGGGCCGCGCAAAGAAACTCCCGAGGGGCGCCGGAACCCAGGGATATCTAGAAACCTGCTGGAGAAATTCACCTAAGTTTTCAAAAATCCCGCCGGGGTTGATGTGATGAATGTTCTCAAACCTACAGGCCATCCGTGAGAATCGCATTGGGTCATTTTAAAAAAAACGAGACCCTAATGGGCTGGACACGAAAACGGCGGTTTAGGGTGCCTTTCTTTTAAGTTCAAGATTATGGCGATTCACCTATCTCGTCTTGTATCATCAGGTAACCGTGACGGAGGGTTTTAGAAAGAGCCCAATTTGATCTGAATGTTCCTTACGGCCTGTGAGGGATGGATTCCCTCCCGAGCCCCTAGGGTAGAAGCTACCCGCTACGGCCCTATGAACAGGTAGTCTGTATTGCCGACATAGGGTGTTAGCTGGTTGGGATCGATGATGATGTCCGAGTAGAGGAAGTAGGTGCTGCAGGTGGTGAAGTCGTACGGGGTGCCGTTCGCGTAGGTCCCGGTCATGATCGACCGGCGCAGGGCCGCTAGGCGGGTCTTCTGGTCGGCGGAAAGGCTGTGATAAACCTGGGCGAACGTGGTCGCGTACGCGCAGTTGTCCTCACCGTCGAGGTCCCCGTAGGTCCCCGATAGAGCGAGGAGCTGGGCTCGGACCGAGGCGCTGTTGGCCGTCGAGACGAGAAGCCCGCGCAGGAGCGCGGCAATCTGTGTGCGGACCTGGACGATGTTCGTCGCTCCGGCGTACAGGTTATTCCTCTGTGTTTCGACCAGCGCATTGAACTGGGCTGCCTGGGCGGCCGTGACGTATCCCTTGGAGCTGTCCGAGAGAGCGGCCCCCGCGGTGGCGGTGAGCTGCTCGGAGATGCTGTAGCCGGGCACGTTCACCGCCGGCGCATCCTTGATGTAGAATCCCCCGTAGTAGGTTCCGTGCCGCTCGGGGCAGAAGTACACATCCGAGTCCAGCGACCCCGCGTACCAGCTGAAGATGTCCCCGGCGTAGGTCATGACAGCGACGACGACACCGTTGGGCAACCCCCGCATCCTCGCGGTGATCGAGGTGAGCTGGGCGGCCGAAAGGACGGGCCACCCCGCCGAGCCGCTCCGCGTGTTCTTCATGGCGTCGAGGTAGGCAAGCTGGGTAGTGCCCGGGTCGCTGTTGCAGGGAGTGCCGTTCGCCATCGAGCCGTAGATCGAGGCGTAAAGAATAGCCCGGTCGAATGCGATCTGGCCGTCCGTCACATAGAGCGCCCGCGATGCTTTCTTCACGGAGTCCACGTTCAAGCCCGCCGAGCCCGACGGGAGGTCGCCGTCGAGCAGGCGCCGAAACGCCTTCATCAGGGCGTACCGCCCGTAGCCGTAGGAGCTGATGTCGGCCTGCTGCGCGGTCCCGAGGGCGATCAGCTGGGCGAGCTGCGTGTCGTTCAGGATGTACAGGACGTTGTTGGCAACATTCGTCATGAAGTCGGTGTTGTGCCCCTGGTTCGCCGGGTCGTTGTCCCGCAGGTACTGGAACCCGGTATAGTCGGCCACCTTGCCCGGGGGGAAGAACGACTGGGCCTGCAGGTTGCCGGTCATCAGGGCGAGCCCCGAGAAGGCCAGGGTCGTCCGCTGGGCCTCATCCGAGAGGGTCTGCGCCATGGAGAAGGGGGCCGTGCTGCCGGCGGCGTAGAGTTCGACCAGGGCCGTCCCCGTGGCGGATCCGGAGCCGCTCACGGAAGCTGTGTAGGACCCCGCCGGGAGGTCGACCAGGATCGCGGCGTCGCGGCTGCCGGCCGAGAGGGAGAAGGCCCCGACTGCCGCCGCGGTTGAGGCAATGTCAGCCGCATTCGCCGCATCCGACCAGTTGTCGTTGGTCGCCAGGGCGGTTGTTCCGCTGTAGAGCGTGATCACCGGGTCTGCGAGGGCGCCTGAGACGCCGTAGTTTCCCAGTGTGGGCCCGACCGCCCGCACCAGCATGCGCAGGGTTCCGGGCCCTCCGACGACAAATCCCGGAACTAGCACGGAGCCGCTGGTGCCGACGAAGGCGCGCACGGAGGCGTTGGCGATCGGCGCCGCGTTCGAGTTGGATACGTCGTAGAGCTCGAGCAGGGCGACGCCTGTCCCACCGTCGGACGCGGAGACGGGGGCCGTGTAGGCGCCGGGGGAGAGCGTCGCGACAATCGCGGCGTCGCGGCTGCCAGCGGTGAACGGGAAGGCGAAGGCCGCGCCCATCGCGGAGGAGTCCTTGGCGAGCCAGTTGTCGTTGCTCGCGACCTGGGTTGTGCCGAAAAGCAGTGAGAGAGCCGGATCGGCGAGTGCGTTGGCGACCCCGAAAGCCCCGAGAGCCGGACCCGCGGCCCGGAGTAACACCGGCTTGGAGCCGCTCCCCCCGATCACAAATCCGGCGACCGGCGTTCCGGCGCCACCCCCCACCTGGGCGCGGGCGGAGACATTGAGAAGCCATGCCGACTCGCCTGCGCCAGCCGGAGCGGCAGTCGCAGCCAGCAGGGCCACTGCAAATCCGACAGAGCCAAGTCTGCGCCGGACCCCGGAGCTGGGCGAGACGCGGAAGGCAAGGGCGCCCGCACGCGGTTGGAATGCTAGTCCTGTGCGCAAACTGTCTTTCATGGCGCGAGTCTACGCCCGGGACCCTTAAGGAGGCGTGAAGCCCGGAAAAATTTTCGGCTGCTGCCTTAATCTCCGCTTAAGGCGGCTTGTGCGAGACTGCCCGACCAGCCAGACTCCACAGAGCCTCCCGAGCCCGAACATGAAGATCCTGATTGTCGAAGACGAGCCCGACCTGCTTGCCGGGCTGGCCCGCGGCCTCAGGGAAGAGGAGTACGCCGTGGACACCGCGGCGGATGGCGAGGAGGGGCTCTACAAGGCCTCGAACTCCGACTACGACGCGATTGTCCTCGACGTGCTGCTCCCGCGCCTTGACGGCTGGATGGTCCTTGAGCGCCTCCGGGAGAAGAAGAAGACGCCGGTGCTCATGCTCACCGCCCGCGACGCCGCGCGCGACCGGGTCCGGGGCCTCGATGCCGGAGCAGACGACTACATGGCCAAGCCGTTCGACTTCGGGGAGCTGCTTGCGCGCCTGCGGGCGCTCATCCGCCGGTCGGCGGGTCTCACGCGAAACCGGATTCTCCTGGGCGCGGTTGCGATCGACACGGCGTCGCGGCAGGTGACCCGCGGCGGCGAGCCGGTGCCGCTGACCGCACGCGAGTATGCGCTGGTTGAGTTCCTTGCGCTCCATCGGGGGGAGGTCGTCACCCGGTCCGACCTCTACGAGCACCTGTTCGATGAGAACGACAGCACCCTGTCGAACCTGCTCGATGTGCATGTCTCCAACATCCGCAAGAAGCTGGGAGCCGACTTCATCGTCACCCGGCGAGGTTTCGGCTACTGCATAGAATGAAATTTTTACAATCGATCCGCTGGCGCCTGCAACTGTGGCATGGCCTGCTCCTCGGGCTTGTCCTTGCCGGCTTCGGCTTCACCGGCTGGCGGCTGGAGTGGGCAAACCGGCTGCGCGCCGTGGACCAGGCCCTTGACGAGCGGATCTCGGTTGTGGCCGGCGTCCTGCCCCACGGTCCCTCCGGAGGGGAGCAGCCCCGCGAGGGCCGCCGCAATCCGGACCGGCCTCCGCCGCGTCAGGATATCCAAGAGGATTCGCCCCCGCAGGACGGTCCCCCGCAGGACCAGCCGGAGATGGGCGAGCGGCCGGCGGAGCGCAAGATCGTTCTTTCGGCGCACGATTCGGGCTTCTTCGATGGGACTTCAGGAGGGGCCTATTACTACACGGTGTGGCTTCCCGGCGAGCGGTTGCTGTCCCGGTCGGATTGGGCCCCGGCCGCGGTTCCCCTCCCCGGGCGCGAAGCGGGCCCCCGCGGCTCGCGGGTCAGGGGAACCGTGCGGGAGTCCTACCACTTCACCCCGCAGGGTTTCTGCGTGCTGGTCGGCCGGGACATTTCTGAAGAGCTGGCCGGCATGAGGCGTCTGGGCCTGCTTTTTGCGGGGGCGGGAGGGGCCGTCTTCCTCCTGGGCCTGGCGGGAGGCTGGTGGATATCGATGCGCGCCCTCCGCCCGATCGGCGAAATCAGCGCGACAGCGTCCAAGATCGCGCACGGGGACCTCGCCCAGCGCATTCCTACGGCGGGTGCCGGGTCTGAGCTTCGCGAGCTGGCGGGGGTCCTCAACGAGACCTTCACCCGCCTCCAGGCTGCATTCGCCCGGCAGGCGCAGTTCACGGCCGATGCGGCCCATGAGCTCCGCACGCCCGTGTCGGTCGTCCTCACCGAGACCCAAACGGTGCTCGCGCGAGAGCGTAGCGCCGCCGAGTACCGGGCAAGCCTTGAGGCCTGCCAGCGCTCCGCTCAGCGCATGCGTCGGCTGACGGAGAACCTCCTGGCGCTGGCCCGGCTGGACTCCGGCGAAGCCGCCGCAAGCCGCGACTCCTGTGACCTGGCCGAAATTGTGGGGGGGGTTGTGGATATGCTCCGCCCCTTGGCTGCGGAGAGGCAGCTGTCCTTCGATTTGGGGCTCCAGGCGGTCTCCTGCAAGGGCAGCGCCGAGCAGCTCGGACGGGCGGTCACGAACCTCGTCACCAACGCGATCCACTACAACCGCTCCGGCGGAAGCGTGCGGGTCACCCTGGAGGCGCGCCCCGGCTCAGCGGTACTCTCGGTCGCCGACACGGGCCAGGGAATCGCCCCCGAGGACATCCCCCATGTTTTCGAACGGTTCTACCGCGCGGACAGGGCCCGTTCGAACCCAAGCGGCCGAACCGGGCTCGGGCTCGCCATAACCAAGGCCATAGTCGAGGCCCACGGGGGCACGATCGGCGTCGTGAGCGAGCCAGGGGCAGGGAGCACGTTCACCGTATGCCTCCCGCTCGATCCCCAGGGGCAGGACACAGGGGCTGCTGCCCCTACCGGATCCTGAGCAGTTCCTCCGCCGTCCACTCCCGGTGGCCAACCACCCGGGCGCGGACCCGCGCGACAGCCTCAGGGGTGACCGGCGCGGCCTCGTTGCTCCAAGCCGCCCGAATGTAGGTGAGCACATCGGCAATCCTCTGGTCGCTCCAGTCAAAGCCGGGCCGGCCGAATGCAGGCATGGACCGGTCCCCGGGGTAGAAGACCGCGCTCACGCTGACCGGTCCCCTCAGTCCGCAGAGGAGGATCCGGATCAGCCGGTCCTCGCGGCCATTGACCCACTCCGAACCGGCAAGGGGCGGAATCTTTCCCGAAATTCCCTTACCGTCGGACGGGTGGCAGGTAAAGCAACCGCTCTGGGGAATGCGAAAGTCGCGGGCCCCAGGCCGGGAAAGGTCATAGGTCCGCGGGAAGGAGACCGGCGTCGCCTCAGCCACCCGCGGCGGCCGGGGCGCTGCGGCCTCGGGCCGGGGAATCGTGCACGCCGGCAACACGAGCCCGCCGGCAATTCCAAGACAGAGGAGCAGGGACACGGCCCTCACCGATCGCTCCGCAGGCCGGCGGCGGCGCGGCTGAGAAAAGGGCTGCTTCTCGGGCTTCACGGGCAGGGCTCAGGGCACCTCGTAAGCATCGACAAGGACGGATCCCGCAGCACCGCTGGCGCTTGCGGCGACCGCGGTGTACGACCCGGGCGGGAGGGTCACCAGGATCGCGCAGTCGCGGCTTTGCAGGGGGTTGGGCTGGGCCCCGACCGCGCTCATCGCAGCCGAAAGCTGCGGGTCGCTGCCCCACCCGGCGTTTGAGGCGATCGCAGAGGCCCCGCTGTTCAAGGTGAGCACCGGGTCGGGCATCGCCCCGGCCACCCCGTAGGCGGCGAGACCCGGGCCCACCGCGCGGATCAGCACCGTCCGGGAGGTCGCGCCGCCAATGTAGAATCCATTCGTCAGGCTCCCGTTCGCCGGAACCGCTATCCGGCAGGACAGGTTCATGAGCCGCGGGGTCGCCAGGGTGTAAGCCCCCGCGGCGGTGTCATCGTAAACCTCGGCCAGCGTCCGGCCCGAGTCCCCCGAGCTGCCGTCGACGTGAACGGTATATCCCGGGCTTGCCCCAAGCGAGAGGACGCCGGCCGAGTCCAGGCTCGAGGGGTCGGTGTAGACTAGGCCCGCCCCGCTGTTGGCCTGGGCCACACTGACCAGGGCCGTGTTTCCGGCCGGCGTTCCCCACCCTGCGTTGGCGGCGATCTGGACTCCCTGGGCGCTGAAAACCCTGAATTCCGGGTCCGGCAGGACTCCGGCCACCCCGTAGGAGGCCAGCGCCGGACCCGACGCCCGGATCAGCAGCCTTTGGGAGCCCGCCGTGCCGGCGCCCCCGGTCACAAAGCCCATGATCAGCTCCGAGCTGACGACCGCGTTGACCGACAGGTTCACCATCCGGCCCGGGTTGCCGCTTGGTGTCACGCTCAAGGTTGCCGCCTGGCTGGTCATTGATCCGGCCGGGTTCGTGACGACGCATTGGTAGTTTCCCGCGTTGGCTGCGGAGACCCCGGAAAGAACCAACGAAGGCCCTGTTGCCCCGGAAACGCCCGCTCCATTCAACAAAGGGGTTCCCTGGAAGAGCCACTGGTAGACCAGGCCCGAGCCCGAGGCCTGTGTGCCGAGAACAACCGTTCCCCCGGAGACCGTCTGCGACACAGGCCCGGCCGTGATCACCGGGGCCGTGCCGGAGGCAACGGAGATGGTGTAGTTGTACATGACCGCGCCGTTCGGGACCCCGGCGCTCGGGTCGGCCGGCGCCCCAGCCCGGACATACGACACGGTCACCTGGGCAGGGGAAACCCGGACCCTGAGGTGGCCGGAGCTGGGGTACATGACGCCGGAGAGGTAGCCGTAGGGAAATGCGGAGTTTGTGCTCTGGTTGCTCCGGCTCGGCTGCGGCACCTCCTGGTAGATCAGCCCCGCCGCCCCGGCCCCGGTGGCGAGGCTCTGCCTCACATAGAGGTGGTCGTGCCCGTGGAAGACCGCCGTGACGCCGTGGGCGAGTAGCAGGTCCTGGATCGGCATCGCCCAGCCGGGGCGCTGCGCCGCGAAGCCGGGCGTGTCGTCGATGTTGCTGCCCCCCCACTCGTAATAGGGCGCGACCTCGGCACCGCCCCGCGCCTGGCCGTCGAGGCTGCCCCCGACCAGGTGGTGGATGAACACGAACTTGAAGGTTGCCTTGCTCTGCTCGAGGGTCGCCTTGAGCCAGTCGTACTGCGCCCTGCCGAGGGTCCACGACCACGGGTCCTTGGAGTGCGCCGTGGTCTGGCAGGTGTACCAGAACGGGTCGAGCGCGATGAACAGGGCGTCACCCCACTGGAACGCGTAGTAGGCGTCCCTCGGCGCCCCGGTGTAGGGATCGGCAGCCGTGGCCCCGGAGTAGAAGGCCCCCGCCACGGGGCACGGGAAGTACAGCTGCCGCGCCTGGACGCCCCAGGTCGCCACGTTGGCGTGGGGCTGCGCGGCGCTCAGCAGCCAGCCGAGCTCGGGATCGTGGTTTCCGCTCACGAGGAAAAGCGGCACGGATTGCCCGATCTGGGCGAAGAACTGGGAGCGCACGGTCCTGTGGCTCAGCACGACCTGGTCGCTGGTCGTCGCCCCGAACTTCTCGTCCATGAAGGTGTCGCCGATGTCCACGAGGAAGTCGGGCTTGTCCGCCAGGATGTTCGCAAGCGTCTGGTCCCAGACCGGCGGCTCGTCATCCTGGTAGTGGGGGTCGGCCTCGATCGCGAAGATGAAGGTCCTGCCCGAGGCCCGCTGTGTGACGAAACCCGCCTCCGGGGCCGCCGCGAACGAGGACGTCCCCGGGTCCCGATAACGGATGCGGTAGACGTAGGCGCTGTCCGCCTGAAGGGAGTCGAGCGTCACGACGGAGGGGGCCCCCGCCGCAAGGGTCGTGACCGGGCTCGAACCGGGATAGACGCCCGTCTGCGTGCCGTAATCGACGACGATCTCCAGGCCTTGGGTCGCCAGCACGCTGAGTGCCACCGAGTGATCCGTGGGCCGGCCGAGAAGGACGTCGAAGGGCAGCGACCCGGAGCTCTGGGCCAAGAGTCCGGCCGGAATGCAGGCGAGGATGACCAGTCCGAGGATGGGCCTGATCCCGGGGAAGGCGGCGGTCACAAAAGCGCTGGGCATGGGGTCATCGGGCGCGGCTCAGGGCACCTCGTAGATATCGAGCAGCACGCCTCCGGCCGCCCCGCCGGCGCTGGCCGCGACTGCGGTGTACGAGCCTGGTGTTAACGTGATCAGTAAGGCCGAGTCCCCTGCTTGGAGGGGATTGGGCAGGGCTCCGACCGCGGCCATCGCGGCCGCAATCTGGGGATCCGCGCCCCAGCCGGCATTTGAGGCTATCGCAGTCGAGCCGTTGTTGAGCGTGAGGACCGGGTCGGGCATCGGCCCAGTCACCCCGTAGGCCGCAAGCCCCGGGCCCACCGCCCGGACGAGCACCGTCTTAGAGGTCGATCCTCCGATATAGAAGCCGTTCGTCAGGCCGCCGCCGGCGGGCACCTGAATCCGGCAGGACAGGTTCACCAGGCGCGGGGTGGAGGGCGTGTAGGCGTTGGCAGGGGTGTCGTCGTAGACCTCCGCGAGGGTCCGGCCCGAGTCGCCGGAGCGGCCGTCGACGTGGACGGTGTAGCCCGGGCTTGCGGGCAGCGAGAGGACGGCCGCCGAGTCCAGGCTTGAGGCGTTGCCGAAGACCAGCCCCGCCCCGGTGTTGGACTGGGCCAGGCTTACGCTCGCCGGGTTCCCGGCGGGGCTTCCCCAGCCTGCGTTCGAGGCGATCTGGACTCCCTGGGGGCTGAACACCTTGAATTCCGGGTCCGGGAGGACCCCGGTGACGCCGTAGGGGACAAGCGCCGGGCCCGCCGCCCGGATCAGCAGGGTCTGGGATCCCGCGGTTCCGGCCCCGCCGGTCACAAACCCCATGATGAGCTCCGAGGCCACGACGGCGTTGACCGAGAGGTTCACCAGCCGACCCGGGTTACCGGAGGGGGCCACGGTCAGGGTCGCCGCCTGGCTAGTCACGGATCCGGCCGAATTGGTGGCGATGCACTGGTAGCTTCCCGCGCTGGCACCGGAGACCCCTGAGAGGACCAGGTTTGGCCCCGTCGCCCCGGAGACGGCGGGACCGTTCGACAGGGCGCCGCCCTGGAAGAGCCACTGGTAGGACAGGCCGGAGCCCGAGGCCTGCGTCCGAAACACCGCGGTCCCCCCGGAGACCGCCTGGGAGACAGGCTCTGCCGTGATGAGCGGGGCGGTACCCTGGCCTGTCATCGTTCCGATCGTGTAGCTGTAGGCTACTGAACCGGAGACCTTGCCCGGGCCCTCGTCGGCCGGCAGGTAGGTGCGGACATAGTCCACCTTGACCCCGGTCGGGCTGACCGTCACCCGGGCGTACCCGGTTGCGGGAATCACGACGCCCGAAGTGTAGGCGTCCGCGTTGTACAGGCCGTAGTTGGGGTCCGCCGCATAGGGCACCTCCTGGTACGTCACCCCGTCGAGCTTCTGGTAGGCAAAGCAGTGGTCGTGCCCCTGGAAGAAGATGGTCACCCCGTACTTGACGAACATCTGGTGGATCGGCAGGTCCCATCCCGGGCGCTTCTGGGCGAAGAGGTTGGCGCCCGACCCCTTGTCGGTCCCGCCCCACTCGTAAAGGGTGGCGTTCTCGATCCCCCCCCTGAAGGTCCCGAGCACATGGTGCGCGAACACGAACTTGAACCTGGCCGTGCTCTGCCGGAGAGTCTGCTCAAGCCAGGCGTACTGGGCTGTGCCCAGGGTGATGACCCAAGGGTCGGTCAAGACGTGGGTCTGCCCCCCGAGGAGGCTGTCGACGCACTGGGGGGAACTCCAGTAGAAGTCGATGTCGACAAAGAGGGCATCGCCCCAGGTCCAGGCATAGTAGTTTCGCAGGAGTCCGATGTAGTCCACGGGCACCGCGTTCCCGGAATAGAACGAGTCGGGAGCGGGTTCGGAGTAATAGAGGTTCCGCGCTGTCTGGGCCCAGACGGCGACGTTGTTCGACGTCCCGTCGAGCAAATACTGGGCCGCCTGCTCGTGGTTGCCGTTTGTGAGAAACAAGGGGGCCGAGGGGGCGATCAGGTTGAAGTAGGGAAGCTGCAGGGTGTAGCGGCCCCCCACGGTCGCCGCGGAGTAGGTCGACAGCGTGTCCACGCTGAAGTCGTCCCCCGAGCAGATGAAGAAGTCGGGCTTGTCCGCAGCGGCTGTCGTCAGAGTGCGGGTGTACAGGGCCGAGTTGAACGCCGTCTTGTCCCGCTCCGGATGGGAGTCGCCCTGGAGGCAGAAGGTGAACGTGCTTCCCGGAGGCCTCTGGGTCATGAAGGCGTACTCCGGGGTCGCTGCGTAAGTCGATAACCCCAAGGGGGCGAAGCGCAGGCGGTAGTAGTAGCGCGTGTTCGGCTTGAGCGGGGTCAGGGTGAACTCAAACGGCAAATTCGCCGCGAGTGACTGCGGGGTGGTCTGGACCGGGTAAGCCCCCGTCTGGGTGCCGTACTCGATGTAGGCCGTCCCGCCGGCCGGCGACATCACGTTGGCAACGATCGACGTGTCCTCGGGCCGGCCCAGAATGATGGTGCCCGCAAACTGGGCGCAGAGCGACTGCACCGAAAAACCCAAGACGCACAGGGCGAGCAGAATGCGTGGATCCTGGGTAAACTTCATGGGCAACGTATCAGGTCGGGGTGTGATGTGGGCTCCTGCCGGCGAGTGCCAACGTCCACCCTATCCGAGGGAACCTTAATCCTAGGTTAAGAAGTCCGGGCGCTGGGCACTTCCCGATCCTGGAGCCACGATCTGTGATCTGCTGGCGGGTAGGCTGAAATTGGATTCGCTGTCGACAGAGCCTTTGTCTCCAAGAGGAGGAGCTACTCTCGAAGTGACCCGAGGAAAGCGCTTTCAACTAGAAAGCAAAAAGACCGAGATCTCGCCATCACGGCCTGATCTCCCTCCAAGGGGTACCTGGGTACCCCTTGGAGGGTGTAGAGCATAGAAACGGCCGCAACGATTTCCAAAAGGTCTTTTTTTAAACATTCTCCAGTTTTGAAAACTTAGGTGATTTTCAAAAACAGGGCCCTCATCACCTACCCCTGTGTGCGCAAGATAGGTTGTCCAGGGCGGATACCGAAACTCTCCCAAGGGGGCCGACAATGCAGGTCGATTAAGTTGCAAGTTTTTAGCCGCCAATCACTAATACAAAACACCTACTTGGGGGGGCCTACCCCCGACTCACGGCACATCATAGACTTCTACTAGGACAATTCCTGTCGCCCCGCTTACGCCATTCACCTGGGCTGTGTATGCGCCCGGCGGCAGGGTAATAACCATGGCACAATCGTTTGACCCGGCTGGCAGCGAAAAGGCGTAGACTTTTGACATTAAGCCCGGCGTTGCCACCAGGGGATAAGACTGCACCGGGGATGAACCCGCGGATGGGCTGTTACTCCAGCCAACATTGGTGGCGATTATCTTGCCGTCGCTATCAAAGAGGGTGAGTTGGGGCGCCACCAGCGCTCCGAGAATCCCGTATTGAGCGAGCGTGGGACCCACTGCCCTGATGAGCAGGGTTTCCGATGAGTTGCCTCCGACGACAAACCCCGCCACCACGACTTGGGATCCAGGGCCGGAGAAGGCCCGGGCTGACAAGTTTACCACGCGAGCCGGCGCGCTTCCGGAATCAAGGTCGTAGAGTTCAGCCAATGCAACCCCGACCGTATTCCCGACCCCGCTCACCTGGGCGGTGTACGAAGCTGAGGGCAGGGACGCCACCATCGAACTGTCGGGGGACCCGGTCGGCAACGGGAACGCCTGAACCTGGGTGAACACGGACGATGATGCTGCGGAAATCGTCGCCGAAGTGGAGGACGACCCGATAACGGGAGAATTTCCCCAGCCAACATCAGTCGCAATTGTTGCCGCAGCCCCGTCAAAAAGCGTCAACTGGGGCGCAGCAAGTGTCCCGGCGACCGAGTACTGGCCTAATGTCGGGCCCACAGCTCGAATCAACAGCTGTTTGGGATTCGGGCCACTGGCGGAGAAACCGGCCACGAGGTTCTGCGAGCCCGGGCCAACGTAGCTGCGCGCTGACAGGTTCATGAGGCGGGCATCGACAGAGACGCTAATCGTGGCCGGAACGGAAATACCGCTGGTTGGCCCCGTGGTTATCAGGAGCCGGTATTGGCCAGCCTGAGCAGTGCCAATGTTTGGCAATTGTAGCGTCGGGGTGGTCGCGCCCGCGATAGGGGTTCCGTTAAAGGACCATTGATAGGTCAGCCCCGGCACCGATACCCCCACGCTGAGCAGGCCCGTTGACCCAGCCGGTACAGTTTGGGCCCCTGGGGAATAAGTGATCAACGGAAGCGTGTAGGCGTAGATCGTCGCGTTCATCCCGCCGTAGAGGACGCCGTTACTGCCGATGGAAAGGGGGCTGTAACTACTGCTGAACACATAGAGCGACGAGAAATTCGCCCCGGCTTTGTTAAGGACAAACATCCTTGCGGCGTTCGGTACGGCGCCCCGGCTGCCCGGCACCAATTCCGTTGTGCCGTACAGCTGCCCGTCAACGCCTTCGATCAGATAAATCGGCCAGCCGCCATCAGCGCCGTTCGTGAAGTCGTGGAGCGTTAAGAACTCGGAACTGTTCAAATTTGCCTTGAAGACCGTCCCATAACCATAGGCCCCGCCCCCCTGCGTCACCCCGTAGAGCCGCCCGTCGCATCCCTGGAGGAGGGAGGCCGCCTCACAGCTGAAGAGCGGGGTGAAACCAGTCCCGTCAGGATTGATCGCAAAGACAACGGGCGCGGTAAGGGGAAAACCGGCATAGCCGACCGTTCCGTAAAGCCGTCCGTCGGCGCCCTGGAGGAAAATATAAGGGTTTGGGTAGACCGTCGCAGCCGATGAAGCGCTGTAGAGCGGCACAAAGGCGCTGCCGTCGGAATTAATCGCAAAGAGCGTCCATGAGTTGCTGGCTGTCAGGGCCTCCGCACCGAAAATTCTGCCGTCCTTGGACTGAACCAGCCCCTCAACAGTGCCACCATCCAAGAAGGTGTGAAGCGTGGCAAAGCCGGTTCCGTCAGGATTGATTGCGAAGATCGTCGCAAAGAAGCTCCCGTTCGCCGCGGTGGAGCCATAACCGTACAGGCGCCCGTCAGCCCCCTGAAACAGCGACTTGGCGTCGTAGACGTAGGGAAAACTGTGCAGGACGACGAACCCGGTGCCGTCAGCGTTCACGGCGAAGACCATGGCCATGTTTTGTGACCCGCCGGCAGGGGACGCCCCATAGAGCCGGCCATCATTCCCTTGAAATACCGAGGTAACGACAACCCCGCTAGTGTTGCCGTTCGGATAGGCGTAAAGGGTGCTTAGGGATTGCCCTATGCTGCGCGCAGGCAGACTCATCAAGAGAGTCGATGCAAAGGGGATCAACCAGCGACCGAGAGCACCCAATAACTTTGATTGACGCGCCGTTATCCATGGCCTCATCAGGCCGCAACCCTAGGTGTGTCATGGCACGCCGTCACCAACAAAGCCCGAGGTCGACGTAATCCGAAATCAACCGGGATGATCGATAGCTCCCCGGGGGGTTCCGGGCGAAGAAGCGGCCGCTATGATTTTCAAAAAGTCTTTTTTGAAAACATTCCCCGGTTCTGAAAACTTAGGTGATCTTCACCACCTGCGCATTCAGCCACCGGACCGCAGAGCCTTGAGCACGATCTCGGGCGTGAGCAGTTCCGGCAGCGCGACCGGCTCGGTCTTTCCCGGAAACCAGATGACGTTGAAGGGAACCGCGCTGCGGTTGTACTTGGCGAGTTCAGCCGTGATCTGCGGGTCCTTGTTCGTCCAGTCGCCCCGCAGGGTTGCCACGTTGCGCTCGCGCAGGACCTTGAGGACCTCCTCGGAGTGGAAGACCAGGCGCTTGTTCGCCTGACAGGTCGCGCACCAGCGGGCGGTGAAGTCGACGTAAACCACCCTCCCCTCACTGCGGAGCGAGGCCACCGCCTCCGGGCTCCACTTTCCCCAGGTCACATCCGTCGGGGCCGGCGCCTGCGGCCACCCGGTCCATGTTCCGAGCGCGATAAGGGCCAGCCCGGCTAAGAGGCCGAAGCGCGCCCGGCCCGCCGAGGCGCCCGGGGCATGCCAGCGCCCGTAGGCCCAGATGCCCATCGCGATCACGACCAGCCCGAAGAACACAGCAAGTTGACCGGTCTCGGTCACCTGGCCGGCCAGTACCCAGACGAGATAGCCCACCGTAGCGTAGAGGGGGAACGCCATGAACTGCTTGAAGGTCTCCATCCAGGCGCCCGGCCTGGGGAGGACTTTCACGGCCCCGGGGAAAATCGACAGCAGCAGGTACGGCGTCGACATGCCCAAAGCAATCACCGTGAAAACCGCGAGGGACTGGCCGGCCGAGAGCGCCAGGGCGGCGCCCAGGGCGGGCGCGAGGAACGGCGCGCTGCAGGGGGTAGCGACTACGGTTGCGAGGACTCCGGTGAAGAAGGACCCGGTGTAGCCAGACTTCGTCTGGAGGTCCGAGCCGACGCCAGTCGCAGAGAGCCCAAACTCGAAGACGCCGCTCAAGTTCATCGCGAAGACGAGCATCCCCGCAGCCAGCGCGAAAACAAAACCCGGCGACTGCAGCTGGAAACCCCAGCCGAGCTGGTCGCCGCTGGCCCGCAGCGCAATCAGGAGCCCGGCAAGGATCCAGAACGATGCCAGGACCCCCGAAGTGAAGACGAGCCCGTGGGCGACCACCTTTCCCCGGTCCGTCCCGGACTGGCCCACGAACCCGAGAATCTTGATCCCCAGGACCGGAAAGACGCAGGGCATGAGGTTCAGGATCAAACCGCCCACGAACGCAAGGGCGAGGGTTCCCAAGAGCCCGGCGCCGGTCGTGCCAGCGGGAGCGGTCGGCGCCGACGGGGCGACCGCTGCCTTCACGCTCCGGGCCGCGGCCCCAAATTCCACGTCGACCCTGAGCCCCGGAAGCGATCCGTCGGGCCGCCATCCGCTGGCAGAGGCGAGGACGCCGGTCAGCCTGGGGTGGTCCTTGGGAGCATCGGAGGAGATCGCCAGGGTGAGGACGAACCCGCCCTTGCCATCCGGGCGGACGGCCTGCGGCGCCTCATACGGGACGTAATTGTCGTCAGCGAAAAAATGAAGCCCGTTGGGAACAGTCCCCGCCGCCCCGGTTGGGGCCACGGCCAGGGCGACCGACGCGCCATCGCGGTTTGCGGACACGGCCCAGGCCGGGTCGGTCTGGGGCAGCCCCGCCACCGTGGCCCGGATCCGGTCGCCCCAGGTTGCATCCTTCGCCGGGACGTCCGCCGAGACGGGAAGCGAGACCGAAACCGTGGAGCTACCGGGCATGCACGAGTCCTTGCACATGAGCCACTCGGCCGCCGCCGAGAGTTCGACCGTCGTCCCGGGCTTCAGGTCGGCCGGAGGCGTGAGCGTCACAGGCAAGAGGACATCCCTCTCATCGTAGCCGTTTCCGACCACCGCGCCGCTCGAGTCGGTCAGCGCCTTCGGCGCCGGCCACTGGATCTCGCCCGCCTTCCACCCGGGCGGAAGGGTCCACGCAAGCGTGGTCGCAAGCCCGGTTCCCGGATTCACCCAGTAGGTGTGCCAGTGTGGGGTCTGCTCCAAACGCAGGGCGACCGTGATGGGCCTGCCGGGCTGAATCGAGGCATCGGCGGCGACCAGGCTCGCCTGGACCTGGGCCCGGGCCGCGGGGGCCGAGGTGGCGATCCAGCACAGGGCGCCCATCGCGGGCAGGAGGGATCTGATGAGGGGCAATTTCATGGGGTAGATTTTTCGGGGAGGATGATGAACCGGCTGGCGCGAGCGGGGTCGAGGTACCTCGCGGCCAGTTGGTCGAGCTCGGCCTTGGTGATCTTCTCGATGTCGGCCTGGCGGGTGCGGGCCCACTCCAGGCGCTGCGGCTCTTCCTGGGCGCTCGCGAGGACCGAGTCGAGCCAGTAGCGGTTCGTACGGGCCGACTCGCGGATCTCGGTCAGGGCGGGCTTGCGCGCCCGCTCAAGTTCGTCGGACGTCACCCCCCCGCGGCACAGGTCCCCGGCGATTGCGAGGACCGCCTGGGAAATCTTTCCCGCCAGGGCGGGGTCGACCGTCACGTACGCCGAGATCGAGCCGTAGCCCGGGAAGACCGTGCTCGCGCTGCTCGAGGCGTAGGGGCTGTAGGCCCCGCTCATCTCGTTTCGAATCCTCAGGCGCAAGCGGTCGGCGAAAACCTGGCTCAGGATCCCCATGCGCCGGGCCGTGTGGGCGTCGCGCCCGTCGGTCGTCGGCCAGACCTCGAGGATCAGCCCCTTCGGGATCTCCGTCGGAACGGAGTAGTCCTTCACCACCGGCTCGGCGGGAAGCGCCAGCCTGCGCTCCCGCTCATAGGCCGGCTTCGCGGTCCTCGTCGGCAGCGCCCCTAGGGTCCGGGCCACGGCGTCGATTGCGGCCGCCGTGTCAAAGTCCCCGGCGAGCCCAACTTCGATCGGGCCCGAGGCAAACTGTGGAGAGAGCCAAGCCTTCACCTCCTCCAGGGTCCGGGCCGTAAGCTCGGGTTCGCTCGGGACCCCGAAGCGGGGGTCGCCTCCTGCGAGGATCCGCGCGATCTTCGTGTGGATCAGCCCCTCGGGGGTGTGCGCGAGCTTGCGGTAGGCCTGCGGGATCCCCTTGCGGGCGGTCCAGAGGGCCTCGGGCCGGTAGCCCGGGTCCGTGAGGTAGGCGGTGATCAGCTGGAACTCCAGGGCGAGGTCGGGAGCGTCCGTCGAGCCGGCCAGGCTGAAGGCGTCGTCTGCGACCCCGAAGCGGAAGCCCACGGTCCTGCCGGCAAGGACCCGCTCGAGTTCGTCAATCCCAAGCTTTCCCAGGCCGCCCGCGTTGAACGTGGCGTCCGCAAGCCGGGCGATCCCGGGCTGGGAAGAAGCCGGCTCGGTCAGCCTGCCCCCGCCCACCCTCAGGCTCACCCGCACCTTGTGGGCCTCGAAGTCGGTCTTCTTCAGGTTGAGCCGGACTCCGTTTGAGAAGGTGATCTCGGTGATCCCGAGATCGGGAATCTCTGCGCGCGAGGCGACCGTGCCCGGGATCCCAAATGAGGAATACGGAAAGAACTCCGAGGCGATCCCCTCCGGCGGCTCGACAGCCGCGGCCCGGCTCGCCTCATAGGCCGCGCGGATCTCGCGGTCGGGCTCCTTCAGTTCCACGTTCCCGGAGACCAGGATTTCCCGGCCCGATGCAGCCCAGGCCTCGCGCAGCGCCGCCGCGCAGTCCTCCGGGGTGATCCGATCGAGGGCGGCCCCGTAAAAGGCGAGGTCCTGGGCGGGCGAGGTGAACACCTCGCGCTCGACCAGCCCCTCATAAAGCTCGTCGGCCAGCCGGTTCGACCGCCGCGTGGCTGCCCCCTTGGCCGATTGCTCAAGCTCGTTGCGGACATTCGCCGCGACCTCCTTCAACTCCGCGGGCTGGAAACCGTAGGTCAGGGCCCGGCGCAGTTCGTGCTCGGCCACCGCCAGGGCCTTCGTCCAAGACTCGGGCTTGCACCCAATCCGGATCCCCGCCTCGCGGAACAGGAAGTAACTCTCCTCGACCGAGGTGGAGGCCTCGGTGAAAGGCGCGTCCTGCTTTCGGGAGAGGATCTCGAACCGGCGATTGAGCATCCACACCGCCAGGTCCCGCTTGAGGTGCCTGACGCGCAGGGCCGCCGTGTCCGGCTCCACCTTCAGCGGGGTGACCGCCTCGAGGTCGACGTGGACCAGCGGGGCCTCCGGCTCGGGATGGAAGCTCGTGCGGATTCCCTCGGACGATGCCACCCGCCCCAGATCCGGATCCCGGGGAGCCGGCGAGCGGGCCTTGAGGCTTCCGAGGCTGTCCCGGATCATCGCCTCCACGGCCGCCGGATCAAAGTCACCGACGGCGACCACGGACAGCTTCTCGGGCCGGTACCAGGTGTTGTAGAACGCGGCGAAACGGTCCCGGCCCGCCTTCTCGATGACATCGGCAAGACCGATCGGAAGGCGCTGGGCAACCCGGGTGTCCGGCAGGAGGAAGCCAACCTGCGCCACGTAGGTGCGGTAGGCGACCGAGTCGCGGTCGCGCTTCTCGCTTAAAATCACGCCCCGCTCGGACTCGATCTGGTCGGCCTGAAGGAGAAGAGAACCCGCATAGTCGGCGAAGATCCGCAGGCCTTCGGCGAGGGTCTCCGGCTTGGTATCGGGCAGTTCCAGCAGAAACACGGTGTGGTCGAAACTGGTCGAGGCGTTCGTGTCGGCCCCGAAGCGCATTCCCAGCCGCTGCAGTTTCTCGATCAGGGTCCCCGGCGGATAGTGGGCGCTGCCCTTGAAGGCCATGTGCTCGAGGAAGTGCGCCAGGCCCCGCTGATCCTCCGACTCGTTGAAGGAGCCCGCCGCGACGAGCAGGCGCAGGCTTGCCCGGTCCCGGGGCTCGTGGTTGGTGAGGACGACCGATCGGACGCCGTTGGGCAGGGTCGCAAAGCGAACGGCCGGATCGGCTGCAATGTCGCTTTGGTCCTGGGGGAACCCCGGGGCCCCGGCAAGCGGGGACAAGATCAGCAGGCACAGGGCGGCTAGGCAGGGAAGGGTCAGTCGCGGCATGGGTAAAAGGGGGCGTTGGTGCCCGCGAAGTGGGCGCGGGTCAATCAACGTGGCGAGAAGTCGGGATTGGGCAAGACGGCCCGGCGCCCCCTGCGATACCTCTATTTGCAGTCCCATTGGGATATAGGACGCAGACAACCGTCATTACCACAGAGGCGGATTGGTTAAATCCTGATCCCCAAAGAGATGGAGCGGGCGAAGAGGTTCGAACTCTCGACGTCCACCTTGGCAAGGTGGTGCTCTACCAACTGAGCTACGCCCGCGAAGCAGGGGATCATGACTAGGCAAGACGATCCGGCCGTCAACCTGAATCTTCCCCGCTGCGAAAAGCCCCCGCCGGTCACTTGTCCGTGACGTCGAGCTCCGGCCACTGGGCCAACTTCCGGTGCAGGGTGCGCCGGCTGATCCCCATCAGTTCGGCCGCTTTCGTGCGGTTTCCCCGGACCTTGAGGAGAGCCTCCTTGAGGATCCGCTTCTCGTTCTGCTCGACGGACAGCTGGTTTGCCGACGAGGCCCCCGGGACCGAGCCCGCGCCCCCCGCTCCGCCGTCCCGGTACTTCGGGTCCAGGTCGTACTCGGTCAGTTTTCCCCCGCGGCGGGTCACCACGGCGTTCTCGCAGAAGTTGCGCAATTCCCGGATGTTTCCCGGCCAGCGGTAAGCCTGCAGGGTGCCCAGGGCCCCGGGCTCGATCGAAAGGGGGGCGACCTTGTTCTCGTCGGAGAATACTTTGATGTAGTGGGCCAGAAGAAGCGGTATGTCCTCGGTCCGATCCCTGAGCGGCGGGAGGACCAGTCGGACGACATTCAGTCGGAAGAACAGGTCCTCGCGGAACTTTCCCGTGCGGCACAATTCCTCCAGGTTCCGGTTGGTCGCGGCCACAAGCCGCACGTCGAGCTCGATCGGCTTGGAGCCTCCCACCCTCTCGATCGACTTGGTCTCCAAGAAGCGAAGGAGCTTCACCTGGGTAGCCGGGGAAATCTCGCTGATCTCGTCCAGGAAAAGCGTTCCGGTGTCGGCGGACTCGAACCGGCCGATCCGGCGCTCGGCCGCGCCGGTGAAGGCCCCCTTCTCGTGGCCGAACAGCTCGCTCTCCAGAAGGCTCTCGGAAAGGGCTGCGCAGTGGACGGCGATGAAGGGCGATCGGGCGCGGGGACTCGACTGGTGGATCGCCTGGGCGATCAGCTCCTTGCCGCTTCCCGACTCCCCCTCGATGAGCACGGTGGCGCGCGAGGGAGCGACGAGCTTAACCTGGTCGATCACCGCCTGTAATTTCGGCGAATGCCCGAGGATCCCCTCGAAGTTGTATTTCTCGTCGAGGCGCTCGTGGAGCTGCTTGACCTCGATCTCGAGGGTCTTCGTCCGAAGCGCCCGCTGGATCAGCGCCTCGAGTCTCTCGATGCTGACGGGCTTGGTGATGAAGTCGACCGCCCCGCGCTTCATGGCCTCTACAGCGGTCTCGATCGTGCCGTAGGCGGTCATTACCAAGACCGCCGGCTTGTTCGGCTGCACCAGCGCCTGGTCGATCACCTTCAGCCCCGACTTGCCCGGCATGCGCAGGTCCGTGATGACGACGTCAAAGGGCTGCGCCTGCATGAGGTTGAACGCCTCCTCGGCGCTCGCGGCAACCGTGACATCGTGACCCTCGGCCAGGGCCTGCTGGAGACCCTCGCGGGTGTGCTTCTCGTCGTCGACGATGAGGACACTTGGCACCATGGGGCCATTCACGCTCAATGGCGCCCGTGGGTCAAGTTGTCACTTCGGCTCAGGAGGAGGGGGAGGCGGCTCGGCCATCCTCTGGATCATCGGGACGAGCCGGCTCAGGGTGACGCTTGGAGGCGGGGAGCTGTCGATAAGCTGCAAGAACTTGTCCCTGCGTGTTTTGAGAAGAACTTGAACCTTCTGCCTCTGGGCGTCATCGAGCTTGTAAACCCGGGTCAGCACATCCAGGCGAAGCGGGATCACGACATCCCAAAGGACAGTTCGGGCCGGCTGGTCTCTGAGCATGAACCCGAGCTGGTCGTCGGACAGGGGCTTTTTTCCCTCTTTGGGCTCCGGGCGTTCCTCGCGGGCCCTGCGGTTCGCAAAGTCGGCCCGCTTGGCTCTCTGCTCGGGGGTCAGAATCTGCTCGAGCTGCTTGTCGAACTCGGCGTCGATTTCACCCATCTTGGTGCGGAACACCTCAAGCTGCGGCCTGAGCTGCTCCACCTTGGCGATCAGTTCGGCGCGGCTGAGCGGCCGCTCGCGGCGTGCCTCCCCCATCATGCCGGGGGGATGCTGGTGGGAGAACTCAGCCCCGAAGCCTCCCGGGGGCGGCGGCAGCGGGCGGTGCCGGTCGGTCCACACCCGGGTCCAGAAGCCGGCCGCGAAGACGAGCGCGGTCACCAACGCTACGAGGAGTGTCTTTTTCATTGGGCTAGGCTTGAGTCATCAACCGCCGAGGCGACCTGGTTCCAGTCGGCGAGGCTGTTCAGGTCCTGGGCGCTTGTATCGTGGGAGTGGTAGATCGCGATCGCCAGGAAGCACAGGGCCGCGGTGGCGGCGCTCAGGGCGAGCTGGCCGAAAAGCGACGGGGAGCGGTCGGGGCGCTGGCGGGACGCGCGCAGGACCCGTTCGGCAAAATCCCCCGGGAGCCGGGCGTCGGCCCGGTCGCAGAGCTCCTGCCAGGCTTTGTTTTCAGGATTCATATTGGGGTTGGTAATGCTCTCTGAGCTGCTCGCGGGCACGGTGCAATCGGGCCTTTACGGCGGCAACGCTGGACTTGAGGGTCTGGGCGATCTCGGCGTGGCTGCGCCCCTCCTGGACGAGGGCGATCAGTGCCCGGTCCTTCGGCCGAAGCTTCGCCAGGGCGTGCCGGAGGGCGTCCAATTCCTCGGTCCCGACCGCGCCGGGCGGCTCGGGCACGTCCTCGTGCTCGGGGCCGAACGGGACGAAGATTCGGCGCAGCTTCTGGCGCCGGAGGTGATCGATGCAGGTGTTGCGCGCCAGGCGGAAGAGCCATGACTCGAACTGGGCGGGGGCCTGGAGACTGTCGAGGGCGCGGATCATCTTGATGAAGACCGTCTGGGCGATGTCCTCGATCGCGTCGCTGCGGCCGGTGATGGCATAGACAAACCCGGCGATCCGCCGTTGGTAGCTGAGGATGAGCTCGCGCTGCGCGGACTCCTCCCCGCGCTGCGCGCGCCGGACGAGGTCGACCAGTTCGGTCGTTGGGTCGGGATCCATGCGTGGTGAAACATCTTCTTTCCGTCTGCCCAGCCAGACGCCGGCAACGGCGGAAGGATGCGCTTTTTCAATTGGCTGATGGCGGGGCCCCGTGCAACCTTTCAATTCCCCGGCTGTCACAGCCGGCGATCTGCCCCAACCCAATGACCATGACTCCGATCCGCCTCCGCCGCGACCCCAACGCCGTCCGTTCTTGCGCCGCCCTGCTCTGCGTTCTTGCCCTTGGCGCGGCCGGCTGTGCCGAGCATAGGCCGCCGGACGAGCTCGCGCAGGCCGTCGCCATGGGCGAGCGACCCGTGGCGATGCAGGGCGCCCAGGCGTTCTTCGGCGGCCGGGTTGCGGCCACGGTCACGATTAGCCGCGGCATCGGCAAAGGCTTCTCCGGCGCGAACCAGCACAAGCGGACCAAGTTGACCGGAAGCAGCTCCACGGTGGGGCTGCCCGGAACCGTCGGAGGAGGAAACGGCATGATCGGCCCGGCGGTCCAGGGCGTCTCCGGGGGAGGCAGCGCGGGCGCGTCGATCGGCGGGCCGCCGACGGGCCCGACAGCGGGAATGCCCGATGCGGCGGGGCAGATGCCGGCCAACCGGACCGATCTCCCCGACATCGGGGGGATGGAGCAGGAGGAGGCGGAGGCCTACATCAAGGCGAAGGTCGCGATCGGAAGCCCGCTGCCCCCCGTCACCCTGCACCTGCGTGTCGAGAACCTCTCCGAGAAGAAGCTCGCCGTGGAGATCGATGATTTCAGCTCGGACCTGGGAAATTTCGCGGTGCAGCCCGGGACACTGGTCCTCGAACCGTTCAAGGCGAGCGAGCCCGATCCCATGATCTCCCAATTGGGGGTCACCTCCGACGAGATCCCGGTCCGGGTCACTCTGAAGATGGGCGGGGTGAAGGAAACCCGCACGGTCCTCGTCCGGAGCCTGGGCTCCGGGCAACCGCCGCGGTAGGGCCCGGGGCCCGCCTAGCTCTGGAGCATCTTCACCCGGCGGTCCTTCCGCGGGAACTGCAGCGTCACAATCGTCCCCACCCCCTCCTTGCTCTCGATGGCGACCTGGCCGCCGTGCGCGCGCATGATCCGCTGCACGATCATCAGGCCCAGGCCGTGCCCCCCGGGCTTGGTCGTGTGGTAGGGGTGGAAGAGCCGGACAAGGTCCTCCTGCCGGATCCCGCTGCCGCTGTCTCCGAAGAGCAGGAACACCGACGAGTCGTCCGACCGGGACTTGATCTTCAGGCGCCCGCCCGGCTGCATCGCCTCCAGGGCGTTCTTCGTCAGGTTGAAGAAGACCTGCTTGACCTGGTCGCGGTCCGCGAGGACCGGCGGCAGGACCCCGGAACTTTCAGCCTCGACCGCGATCCCGCGGTCGGCGAACTCGTGCCGCTGGACCTTCAGGACCTCCGCCAGGGGATCGGCGAGGTTTAACTCCACCAAGTTCGGGGGCCGCGGCCGAATGGCCTCGAGGAAATTGCGGATGATCCCGTCGAGCCTCGTCACCTCGTCGCGGCAGACCCGGATCGACTCGGACAGGGCCTCGGAGTCCGGGGAGGCCTTCAGTTTCTTGAGTTTGCGGGCCGCAAGCTGCAGGTGGATCGTCAGCGAGTTGAGCGGGTTCCCCAGCTCGTGGGCCACGCCCCCGGCCAATAGCAGGATCGAGGAGATCCGCTCATCCTCGATCTGGCGGCCGGCCGCCTCCTTGTCGCGGGTGATGTCGGTGAGGATGACGGCGAAGCGCCGGGCCGACCCGCTTCCGCCCTGGAAGGGCACCATGTACAGGCGGACCGTCCGGCGCTCGGGGTAGGCGAGCTCAAAGTCCCGGGTGAGGACCGGCTGGGCGCCCTTGTTTCCCGCCCCCTCGAGGGACCCCTCGAGCGAGCTGCGCAATTCCGGGACCAACCGCCACAGGACGCGACCCGTGAGCTCGTCGCCGGGAAGCCCGATCAGCTGGTGCGCCGCCTCGTTGGCGTACTCGACCACGCCCTCCGAACTGATGAGGAGGACCCCCTCCTGGAGGGTGTTGAAAATCTCCTCAAACAACGCCCGCTCCCGCGCGAGCCGCTGCACGAGGTTCGCCATGTTGACCGAGTCGAGCGTGTCCAGGCGCCCGAGCACGCGGTCCAGGGAGGAGATCTTCTTTCCGGCCATCGTCGAGCAATGCAGTTAAGCGCCCGGCTGCCCGGGCGCGAGGAAATCCATCTGGTTGGGGTCGACCCGGTCGCTGAAGAGTTTGCGCAGGAAACTCTCCCGATGCTGGGGCGAGCGGCCCAACTCGAGCAGGGCCGCGCGGTGCTCGTCGGTCCCGTAGCCCTTGTGCTGCGCGAACCCGTAGCCCGGAAGCTGGGCGTCCAGTTCCCGCATCATCCGATCGCGGGCCACCTTGGCCACGATCGAGGCCATGGCGATGCACAGGGACCGGGCGTCGCCGTTGACGATCGCGGTGTGGGGGTACGGAAACTGCCTGAGGGGGAGCCCGTCGACAATGATCCGGCAGGAGGCCGCCGGTTGGACAGGGGCCCTTTCCTCGACCCCGGAGAACAGGTCCGGCTCCGTCCGCCGCACGAAGGCCTCCGGGGGGTAAATCCCCCCGATCGCTCGCCGCATGGCGAGCTTGGTGGCCCCCAGGATGTTGAAGCGCTCGATCTCGTCGACCGCCGCCGAGCCGAAGTGGGCGTGGATCTGGCCGTGGGCCGCCAGAATCTCGAACTCCCCCCACAGCTCATCGCGCTGTGCCCCGCTCAGCAGCTTCGAGTCGTTCACGCGGCCCGAGCGCGTGAGGGCCCACCTCCCCTCCAAAAAATCTCGGGTCACGAGGACAGCCCCGGCCACAACCGGGCCCGCGAAGGCGCCCCGGCCCGCCTCGTCGACCCCGATTAGGCCCGAGAAGCCCTCAACTTGCTTCAGGTCAAACCCGCGGAGCTGCCGGCGCTTCGGCATGGAGGCCTCACCGCCGCCATTCGACCTTGGCCTTCGGCTCCGGCAGGGGCAGTTCACCGAGCTTCCCCGCTGCCGAGACGGCCTCGTAGGCGGTCCGGAAGTGCAGCTTCGCGAAATCGCCCAGGCTTCGGGCCCCGAACTTCTGGATGATCTCGGAGGCCTGCTCCTTGACCTTCGGCCCGGCCCCCTTCTGGAGCTTGGCCCCGAAGCGCCGGGACAGGGTGTGCATCTGGTGGACGTACTCGGCGCGGGCCACGACGGAGGCCGCGGCGACAACAGGGTCCTCCTCGGCCCGGGTGCGCATCCTCAGGTCAAACTTGGGGAGCCCCTTCTTCGCAAGCTCCCGCTGGGCCAGGGGCTGCACGCTGAACTGGTCCAAAAGCGCCCAGGCGACGGGTTTGACCGCGAGTGCCTGCTCGAGGGCGGTCGCGTGCTGCCAGGCCAGGAGCCGGTTCAGGTTGGCCCCGGGCCGCGACATGAGCTCGTTGTACTTCGCCATCCCGCAGTGGCAGGTCCTGACGACCACCCCGGCCGTGCCGCGGATCAGTTTGTCGAGCTTCACGATCTGGGTGTCGGCGATCTTCTTCGAGTCCTTCACCCCCGCCTTGATCCACGCCTCTATCACCGAGCGGTCCGCGATCACGGTCGCCGCGATGACCGGGCCGAAGAAGTCGCCCTTGCCGCTCTCGTCCATCCCGGCGTGGGGCTCGAACCAGTCGGGGTGCAAGACGGCGTCGTAGCCGAGCTTCGGGGCCTGGGTCACCTCGGCCTCCAGGGTGTGCAGCACGAAGTCCTCGGTTCCCTTGCCGGCGATCACGGCCTTGCCGCTGGCGTAGGCCGTCACGTTGCAGTCGGGTCCCCGGAAGGCGTAGCGGGCGTAGGCGACCTCGAAGGCCTCCCATCCTCGGGCCTCGAGGATCGCCCGCAGTTTGTCCATCTGGGCCTCGTCCAGCTTGGCCGTGTAGGTCGACAGCTTCTTCGGGGCTTCCTCGTCGGGGATCTTCTTGGGCATGCGAAGGGGATCGGCGCGAGGACATCCGAGCGGCCCCGAAAGCGCAAAAGGAAAATGCTTTGCGTCGCGGGCCGAGGGCGGCGCTACACTGGGCCCATGATCCGGAGCCTGACCTTGCTTGCCGCGGCCGCCGCGCTGTCGGCCGGAGCGGGCTGCTCCCGACCTACCCGGGCCGAGTTGGGGGCCAGGGAGGGGGTCCTGCACCTGGGGAACGGCGCCGAGCCCAGGGACCTCGATCCGCAGACCCTGGAAACCTCGAACGAATACACGATCAGCACCGCCCTGTTCGAGGGCCTGGTGGACCTCTCCAGCGACGGCCGGACAATCCTTCCCGGGGTCGCCGAGCGCTGGGAGGTCTCCCCGGACGGGCTCTTGTGGCGCTTCCACCTCAGGCCCGACGCCCGCTGGTCCGATGGGTCGGCCGTCACCGCAGGCGACGTTGTGTACGCTTTCCGCCGGGCCTTCTCCCCCGCCCTGGCCTGCGAGGGGGCCCCGTACGGGTTCGCCATACGGGGGGCGAGGGCATTCTCCCAGGGGAAGGAGTCCCCGCAGACCCCCCTGGGCGTGGCCGCCCCGGACGAGCGAACGGTTGAGATCCGGCTTGAGTACCCGGCGCCGTACCTGGGGTACGTCCTTTCCGGTTCCCCCTTTGCGCCCGTGCCGCAGGCGGTCGTGGAGCGCTTCGGGGGCGGCTCCCGCCGGGGGACGGCCTGGACCCGGCCGGGCAACCTCGTCGGAAACGGGCCGTTTGTGCTCAAGTCCTGGAGCCCGGGAGCCGACCTGGTCGTCGTGAAAAATCCCTGGTACTGGGACCGGCGGCGCGTGCGCCTAAAGGAGGTCCATTTCTACCCCTTGGACAACGCAGGCGCCGAGGAGCGGGCCTTCCGAGCCGGGCAGCTGCACGCGACCTACACTCTTCCGTCCGCGAAGATCGCCGCGTACGCGAGCGCCCCGGCGGGGCTCCTGCACGTGACGGCGCAGCTGAACACGGTCTACCTCGTATTCAACACCGAGAAAGCTCCCTTCGACAACGCCGACGTCCGGAGGGCCCTCTCGCTCTCGATCGACCGGGACCGGCTGGTTGCCCGGGTCCTTGGTGAGCGGGGCTCCCCGGCCCACGCCCTGACCCGGCCGGGGACAGGCGGCTACGAGCCCGCTCCGAAGATCGACTGGGACCCGCGGCTTGCCCGGGAGCTCCTCGCCCGGGCCGGATTCCCCGCCGGTGCCGGTTTCCCTAGAGCGGAGATCAAGGTACCCGCGGACTTTCCGGCGGAGTTTGCGCAGGCCCTCCAGGAGGCCTGGCGGCGCGAGCTCGGGATCGCCCTCGAAATTTTCTCCGGGGAGAAGAAGGCCGTCTTCAGCGACCTGGCGACCGGGTCCTTCCAGGTCGGCGCGATGCCGTTTTTCTACGCGGTGAACGCCCCGGAGATGATCCTGCTCGTTCCCTTAAGCGACTCGCCGTACAACTTCAGCCGCTGGAAAAGCCCCGCCTATGACCAAGCCTACCGCCGGGCGACCGCAGCCCCGACAACGCCCGACCGCAGGAGAGCCTTCGACGAGATGGAGGGGATCCTCGCGGCCCATGCCCCGTTCGCCCCGCTCTACTACGTGAACCAGTGCTTCGCTGTCCGTGCCGAAGTCCGGGGCTGGAGGGACAACCCCCTCGGGCAGATTGACTGGAGGGACCTGTCCCTGGAGGGGGCACCATGAGGACCCCCGGCCGGAAGGAAGCGGGAGCCCTGTCCCTGGAGGTCCACCGCGCGGACTTCCAAAAGGCCCTGTTGACCTGGTACCGCCACCAGGCGCGCGCG
Organism: uncultured Opitutaceae bacterium; assembly: GCA_903862935.1. Lineage (GTDB taxonomy): Bacteria > Verrucomicrobiota > Verrucomicrobiia > Opitutales > Opitutaceae > Palsa-1447. The sequence continues at coordinate 53,236 of CAIOZY010000015.1, forward strand.
CTCCCTTGGCGGGAGTCGCCCTCCCTCTATTCTACGGTCGTCAGCGAGTTCATGCTGCAGCAGACCCAGGTGAAGACCGTGCTGCCCTACTTCGCGCGTTGGATCGCCGAACTGCCAGACTTTGCCGAGCTCGCCCGGGCCCCGGCCGCGAGGGTCCTCAAGCTGTGGGAGGGGCTCGGCTACTACGCCCGCGCCCGGAATCTGCACCGCCTCGCCCAGGCCGTGCAGGAGCGGGGCTCCCCGCCCCGCACCGCGCAAGACTGGCGGGAGATGCCCGGGGTCGGCCCGTACACGGCCGCCGCGATCGCGAGCATAGCCTTTGGGGAGCCGGTCGCCTGCGTGGACGGCAATGTCGTGCGAATCCTGGCCCGGCTCACAGCCGACGGGACGGAGTTTCGGGACGGCGCCACCGCGGCCAAGGCGTTCTCCCCCGTGGCCGGCCGGCTCGTCCCAGCGCACAACCCCGGCGACCACAACCAGGCCATGATGGAGCTCGGCGCAACCGTGTGCCTTCGCCGGGCCCCGCACTGCCCGTCCTGCCCGGTGCGGGGGCACTGCGCAGCGGCCCGTACAGGGAACCCCGAGGCCTACCCCCGCCTCGCGCAGAAGGAGGTCATCCTCCAGGAGCTCACGCGGGCGTGGTGCGAGCGCAGCGGCAGCCTCCTTCTCCACCGCGTGCCTTCCGGGGCCCGGCGCCTGGCCGACCTGCACGAGCTGCCCACGGCGGCCCAGGCCGGGATCCGGCCGCAGGCCCTGGAGACGGGCCGGCTGCTGGCCAAGCATGTGAGGGGGATAGCCCGCCACCGGATCACCGAGTCGATCCGGGTTTTCGCCGCGCCCGGCGGCCGGCCGAGGCCCGGGCTCTGCTGGGTCCCCTTGGACCAGATCGAGGCGATAACGCTTTCGGGACCCCACCGCCGGTGGGTGCGCGAGATCCTTTCGGCCTCCCGGGCGGGGCAGGCGCCCTCTGCCTAGGGAAACCGGGCGGCGATCAGGTTCTCGATCCGGCGCCGGGAACTCCTGACGTCGTCGGCGCTGATACGGGGGCCGAGCTCCAGAGTGAGCCGGTGCTCGGGCCTCCAAAACGAGCTGACGAGTCCGAAGTCGACCTTGCCGCTTCCGACCGGCTGGTGGTCCAGGCCGTCGGTGCTCACGTCGTGCAGGTGAAACCCGAGGATGCGGGCCGCATTGCGCTCGAGGTAGGCCTTCGGCTCCATGAGCCCCATCATCTCCTTCAGACGGGCGTGGCCCGTGTCGTGCCACAGGCCCAAGGGGGCGTCGGCCGGCAGCCCGGAAAGAAACTCGGGCATATCGGCGTCCAGCGGCAGCTCCTCGAACTTCTCCCGGTTCTCGAAGGCGAGGCTGACCCCCTTGTCGCGCGCGTAGGTGCACACCTGCTTGACGCACTCCAGGGTGTGGGCCCAGTACGGGCCCATCCGCTTGCGGAGTTTCCCCAGGCACTTGACCACCAGGGCCGCGTACTCCTTGTCCGAGTCCACGGCCACCTCCGGGTTGCGCCGCCTGTAACGGCGCAGCGCCCAGACCGGGTTCAGCCAGAAAAAGATGACGCTGCCCAGGTGGCAGACCGCCACGCCGGTCCCGATCTGGGCGGCGAAATCGATTGTGCGCTTGGTGTGGCGCATCCACTGGCTGCGCTCGCGGGCGTCGACCGAGGAGGGCTCGAACAGGTTAGGGGCGGCCTGGGTCACGCCCGCCGGAAGCGGGCAGAAATTGTGGACCGAGCTCACCCGGACCGTCCCCTCCTCAAGGGCCTTGAGGACCCCGGGGATCAGGCTGATGCGGACCCCGTGGCTGAGCTCGACATGGCTGAACCCCAGCTCGGCCATCTCGGCAATCATGGCATAGCCGTCCGTATGGCGGTGCGAGCACCATGCCGTGGACAGCGCGAGTACGGGCCTGCCGCTCATGGGAATGAGCGCGCGCGGAGCTGTCTAGCTCTCGTAGCGCCGGCGAAGCATCGCCGTGAACGCCTGGACCTTGTTCTTCCGGCGGCGCTTCTCACAGGGCTTCTCGTAGTAACGCTTGGCGCGCACACCCTTAATGATGTTTTCGCGATCGAGCTTCTTCTTCATCCGGCGCAGGGCGCGGTCAATGGGCTCGTTCTTGCGAATCTTGATTTCAATGGACATGAGACGGCAGGGTGTTGGAAGGGAGAAAAACGGAAGATTAGGCTGAACCGTCGACGGCACGTCAATGGGATTTTTCCGCGCTTGCGCGGCGGGCGCGGCGGGCTTCCCCTAGGCCCGTGCCGTCCGCAGACCCGAACTTCGTCCACCTGCATGTCCACTCCGACTACAGCCTGCTGGACGGAGCCTGCCGGATAGACCGGCTCACGGAGCGGGCGGTCGAGCTCGGCCAGGGCGCCCTGGCCCTCACCGACCACGGGAACTTGTTCGGCGCCATAGAATTCTACAACACAGCCAAGGCCAAGGGCATCAAGCCGCTCGTGGGGTGCGAACTGTACCTGGTCGAGGGTTCCCGGCTCGAGCGCCAGGGCCGCTCCGACGAGGGCAAGACGATCTTCCACCTGGGGTTGCTGGCCCGCAACCTCGCCGGCTACCAGAACCTCCTAAAACTGGTCTCCGACGCCCACATCCAGGGTTTCTACTACAAGCCGCGGACCGACTTTGAGACCCTGGCCAAGCACGCCGAGGGCCTGATCGGGTTCACCGGGTGCCTCGCCTCGCTCGTGCCCCAGCACCTGATGAACGACCGCTGGGACGAGGCCCGCGAGGCCTGCGCCCGCTTCGTCGACATCTTCGGCCGCGAGAACTACTTCGTGGAAATCCAGGACCACGGCCTGGCCCCGCAGAAGAAGATCGTGCCGGGGCTGCTCAGGCTCGCCGAGGAATTCGGGCTGAAGATCGTCTGCACCAACGACGTCCACTACGTGAACGCCTCGGACGCCGGGCCCCACGACACGATGCTGTGCATCCAGACCGGCGCGAAGGTCGAGGACGAGAAGCGGATGCGCTTTGACAGCGCGCAGTTCTACCTGAAAAGCCGCGCCGAGATGGAGCGGCTGTGCTTGGAGTTTCCCCAGGCGGTGATCAACACCCAGGCGGTGGCCGAGATGTGCGACCTGAAGATCCCCTTCCCGAAGGGGAGCGAGCGGTACCCGAAGTATCCCCTGCCCGCCGAGGTGACGACCGACCGGGCCGGGTACCTGAGGCAGCTGTGCCTGAAGGGCCTGAAGACACGCTACGGGGTCGACTACGCCCCGGGCCAATCCGGGCTCGCGGGGACCTTGTCGGCGCAGCTCGACTACGAGCTTCGCGTCATCGCCGAGACGGGGTTTGTCGACTACTTCCTGGTCGTCTGGGACTTTATCGACTGGGCCAAGTCCCAGGGGATCCCCGTCGGGCCCGGGCGCGGCTCCGGGGCCGGGTGCCTGGTGGCGTATGTGTTGGGGATCACGAACCTCGACCCCCTGCGCTTCCGGCTGCTGTTCGAGCGCTTCCTCAACCCGGAGCGGGTCTCGCCGCCGGACTTCGACATCGATTTTTGCATGCGCCGCCGCGGCGAGGTGATCGACTACGTGCGCAAGAAGTACGGCGAGGCCTGCGTGGCAAACATCATCACCTATGGCACCCTCGGGGCGAAGATGGTCGTGCGCGACGTCGCCCGAGTCCACAACGTCCCCTTCGCCGACGCCGACCGGCTGGCGAAAATGATCCCCGAGGAGTTAAACATCACCCTCGAGCAGGCGGTCGCCAAGTCGGCGGAGCTGCGCGAGGAGGTCGAGAAAAACCCGGTCGCAAAGAAGATCTTCGAGCAGGCCCGGGTCCTTGAGGGGCTGGTCCGCAACACCGGCAAGCACGCCGCAGGCATCATCATCACCGACCGGCCGCTCTCGGACTTCGTCCCCCTCACCCTGCAGGAGGGCGACGTCACCGTGCAGTTCGACATGAACGCCGTGGGGAAGCTGGGGCTGCTGAAGATGGACTTCCTCGGCCTGAAGACCCTCACCGTGATCGCCGACGCCGTGGACAACATCCGGCGGACGGCCGACCCGGCCTTCGACATCGAGAAGATCCCCTTCGAGGACCCGAAGACCTTCGCCCTCCTGAACGCCGGCCGGACGACGGGGGTCTTCCAGCTGGAGTCGCCCGGCATGCAAAACCTCTGCCGGCAGCTGCAGGTCTCCTCGATCGACGAGATCGTCGCTCTGATCGCCCTCTACCGCCCCGGGCCCATGGAGTGGATCCCCGACTACATCAGGGGTAAGAAGGACCCGAGCACCGTGACCTTCCCCCACCCGCTCCTGGAGGAACTGTGCCGGGAGACGCACGGGGTTATGGTCTACCAGGAGCAGGTCATGGAGGCGGCAAAGATCATCGCCGGCTACACCCTCGGCGGGGCCGATATGCTGCGGCGGGCGATGGGGAAAAAGGACCCCGCGGCGATGGCGATGGAGCGCGAGAAATTCGTGGCGGGCGCCGCCCAGCTGCACGCCATCGACGAGAAGACCTCCAACGCTATCTTCGACATCCTCGCCAAGTTCGCCGGCTACGGATTCAACAAGTCGCACTCGGCCGCCTACGCGATCCTCAGCTACCAGACGGGCTTCCTCAAGGCGAACTACCCCGTCCAGTTCATGGCGGCCACGCTCGGCAGCGAACTCGGGAACGCCGACAAGGTCGCCCACTTCATCGCCGAGTGCGAGGCCATGGGCATCCAGGTCCTCGGCCCCGACGTGAACGAGAGCCGCGAGACGTTCACCCCTGTCGGCGACAAGATCCGCTTCGGCCTGGCCGGGATCAAGGGTGTCGGCGAGCAGGCCGCCGCCCGGATCATCGAGGAGCGCGAGAAGTGCGGCCCCTTCGCCGGGTTCGACCCGTTCATCGCTCGGGTCGACGGCAGGGCGATCAACAAGCGGGTCCTCGAGCACCTGGTGAAGACCGGGGCCTTCGACTTCAGCGGCGCCTCGCGCAAGGCCCTCTTCGGCCTCCTGGACACCGCGGTCGCCGCGGTGGCTGCGAACGCCCGGGACCGGGCAGCAGGCCAGCACAGTTTCCTCGACATGCTCGGGGCCGGAGAACCCGCAGCTCCCGCGCCCCAGGCCGATGGCGCCGCCCCGGCGGGGGCCGCGGAGGACTTTCCGGACGGCGAGCGGCTGGCCTTCGAAAAGGAGCTCCTGGGCTTCTACATCTCGGGACACCCCATGGATGCCTACCGGGACCTGGCCGAGGCGGTCGACACCTTCACGATCGAGGAGTTGCACCGCCAGGGCGGCCGGACGGAGTTCAGGCTGTGCGGGGTGGCCGGCGGGATTGCAAAGAAGCTCTCGAAGAAGGACAACCGGCCCTGGGCCGCCTTCACCCTGGCGACCCGTACCGCCACGGTGGCGCTGAACATGTTTGCCGACGCGTACTCCTCCTACAGTTCCGCCCTCGCGGAGAACGCCACGGTCCTGGTCGCCGGCAACGTGATCGTCGGGACCGACGGGGCACGGATTAACGTGAAGGAGTGCTATCCGCTGGCCGCCGCGGTGACCTCGCTTGTGCGGAAGGTGACCTGGATCCTGGACCCCGAGAATCCCGGGGTCCCCGGCTTCCTGAAGGCCCTGCGCCAAAGCGTCAACGAGCAGTCCGGCGACACGCGCCTGGAGATCGCCTTCGCCTTCGGCGGGTCCGCGGCCGCGGTCGCCGAGGCGAGCCCGGCCCTTGGCTGGAGACTCACGGCCGAGGCCTTCCGCAGACTCCGCGCCCACCCGGCGGTCGCCGGAGTCCGCATTGAGACCAAGCGCCTGGAACTGAAGGCGGACCGCCGCTGGGACCGCCGCTAGGAAAAGCCCACGCCCCATGACCGAATCCTTTGTCCTCAACCACGCCGCCCGTGTCCTCGCCTCCGTGCAGCCCGGGCACCCTGCCGACCAGGTCCTGCGCCATTACCTGTCGGGGGGCCAGCGCATGGGGCCCGCGGAGCGCCGGGCGGTCAGCAAGGCGGTCTTCTGCTACTACCGCTGGAGGTCCTGGCTGGAGGAGCGATCCTCCCTGCAGACGAGGATCAGCCAAGCCCTGGCCCTGGCCGCGCGCTTCGAGGCGGACCCCAAGTCGGTGAAGCCCGAGGCCCTGGCCGCCCTGGCCGTGCCGGCGTGGCTGAAGGCCGAGGCCTCCTTCCCGGTGGAGTCGCTCCTCCAGCTGCAGCGCGAGCCCGCGCTGTGGCTTCGGGCCCGGCCCGGCACCGGGGCGCACTTGGCGGCAGAACTCGGCGAGTGCGAGGCCTCCGCCGCCTGCTCAGACGCCCTGCGCTACCGGGGGGGCCTGGACCTTTTCCTCACGCCCCAGTTCAAGACCGGCGCCTTCGAGATCCAGGACCTGGCCTCCCAGGCGGTGGGGCTGTGCGCGGCCCCCAACCCCGGGGAACTGTGGTGGGACGCATGCGCCGGCGAGGGCGGGAAGACCCTGCACCTGGCCGACCTCATGAAGAACCGGGGGCTTGTCTGGGCGAGCGACCGGTCCGCCGGCCGCCTCGAGGTCCTCAAGCGCCGCGCCGCGCGGGCCAAGCTCTTCAACTACCGGACCGTCCTGTGGGACGGCTCGGCCAAGCTACCGGTGCGCTCTCGGTTCGACGGCGTCCTCCTCGACGCACCGTGCAGCGGCGTCGGGACCTGGCAGCGAAATCCCCACGCCCGATGGAGCGCGACCCCGCAGGATGTCGCCGAACTCGCCGTGATCCAGGCGGCCCTCCTCGAGGCCGTGGCCCCGGCCGTCGGACCGGGCGGGCGCCTGGTGTACGCCGTGTGCACGGTCACGCAGCGGGAGACGGCGGGGGTCGCCGCGGCCTTCTCGGCTGCCCACCCGGAGTTCGAGCCGGCCGCCTGCCTGCCCCCGGAATGCCGCCCGGCCTCCGGCGCAGTCGAGGGTCCCGGATCGGTCCTCCTGTGGCCCCACGCCCTAGGCGGCAACGGGATGTTTATCGCAGCCTGGAAGAAAAAATCATGAACCAGGGCCGGATAACCGGCGAGGTGGTCAGGACCGACTTCAACGCACCCCAGGCCGTGCTCCACTACACCCGGGCCGCGCACTTCCTGGGCCTGTGGGAGTCGGAGCGGATCCTGATGGAGCGGTTCTTCCCGGACCGGAGCCTGCATCTGCTCGAGGCCGGATGCGGGGCCGGGCGGGCCACCCTGGGCCTGTGGCATCTGGGATTCACCCGGATCACCGCCTTCGACTTCGCCGGGGAGCTCCTCGAGCAGGCCCGGGCGCTCGCGCGGGCCCTCGGCGCCGGGCAAATCGAGTTTGTCGAGGCCGACGCCTGCGACCTGTCGCGCTCGCTGGCGCTCGCCGGGGGAAATTTTGACGGCGTCGTCTTCACCTTCAACGGGCTCATGCAAATCCCCGGCCGGAGCAACCGCGAGCGGGCGCTGCGGGGCCTGAGGTCGGCGTGCCGGCCTGGGGCCACGATCCTGTTCACCACGCACGACCGGGAGGCCACGGGCCCGGAGGAGCACCAGGCGTGGGCGGCTGAGGCCGTCCGCTGGAGCCGCGGGGAGCAGGACCGACGCCTGGCGGAGTTCGGCGACCGCTATTTCAGCGACCCGTCCGGCTCCACCTTCATGCACCTGCCCGACCGCGCCGAGGTCCTGGGGAGCCTCGCGGCGGCCGGCTGGGAGCACGCCTTCGACGCCCTGCGCCGCGAGGTCGCCGCGGAGTCCCAGGCCGTCCGGGATTTCTCCGACGAGTGCCGCTTCTGGGCGGCCGTGAACCCCGGGACTTGCCAGAGCGCCCCCGATGCCTAGCTTGGGCCCCGTGATTCTCAACGTTCTGACCGACCGCCAGTGGATGTGGATCGCCTCCGGCTTTTACGTCGGCGGGTTCCTGCTGGGGACCTGGGAGCTCGTGCGCCGCGGAAGGCCCTCGGGCGTCGCCATGTACACCCTGATCGCCGTGGGCTACGCGCTGCAGTGGCTCGGGCTGGGCCTGAGGGGCCGCGCCGTGGGCGGATGCCCCCTGGGCAACACCTTCGAGACCTTCCAGTTCACGGCCTGGTCGGCAGTCTCGCTGTACCTGCTGGTGGGAGTCACCTTCCGCTCAAGCATGCTCGGGTACTTCAGCTCCTGCCTGGGCGCGGCCCTCACGGTGCTCTCGCTGTCGATCCCGGCCTGGGACGCCACCCGGAGAACCCACATCTTCGGCAACAACCCCTGGATCGAGTTCCACGCGGCCCTGGCCCTGTTCAGCTACGGGGTCTTCGCGCTGCTGGCCCTCACCTCGGGGCTGTTCCTGCTCCGGCTCTTTTCCCTCCAGTCCAAGCGGATCGGCGGATGGTTCTCCTTCCTGCCCTCGATCATGGCCCTGGACCACATCGGGCTGCGGCTGCTCCAGGCCGGGGTTACCCTCCTCGGCCTCTCCCTGGCCGTCGGCTCGGTCTACTGGCTTCGGGACACGGGAAGCGTCAGCCACGCGAAACTCCTGATCACGGTCGGCCTGTGGGTGGCCTACGCCGCGGCGCTTTACTTTAGGCTGCGCGGGCGCCTGCTCGCCAAGCGCTTCGCCTGGACGTGCCTGATCCTGTTCGCCGCGGCCCTGGCCTCCCTGGGGCCGGTCGACGCGAGCCGCCGCACGCCGCCGGCCGCCGCCGTCCACACCCCGCGCGCCGCATGAGCACCCCCCACGTCTTTGTCATCGGGGCCAACCACCACAAGGTCCCGATCGAGGTTCGCGAGAAGCTCGCCGTCGACGCCGGGAAGGCCGAGGCGCTGCAGGCGGACCTGGCGGGGATCGACGGGCTGCGGGAGTTCGCGGTCCTGAGCACCTGCAACCGGATCGAGTTCTACGGGGTCGGAAGCGACGCGGCGGCGGCCGAGCGGGTGCAGGCCGCCTTCTGCGCCCGGCAGCACTTCGACGGGGCCGAGTTCGAGAAGTTCAGGATGGACCTGCGCGGTCGAGAGGCCCTGCAGCACCTGCTCGAGGTGGCGGCCGGACTCGACTCGCAGATGCTCGGCGAGACTGAAATCTTCGGCCAGATCAAGGAAGCCTACGCCGCGGCGCAGGCCCGCAAGTCGACCGGACCGGTCTTAAACCGGGTCTTCCAGAAGGCCTTTCAGGCGGCCAAGCACGTGCGCACCGCCACCGCCATCACCGTGGGGCAGGTGAGCGTCGCCAACGTCGCCGTGGAGCTCGCCCTGGACATCTTCGGAAGCCTCGGGTCCGCCCGGATCCTGCTCCTCGGGGCGGGCGACATCGGGGAGAAGACCGCCAAGGCCTTCCAGAGCCGCGGCGCGGCGACCCTGACCGTCTCCAGCCGCACGTTCGAGCGAGCGATGGAGCTGGCGACCTCCCTGGGCGCGGGTGCCATCCCCTTCGATCAACGGGAGGCCCGGCTGCCGGACTTCGACGTCGTCGTTTGCAGCACGTCGGCGCCGACGACCGTCGTCTCGCACCCGGCCGTCGATGCCGCGATGAGGAAGAGGCCGGCCCAGCCGCTGTTCTTCATCGACCTGGCGCTCCCCCGCGACGTCGAGCCCTCCGTGGCGCGGCTGGACAATGTCTTTTTGTACAACCTGGACGATCTGGCGAAGATCGCCGATGAGAACCGGGCCGCCCGCGAGGCGGAGATCGCCAAGTGCCGCGCGCTCCTGGCGGAGCGCACCGAGACCCTCTGGAAGCACATCGAGCCCCAGTTGAAGGGGCTCCCCGGCCTAAATCACGGGGCCGGCGCAGACCCCGCGCCCAGCACGACCTCGACGTGAAAGGCCGAGCCCCGCCCGGGCTCGCTCTCGGCCCAGATGCGGCCGCCCATCATGTCGACCAGGTCCTTGCAGATCGCAAGGCCGAGCCCGGTCCCGCCGAAGCGGCGGGTGTCCGAGGCATCCGCCTGCCAAAACGACTGGAAGAGCCGCCCCATCGCCGCCGGGGCGATCCCGATCCCAGTGTCCCGGACCGTGAAGCACAGCACAGTCTTTTCCCCGGCCTCGGGCCGCGCCTTCACCTCCACGGTGACCCAGCCCTTTTCGGTGAACTTGACCGCGTTGTCTACCAGGTTTGAGAGGACCTGCCTCAGGCGCTTGGGGTCGCCCCGGACCACGGCGGGTGCCGCTGGGTCGAACTCGCAGCGCAGCTTCAGCCCTTTCTCCTTTGCCCTCGGGGCCAGCCGGGACACCGCGCCCAGGACGCATTCGCGCAGACTGAACTCAACGGGCTCGAGCTGGAGCCGCCCGAACTCCATCATCGAGAAGTCGAGGATGTCCTCGACGATTGAGAGCAGCATCTGGCAGCACTGGCGGGCCGTGTCGTTGTACTCGCGCTGCTCGGGGGTGAGGGTTGTCCCGGTCAGCAGGTTCGTCATCCCGATGATTCCGTTCAGGGGGGTGCGGATCTCGTGGCTGATCGTGGCCAGGAAGCGGCTCTTCGCGGCGGTGGCGACCTCCGAGGCCTCCTTCGCCGCCCTGAGTTCCGCCCCCTGCCGCCTCAGGTCCGCCGTCATGCGGGCGGCCTGGGCCTCGGCCCGATCCTGGATGCGGGCGGACACCCAGGCGAGCGCGGCTGCAAGCACCGTGATCACGAGCCCGCCGGCCAGGATGAGCCAGGGAAGCCGCTCGGTCTGGGGGTCCACCGGCCCCAGGGCGTCCAGGACGAGGGTCCAGCGCTGGCCGTACATCTCGATCGGGAGCGCCGCGCGCAGGTTCCCGCTGTCGGGCCCGCCGGAGAACCCGCCAAATCGGTTCGGGTTGACGTTATCGCTGGCGTAGACGAGCCGGTCGGGAGCCTCGGCGGCTCCCTCGAAGATCCGGCAGCTGACGCCCGTCCGGATCTCGTCCAGGACGCCCTTCATGACGGTTGAGGCCTCCAAGGCGGCGTACACCCATCCCTGGAGGTCCCGGCGCCGCTCGGCGACCGAGGAGGGAGGTTGGCCCGGTCGGTAGACCGGCATGAACATAAGGAAGCCCGGGACGAGATCCCGGCCGTGGAACACCGGCAGGCGCAGGGTCAGGACGATCCCTCCCGTGTCCCTCGCCTCCTCCGTCGCCGCGCGCCTCCGGCCCGTGCCCGCCCCGAGGTCCGCGCCGAGCGCGGAAAAGTTAAGCTCCTCGGGCTCGATCTGGGTGACGACGTACAAGACGGCGTGGCCCGACTCATCCTGGACCCGGAACCCGGGCCGCCCCCCGGTCCGCTCCCGGGCCTCGATCTCGGGAATGCGGTCCCGCGAAACTTGCTCGGCGTAGCCCAGACCGACCAGGCCCTGCCGGACGATGGGTCCGGCGCTGTCCACGTAGGTGCGCCACACCTCGCGGGAGGGCTCTGGGTCCACCTGGACCAGCGCCGCAGCGCCCCTCAGCGCGTGCTCGGCCCCCGCGAAGCGGGTCCGGATCGTTTGCACCGCCAAGTCGGCCACGCGGGCGAAGCGCAGTTGCTCGGAGAACCGGACTTCCCGCCGGACCATCCACCAGGTCGACACCGAAAACGCCAGTCCGGCGGCCCCGATGACGACGGGCGCCACCCTCATGAGGCGCCGGCGCAACGTCGGCCTGTTCGGACTTACAGTCATGCTACCGGTTAGTTTAAAAAGATGCGTGGGGCGCGGCAGACGGACCGCAGCGCCCAAAATGGCTGGAATCGTACCAAGTCTAGCACGGAATACCGCGCGAGGCGCAGTTTGCGCGTACAATTTTTTAACCTAGTGCAGTCCAGCGACTAGGCTACAAATCGCTCGAGCCAGACCGCAGCCGTGACGCCCGCCGGATGGCTAAGGGCCGAGCGCAGGCGCTGGGACTGTTCCCGGGTGCGCTGCCGCCGGACCGGGTCGTGGAGGCAGGCGTGGAGCTCCGCGCCCAGAGCGCGCGGGATCGCCGCCCCCTGGATGAATTCCGGGTACATCGCCTCCCCGAGCATGAGGTTGGCGATCCCGATGTAGGGCACCTTGACCAGGATCCGGCCCATCACGTACGTGAGCGGGTTGGTCCGGTAGGCGATCGCCCCGGGGATTCCCGCAAGGGCGCACTGCATCGAAATCGTCCCGCTGCTGGTGAGGACCGCGGAGGCGGCCGTCGGGGCACCGCCGCAGGAGGCGACCGGCTCGAGCCTGAGCCGGCCTGTGTCCTTGCGCGACAGCCGGGACAGGACCGAGGCGATCTCGGGACTCGGGTACAGGACTATCCCGGGTCGCTCCCCGAACTCCCGGTGGCCGGCGGCCAGGACCGGGTAAATCCGGGTCACGGCCTGCCTTCGGCTGCCGGGCAGGAGGAGGACAGGCCCGTCCGGGTCGTAGGCGACCGGCAGCGAGCAGTCGGGCTCGACAAAGGGGTGCCCGACAAACTCGACCGCAAGGTCCGTGTCCGCGTAGCACGCCAGCTCGAAGGGGAAGATGACCGCCATCGCATCCAGGTCGCGGGCCATGGCGAAGCGCCGGTCCGCCTTCCAGGCCCAGATCTGCGGGCTGATGTAGTAGGCCGCCCGGATCTTCCCTCCCCCCTTGGTGCTCAGGCCCCGCTCGCGCATCGCCCGGGCAAGCCTCAGGTTGAGCCCCGGGTAGTCGACGAAGAGCACCGTCTTGGGCTGGTGCTCGGCGATCCAGCGCAGGACCTCCGCGTGCAGGGCCCGGAAGTACCCGAGATTCTTTAGGACCTCGAAGATTCCGACGACCGAAGAGGCCGTCAGGTCGTGCAGAAGCTGGGCCCCCGCGGCCGCCAGCGCGGGCCCTCCGAGCGCGGCCGCGGCGATCCCCGGCCGCCTCGCCCGCAGCTCCCGCAGCAGCCGGGCGGCGTGCTCGTCGCCGGAGTGCTCCCCGGCCACGATCAAAAGGTCCGCCCGCCCGCCCTCGGGCGGGGGAAGATGCGGAAAGCCGGGTTCGGCCATGGCGGGGATCAGGGCCGGTCCGCCCTAGGAGGCGGGCCGGCGGATCTGGTCGGAGATGGCGATCGCGACCTCCAGGGCGGTCTTCCCCATGGCCGCGCTCACCTTGGGCTGCTTCGCCCGGGCGACGCTCTCGACAAAATGCGCCAGCTCCAGGGCCAGGGGCTCCCCCTTCTCAATCGGGATCTGGTGGACGGGAACAGACGAATAGTCGCCGGGCTTCACCAGGCCGATCTTCATCTTGAGGCCGTAGGCGATGATGTCGCTTTTGCGCACGAGGTGCCCGGTCTGGTTCATGAAGTCGAGCGACAGGTAGGCGTCGCCCTGGAAGACGCGGATCTCGCGGGCTTTCTTCAGGCTCATGCGGCTCGCGCTTAGGTTGGCGACGCACCCGTTCTCGAAGAGAAGCCGCGCGTTGGCGATGTCCTCGGTCTTGGACAGGACCTTGACCCCGACGCTGTCGATCCGCTTCAGGGGGGAGCGGACCAGGGCGAGGACGATCCCGATGTCGTGGATCATCAGGTCGAGGACGACCCCGACCTCGGTGCCCCGCAGCTGGTAGGGGGCGAGCCGCTCCGTCGTGATGAACCGCGGGTCGCTCACCTCCTTTTCCAGGAAGGCCATGACCGGGTTGAAGTGCTCCACGTGGCCGACCTGGACTAAGCAGGCGTTTTGGCGGGCTGCGGCAACGACCTGCTCGGCCTCCTCGAGGGAGGCGCACAGCGGCTTTTCGATCAGCAGGTGGCAGCCCCGGGCCAGAAGCGGCAGGGCGACCTCGGCGTGCCGGTCGGTGGGGACGACGACCGACACGGCGTCGCAGGCTTCGGCCGCCTCCTCGAGGGAGGCGAAGACCCGGCACCCGTGCCGGGCGTTCACGCTCGCCGCATGGGACGGGTCGCTGTCGTAAACCCCAGCAAGCTCCGCCCCGGGGGTCGCCGCGTAGATGCGCGCATGGTGCTGGCCGAGCGAACCCACGCCGATTACCCCGCAGCGGATCTTGGTCGAAGCCATGGGCGGGAGCCTAGCCCTGGAGAACCCCCAAGTGCAGCAAAAAGCGGCGGGAGGCCCGGGCGGCGTAGCCGGCGTTGTGGGTGACCAGAATCAGGCCTGTTCGGGTGTCGGCGCACAGCCCCAGGAGCAACTCGATGACGGCGTCTCCGGTGCGCTCGTCCAAGTTTCCCGTGGGCTCGTCGGCGAGCAGGACCCGCGGGGAATTCATGAGGGCCCGGGCGACGGCGACCCGCTGGCGCTCCCCCCCGGACAGCTGGGACGGCAGGTGGTGGGACCGTTCCGCCAGGCCCACCTTCGCGAGAAGCTGGTCGGCCCTCTCTCGGGCCGCACCGTCCAGCGGCCCGAGCATGCGGCGGGCCATGAGGACATTCTGGCGGGCGTCCAGTTCGGGGATCAGGTAGAAGGCCTGGAAGACCATGCCAACGAAGCGGGCGCGGCGGGAAGCCCCGGTGTCGGCCGACCCCTCCCAGGCGAGATGCCCGGAGTCGGGCCGGTCGAGCCCGGCCAGAAGGTGCAGGAGGGTTGACTTGCCCGAGCCGGATTCCCCCCGGATGCTGATACTCTCGCCGTCGGCCATGTCGAGGTCGACGCCCCGCAGGACCTCGATTCTGCGGTCGCCGCTCGGGTAGGCCTTGCGCAGGGCCCGCGCACTCAGGAGCAGTTCACTCATGGCGCAGGGCCTCCACGGGGTTCATGCGGGCGGCGATCAGGGCCGGGATGATTCCGGCGAGTGTCGACAGGGCGAGGGCGGAGAAGACCACGATCCCCAGGTCCTTGGGGTCGGCGTGCCAGGGCAGCTGGCTGAACTGGTAGAAGCGCTCCATCAACTGCTGGCTGCCGGTCAGGGATGTCAGCAGCCGCACCAGGTCGTTGCGGAAGTGCCCGAATACAAATCCCAGAGCAAGCCCGCTGGCGGTCCCCGCGACCCCGATCCCCACCCCCTGGAGGCAAAAGCACAGGGCGACCTGGCGCCGGGAGGCCCCCAGCGCGCTCAACAGCCCGATTTCGCGGGTCTTCTTAAGTACGAGCACCAGCAGCAGGCTCATCGTCAGGAAGGCCGCCACCAGGACGACGAACAGAAGGATGAAGAGCATCATGTTCTTCTCCAGCTGGAGGACCCACAGGAAGTCCCGGTTGACCTGCTTCCAGGACTTGGCTGCGAGCCCCGGGGCGGGCTTGAGCCGGCCGTCGCGCTGGGCGAGCCCGATCGCCGCGTTGATCCGGTCGGCCTCCTGGTCGGCGTCGATGTCCGGGGAGATCCTCACGTTGATTCCGTGCACCTCCCCGGACAGGCCGTACAGCTGCTGCATCCGCCGCAGGGTCACGACCACCGTGGAGCTGTCGAGCTGCTGGTGGCCCACCTCGAAGATTGCGGCCACCGTCAGCTCGGTCGGAAGCTCCACCTCGTCCGCCTTGAGCTTCTCGACAATCAGGGGGGTGTACACCTCGACGCGACTGCCCACCCGGGCCCCCAGCGAGGCGGCGAGCTGGGAACTCAAGATCACTCCGTCGTCATCCAGGGCGTCGAAGGAGCCGGCGATCAGGTAGCGGTCGATCGGGAACACCCGGCGGACCCGGGTCGTGTCGATCCCCTCGATCGTCGGAAAGGCGGGCCGGCGTTCGAAGTCGATCATGACGTAGCCCTCGGCAAACGGGGTCGTCGCGAGAACCCCGGGGACCTTCTCGATCACCGCCTGGAGGGCCGCCGGTTCGCGGACAAAGTCTGAGGCGCGGACCTGGACGTCGCCGGTGACGTCCATCATCTTGCGGTGCAATTCGAAGCTGAACCCGCCCATCACGCTTAAGACCACGACCAGGAGCCCCACCCCGAGGGCCACGCTCAGCACGCAGATCAGGGTGAAGAACGGCAGGCGCCGTCCGGAGGGGAAGAGCTGCTTGAGGGCGAGATACAGGTACCAGGGCATCGGACGGCGGGCCCACCTAGGCCTTCGCGTCGGCCGGGCGCAGCTGCGGGAACAGGATCACGTCCCGGATGCTCTCGGCCCCGGTGAGCAGGATGCACAGCCGGTCGATCCCCACGCCCATGCCGCCGGCCGGGGGCATGCCGTGCTCGAGGGCCAGAAGGAAGTCCCGGTCGATACTCTGCTGCTCCCCGCCGGACTGGTGCTCGAACATCGCGCGCTGCACGTCGGGGTCGTTCTGCTCGGAGTAGGCCGGGGCGACCTCCATCCCGCCGATGCACAGCTCGAACACGTCCAGGGTCGTCGGATCCTCGCGGCTGACCTTTGCCAGCGGGCACAGCTCGACGGGCAGGTTCATGACGAAGGTCGGCTGGATCAGCTTAGGCTCGATCCGCTTGGAGAAGACCTCGTTGGTGATCTCGAAGTCCTCCCACTGCGGCTCGATCTTGAGCCCCAGCTTCTCGGCCGCGGCCATGTGCTCGGCCTTGCTCCGCTCGAACCATCCGGGGTCGCCGGTCTCCCCGCGCACCAGGTCCTTGTACGTCACCTCGCGCCAGGGCTTGTCCAGCTCGATCGCCTCGCCCGTCGGGGCGTGGGAAAGGCTCGTCGAACCCAGGACCTCGCGGCACAGCTCCAGAATCATCTCCCGGATGAGCACCATCATGCCCCGGTGGTCGCTGTAGGCCTGGTACAATTCCAGCATCGTGAACTCCGGATTGTGGCGGCGGGAGACCCCCTCGTTGCGGAAGTTGCGGCCGATCTCATAGACCCGGTCGATCCCGCCCACGAGCAGGCGCTTCAGGTACAATTCGAGCGAGATCCTCAGGAAGAAGTCGGCGCCCAGCGTGTTGTGGTGGGTGACGAAGGGCCGGGCCGCAGCCCCGCCGGCGACCGACTGCAGCACGGGGGTCTCCACCTCGATGAACCGGCGGCTGTCCAGGAATTTCCGGATCCCGGCGACGATCTTCGAGCGCAGCAGCAGCCGCTTGCGGGACTCGGAGTTCACGATCAGGTCGAGGTAGCGCTGGCGGTAGACCTGCTCGGGGTCGGTGAGCCCGTGCCACTTCTCGGGCAGGGGCCGCAGGGCCTTCGCCAGGAGCGTCACCTTGTCGGCGCGGACGGTGACCTCGCCAGCCTTGGTCTTGAACATCGTGCCCGACACCCCGATGATGTCGCCCAGGTCGAGCTTGCGGAAAGCCGCGTAGGCCTCGTCGCCCATGACGTCCTTGCGGGCGTAGAGCTGGACGGGGCCCTCCTGGTCTAGGATCTTGGCAAACTGGCTCTTGCCCATGTCCCGGATGACGACGAGCCGCCCGGCGACGGCGACTTGGACCTGGTTGTCCTGGCCGTCAACGTGGGCCCGCACGGCCTCAGTCGAGGAGTGGGTCGGCGTGAAGCTCGAGCGGAAGGGGTCTACCCCCGACGCGCGCAGCTCCGCCAGCTTCGCCTTCCGCACGGCGTGCTGGTCGTGGGTGATGTCGCTGGGGATGTCGCTCATGGAGCCAGCGAAGGTGACCGCGCGCGGGGCCCGGCGCAAACGGAAAAACCCGTCCGGGGGAGCCTCGCCAAATCATCCATTGATTATCCGGCCGTTTGTGGTTTCTTAAACAAACACCCGTTAGAATGGACACCTCGCGCAAACCACCCTGGCTCCGGGCCAAGCTCCCGAGCGGCGACGGCTACACGGCCGTCAACAAGATGCTCGGAGAGCAGGACCTGCACACGGTGTGCCGCAGCGCGCAGTGCCCGAACCTGGGCGAGTGCTGGTCGCGGGGGACGGCGACCCTGATGATCCTGGGTAACATCTGCACCCGCTCGTGCAACTTCTGCGCGATCCAGACCGGGCGCCCGACGGAGATCGACCTGGGCGAGCCGGCCCGGGTCGCCGAGGCGGTGGCCCGGATGAACCTGCGCCACTGCGTCCTGACGAGCGTCGCCCGGGACGAGCTGACCGACGGCGGCGCCTCGGTGTGGGCCGCCACGGTGCGCGCCGTGCGCTACCGCAACCCGCACACGGCGATCGAGGTCCTGGTGCCCGACTTCAAAGGCCGGATGAACGACGTCGACACCGTCCTCGACGCCCGCCCCGATATCTTCAACCACAACGTCGAGACCGTGGAGCGGCTGCAGAAGCCCGTGCGCGTGCAGGCCCGCTACGACCGGTCCCGCAGCGTCCTGCGCCACGCGAAGGGCCGGGGATTCACCGTAAAGACCGGCATCATGCTCGGCCTGGGGGAAAAAATCGAGGAGGTCGAGCAGACCCTCCGGGACCTCGCCGGGGATGGAATCGACATCCTCACGATCGGCCAATACCTGCAACCCAGCCCCAAGCACCTGCCCGTGGACCGCTGGGTTACCCCGGAGGAGTTCAACCACTGGAAGCACTTCGGCCTGGGCATCGGCCTCGGTGTCGTCGAGAGCGCCCCCCTGGTCCGGTCCAGCTACCATGCCGACGAGCAGTCGCTGAAGTACACCGGAGCCGGGCATCTCAACAGCGAGAACCGCCTGGCCTCAGCCTGATTTTCCGCAGCATACCCCAATGAAGACCCGCAGCGAGATTGTCACAAACTGGCTGCCGCGCTACACCGGCGTCCCGGTCGAGAAGTTCGGCAAGTACATCCTCCTGACAAACTTTCAGAACTACGTCGAACTCTTCGCCCAGATCAACGGCGTGGCCATCGACGGCAAGGACCGCCCGATGCCGAACGCCACGGCGGGCGACATCACGATCATCAATTTCGGCATGGGAAGCGCCACGGCGGCGACGATCATGGATCTGCTGAGCGCGATCCCCCCCAAGGCGGTCCTCTTCCTGGGAAAATGCGGAGGGATCAAGCACCGCGCCGAGATCGGCGACCTGATCCTGCCGATCGCCGCGATCCGCGGAGAGGGCACGAGCAACGACTACTTCCCTCCCGAGGTGCCCGCCCTGCCGGCCTTCGCGCTGCAGAAGGCCATCTCGACTACGATCCGGGACCACGCCCGCGACTACTGGACGGGGACCGTGTACACGACCAACCGCCGGGTCTGGGAGCACGACGAGACCTTCAAGGCCTACCTGAAGAAGATCCGGGCGATGGCGGTCGACATGGAGACGGCGACTATCTTCATGACGGGCTTCTACAACGAGATTCCCGCCGGGGCTCTGCTCCTGGTCTCCGACCAGCCGATGCTGCCCGAGGGGATCAAGACCGAGGAGAACGACCGCCGGGTAACCGAGGAGTTCGTGTCCGACCACCTCAAGATCGGGATAGACGCCTTGAAGCAGCTGATCAACCAGGGCCTTACGGTCAAGCACCTGCGCTTCTAGCACGCCCCAGCACCCGCCTCAGGCGGGCCACCACCGGTACAGGAAGAAGTACACGAGAACGCCGGTGACCGACACGTACAGCCACAGGGGAAACACCCGGCGGGCCCAGGCCTTGTGGCGCTCATAGTCGCCCTGCAGCGCCAGCAGGAAGGTCCGCGGGACCAGGTAGGCGATCGCAATCGCCAGCGCGATATGGGAGACAAGCATCGCGAAGTACACGGTCCGGATGGCGCCCGTCCCCCCAAAGGGCGTGTGCATCCCCCGGCGCATCGCGTGGTAGGTCACGTACCCGATGAGGAACAGGGCGGAGAAGGCGGCCGCCGAGAGCATCAGGGCACGGTGGGCACGGGTGCGGCGAAGCTTCGCGCAAGCGAAGCCCGCGCAGATCAGGACCGTGGCCGTGCCGTTCATAGCGGCGTTGAATGCGGGGATCTGCAGGGCGTTCATGGCAGGGGGGGAAAAAACAGGATCCGGTCGGCGACGAGCGCCGCGAGGGCGACCGGCAGGTAGGCGATCGAGGCGAGGAAGAGCCTGCGGGCCGCCTTGTCCCGGTCCCGGCAGAACAGGAAGACGCCCGCCCGCCACAGGAAGTAGCCGCCCGAGGCGAGGGCGGCCGCCCCGTACCAGAGGGTGTCCAGACCGAGGGCGACCGGCAGCAGGCTCACGGTCACTAGGAGCAGCGTGTTTCCAAAGGACCACCGGGCCGCCAGAAGGCCCGTCTCGTCGGTCACGGTCGGCATGGGGAAGTGAACCGCCGTGTAGTCCTGCCGGTAGATCCAGGCGATCGCCATGAAGTGCGGCACCTGCCAGAAAAACAGGATCCCGAACAGGACAAGTCCGAGGGCCGTGACCTCGCCCGAGCCGGCGGTCCAGCCGATCAGCGGGGGGAAGGCTCCGGCGATCGCCCCGATCTCGGTGCTCCAGCGCGACGTGCGCTTGGACGGGGTGTACCAGCCCAGGTAGGTGGCGATCGTCAGGAGCGTGAACAGCGCCGGCAGCGGCCCCACCCGGGCGAAGATCAGCATCAGGGCCGCGATGCACATCAGGCATCCGATCACGAAGGCCGAGCCGGTCGCGATCTTTCCGGCCGGCAGCGGCCGGGCGGCGGTCCGCGCCATGCGCGAGTCGGTGTCCACCTCGAGCCACTGGTTGAGCGAGGCGACCCCCCCGGCCGCAAGCGAGGTCCCGACGACGACCCAGATGAGCCTCCACGGGTCGTGGGCTGGCCGCGCCGCCAGGTAGCCGACGAGCGCCGTCAGGACCGACAGCAGGCTCAGCCGGGGCTTCGTCAGCTCGAGGTAGTCGGAGAAGGTCGGCTTCATCGCTCGGGCGGCGCCTCGAGGGCGTCGCGGTGGGCGAGCCAGGCGAGCCAGAAGGTCACGGCCAGCGTGAGGGCCCCGACGAGGACATGGGCGGTCGTGATCCCGGGGTCCCGGTAGGACCGGACGATCGCGCCCCCCAGGAGGATCTGGAGCGCAGGGAGGCTCACCAGGGCCGAGGCCCCCGCCCGCATAGAGACGGGCGCGGCGCGCTCGCGCCAGATCCGGACCGCAAACCAAGGAAGGGCGACCGCCAGGACGAGCGCGACCGCCCGGTGCGCGAAGTGGACGGCGACCCTGGGGCTCCAGGCAAGCGGCAGCAGGCCCCCGTCCGGTGTCGACCAGGGGAAACTCGGGATCGCGAGTCCCGCGTTCGAGTGGCGCATCACGGCCGCGATCCCCAGCTGGGCAAAGAGGATCCCGACGCAGATCCGGCCCATCCGCCTGAGCCCGGCCGGGGCCGAATAGCCCCCCGCGACCCAGCCCCGGGAGCAGGCCGCCGCGATCCCGATCAGCATGCAGACGTAGGCCTGGGCGACGATCCCGTGCGGGATCCGCAGGATCTGGCCCGCGCTCATCTCGAAGCCGGGGATGCGGACCGGGTCCAGGAGCACCCGGGCGCCCCCGAGGAGCCCCTGGGCGACCACCATTCCCACGGCCCACCATCCGAGCCGGCGCAGCCAGGGCCGGCCCTCGCTCCGCTGCAGCCAGACGGCAAGCGCGATCGTCATCAGCCCCATTGTGGCCGCGCTCAGCCGGTGGGAGTGCTCGGCGAACATCGACATGTTGGTGAGCCAGCCCGGGGGGTTGACCGACCCGTTCGAAAGCGGCCAGTCGGCGAAGGCCATCCCGGCGTTGATGCTCGTCGTGAAGGCCCCGAGGGTCACCAGGACGAACACCCAGGCGCACGCCAGGGCGGAGAAGGCCGCCAGGGCCGGGCGGTACGGGGCTGCGGGCTCGGTTCGGGGCGGGGTCGTCATGGCAGAGGGAGCCAGACATCAAAGCCCCGGCGAATGCGCGCCGCAAACCCTTTGACAATTTTTTGGGAGCGGGAATGGGTGGTGTCATGCGCCCCGCTCCGCCGACCGCCGCCCTGGCCCTGGCCCTCCTGTGCCTGGCTCCCGGGTGCGCCAAGCGCCCCGCGGCCGGCACCGCGCCGGGCGCAGCCCAGGCCCCCGCCGAGCGGCGCTACCCCCTGACCGGCGAGGTCCTGGGGATCGACGCGGCCCGCTCGGTCCTGACCGTGCGCCACGACACCGTGCCGGGCTTCATGCCAGCAATGACGATGGAGTTCTCGGTGACGGCCGGGGACGCCGCGGCCGCGCGAGTCGGGGAGAAAATCCGGGCCGAGCTGGTCGTGCCCGACGGCGGAGACCTGCGGCTAGAGAAGGTCTGGCCCGACGACCGGGCGTCCCGCGCCGCGGTCGAGGAGGCCGCCAAGGCCCTGCGCGAGGACACCCACGACCGGGGCGGCTCGCCCTACCGGGAGGTCGGCGAGGCGATGCCTGACTTCGCGCTCTACGACCAGACCGGCCACGTGGTCGACAGCCGCCGCTTCCGCGGCCGCCAGGTCATGCTCAACTTCATCTTCACGCGCTGCCCGGTGGCCGCGATGTGCCCTGCGGCGACCGCGAAGATGGTGCGGGCCCAGAGGCTCGCCCGGGAAGCGGGGATCGGAAACATCGAGTTTGTGTCAATCACGCTGGACCCGGAGCGGGACACCCCCGGGACCCTCCTCGACTACGCGCGCGAGCACGGGATCGACACGGCGAACTTCTCCCTGCTGACGGGCCCGCCGAGCGCGATCCGGGACCTGCTGGCCCAGTTCGGCGTGATCGCGGAGTTCCAGGGGGACCTGCTGCGGCACACCCTGGCGACCCTGCTGATCGACGCCCGGGGCCGGATCGTCTGGCGGGCCGACGGGAGCCTGTGGGAGCCTAAGGACTTCGTGTCCCGGATGAGAAAATGACGAGGCAATCCCCGGCCCGCTGGCGCCAGGCCGGCGCGATCACGCTCGCGGCCGCGGCCCTGCTGGCCC
This sequence comes from uncultured Opitutaceae bacterium, assembly GCA_903862935.1. GTDB lineage: Bacteria > Verrucomicrobiota > Verrucomicrobiia > Opitutales > Opitutaceae > Palsa-1447. Next base: position 75,654 of record CAIOZY010000015.1, read on the forward strand.
TGCTCCACCTCACCCAGCGGGAGCCCCGCCTGGACCACCGGGATTTCGCGCCCACCTCCGGACCGGGCGCCCTGCAATTCTGTGACCCGGCAAATCCGAGGCTTCTTTCGGTCGTCTCGCGCCTGTCGCCCGTGTCGGTCCGGATCTCCGCGCCCGCGGCTCGCACTGGAGAAAAAGTCTGGGTGGCCCTCACCCTCTCGACCACCCGGGGGAAGCCGATCCCGGCCTCCGAACTGCTCCCGACCGCGGGCCTGGGCCTCCAGCTTCTGGTAGTCGGCCCTGGCGCGGAGGATTTCCAGGCGCCCCCGGCCTCCGCCGGGGCTGGTCCGGGCACGTGGTCCTTCGAGTTCGAGCCCCGGCTCTCCGGGCTCTACCGGGTCTTCGCCGACTTCACCCCAAGGGCCACGGGCCGGGAGATGTACGGCTCGGCCGAGATCGCTGTGGCGCCCGGCGGGGTTGCGGCACCCGCCCCTGAAAGGGACGGCTTCCGATTCGCCCTGAGCGCCTCGGCCCAGCCGATCCGCGCCCGGGAGCCGATCGAACTTGTCCTCACCGCCGAGCGGACCGGCGGAGGCGACGCCCCGGCGGGCCCCGTGGCGCACCTCGCCATATTCGACCTGGGTCTGACCGGCTTGGTGAACCTGCACGCCCCTCTTCTCGCTGCGGGAATAGGAAAGACGGCCTCGTTCAGGGTGACCCTCGACGAGCCGGGAACCTACGTCGTCTGGGCCCGCTCGTCCCCCGGGGGCCGCGAAACCGCCATCCCGTTCCGGCTCGAGGTCCTCCCCTAGCCCGGGCCCGAGCTCAGGTCCAGGCCCCCGACTTCTTCGCCCAGCGCAGGAAGGTGACACCCAGGGCACCCACGAGGACGAGCGAACTGCCGCCGCTCAGGAGGAAGCCTCCGAGGACCTGGTCATTCAGGGGGTCCAGGCCGGCGATAAGCCGCGGGGCGAGGACGTAGGTCGGGTACATCGGGTGGTCGGCCATCAGGATGTAGGAAAATACGGCCGTCAGAGCCACCTCCAGGCAGAACAGGTAGATGAGCCTAGACCCAAATCCGATCGGCGGCAGCGCGCGCGACGGGCTGATGAGCGGCCACCAGAACAGGACCGCGGCTGCGAGGAAAAGCCCGTGCTCGAGCCCGTGGAGGGCCTCGCTCTGGAGGGCCCCCTCGAAAAGCCTCGGGACGTACCAGACCGTGGTGGTGGCCACGAAGACGGCGCCCGCTACGACCGGGTGGACGGCGAGCCGCAGGCAGGCGAGCCTGAAGGGCGATCGGGCGACCCAGGGGTCAATCATCCACGGCGGAATCCCCGAGAGCACCAGGGCGGCAGCCGGGTACAGGATCACCAGCTGCAGGCCCACATGGGCGCTAAACAGGTACAGGCCGCCGATCCGGTCCAGGGGCGAGGCCACCGCCACATACAAGAGGACAAGCCCCGAGAGGAAACGCAGGACCCGTCCCGCCGGCCATCGCTCGCCCGGGGCGAGCCGGTCCCTCAGCGGGCCGGCGAGGATCGCGTAAAACCAGCCGGCGAGGATGATCAGGTCGGCCGCGATCGGCTCGTTGTGCCACTGGCCCCAGTCGATCATGAGTTGGGTGGGCGGTGGGCCCGGCCCCGGCGCGCCGGGGCGGACCCGGACCTCACGGGCTTGACAGGGGAACGCTCGCCGCCGCGCCAAACAGCTGCACCAGGGCCCACATCGTGCCGCCCGCCAGGATCAATCCGATGAAGAACAGGACCGTGCAGAAGGCCTTGTCCCAGCGCAGGTGCATGAAGATGAAGATGACGAACAGGAACTTAACGACGGAGGCGGCGACAAGCGCCCCCACCAGCAGCCCCTTCGCGAAGGGCAGGTAGACCGTGATGATCTCGATTCCGGTGATGACCGCCAGGAGCATGGCGATCTCCACAAAGAGCTCGAACTTGCTCTGCTCGAGGGCGTGCCCGCTCGGGGCGGCGGCGTGGGTCATGGGCAAGATCTCCTTTTAGAGGTATTCGAGCAGGTAGACCACGGTGAAGATGACGATCCACACGATGTCGACGAAGTGCCAGTACAGGCCCATCGATTCGACGTCGATCGAGTCCTTCTCCGTGAGCCGGCCCGTGAACGAGTACGCAAGCATCGAGGCGAGCCAAATGACCCCGATCAGGACATGCAGCCCGTGGGTCCCCGTGAGGGTGTAGAAGGTGGTCCCCAGGATGTTGCTCGTGATCGTCAAGTGCTTCTCGCTGACGAAGTGGCTGAACTCGTAGACCTGGCAGCCCAGGAAGATCGCGCCGAAGAGGATCGTGGTCGCCAGGCAGGCCCGCAGGCTCTTCAGGTTGCCCTTCTGGATCGCGTTGACAGCAAGCGCCATCATCAAAGACGACATCAGCAGGATGAAGGTCGAAAACGACGTCAGCTCGATGCTGAACACATCGCGGGCCGCAGGCACCCCGGGGGGCGGGTGCAGGCGGTAGATCAGGTGGGTGGAAATCAGGCACCCGAAGAACATGCAGTCGGAGGCGAGAAACGCCCACATGAGCAGCTTCTTGTTCGGGATGCCCGTCGCCGTGGACGGATCGTGGTGGTGGTCGATCGTGGCGGCCGCCGCGGTGCTGCTCATGGGTGGTCCTCCTCCGGGTGCACGTGGTAGCCCTCGTTGCCCTCAAGGGCCCACAGGTAAACGCCGACCAGGAAGACGGCCAGCCCCGCCAGGGTCACGGCGAGCTTGGGGCCGATGAGGCCCGGGCCGGGGTCCGCGTCGATGACGGAGACGCCGATCGAGCCGATCAGGATCCCGACCGCCGAGACCAGCGGGTAGATCGACTGAAAGGGCATGTGGATCCCGTGGGAGGCCTCCCCCGGGGCATGGGCCGCGCGCGCGCGCGCGACCTCGTCTTTGTTGCGCTTCTCGTACCACCAGGCGTCGCGGGCGTGGACGGTCGGGATCACGCGGTAGTTGTACTCCGGCACCGGGACCGGAAGGCTCCACTCCAGGGTCCTCGCGTCCCACGGGTCGGACCCGGTCCTCTCGCCCTTGAAGAAGGTGTAGATCATGACGGTGAAGTACACCGCCACCCCCACCCCGAGGATGAAGGCGCCGACCGTGGCGATCAGGTTGCCCGTGTTCCATCCCATGTTCGGGTCGTAGGTGAAGGTCCGCCGGGGCATTCCGTTCAGGCCCAGAAAGTGCATCGGGAAGAACGTCACGTTGAAGCCGACAAAGATGATCCAAAACGAGAGCTTGCCCCAGCCCTCGCTCACCCGGCGCCCGAACATCAGGGGGAACCAGTAGTGGATGCCGGCCAAGAGCGCAAAGAGGGACCCGCCGATCAGCACGTAGTGGAAGTGGGCCACGACGAAATAGCTGTTGTGCTGCTGGGCGTCGGCCGGGGCCGCGGCGTGCATCACCCCGGAGAACCCTCCGATCATGAACAGCCAGATGAACCCCAGGGCGAACCTCATCGGAGTCCGCATGGTCAGGTGCCCGTTCCACAAGGTCCCGATCCAGTTGAAGATCTTCACCCCGGTCGGCACCGCGATCGCCATCGTCGTCATCGAGAAGGCGGCCGTCGCCACGGTCCCCATGCCGGTGGTGAACATGTGGTGGCTCCACACCCCGAAGCCGAGGAACCCGATGCAGGCCCCCGAGAAGACGACGATCGGGTAGCCGAACAGGGGCTTGCGGGCGAAGGTCGGCAGGATCTCGGAGATGATGCCCATCGCCGGCAGGATCAGGATGTAGACCTCGGGGTGGCCGAAGACCCAGAACAGGTGGGTCCACAAAACCGGCATCCCGCCGTTGGACACCTCGAAGAAGTTCGTGCCGAAGAGCCGGTCCATCATCAGCTCGATCAGGGCGATCGTGATCGCCGGGAAGGCGAGGACGACGAGGAAGGCCGTCACGAGCGTCATCCAAGTGAAGACCGGCAGCCTCATCATCGTCATACCCGGGGCCCTCATGTTGAGGATCGTCACGATGAAGTTCAGCGAGGCCGCGATCGAGGCGACCCCCAGCAGCTGCAGCCCCATCACCCACATGTCGATCGAGTGGCTCGGGGAGAAGCCGCGGGTCGTCAGCGGGGTGTAGCCGAACCAGCCCCCGTTGGGCGCCCCGTCGTGGATGAACCAGCCGATATTCAGGATCACAGCGCCGGCGAGGAAAACCCAGAAGGAGAAGGCGTTCAGCCTCGGGAATGCGACGTCGCGCGCTCCGATCTGCAGCGGCATGATAAAGTTGAAGAACGCGGCGCTGAGCGGCATCACGGCGAGGAAGATCATCGTCGTGGCGTGCATCGTGAACATCTCGTTGTACTGCTGCGCCGTGAGGAAGTTGTTGTTCGGGACGGCCAGCTGCAGGCGGATCAGCAGGGCCTCAACCCCGCCCACCAGGAAGAAGAACAGGGCGGCGACCCCATACATGAAGCCGATGCGCTTGTGGTCGACGGTCGTCAGCCAGCTGATGAGGCCGGTCTTGGCCTCCGGGCGCCACAGGACGAGGGCCTTGGGGGCTGCGTGGGCCTCCCCGACGGGGGATTCGGGCTTTGCCAGTGCGTCTGCCATATCAGGTGTTCGGTTAAGCTTGGGAAAGCGGGCTCACTTCAGGCTCTGCAGGAAGGCGACCAGCGCCAATTCCTCGTCGGACGCCAGGTGGATGTTGTTCACGAGGTAGCCGGTGACCCACATCTTGTTGCCGGGCTTCACGGCCCCGGGGTTGTGGATCCAGCGCCGCAGCTGCTCGGAGTTGTTCTCGAGGAGGCCCCCGGCGATACTCGAGCGGGCGCCCACGTGGGTGAGGTCGGGTCCGGTGATGCCCATCGCGCCCGGGACCCCGCGGACCGTGTGGCAGCTGATGCAGGTCTTCTCGGAAAACAGGGCTCGGCCGCGGGCGATCAACGCGGGATCCTCACTCTCGTTCGGCAGCTGGCGGGCCCTCCAGGAGTCGAGCGGGGCCGTCTCGTAGGCGGCGGAGACGCCGGCCTCGTTCGGGGCGTAGGCGCGGATCGGGGCGGCGGCCACGTGGGCAAAGGAGAGAGCTCCTTGCGCGGCCGCGACGGAGCGCGCCGGCTGCGCCTGGTGCTCGACCCAGTCGCGGAACTCCTGCGGTCCCAGGGCGACCACCCGGAAGCGCATCACCGCGTGGGACTCGCCGCAGAACTCGGCGCACTGGCCCCAGAAGTACCCGGGGTGCTCGGCCTTCAGCCAGATGAAGTTCGCCCGGTTGGGGATCATGTCCACCTTGCCCGCAAGCTTCGGCACCCAGAACGAGTGCATGACGTCCATCGAGCGCAGGGCGATGCGCACCGGCCGGCCCGCAGGGATCACCAGCTCGTTCGCGCAGGTGAGCGGGCCCGCCCCGGCGATCTGCTCCTTGGGGTACTCGAACTTGAACCACCACTGGTAGCCGGTCGCCACGACCTCGTAGGCGTCGGCCTTGCTTTCGGCGGGAACGTCGTAGGTGTACCAGATGCCCTTCAGGGTCGGGATCGCGATCACGACCAGCGCGAGCACCGCCGCCCCGATCAGCCCCACCTCGACCAGGGGGTTTCCGTGGCCCTGCGGCGGAGGCTCGGCGTGCTCGTCGGCGTCCGAGTGAGCCCAGAACTTCAGGGTCGCGTACGCCAGGATCGCCCCGACGATGATAAAGATGGCGAACGTGACGTAGCACGTGATGTAGAACAGCTGCAGCTGGTCGCGCGCCACAGGGCCCTCGACCTGGAAGGTGGACTGCTTGCCGTCGAGCCCGAGCCAGGACTGCCAGGAGCAGCCGGACAAAAGCGGCACCGCTAGGGCGGCGAACCCGGCGAGGGCCCGCCGGGCGAAGGTTGAGGTAAGGGGGAACAAAGCCATGGATTACTCGGGCGGTTAAGGTCCGCAAAGACCCGGACTTTTCAAGTCCTATTCGAGGACTTCTTCCACTCCCCCCATGCAGGTGCAATCCCAGCCAACGTGTCGCATGAACTATTAACCGCAGCACGTTTGCTATAAGCAATCTTTATTTGGTTACGAGGAGGGCAACGTCTGGAGGCGCGCCAGCCCTGCCATTTTCTCATTAAAGCCTGTGCGGAGCCGATGATCGGTCCTTTTGGACGCCCTGCCGCGTCCGGGGCACCCGGAGCGTGAGCAAGGGGTTTGACCACGGGCCAAAGGCTTGCTTTGAAGAGAGCCCCACCCAATGCCCACCACCGTATTCACCATTGCCAACCAGAAGGGCGGCGTCGGTAAGACCACGACTGCGGTGAACCTGGCGGCGGCCTTGGCTGAGAACTCGATCCCCGTCCTCCTCGTGGATCTCGACCCGCAGGCCAACGCCACGAGTTCCCTGGGAATCGAGAAGGTGGAGGGCAGAAGCCTCTACGGGCCCCTGCACGGCGAGGGCGAGGCCCTGGCGCTCGTCACCCCGACGGCATGGCCGAACCTGTTCCTCATCCCGAGCGAGGAGGACCTGGCGGCCGCCGAGATAGAGATCGCCCAGATGGATAATTTTCTGCTGAAGCTGCGCTCGGTGCTCGAGCCGGTGCGCGCCGCGGGCACGCACCGGGCCGTCATCATCGACTGCCCCCCGGCCCTGGGCATGCTCTCGATGAACAGCCTGGCGGCGGCCGACTACCTGCTGATCACCCTTCAGTGCGAGTACATGGCGATGGAGGGCCTGGGCCAGATCCTGCGCAACGTCGAGCGGCTGAAGACCGCGGGCATCAATCCGGCGCTCGAACTGGGCGGGATCGTCATGACGATGTTCGACGCCCGCACGAACCTCTCCCGCCAGGTGGTCGAGGAGGTCCGCCAGCACCTGCCGGAGAAGACCTTCTCCACCGTGATCCCGCGCACGGTGCGCCTGAGCGAGGCGCCGAGCTTCGGCCAGACGATCTTCGCGTACGACCCGTCGGGCCCAGGCGCCCTCGCCTACCGCAGCCTCGCAGCGGAGGTGGTCGAGCGCTTTCGCCTGAAGTGAGGGCCCCATGCTCGCGGAGCTGACCAAGTACCGCCAGGTCTTCCTTGTCGGGCTCCAGAGCAACCTGGTGTACCGCTGGAACTTTGCGGTCCGCGGCGCCTTCTCGCTGTTCCACCTGGCGGTCGTGTTCATCCTGTGGAGCGCGGTCTTCGCCTCGGCCCCGCGGATCGGCGGCTTCGGGTTCGGGCAGACCCTGACGTACTTCGTGACGCTGCTGGTCCTGCAGTTCTTCGTCGGGGCCTTCAACGAGGACTACCAGATCAGCGAGGAGATCCGCAACGGGCTCATCAACCAGTTCCTCCTGAAACCGATCAACTACTACGTGTACCGTTTCACGATCTTCGGCGCGGCCCGCCTCGTGTCCGGGGCTCTTGTCCTGCTGCCGCTTGCCGCGGCCCTGCCGCTGCTGCACCCGTGGCTCACGTTCCCCGGCGAGCCCTGGCGTGTCGCCCTCGCCATCCCGGCGATGGCGATGGCGGCCCTGATCCAGTTCACGATCGCGTACTGCTTCGGGATGCTCACCTTCTGGTTTCTCGACATCCAGGGCTTCGTGATCCTGTCGATGGCGGTCGAGTCGGTCCTCGGGGGCCAGCTCTTCCCGCTGGACCTGATGCCGCCGGCCATCTTCCACGCGGCGCAGTACCTGCCGTTCTACTACCAGATGTATTTCCCGGCCGCGATTCTCACCGGCCGCATCGGCCAGCCGCTCGCCTTCCAGCTGATCGGGCTCCAGGCCTGCTGGGTGGTGGTCCTGCTGGGGATCGCGCAACTGCTGTGGAGGCGGGGGCTGCGGCGCCACACCGCGGTGGGGGGATAAGGAGACCGCGCCCATGGACTACTTCCGCGTTTGGCTTGCGAGCGCCCGCTACTCCCTGGTCCGCACGATGATGTTCCGGGGGGACTTCCTCATCTGGTCGCTGGTCGAACTGTTCTGGATGGGGGTGAACCTGCTGCTGATCGCGGTCATCTACCAGCACACCTCCTCGGTGGCCGGCTGGACCGAGTACGAGATGCTGCTCCTGGTGGGAACCGGCATGCTCGTGCAGCGGCTCCTGATGGGGTTTTTCTGGAGCAGCCTCTTCGAGATGGGCCGCAACATCCGCACGGGGGCCTTCGACTTTTTCCTCTCGCAGCCCGGCCACCCGCTGTTCATGGCCTCGACCCGCAAGCTCGACCCGGACGGCCTGGCCAACTCCTTCGTCGCCGCCGGGATCGTCGTTTACTCCGTCCACAAGCTCGGGCTGCACCCGGGGATTGCCGAGGTGGCCCTGTACGCCGGCATGATCGTCGCCGGGCTGGCGATCCACTACAGCATCATGGTGATCTCGATGTCGCTCACCTTCTGGCTCGCGAGCGCCCAGGGGATCGAGGGCACGTACTTCACGGTCGTCGACTTCGGCCGCCTGCCGCGCGAGGCCTTCCGCGGGGTGGCGAGTGTCCTGTTCGTGTGGTTGCTGCCCGTCGTGGTCGTCAGCAACGCCCCGGCCCGCACGATCCTGCACGGCTTCCAGCCGGCCTGGGTCGCGTGGCTGCTCGCCACCGCGGTCGCCTGGCTCGCCCTAGCGGTCGCCGTCTTCAACAGGGGACTTCGCCGCTACGCAAGCGCCTCGTCGTAATTGGATTTGAAAGACCGCGCGGGCCGCGGCATGGCTGTAGGCGTGGAACCGACTCCCCAACCGCCCGTCGAAGCGCTCCAGGCCCGCCTGGGCTACGCGTTCCGCGACCCGGCGCTCCTCGAGGAGGCCCTCACCCACCCGTCCTTCCTGCAGGGCCTGCCCGGCTCCGTGTCGAGTAACCAGAGGCTCGAGTTCCTCGGCGACTCCGTCCTTCAGCTGATCCTCACCCAGATGCTCTTTTCCCTGTATCCCGGGGAGCGCGAGGGTCCCCTGAGCCGCCGGAGGGCCGTGCTCGCCAAGGGGCCCTTCCTCGCCCGCCTGGCCCTTGAGACCGGGCTCGCCGGCTGCCTGCGCATGGGAGCAGCCGAGGAGGCCAGCGGAGGGCGGGCCAAGTCGGCCGCCCTCGAGGACGCCTTCGAGGCCTTGGTCGGCGCCCTCTACCTGGACAGCGACCTGGCGACCGTCCGCCGGGTCCTCGAGGCGGTGTACGGAGACCTGCCCTCGCGACTGGCTAAACTGGAGACCGGGGAGAACCCGAAGGGCCGCCTCCAGGAGTTGATCCAGCCCGAGCACGGGAACCAGGCGCTGCGCTACGAGGTCGTCGCCGTGGAGGGGGCGGACCACGCCCGCGCCTACGCCGTGTCCGTTCTCCTGAACGGGAAGCCGCTCGGCAGCGGCCGGGGTCCGTCGAAGAAGGCGGCCGAGGAGGAGGCCGCCCGACAGGCCCTGCTAACCCTGGCCCGCGGCTAGCCCCCCGCCCGGCGGGGACCTCCCGGCCCCGCCCGCAACTTCTGACGATGCCCGAGACGAGCGCCAACCGATTCAAGCTGACCGGCGTGTGCCCGGCCGCCCGCGGCGCCGCCCTGGCGGAATTGGTGCGCGCCCACCCCGCGCCGGCCTGGGTTGTCGTGGCCGGGGAGGCCCGCGAGGCCGACCACCTGGCCGAGGATGCCGGCTTTTTTCTGAAGGCTCGCGACCCGAAGGGGCGCCTCGAGGTCCTGGTCCTGCCCGAGTCGATCCCGGACAGCCGGGACATGCGCGAGGCCTTCGCGGCGTCGAGCGACCGCCTGAGTGTATTGTCCCGCCTGAAGGCCCGGCGCAGGATCGCAGCCCAGGACCCGCTGGTCATCGTCACGACCCCGGCCGCGCTCCTGCAGCCCGTGCCCGCCCTCGAGCAGTTCGCGGCCGCCGAGCTCACCCTGAGCCGGGGCGAAACCCAGCCGTTCCAGGGCCTCCTGGAGAAGCTCCAGAAGCTCGACTACGACAGCGAGGCGGTGTGCGAGGCCCCCGGCCACTACGCCGTGCGCGGCGGCATCATCGACGTCTACCCTGTGACCGCGACCCAGCCGTACCGGCTCGACTTCTTCGGGGACGAGATCGAGTCGATCCGGGAATTGGATCCGGTGACCCAGCGTTCGGGGGCCGCGGTCGAGTCGGTGAGCCTTGCGGCCTCGCCGCGGGTCCGCCTCGATCCCGCCAAGGCGGGCCTGGCCGACTACCTTCCCCCCGAGAGCCGCCTGGTGCTGGTCGAGCCCGCGGCTCTGGCCGAGGAGTTCCGGGCGCTCGCTGGAAGCGGGGACGACCCCCTGGCCCCGATTCTGGCTGCGTGCGCGGCGGCCTACGGGCTCGGGGACCTGGACGAGGCCGAGCCGTACCTGGGCGACGGCGGCGTGGCCCAGACTTGGGACTCCGAGAGCCTGAGCCACCACCGCCGGTACCCGGCCGAGGCCCTGGTCGCCCAGGAAAGGCTCGAGGCCGAGGCCCTGGCCCGCTCCGAGTTTCTGCGCCAGGTGGCGGCCTGGCGGAAGGAGGGCTACGGCGTGGCCTTCGTCGCCGCAAAGGACGGCGAGGAGAAGCGCATGCGCGAAATCCTCGCCGAGGACCCCTCGCTGCGCCGCATCAAGCCGGTCTTCCTGCGCGGCTCGCTAAACGAGGGTTTCCGGCTGACGTCGCGCTCCGGCGGCGCCGAGGGGCAGACGGGCGGACTTCCCCCTCCCCCTCCCCTGGCCGGGGGCGAGCGGGGGCTGGTGGTCGTCACCGAGACTGAGGTCTTCGGCCGAAGCCGGCCGCGGCGCGCCGCCGCGGGGGGGGCGCGGGCCGCCGCCCAGAGGGCCCAGGTCGACCAACTGCTCGACTTTTCGGAGCTGGTGGACGGCGACTTTGTCGTCCACCTGCAGCACGGAATCGCGCTTTTCCGCGGGCTCACCCGGCTGGACACCGCCCAGGGGGTCCGCGAGGTCCTCTCCCTCGAGTTTGACGACGGCGTCACACTCCACGTACCCCTGTCCGAGTCGCACCTGGTCAGCCGCTACGTGGGCTTAAGCAAGACCCGGCCTCAGCTCGGGCGGATCGGCTCGAACCGCTGGGAGAGGACCCGGGCAGCGGCCGAGCGGGCCACCCTGGACATGGCGGCCGAGCTCTTGCAGATCCAGGCCAAGCGCGAGGCGCAGCCCGGCCACGCCTTCGGGCCCGACACCGACTGGCAGCGCGAGTTCGAGTCCTCGTTTCCGTTCACGGAGACCCCGGACCAGCTCCGGGCGATCGGGGAGACCAAGGGGGACATGGAGAGGACTAGGCCCATGGACCGGCTGATCTGCGGCGACGTCGGGTTCGGGAAGACCGAGGTGGCGATCCGCGCCGCCTTCAAGGCCGTGCAGGGCGGCCGCCAGGTCGCGATCCTCGTTCCGACGACGGTGCTCGCCCAGCAGCATCTGAACACCTTCCGGGAGCGGATGGCCGGCTACCCGGTCGCCGTCGAGATGCTCAGCCGCTTCCGCTCCCGGCCCGACCAGGAGCGGGTGCTGCGGGCGGCCGCCGCCGGGCAGGTGGACATCCTGATCGGCACCCACCGGCTGCTCCAGCGCGACGTCGCCTTCAAGGAGCTCGGCCTGGTCGTGATCGACGAGGAGCAGCGCTTCGGGGTGAGGCACAAGGAAACCTTCAAGCGGATGCGGGAGACCGTGGACGTGCTCTCGATGAGCGCGACCCCGATCCCCCGTACCCTCTACCTCGCCCTCACTGGGGCGCGGGACTTGAGCGTCATCGAGACGCCCCCGTCCAACCGGCACCCGATCCAGACGGTCGTCAAGACCTACGACGAGCAGCTCGTAATCGACGCCGTCCGGCACGAGATCCGCCGCGGCGGCCAGGTCTTCTACCTGCACAACCGGGTAGCCACGATCGACGCGGTGGCCTCCCGGCTGCGCCAGCTCCTGCCGGACCTGGCGATCGGGGTCGGTCACGGCCAGATGGGCTCAGCCGGGCTCGAGCGCACAATGACCGACTTCGTGGCGGGCAAGCACCAGGTGCTGGTCTGCACCACGATCATCGAGAGCGGACTGGATATCCCCAACTGCAACACGATCATCATCGAGGGGGCGGACCGCTTCGGCCTGGCGCAGCTCTACCAGCTGCGCGGGCGGGTCGGCCGCTTCAAGCACCAGGCCTACGCCTACCTGCTGCTTCACCGCCACACCCGCCTGCTGGAGATCGCGCGCCAGCGCCTGTCGGCACTGCGCCAGCACAACCAGCTCGGTGCCGGCTTCCGGATCGCAATGCGGGACCTCGAGCTGCGGGGCGCCGGGAACCTCCTTGGGGCCGAGCAGAGCGGCCACATCGCGGGCGTGGGCTTCGAGCTGTATTGCCAGCTCCTGCGCCAGTCGGTCGCGCGGCTGAAGGGCGAAAAGACCGCCGCCTCGGTCCGCGCCGGGGTTAAGCTCGACTTCGTCTTCGTCGCCGAGACCCCTCCTTCCGGGGACGAGCCAACCGGCCGCCGGCAGGACGGCTACACGGCCCTCAGGGACGCCGAGGAGTTCGGCTCCCCGGTCGAGCCAATCCTCGCCCGGATCCCGCCTGGCTACGTCGCCGAGACCCGGCTTCGGATCGACCTGTACCGCAGGCTCGCCCTGGCCGACCGGGTCTCGGTGCTGCGCCAGATCGAGGAGGAGCTCGTGGACCGCTTCGGGCGCTTCGACGAGCCCGTGCGCGCCCTGTTGCTAATCACGGAGATCCGGATCCGGGCGGAACAAAAGGGCCTGGTTTCCGTCGAAACCGAGGCAAACCGACTGAAGTGCCTGCGCAACAGCGGACGCCGCGACGACTGGGTCATGCCCGACTCCCGGTTTCCAAGGTTGACCGCAGCCCGGCCGCTTCTACGGTTGCGTGAAATCATAGCCTTTATCCGCCACCTGCCCGAATCATGATGCTGCGCAAACCCCTCTCCGCTGCCCTGCTGTTGGCCGCGGCCGCAGCCCGTGCGCTCGGCCAAGCCGCCGCCGCGCCCGCCGACAACCTGGAACTGCGGTTCGCTGACGGGATCGTGGCGATTGCCGAGGAGAAGGTGATCACCGTCGACGATGTCCGGCGCGAGGTCCAGCCCCTGATCCCGCAGATCCAGCGCGAGGCGACGAGCGAGCAGGAGTTCAACCAGAAGCTCGAGCAGCTGCAAGACAGCGTGATCCAGCAGCTCATCGACAAGGTCCTCATCATCAAGGAATTCCACAAGGATGAGAAGCGCCACATCCCCGACGCTTTCATCGACAATCGCATTGCCGAGATCCTGAGCGACCAGTTCGACAACGACCGCTCAAAGTTTCTGGCCTACCTGCGGGCCCGGGGCCAGACACTGAAGGACTACCGCACGGAGGTGGAGGAGGACATCGTCTACCACTACATGCAGGCGCAGCAGCGCAAGTCGGAGACGGTGGTCAGCCCGGTGCGGATCGAGCAGTTCTACAAGGAGAACAAGGACCAGTTCTACCAGGAGGACACCGTCCACCTGCGCTTGATCCAGCTCACGCGCGCCAACGGGGCGGGCGACGGAGAGCTCGCCGGCAAGGCCGACGCGATCCTGACCCGCTTTCACGCCGGGGAAAAGTTCGCCGACCTAGCCAAGGAGTTCAGCGAGGACACGAAACGCTCCAAGGGCGGGGACTGGGGCTGGCAGAAGCGCACAAGCCTGCTGCCCGAGTTCGCCGAGCCGTTGTTCCTGCTGAAGAAGGGCGAGAGCACGAACCCGATTCTCACCAAGGACGGGTGCTTCCTGCTCTACGTCGAGGACCGCAAGTACGCCGGCATCCAGCCGCTGGACGAGGTCCGGGACCAGATTGAGAAGATCCTTATTACCCAGATGACGCAGACGAGCATGGAGCACTGGCTCGAGCGCCTGCGCCGCAACGGGTACGTGAAGCACTTCTAGGGCCCCGGAAGACCCGGCCCAGATCGGCGCGACCTATAATGGCGGGGCATGACCCTGCCCTGCCCGGATCTTCCCAACCGCCTCCAGGCCACGGCGCCGGGGGAAAGGCCCCGCGAGCGGCTCGAAAAATGCGGGCCGGCCGCCCTGAGCGACACCGAACTTGTGGCCGTCCTCCTGCGCAGCGGGACCCGGGGCCAGGATGTCCTGACCCTCGCCGGCCGCCTGGTGGCCGAGGCGGGCTCCCTGGCGGGCCTGATCGGCTGGAGCGCCGCCGACTACCGGCGGTTTCGGGGTCTGGGACACGTGAAGGCCTGGCAGCTCGTGGGCGTGATGGAGATGGCCCGCCGGGTCATCGGGGAGTCCGCCGGGCCGGCTCCACTCCTGGCGAGCGCCGAGCGGGTCGCCGACTACCTGCGGCCGGTCGCCTCGGGGCTCGGGGTCGAGAAATTCTGGGCCCTTTGCCTTAACCGCAAGAACCGGCTGATGAAGCGCGTCGAGGTCTCCTCCGGCACGGCAACATCGGCGCCGGCCCATCCGCGGGAGGTCTTCCGCGAGGCGATCCGAGAGTCGGCCTGCGCGGTGGTCTGCGCCCACAACCACCCCTCGGGGGACCCCTCCCCGAGCCCTGCGGACTTAGAGGTGACGCACCTGCTTCGGGAAGCCGCACGCACGGTGGAAATCTCCCTGTTGGACCACGTGATCATCGGCAGCTCGGGGGCCGATCCCCAGGGCCGGGCCTATTACAGCTTCCGGGAGGCGGGGCTCCTGTAGGGGCGAGCGCCCCGGACTCTCCTCACCGTCCGGCAGCCCAGGACGGGTCCAGCCACACTTTCTTGAAATTGTGAAACCCGAGGACCGACGGGTCCCAGCCCCGCACCGCGGGGTGGATCAGGTAGATCCGGGGAAGCAGGTACAGCGGAATGATCGGGGCCTGCCCCAGGAGGATCGCCTCCGCCCGCTGGAACAGCTCGTAGCGGCGCCCGTTGTCGGCGGTCCTCTCGGACTCAGCGACCAGCCGGTCGAACTCGCGGTCGCTCCACCCGGCCCAGTTGTTGCCCCCCTCAGTCACGTACTGGTTGAGGAAGGTCGAAGGGTCGGGGTAGTCGGCGACCCAGCCGGCTGTGCCGATCTGGTAATTGAGGCTCTGCTGGTTCTCGTAGAGGGTCTTCTGCTCCAGGGGCGTTATCGTGACCCGCACTCCCAGCTCCCTGCGCCACATGGACTGGATCGCCTCGAGGACCCGGGTCGTGGAGCCCTCGCTGAAGGCCTGGATCTCGATCACCGGAAGGCCGGCCCCACCGGGATACCCGGCCTGGGCGAGCAGCCGCCGGGCCTGCTCGAAGTCGTCAGACACCTCGGCCTTGGGCGTGTAGCCGGCGCAGCCGGGCGGCGTCAGGCTGCGGGTCGGGATCGCAGTGCCCGAGAGGACGTCGCGGGTGATCGCCTCTCGGTCTATCCCCAGGGCCAGGGCCCGGCGCACGAGCAGCCGGTCCAGGGGTGGCTTCGTCACATTGATCGTCAGGTAGGTCGTGCTCAGCCACGGGTCGACCCTCAGTCGGGGTGGATCCATGCCGCGGTAGCCGGCGATCTTCGAGACCGGCAGGCTGTAGGTCACGTGCATCTGGCCGGCCCGAAAGTCGTGCTCCTCGGTGTCGAAGCTCTCCACGGGGTAGAAGACGATGCGGTTCAGCCTCACGTGCGCGGCATCCCAGTACCGGGGGTTCTTCACGGCGACGATGCGGGCGTTGGGCACCCACTCGGACAGGACGAAGGGCCCGTTGCCGACAAAGTTTCCAGGCCGGGTCCACGCGCTTCCGCGATCGGTCATCCCGCCGAACCGGGCGATCGTCCGTGGATTTACAGGCAGCCAGCTGGTGTGGGCTGCCAGCGCGGGAAGGTACGGGGTTGGCCTCTCCAGGACGAGCCGCAGGGTCAGGGGATCGGGCGCGGAGATCCCCACCTGAGAGAAGTCCGCGAGCTGCCCCTCGTTGAAGGCCCGGGCGTTGCGGATCGGCCAGAGCATGTACGAATACTTAGCTCCAAAGATAGGGGTCAGGATGCGCCGGAAGGAATAGGCGAAGTCTCCGGCCGTGACCGGCTCGCCGTCTGACCAGAGCATTCCGAGCCTCAGGTGGAAGGTGTAGATCAGGCCGTCGGAGGAGGCCTCCCACGAGGACGCGGCGGCCGGGACCGGCAGGGCCGTCTTCTCATCGATCGAGGTCAGTCCCTCCAGGAGTGCGTAGTCGATATTCGAGTCAGTGAAGGACGTGATGACATCCGGATCCAAGTCGGCCGGCTCGGCGGCGTTGCCCACGAGGAGGGTTCCGTCGCGAATCCCCGCATCGGCCGCCGTCTCGCGGCGCGCGCAGCCGCCGGCGACCGCCAGGCAGAACGCGAGGAGGGCCAGGGTTGGAGTCAACGCCGGAAACTGGGACTTGGGCAACAACTCGGGTGCGCCAGCCTTCAGGTGGGGGCCGGGGCGGCAAGGCTAATTGCAGAGAAACGCCCCCTGCCCTATCTTCCTTCCGGTCACCGGGAATCGTCCGTGCCGACTGCCCTTCAGGCTGGATTACTCGGCCGACCTCATTCAGTGGGCAGAGCAGCGTTTCCGAAGTTCGACAAGGCATCCTATCCAACAGCGTCCGATGTTTTTCTGAGGCATCATTGAGTGGAACCTCAGAAAGTTACGCGGAGAGGGGCGTCATCCTGAGTCAACCACTGTCCGCGGGCAGTGTGCCCATCGAACTGGGTACCGGGTTCTCGAGACGCAGGCTTCCCGGAAAGTGCGGCTGCAGCAGCTGCCCAATCGCCATCGCTAGGTCGAGCGCTTGATAGCTGGGTGAAGTAAACTGTGGACGGTGCGCAGCAGACTGCACTGCAACACATTGCCGACTTATTAGTTACTACGCTCCCCATTCGTACGCAGACGAGAACTACAAAGGCCTCTCCCTCTCATCGGAGAGCCGCTGTGACTTAGGAGACCTCAGGAGAGCCGGGCATCACAGCTTCCTATCCTTGCCGACAGGATAATCTCGCCCGCCTCCTGGCGTTCGGAGCGGATACTTTTTTGAACTGGGCCGGTGCTGCCCTCAAAACAAGAACCGCCTGGCCATCGAGCTCGTGTGCGCCTGATCGAGGAGACCGCAGACACGCATTGCCAATCCTCAGCCAAACGGCGGTTTGAGCGCCCCCGGCCCTTGGTCTTGAACGCTTGGCGAAATTGCTTGTCTCCCTGCTTGACGAGAGCGTAATACCCACCACCTGTTTCCAAGCGATAGAGGTTCTTTGCCGCCCGATGCGATGAAACACCCTCGTTCGAGCATCCCTGGCTTCCCCCGAAGCTTCGGTTTTGATGCTCGGAGGCTTAGGTGATAGCTTCAGGTGACAGCGCCAAAATCAAAGGAATCTGCAGGGCCAGTATCTCGTTAGATTAGATTGGTTTGCCGACCTAGCTCAGTTGGTAGAGCAGCGCTTTCGTAAAGCGCGGGTCATCGGTTCAAGTCCGATGGTCGGCTCCAGTCTCTCTCATAGAGAGGTCGGAGGGGCGGGTCGGGTCTAGTTCAAAGATTGGGGAGGG
>CAIOZY010000016.1 GCA_903862935.1 uncultured Opitutaceae bacterium
ATTAATACAGCGAAGAGCCTACGGCTTCCGCTCCTTCCAAAGTTACCGCCTCAGAGTCATCGCTCAGTGCGGATGATCCCCACCATCAACCTCCAACCCATCAATCCAATACCCCCCTCCCCAATCTTTGAACTAGACCCCTAAACTGGTACCAGCTCAGAAGCCCGAGCGCCAGGATCAGCACGACCGGGACCGCCATCAGCACAAACAAGCGTTTTGCAATCGTCATGGGACTTGGCTCCGACTGCCCTCACCTGATTCCGGACCACTCCTATCATCATGCATAACAGAGCGCGACAAAATTTCAGCAGGCGTCGGAGTTGACTGCCGGTGGAGGGGTTCATCTTGGCCGCGACGGGCTTGGCGCGGAGAATCGGCGGCACACCTTGGGGGCGTAGATCGAAAGGTTCTTCCGTGCGTATTCAACCGGACCTGGGTGTTGCGTCTCGGTGGCCGAAGGCAGGCCTCCTTCTGTTCTCGGGCCTTTGTGGGCTGAGTCTCGTCTTCGGAGGGTGCATTATCAATCGGAGCGTGGACACCTCCGCCCTCCCCTCCCCGTGGAGAACGGGAATCGAGGGCGCGCCAGCCGGCCAGGCTGACATCTCGGGAACCTACCTGGACCAAGGAGAGGTCACGGCCCCGAACTACAGTTCCAACGGCAGGATTTCCTCCTCCCATTCCCTGACTTCGTTTCTGTTCGAGATCCGCAAGGACCAGCCGCCGGCCGCCGAGGAGGTTCAGTTTGCCCAGTTCGGGGGCGACCGCCTGACCTGCAGGCTGCTGCGCGACGGGAAGCCCGTCTGGTCCGAGGAGATGACGATCAGCGTCGAGCCTAAGACAGGCATGATCGTCCTGCCAACCCAGTCGCGGAGCTGGGTGTCGCCCTCGGAGGGCGAAATGGCGCATGGCACCCAACAGATAGCCCTGCTCAAGGGAGGCGACGGGCACCTTTATGCTCGATCAACGATCTCGGCCGCCGGGGTAGCGGTCGTGATTCCGGTCGCCGGAAACATCGAGTTTTGGGGCCGCTGGCCCGTCTCGACCCCTGAGGCCGTCGTGCAGGTCCGCGAGCACGCCCGCAAGCAGGCAGCCCTGGCCCCGGGCAAGCCGTTCCCCGACTTCGAGGCTCGCGACTTCGAGGGCGGGGCCGTCTCGACGGCTAGTTACCGCGGCAAGGTGCTCGTCGTCCATACCCTGAACCTGCAAGACAAGGTCCGTCTGGGCGCAGTGACCGACATGGCCAAAGTATATGGGCAACGGCGCTCCGCGGGTCTGGAGTTCGTCAGTATCATCGCCTTCCAGCCGGGGAAGGCAGCGGAGGCGGACGCAGCGCTTCGGGACCACGGCGCCCCGTGGATCCGGCTGCCGGACAACCAGCAGCCCAACGGATTTATCCTCCCCCGCCTAGGCCTAGACCGGCCCGGGGATTATCTCCTCGTCGACCGGGATGGAACCATCAAGGCCCGGGTACGGCGCTGGAAGGACCTGGAGGCGCCACTCGCCTCGCTGCTAGACCCGGCGCCCCGGTAGATCGAGTGATCCGGAACGGCTAGGACCAGATCTTTGGAGCCCCCCGCGGCCCACCGGGCCGCGGGAACCCGACCCATGGGCGATCGGCACGGGCACTCACCATAGATTCCAATCCGATCCTAGATAGGCGCTTATGAACCCGGCCCCCTTGTTCCTTGCCCCCCGGGGCCCCCCGAGCACGATGGCGCCGTTCTTTCACCGCCTAAGGCGGGACGCCTTCCTGCGTTCCGCCGCGGGGGACCCGGATTCCGTGGCGCGCAAGCGCTGCGGAGGGGGCGAACGGCCTCGGGCAACCGAGACCAAGGTCACTTCCCACGACCGAGCCCGTCAGCTAACCTCGCAGGCATCGGGAAGGGCGATCCACCAGGGGCCGTAATCGCGGAATCTCCTCGGTCGCTCCCACACAACCGCACGACTCTCGCCAGAGCGGGAAGACCGCCAACGCGGGTCGTGCCTGTCGGAGACCAGCCATGGCCAGAACATCCCTCTTAAGTTCGCTAAAAACCCTGCTCTTCGGCAGGAGCCGATCCCTTTACGAGGACAACCTCTTCCACAAGGTGTCCTTGATCGCCGTCTTCGCCTGGGTCGGCCTGGGGGCGGACGGCCTTTCATCCTCGTGCTACGGCCCGGAGGAGTCCTTCAAGGCCCTCGGATCCAACCACAACCTCACGGTGTTCGTGGCCCTCGCCTGCGTCGTGACGATCACCGTCATCTGCGCAAGCTACTCCCAGATCATCGCCCTGTTCCCCGGCGGGGGCGGCGGATACCTCGTGGCAAGCAAGCTGCTCTCACCGGGAGCCGGCGTGGTGTCCGGAAGCGCTCTTCTAGTCGACTACGTGCTGACGATCACCCTCTCGATCGCAAGCGGCGCCGACGCCCTCTTCAGCATCCTCCCCCCCGAGTGGCAGGCCTGGAAGCTCGCCTTCGCGCTGGCGGCTCTAGCCGGGCTCACGATCGTCAACCTGCGCGGCGTCCGCGAAAGTGTGATGCTGTGGGTTCCCATCTTCTTCTTGTTCGTCGTGACGCACGCCTTTGCAATCCTCTACGCGGCGGGCACCCACGCAGCGGACGTGGGAGCCCTAGCCACCGCGACCGTCCACCAGACCCGCTCGGTCGCCTCCCAGCTCGGCGGGTTTGGCCTGCTGGCGCTCCTGCTGCGCTCCTACAGCATGGGGGCGGGAACCTACACCGGGATCGAGGCCGTCAGCAACGGCCTGCCCATCCTGAGGGAGCCCCGGGTGCGGACCGGGCGGCGCACCATGGTCTACATGGGGGTGTCGCTCGCCGTCACGGTCGCCGGGCTCATGCTCGCCTACCTGCTTTACGGGGTGACCCCCGCCGAAGGGAAAACCCTGAACGCCGTCCTTTTTGAGCGGATGACCGCGGGCTGGCCGCACGCCGCCGGCGCGGGCTTCGTGTGGATCTCGCTTGCGGCGGAGGCCACCCTGCTCCTCGTCGCAGCCCAGACCGGGTTTCTGGACGGGCCCCGGGTCCTGGCCAACATGGCGCTCGACCGCTGGGTTCCAACCCGGTTCGCCAACTTGAGCGACCGCTTTGTCACCCAAAACGGCGTCCTTCTCATGGGGGCCTGCGGGTTCGTCATGATGGCCCTCACGCGCGGCTCCGTGGCGCTCCTGGTCGTCTTCTACTCGATCAACGTCTTCATCACCTTCTCCCTCTCGCAGCTGGGCATGGTCCGGCACTGGTGGCAGGTGCGCCGCGCTGAGCGGACCTGGGTGAGGAGGCTCGCGATCAACGGCCTGGGGCTGATTCTCACCAGCGCCATCCTCATCTCCCTGACCGCCGTCAAATTCAACGAAGGCGGATGGATCACGCTCGTGGTCACCGGCGCCATCGTCGCAGCCGCCTTCTCCATCAAGCGGCACTACCTGGGCGTCTCCGCGCAGCTCCGCCGCCTGGACGCGATCGTGGAGGTCGCCGAGATGGAGATCTCCGCGGCCCCGGCCAGCGCGGCGGTCCCCAATCCCAGGGCGCGCACCGCGGTCTTCCTCGTGAACGGGTTCAACGGCCTGGGCCTGCACACCGCCCTGCACGTGCCGCGGCTTTTCGGCGACAGCTTCAAGAATCTCGTCTTCATATCCGTCGGCGCCGTCGACGCGGGCAACTTCAAGGGGGCCGACGACATCGAGGCCCTTCGCGCCCATACGGAGGCCGAGGTGGGGCGCTACGCCTCATGGGCGCGGGCCCACGGGTTCGGATCGGCGACCTTCACGGCCGTCGGGCAGGACATCATGGGCGAGGTGATGGGTCTGGCGGTGGCGGCGAGGGCGCAGTTTCCCAACTCGGTGTTCTTTGCCGGACAACTCGCCTTCGAGAACGAGACCCGGGTCACCCGCTTCCTGCACAATTCGACGGCGCTGGTCCTCCAGCGCCGGTTCTTTGTCGCCAACCTCCCCTTCCTGGTCCTGCCCATACGGGTCGACACCGCCCCGGCGTGAGCTGCGGGGTTCGGCCGCGATTCAGGCCTCGGGCGCGTACAGATCGAGGTAATCGGAGACGGGCATCGCCTCCAGACCCCCGCCCAGGGACGCCTCCAGGATCCGCCCCCGTTGAGCCTCCCCGAAGTGCCGCGCGAGGTTGCGCCTGAACTTCTCGAGCAAAAGCGGCATACCCTCCGCCCGCCTGCGCCGATGGCCGATCGGATACTCGACCACCGTCTCCGGGAGCGCGGTGCCGTCGGCAAAGCTGACCGTGATCGCGTTGGCGATCGAGCGCTTGCCCGGGTCTAGGTAGTCCGCGCTGAAGGCCCTGTCCTCGACACAAACCATCTTCGAGCGCAGGGCGTCGATCCTGGGGTCCGCAGCGACGGCGTCCTCGTAATCCCCGGCCTGCAGGTCGCCCTTCAGGAGCCCGAGCGCCACCATGTACTGCAGGCAGTGGTCCCGGTCCGCCGGGTTGTGCAGCGGGCCCGACTTGTCGATGATGCGCATCGCCGACTCGTGCGTCCTGAGGGTGATCCGGGAGACCTGGTCCCACCGGCCCTCGAGGGCGGGGTGCAGCCGGACCGCGCACTCCACCGCCGTCTGGGCGTGGAACTCTGCCGGAAACGAGATCTTGAAGAGCACGTTCTCCATGACGTAGGAGCCGTACCCCCGGGAAAAACGGAATGGCTTCCCCTTAAAGCATACGTCGTAGAAACCCCACACCTTGGCGGTCAGGGCCGAAGGATAGCCCATCTCCCCGGCCCGGGCCATCAGGGCCAGCCGCACGGCGCGGGCCGCAGCGTCGCCGGCGGCCCAGGATTTTCGGGAACCCGTGTTTGGGGCGTGCCGGTACGTGCGCAGGGCCTGCCCGTCGACCCACGCGTTGGACAAGGCGTTGATCGTGGAATTGCGGTCCAGGCCGAGCAGCTGGCAGGAAACGGCCGTCGAGGCCACTTTCACCAGCACCACATGGTCCAGTCCCACGCGGTTGAAGGAGTTCTCCAGGGCAATCACCCCCTGGATTTCATGAGCCTTGATCATTGCGGTCAGCACATCCCGGACGAGGAGCGGGCTGCGGCCTGGCGCGGCAGGGTTCCGCGAAAGCCAGTCGGCCACCGCCAGGATCGCGCCCAGGTTGTCGCTCGGGTGCCCCCACTCCGCCGCGAGCCAGGTGTCGTTGAAGTCGAGCCACCGGATCAAGGTCCCGATGTTGAAGGCCGCCTGCACCGGGTCCAACCGATGGGGAGTCCCGGGCACCCGGGCACCCTGGGGCAGGACCGCGCCGGGCACCACCGGTCCCAGGAGCCTGGTGCAGGCCGGATAGCCCAGGGCCTCCAGTCCGCATCCCAGCGAGTCCAGCAGGCTCAGCCGGGCGGTCTGGTACGCCTCCGAACTGGTGACCGCGTAGCCGAGGACGTAGTCGGCGATGTCCTGGAGGACCCGGTCGGGCTCGGAGCGCAAGTTCGGGATCAAAGACATAAGGGGGCCAAGCCTGCCAGAGGAGCGTGATCCTCCGCTCAGCCCGATTTTTCGGGCTCGGGGGTCTCCTTGCCGTAGAGGGCGTCGAGCTTCGCCTCATAGGCGTGATAGTCCAGGAACTGGTAAAGTTCGTCCCGGCTCTGCATGGCCGGCAGCAGCCCCTTCTGGGTGCCCTCCGCCCGGATCGTCTTGTAGACTAGAAGCGCCGCCGCGTTCATGGCCCGGTACGCCGCGCAGCAGTACAGGGCGATGTCCACCCGGGCCGACCTGAGCTCGTCCACGGTGTAAAGCGGGGCCCGTCCGAACTCGGTCAGGTTCGCCAGGATCGGCACCCCCGCCGTCTCCCGGATCTCCCGGTAAAGCGCGAGGTCCGCCACCGCCTCGGGGAATATCATGTCCGCCCCGGCCTCCACGTAAGCCTTGATCCGCTCGAGGGTCGCCCCTTTTCCCTCGACCGCCAGGGCGTCGGTGCGCGCCATAATGACAAAGCTGTCTTCGGTCCGGGCGTCGACGGCCGCCTTGATCCGGTCCACCATCTCGCCCGTGGAAACGACCCTCTTGCCGGGCCGGTGCCCGCAGCGCTTGGCGCCAGCCTGGTCCTCCAAATGCACCGCCGCCGCCCCCGCCTTTGCCATCGACCGGATCGTGCGGGCGATGGCGAAGGCCGAGCCCCAGCCCGTGTCGATGTCGACCAGGATCGGCAGGCTGCTCGCCTCCGAAATCCGCCGCACATCGATCAGCACGTCCTCCAGGGTGCTGATCCCCAGGTCGGGAAGCCCGAGGGAGTTCGCCGCTACCCCTCCCCCGGATACGTAGAGCGCCTTGAAGCCGGTCGCCTCCGCCATCCTGGCGGCATAGGCCGTGATGGCGCCGACAACCTGAAGGGGCTTCTCCTCGTTTACGGCGGCGCGGAATCGCGCCCCGGGAGCAAGGGCGGCGCTCATGCGGGGCTCTCCAAGCCCGCCCGCAAGGGCCGGGGGGGGGGGGGCTGGTCAGGGCAACTCATTGGGGAAAATTAGGTGGCTCGGTTCCCGGGTCGAGACAACGAAAAATTAGGGAAACGCGGGGGGCGTCCGGAACCCGTACCCGTAGGCCCGGGGCTACTCGAGCTTCTTGAGCTGCGCCTGGACCACATCGGCCGTGAGCGGGACGTACCGGCCCTCGCGCTGGACGCACTCCTGCCCCTCCTGGCTCAGGACAAAACGCAGGAACTCGTCCACCTTGGGGTCGACCGGCTTGCCGGGCTCCCGGTTCAGGTAGAAGAAGTACTGCCCGTAGAGCGGATAGGTCCTGTCGTGGACAGTCTCCAGGGAACGTTTGACGTACGGGCCGCCGTCAAAGGACTGGATCGCCAGCTCCTTCAGTTCGGGGCTCATGGACATCGGGGAGACATAGAACATCGCGTACTTGTCCGCCTCTATAGCGCGCTGCGCCTGCAGACTCCAGGTGCTGATCTTGCCGTCGGTGGTGATGTAGTTCGCGTAGGCCTGGTAGCCCTCGACGAACTGGTCGCTGCCGCGCAGGATAATGTCGGAGAACTGGGAGGTCTGGTTGCCCCGGAGGGCCTGGCCTCCGGTGTGGATCGGCTTGTCCGACCACTCCCCGGTGAGGCCGAGCTGGCCCCAGGTGCGGATGTTCTCCTCGGGCCCGCGCGAGTAGGGGTATTCGGTGTGCCAGACGCTGCCCACGTAGCCGCCGAGCCGCGCGCCGCCGAACACGCCGTCGAGCTGCTTCATGCTGATTTGGGTGAGGGGGTTGTCCTTGCGGACCACGATGATGAAGGCCGGCGACCAGCCGTAGACGTCGTAGGAGCCCGTCACCGCGGAGATTTCCGTCACCGGATGGTGGTAGACCTGCTCGAAGGTGAGCAAGTCCATGAGAATCGCCTTGCGGCTCATTACGACGTCGGACACCCCACAGGACAGGGACGGAATGGCGATCCCCGTGGTGGGCAGGTTGTACGAGATCGTGAGGCCGGGCTGGAACTTCTTGAAGGCCTGCTGCCAGTATTCCGCCAGGTACCCGTCCCGGATGTAGTTGTTACCCCATATCCTGAGGGTTCCGGTCAGCTGCTGCTTGGGCGCATAGTGGGGCAGGTCGCCCAGATCCCAGCGCTTGGTGTAGCCGCCCTGGGAGCCGTGCTCCTTGCGGAAACCCGTGACGTTCTGGGTCCAGATGCTCACCCCGGCGTTCTCGGAACCGGCCGTCTTCGCCTGCGCCGGGATCGCCTTCATGGCGCGCGCCACAAACTCGTTGGTGTAAAGCTGCGCCGGGTCGACCGCCGGGTTCACGGCCTCGCGCCGCCAGCGGCCCTCCTCGCTGTCGTCGAAGTTCGACGACTGCATGATGTCGACGACAAGCTTCGCCGAGGCGGGCTGGATCGAGTAGTCGTCGCGCGCATAGGTTGAGAGCGTGCGGCGGAGCAGGCTCACGGCCTCTGCGCGCTCCTTGTCCGGGTAGTAGTTTGCCGGCAGCTGCGCGATGATCTCCTCGGCGGTGTGGGTGTTCATGAACCGCATCGTGCGGACGAAGGCGTTCACGAGTCGCTGGACCGTTTCCGGGTGGTCCGCGATGTACTGGGGCGCCATGAGCAGGCACTGGGACGGAAACGGGGCCCCGAGCACCTTGGCCGTCGCCGGCCCGCTGTTCAGGTCATAGAGAGTCGAGACCAGGTGGGTGTCCTCAAGGGCGGAGGTGATCGGCTCCTGGAAGGTCAGGACGTCCACCACCCCGTCCTTGACCCCCTTCACCACGGCCTCCTGCCGGCCGACCGTGGCGGTTAGGACCGGCGTGTAGCTGCCCGGCGGCAGCCCGGCCTTGGCCGCGAGATAGCCCGTGAGGACACTCTTCGTCCCGTAGCCTGCCCCCTGGGCGACGCGCCGCCCGCGGAAGTCGGCCGCGCTGTGGATTTGGTCCTTCACGCGGTTGGAGACCAGGACCGTCATTCCCGGCGCATCGTTGAAGAGCATGACCGCCTTGACCGGCAGGTTGTGGCGCGAGCCGATCACCGCATGCTGAAACCAGTGGTAGACCGCGTCGATCTGGCCGCGCAGGAGCGGGGCCTGCAGGAGGTAATCCTCCTTCTCGAAGCTGTCGACCCGGACTGGGACGATTTCGATCCCCTCGGCTTTGAAGTAGCCGAGCGCCTGGCCAAGGGCCGGCAGGAAGATATCGTCGTCGGTGGCGAGGCGGACGCGCGTGGGCGTGTCGGCGGCGCCGGCGGCGCCGGCGCAGGCGAGGAGGGAGAGGGCCGCGATGGCGGCGGTGCGGAGTGTCATGGGGAAAATGGGTTCAGGAATCCAAAATGGCGTGTTCGGGCGGGCTTTCCTTCGAGTCGACCTTCTCGCGCTGGACCTTGGCCGCCTCCGGCGTCAGCGGCAGGTACGAGCCCTCGGCGCGGACGTCGTCCTGACCCTGCCGGCTCAGGATGTAGTGGAGAAACTCCTTCACGCGCGGATCCCCTTGGGTCGGGCTGAGTTCGGAGTCCTTGTCGTCAATCGTGTAGTAGATGTGGACCGGCCGGTTCAGCGGATAGCTGCGGTCGGCCACGGTCTCGGGCGCCAGGGCCACGAACGGGCCGGCGCCCGTCTCGGCAAGCGCGAGAGCCTTCACACCCGGGGTGCCGTAAGCGAGCGGGGCGTAGGCGATCCCGAGCGGGTCGGAGGCGAGGTCGGCGATCATTTTTGCCCGGTCGGCGTACTCGCGCAGGTCCGGATTCCACATCTCCGCCCCGCCCATCACGCGCGCCTGGAAGTACGTGATCGCGCCCGCGCCAAGCCCGGGCGGCCCGTAAACGTGGATCGGCTGGGCCGCCAGGGGGCCCTGCACCCCGAGCTGGCCCCAGGTGCGGATATTGTCTTTAGGCTCTCGCGCAATCCCTTCGTCCCAGGAAAGCGCATTCCAGCCTCCGCCGCGCTCGGCGCCAAAGATCCGGTCGAGCTCCCGGACCGTGAGCTTGACGAGCGGGTTGTCCTTGTGGACGAAGACCGCAAGGGCCGGGGACTTGTGGAGGGCCTGGGCGCTGCCTGTGGCCACCTCGATCCCGACCGGGTAAGCCCAGGAGTGCTCGTAGGTGCCGTAGCGCTCGTAGGGGAAGATGGGCCGCCCCATGAGGGCCAGGTCGGCCACGTGCAGATCGATCCCGTACGGGGCCGAGGCCGTGCTCTTCAGCGAGTCGGCGAACTGCACCCCGGGATGGAACTTTGAGAAGCCGGCCTCCCAGCGCTTGAGAAGGCCCGCCATCTGCGGATTGCCGCGCGAGCGCAGGACGCCGGTGACCTGCAGCTCGGGCCGGTAGTCCGGAAACTCGGCCGCGGCGAGGCCGGAGGTGAAAGCGGCAAACAGGAGAAGAAAACGATTCATCGGTGTGGCCCCTTATTCGAGTTTTGCGAGTTCGGCCCGCACCTGCTCGGCGCTGAGCGGGATGAACAGGCGGCTTGCGGCGACAATCTGCTGGCCCTCTCGGCTGAGGACAAAGCGGGCGAACTCCTTCTCCCGGACAGGGAGCGGCTGGCCGGGCACGCGGTTAAAGTAGAGGTAGGCCCCGTTGTGCAGGGGATAGCTGCCGTCGAAGAACGTCCGGGCGCTCGGCGCGACGAACGGCCCGCCGGCCTTCGCGGCGAGCGGCAGCACCCGCACGTCGCCGTGGTTGGCGTTGATCACGCGCTGGAAGATGAACCCGATCGCGTACGGATCCTTCTCGACGGCCTCGAGGACGAGCTGGTCTCGGGTCTTGCCCTTGGCCTTGGTGGAGATGTCGGCGCGCGGGGCCTCATTGAGGGCCGGATTCCACTTGGTTCCGCCGTGGAAGGCCTCGCGCTCGATCAGGTCGGCCCAGTTGCTCAGCGTCACATCGGAGCCGTACAGGTGGATGGGGTGGCCCGACCACTCCCCCCCCAGACCCATCTGGTCCCAGCTCCGGATGTCCTTCTCCGGCCCACGGGCGACGGAGGTCGTCCACTGGGTACCGACCCACCCGCCCGTTCGCGCGGCCCCGTAGATCCCGTCGATCTGATCGAGGGTGAGGCCGGCAAGCGGGTTCTTCTTGTTGACGATGAAGATAAGCCCGGGGGTCGTCCCCTCGGGATCGTCGTAAGAGCCGCTCCCAAAGCGGATCTCCAGGGGGGCGTAGCCATACTCCTTCTCAAAGGCCACCCGGCCGTTGCGCCACTGGCGGTGGCCCATGAGGCCGATGTTGGCCTCTCCCGTCACGAGCCCCGCGAAGGCCTGGGAGGTGTTGATCAGGTACGAGTTGAGGCGGACCTGCCCGTGGTAGCCCCGGAAGGCATTCGCCCACTTTCCGACGAGGTCCTCGAGCGGCGTGCCGTAGATGCGCAGGACCCCGGTGACGCGCTGAGTCGAGGCATAGGACGGGAGTGCGCTCAGGTCGTAGTGGGCCGGCTGGTAGGCCGGGGGTGCGCCTGCGGCGGCACTGAATGCGGCCGAAAGGGCGGTGCCCGCGAGGACGAGCGCCATCGGGACGGCGCGGCCGGATTTCAAGGGATGTCGATTCATGCTCAGGGATCCAGGTTTGTGCGGAGGGATGGTTCAGCCCCGATTGAGGCGGTCGTCGCCTCGTTGGTCACAGGATCTTCACTCAGGCCGGCTTGTGGGGCAGTTTCGGGGCGGAAAATTTGGGTGGCGCAACGTGGGAACTGACGATGCTGCCGGCCACTGTGCCGGGGATGCCTGAAGGCAAGGTGAACGTTACCTTAATTCCTGTTCAACCAGGGCGCAACCGGCAGCTGCAGTGTTCTGCCTTCGGTCAGCTCCCTCCCTCGCCGGCTCCCCTGCCGGCCGTGACAGGCGGATCAAGTTTCCTTCGGGTCCGCTCTGGTCACTTGATCTCCTGCATCGCCTTTTCGACAAAGCGGTTGTCGTAGGTCAACTCCGGATGGACCTTGCCGCTCTGGGCTGCCGTCCGGCGATACTTTCCCTCCGGGCTGTCATCGAAATCGGTGTGGGCGAGGACCTCGCAGGCCAGCTTCGCCGCCGACGGGGGGACCGA
Source organism: uncultured Opitutaceae bacterium (assembly GCA_903862935.1). GTDB lineage: Bacteria > Verrucomicrobiota > Verrucomicrobiia > Opitutales > Opitutaceae > Palsa-1447. The sequence continues at coordinate 11,461 of CAIOZY010000016.1, forward strand.
GTAATCGCCGTGCGCGAGTCCCGGCAGGACTTTCGCGATCTCGTCAGTCTTCGCCTTCTTGTAGTCAGCCCAAAGATCGTTGTTCACGTCCGGGGCGAAATAGCCCGGCGGCAGCTTGGCGACAATCTCCTCAGCCGTGTGTGTGTTGATGTAGCGCAGGGCCCGGGTGAAAGCGTTCACGAGCCGCTGCACGCGGTCGGGATGGGCTGCGATGTAGCTTGGGGCGACGTATAGGCAGCGTGCCGGCCATACATCACCCAGCGCCTTCCGGGTGCCCTCGGCGGTCGAAAGATCGTAGAGGGGCGTGACCAAGTTAGTCGCGAGCAGCCCGGTTGTCATCGGCTCCATGCAGGCGACCACGTCAACCTGGTTTGCCTGCAGGGCCTTGGTGAGCAGCGGCAGCTTAGCCGACAGCTCCGCCGGCGCAGGCTTGTAGCTGCCTGGCGGCAGCCCGGCGCGGGCGATGATGAAGTCGGTCAGGTAGCGCCGGGTCGAGAACCCGGCGGAGTCGGCGATCGTCCGGCCCTTGAAATCGGCGGCCGTCCTGACCTCGCCCCGCAGCCGATTCGCCACGGAAATCGTGAGGTGGGGGCTGTTTTCAATCAGGAAGACCGCCTGGGCGGGCTGGCCGTTGCCGATTCCAAAGACGACGCGTTGGTACCAGCAGATCTCCGCATCGATCGTCCCGTCGTTGAGCAGCTCCGTGGAGAAGAAGTCCTCGTCGCGGTAGTTCATCACGTTGACCAGCTCTAGAGCGATCCCCTCCTGCTCGAAATAGCCGAGCCCCAGGGCGAGTTCGGGCACGAGGTGGCCGATCCCCGGCATGGGGGCCAGGCGGATTCTGATCTCCTCCCGGGCGGGCAACCGCGCGGGAAGGGACAGGACCGCAATAAGCAAGGCCGCGGCGGGCAGGATGTGGGAAAGTTTCATAGCGATAAATGGGTGAAGGGCGTCGGTTCGGCAGAAGGACCTCTGCCCTAGTTCAGCTTCTTCAGCTGGGCCCTCAGGTTTTCAGCGGTCAACGGGAGGAAGTCCCCCTCCCCCGCGACGGCCTCCTGGCCCTGCCGGCTCAGCACGTAGCGGAGGAATTCCCGGACCTTGAGGTCGACCTTCGGGTTCGCGGGCTCCCCGCCCGGCGTGTCGGGGGCGAAATAGATGTAGACGGCCCGCGAGAGCGGGTAGGCCCGGCTCTCGACGTTTGCCCGGGTGATCTCGACGTAGGGGCCTCCCTCCCGCTCGGCGAGAGCGAGCGGCTTCGTTCGCGCGGTCTGGTAGCAGAGCCCGGTGTAGGCGATCCCGTACCGGTCCTGGTCTAGGGCCGCCATCATCTTGCGGCGGTCCTCAAACTCCTGCAGGCCCCCGGCCCAGGTGTCGCCCCCTCCGAGCACCCGGTTCTGGAAGAAGGTGACGCCGCCCGGATAGATGCCCGGCGGCCCGTAGACGTGGATCGGCGCCCCAGCCCACTCCCCCGTAAGCCCTAGCTCGCCCCAGCTGCGGATGTTCCCCTTCGCGGTCCGCGCGGCATCCTTGCTCCACGCAAGGCCCTGCCAGCCGCCCGTGCGGGCCTCTCCGAAGACCCCGTCGAGCTGCTTGAGGGTCAGCCGTGCGAGCGGGTTGTCCCGGTGCACGAAGACAGCGAGGGCGAAACTCTTGTGCGGGGTCTCGAGGCTCCCAGTCGCCACCTCGAGTTCGACCGGCAGCATGAGCGAGCGGCGGTAGACACCGTAGAACTCGTACGTGTAGATCTGCCGCCCCATGAGCGCGAGTTCCGCCGTCCACTCGTTCAGGCCGAAGATCCCCATCGCCGAGCTCTTCAGGTTGTCCGAAAAGGAGATCTCAGGCTGGTACTGCCGGAACCCCTCCTCCCAGCGCTTGAGCACGGCCCCCATGTGCGGATTGCCCCAGCAGCGGATGACCCCGGACACCCTTTGGTCGGGTCGGTAATCGGGCATTGGGGCGAGATCCCGCGCAAGGGACACGCCCCCTCCTCCAAGGCCGAGCCAGAGCAGGATCGCGGCCGCGAGGGTTCGAGCGGAAAAAATTCTCATGGGGCGCGGCGGTCAGTTCAGTTTCGCAAGCTCCTTGCGCAGGGCATCCTCGGGCAGCGGCAGGAACATCCCGTCGTCCATCACGGCGCGCTGGCCCTCCCGGCTGAGTACATAGGCAAGAAACTCCCTGAGCCGCGCCGGAAGCGGCTGGCCGGGCGCCCGGTTGACATAGATGTAGATCGCGTTGTCCAGGGGGTAGGTGCGGTCGTGGAACGTCTCCTTGGTAGGCGGGATGAAGAGCCCGCCGCTTGCCCGCGCGATCGCCAGCGCCTTCACGTCGGGGTTCTGCTCGACGATCCGCATGAAGCTAAAGCCGATTGCATAGCGGTCGCGGCCGACCTCCGCGACGAGCTGGACGTCGGCCGGCACCTCAGCCCCGCCCCGCACCATCTCCTCGATCGCGGGGTTCCACTTGTCGCCGCCGTGGAAGACCTCGCGCTGGATCAGGCCCGACCAGCCGCTCAAGGTCGCATCGATCCCGATAAACCGGATGGGCCGGCCCGCCCACTCGCCGGTGAGTCCGAGCTGCCCCCATGTGCGGATATTCTTCCCGGGACCGCGCGCCGCGTCGGCCGTCCACTTCGTCCCCTGCCAGCCGCCGGTTCGCTCCGCGCCGAAGATCCCGTCGAGCTGGTCCATGGTGAGGCCGGTGATGGGATTATCCTTGTGGACAAGGACGATGACCCCGGGGGTGTTGCCCTTGCGCCGGTTGAAGCCGCCCGTCGCCACCATGATCTCCAGAGGCGGATACCCGTAGATGCTCTCGAATGCCTTCAGATCCGACCGCCAGGCGTCGTGCCCGGTCACCGCGAGGTCGGCGGTGCCCGCACACAGCCCGCTGAACCAAGTTGGCACGGTATACTCCGAATAGCGAACCAAGGGGTGGAACTTCAGGAATTCATCCTCCCAGAGGTGCACCAGGTGCTGGGTCAGCTCGGTGTCGTGGATGCGGACGACCCCGTGCTGGGGCTGCTCCGCCCGATAGACGGGGAGCGGGCTCAGATCAAACTCTGCCGCCCGCGCGCCGGGAGCCGCGAGTGCCAGCGCGGCGACGATCACGCAGGAACAGAGAATGGGGTGGCGGCGCATGGATGTCGTTGCTGGGGGGCGCGGTACTCGAGTCGGGGCAGGATGCTGGCGATTTCTGAACCCTTGGTGAAGACCTCCTGAAATTTTCTTAAGCGTCCCTTCCGACGGGCATTTAGAATTCCGGCCGCCCTCCGGAACGGCCGAGGGCGCATAACCCGGCCCACACGCTGGAACGTCGGGCCGGTGGATTCGAGCAAGATCGCAACAGGTCGAGCAAAAGGGCGGGCGACGAACGCATCGGCATGGAGTAAGTTTACCCCCAACCGCCTACCGCCGGCGGCAGCATTCAAAAAAACACCTTTAACCGTACACCTCGACAAACCAGAATCTCTCCCATGTCCAAACCCGTCTGCTATTCCACCAAGGCCTTCTCGGCCGTAAGCGCCTCGTCCCCGCTCAGCGCTGCGGTCATCGAGCGCCGCGTTCCGACTGCCACCGACGTTCAGATCCAGATCCTATATTGCGGCGTCTGCCACTCCGACTTGCACTTCGCGCGCAACGAGTGGCACTTCACCCAGTATCCCGCAGTGCCCGGCCACGAGATCGTGGGCCACGTGACCGCCGTAGGCGGCGGCGTGAAGAAGTTCAAGGTGGGCGACACGGTCGGCGTTGGTTGCCTTGTCGACTCCTGCCGCACCTGCCCGGATTGCCGCAACGGGCTGGAGCAGTTCTGCAGCAATATGGTGATGACCTACGGCAGCATGGACAAGCACCTCGGCACCCCGACCCTCGGCGGCTACGCGCAGAGCATCGTTGTCACGGAGGACTTCGTGCTCCGGATCCCCGCGAACCTGAACCTCGCGGCGGCGGCGCCGCTGCTGTGCGCCGGGATCACCACGTACTCCCCACTGCGCAACTGGAAGGTGGGGCCCGGCCAGAAGGTCGGCATCATCGGCTTGGGCGGGCTCGGCCACATGGCGGTCAAGTTTGCCAAAGCCTTCGGCGCCCACGTGGTGCTCTTCACCACGTCGCCAAGCAAGGTCGTCGACGGCAAGCGCGTCGGCGCCCATGAGGTCGTCGTCTCCACCAACGAGCCCCAGATGGCCGCCCAGGCCGGGACCTTCGATTTCATCCTGGACGCGGTTTCGGCCACCCACGACCTCAACGCCTACCTCAATCTACTGAAGCGCGACGGCCACCTCGTGCTCGTTGGCGCGCCGGCCGAGCCGCTGCCGCTGGCGGCTTTCCCTCTATTGTTCCGCAGGCGCTCGGTTTCCGGGAGTCTGATCGGCGGTTTGCCCGAGACCCAGGAGATGCTGGATTTCTGCGGCAAGCACAACATAACGAGCGACATTGAGATGATCCGCATGGACCAGATCAACACGGCCTATGAGCGCATGCTCAAAAGCGACGTCAAATACCGCTTCGTGATCGACATGGCCTCTTTGACCTGACCCTCCCGCGATCCTGAGCGGCCTCGGCCTTCGTCTGGATCGCGCCCGCTGGTGGGAGTGCGCGTGGCCGCCGCCCGTCCCGTCGAGGCCCCCCGGGGGGCAGTGTGCGCCGTTGACATCCTCCCCGGCCCAAGCCGGTCTGGTGCGTCCGCTCCGGCGGAACCGCGCCCATGCCCGCTCCCGACTCCCCCTCCCCGGTTCGACGGCAGCTTTTCGCGCGCAAGTCCATCGACCGGATCCTCACCGACTCCGAGGACCCGGGCCGGCGCCTCCACCGGCACCTCGGGCCATGGAGCCTCACGGCCCTTGGGGTCGGGGCGATCATAGGTTCGGGGATCTTCGTGCTCACGGGCACAGCCGCGGCGGGCGAACATTTCGCGGCCCCTTCGATCCTGCACGCGCAGGTGCTGGACCTGATCGCCAATCTCGCGCAGCACGGCACCGCGGCGGGCGCCCTGCTGCACGGCCGCCCCCCGGCCGGGCCGGCGATCGCAGTCTCGTTTCTCTTGGTTGCGGTGGCCTGCGGCTTCGCAGGGCTGTGCTATGCCGAACTGGCCTCGATGATCCCGATCGCGGGCAGCGCCTACACCTACTCCTATGCGACCCTCGGGGAAATCTTCGCGTGGATCATCGGCTGGGACCTGATCCTAGAGTACGCGGTGAGCAACGTCGCCGTGGCGGTGGGTTTCGGCGGCTACATCAAGGCTCAGCTGGCGACCTTCGGGATCAGGCTGCCCGACGCTTGGTCGAGCCCGGTCTGGGCCTCGGGGCAGCTCACGGGGGCCTACTTCAACCTGCCGGCCTTCCTGGTCGTCTTCGCCGTCACGGTGATCCTTTTACGGGGGGTCCGTGAATCGTCGCGAATGAACAATCTGATGGTCGCGATGAAGATCGGGGCCATCCTCGCCTTCCTCGTGGTCGGCGGGATGCTGGTCCGGCCTGCGAACTGGCACCCGTTCGCACCGTCCGGGTTCTCAGGGATCGTCTCCGGCGGAGCGATCATCTTTTTCACCTACATCGGTTTCGACTCGGTCTCGACCGCGGCCGAGGAGGCGAAGAACCCCCAGCGCGATATCCCTTTCGGGATCGTGGCCTCTCTTGTGGTCTGCGCCGTCCTGTACATTGCCGTCGCCCTCGTGCTGCTCGGCATGATGAAGTACACCGCCTTCGGCTCGGGCCCGGCCGCCGAGGCGCCCGTGGCTTACGCCCTGAGCGCCCTAGGCGCCCATCCGCTCTGGCAGTCGCTGATCCTCATCGGGGCGTTAGCGGGAATGGCCTCCTCCCTCCTGGTCTTCCAGTTCGGCCAGGTCCGGATCTGGTTTGCGATGGCCCGCGACGGGCTCCTGCCGCGGTGCTTCTCGGCGATTCACCCGCGCTTCCAGACGCCCCACTGGTCGACTTGGATCGCGGGGATCGCCGTCGGTCTGCCCTCCGGCCTGGTCGACATCGGGGATGCCGCCGACCTGTCTAACATCGGCACCTTGTTCGCCTTCCTGCTCGTGTCGCTCGGCGTGATCGTCCTGCGGCGCAGCCAGCCGGAACGCAAGCGGGACTTCCGCGTGCCCCTGGTCCCGCTGTTTCCCCTCATCTCGGTCGCGCTCTGCCTGGGCCTGATGACCGGGCTGACCGTGATCACCTGGCTCCGATTCTTCGTCTGGCTCGCCCTGGGACTGGTCGTCTATGCGACCTACAGCCGGCGCCACAGCGAGTTTGCCACCGGGATCCGGCCGAGATAAGACGTTGGGAATGCTAAACAACGCCCGGGCAGGGTGCTAAACTTGAAGCGCCTTTCAATCGAGAGCCACAGGCTTAGGGTCAGCGCTTGGACGCAGCAGCAGGGATTGGGTCTGTGATAGGGGCAGCCTCGTCGATGACCCGAAATGCGTTAAGCGCGCGGGGATACCCATTCAATCACGCACCTTGGTCTTCTTGTTGAAGAGTTCCCGAATGTAGTGACGTTGCGACCTCCGGTGGCACTCTGGTGCCCTTGGTCAATAGGACGGCATTCGCCGCAAAAAGTCTGCCGGTGTGATAATATCGATCTCTCTGAATCGCTTCAGTGGAATGAGATGCTTCTTGTCTCCCGTTACTATCAGTTGCGCGTCGGCCGCTAGGCCACACTCCAGGATCATCTCATCTCCGGGATCAGGAGTGGCGCCCTTCGCGCGTTCTGTTGGGAATACTAGTATGGCGGTCTCTGACAGCGCCGAGGTCCAATCGACCCACTTATGATTTGGGTAGGCTTGGCACAATTCTTCGACAGTCTCATGGTATTCTGCCAGTAGTTCCGGACTGACCACCGCAACACAGCGACCATTCGCCCATCTCACAAGGCAGTCAAATGGAGCACCGCGCCAGAAGGATGCACTGGCGACGACATTGGTATCGAAAACGACTCTCAAGCTCTATTCCGGTCTCGTATGCGTTCGATTGCCTGGAACACCGTAGTCTCGTCTTGAGGCGACATCTCGGAGAGTTCTCGACCCGCAAGGATCAGCGAACGGACACGCGCTGGAGTTAGTGGCCGGCGTTTGCGCAGAACAATCAGACCGTTGAAATATCCAACCTCGAGTTCGTCCCCAGACTTGATTCGAGCCTGTTCCCGGATGCCTTCCGGAATAACCATCTGCCCTTTCACCGAAACTTTTGCGATCATCCAGTAAGCCTAGCATTACTTGGGTAAGCTTCAAGATCTTGTTTTGCACTCTAGCGCAGGCTCAATGCATTCTAGCACCAGACCGAAAGTCGAACAGCGCTCTCGTGCCCAGAGGTCCGTAACCAAGCACCGCCAAATCACATGGTTGTGGTAACCATCGTTGCCGTGGGCGTCTGCCAAATCCCGTGCCGCTCCCCTGTCTAATCCTAAGATGGTGGACCCGATCGGGATCAAACCGACGACCTCCTCGTTGCGAACGAGGCGCTCTATCAACTGAGCTACGGGCCCGTAAAAACGAAGAGTCTTGCAGGCCCGTCCTCCCTAAGTCCACCTGAATTTTCAAAGGGAAACCCCGAAGGCGACGATGGGCAGACGGAAGACTTGCCTCCCTCGATCTGGTTGCCGCAAAAGGCTACACTTGATCAACATTCCCGTGGAAAGAGCCGGCGCCGGACCATTACTTGAACGTCGCTTGTTATCACTTTGGTGCCTGCCGCCCGGATTACCGATCTTTATGCGTGCGACTGGGTATGAGACCTTGGCGCGCCGTTGCTCTGGGAAAGTCCCAATAGGTTCAGAGCGCACCGATTTTGATCCCTCACGACCAAATGGTTTTCGCACATAAGTCCAAAACACAGCATTAGCGTCCAATCATAAGACGCGTCCGGTCTGTTAGGCTCTCATCCTTCAGTCCGGTGTCCAATCTACAGAAAGCATTCGAGAGCACGGCCGATTTCCTAGTCGGCGTTGAGTTGGTATCACTCCAGGACAAGTTCGCGTCACCCTCTGATGGAGTGACCGCGGGCAAGGCATCCTTTGTACGCGACCTACGCAGGGAGCCACAAGCAGCCGGTGTCGTGGCTTTTGCGCGTGAGCTAGCGAACTGCGCGGGCGTAGACTGGGTATCGATCGCCGACAATCCGGGCGGTAATCCCATGCTTTCGCCTTTTGCGCTTCGAACGCTGCTTCAGGCCGCCGGTCGCGACGTGGTGCTTCATTTGTCCTGCAAGGGGCTCGAGCGGAGTTCACTCGAGAGTCGGGCGTGGTTCTTAGGCAGCGAAGGGATGAACAATGTACTCGCCGTAAGCGGCGACTGCGCTGAGCCCGGACTCAACGGCAGATCCAAACCCGTCTTCGACGTCGACTCTGTCGGCCTGCTTACCCTGCTCTCGAGGATAAATGCCGAGCGCCTCCCCGCAGAGTCAAAGCGACCCGGTTCACCGGGGCCCATCCAACCGGCGCATTTCTTTCCGGGTGCTGTCGTAAATAATTTCAAACTCTTCGAGAATGAAGTCATACCCCAACTGCTAAAGCTCGAGCGGAAGCTTGCAGCCGGAGCGCGCTTCATCATCAATCAGGTCGGCTACGACGCTAGGAAGATCCACGAGCTGATTGTCTGGATGAGACAACGCGGACTCGGCCATATCCCGCTGATCGGCAATACCTATCTCCTCTCCCCGACGGCCGCACGGATGTTCCATGCCCGCCGGGTTCCCGGAGTAGCCCTATCGGACCGACTGGCTGCTCTCTGCGAACGCCATGCCGGAGGCCCGGACCAAGGCAAGGGGTTCTTTCTCGAATTCGCGGCAAAGCAGATGGCGGTTTTCCGCGGTCTGGGCTATCGCGGCGCCTACCTGAGCGGGGTAACCACTGCAGCGGAAATCGAGCACGTGCTGCGAATTGAACACAGCTTTGGATCGAACGACTGGCGCCACTTCGCCCGCGAATTCAGTTTCTCCCGCCCGGGCGAATTTTTCGTCTTCGCCGAGGACCGTGCCAGTGGGATCGCCGACCCATCGCATTGGAGTCCCGACTATGAGGCCTCCTTACGTTCCCAGCACGCGCCACCGAGGGAAATCCTCAACTACCATATCGCGAAGACGGTGCACCGCGCGGCCTTCACCCCGGGCAAGGGCCTGTGGAACTTCGGCGCCAGACTCTGCGGTTGGGGGCAGCATCCAAAGCGAGATCGGCTGCTGGTGCACGCGGTCGAACGCATGGGGAAGCGCATCCTGTTCGATTGCCGGAACTGCGGCGACTGTTCCCTTCCCGACACTGCCTTTCTGTGCCCGGAGGCGCACTGCGCGAAAAATCAGCGCAATGGCCCGTGCGGCGGGAGCAACGATGGCCGCTGCGAGCAGGGTGACGCCCGCGAATGCATCTGGGCGCGCGCCTATGATCGTTTGAGGGGCGAGGGCCGTCAGGAGCAGCTGCTCGCCCACGCTCCGGTAATTCAGGACCAGAGCCTGCGCGGCACCTCAAGCTGGGCCAACACGTGGTTGGGGCGGGATCACCGGACAAAGAATTTCACTCCTGTCCACGCCAATCCGCCTCTTGCCCCGCAAGTTCCCCCTGAGACCGATCGTCAAAGGAAGATTCAAAAGCAATGGGGACCAATTGACCAGCCACCTTGCGCGGCCCATGGACGGCGTGGATTGGTGTCCCATTGGCGTCCTAAAGAGCCTGTGGAGGGTTCCGTATAAATGCAGACAAAATTTCAGAAACCGGAGGGACGCGGGTTTGGACAGCCGCCAATTGGAATCGTCAACGTCGGGTGCTCCCCGTCTGCAAACACAACCCGATGTCCCCCTCGATCATTCGAAGGTCCTGCCTCGGGGCCAAAGCCCGCGGTTGGACCCAGATCGGCTTCCGGGCACCAGGCATCTCCCGGGGCATCGCGGTAAGCTTCGGGTGTAACTTTATGGAACTCATCGACGGCAACAAAATTGCAGCGGCGATCATCGCCGAACTTAAGTCCGGGATTGGCGCCCTACACGGACGCAAACCCTGCCTGGCTCTCATCCGGGTCGGTGATGACCCGGCATCTGTTTCCTACGTTCGCAAAAAGGAGCAGACGGCCGCAGAGATTGGCATCAGCAGCCGGCTTCACCTTCTCCCGGACGGCACCACCCAAAGCGAACTGGCCGGGCTTGTTGAACGCCTTAACGCCGATCCCGAGATCGACGGCATCCTCGTCCAGTCCCCCCTGCCCAAACCGCTGGACGAGAGGTCCATATTCTGCGCTATCTCACCCAGCAAGGATGTGGACGGCTTTCACCCCCTCAACCTCGGAAGGCTGGTGCAAGAGGATGACACGGGCTTTGTCTCCTGCACGCCGGCCGGGATCATGGAACTCCTCGTTCGTTCCGGCGTGTCCCTCTCCGGCAGGCACGTCGTAGTTCTCGGCCGCTCGCTCATCGTCGGTCGGCCCGCTGCACTCCTTGCTCTGCAGAAGAAGGCGGGGGCGAACGGAACGGTGACCATCTGTCACTCGGCGACCACCGACCTTCCTGCGCTCACCCGCCAAGCAGATGTCCTGATTGCAGCAATAGGGCGCCCGGAGTTTGTCACCGCCGGGATGGTTAAGCCTGGGGCCGTCGTCATCGATGTTGGGATAAACCGCGTCAAAGACGGGACGCGCAAATCGGGTTACCGTCTTACAGGGGACGTGCACTTCCCCAGCGTCGCTCCCCTCTGCTCCAAGATCACTCCCGTTCCCGGCGGAGTCGGCCCCATGACTGTGGCGATGCTGATGAAGAACACCTTCAAGGCCTATCGATTGTCGGGCGCCAGGTGAGCGTATGGAAGTCCAGTAACAGTACTCTCCCCGCGATAACCGGATATCCAACCGAATGTTCAGCGGGCTCGCATAGCGAGGCGCCGCACAATTCGGGAACTGCCCTCGACTAACGCCGAGGAAAGGCGCTGATCCCGCCGGCGGCCACCAATTCAAGAGCCTTGTCGGCGGCCGAACCCGCGTCGGCTGCATAGGCGTCCGCCCCAATGGCTTCGGCAAACTGTTGGCTCACAGGCGCTCCGCCGATGATGACCTTGACCGGAGGGCAGTTGCTTGCGCGGATCGCCTTCAGGGTGCCAGCCATCGCAGGCATCGTGGTCGTCAGGACGGCAGAGAGCCCGACTATGTCCGGCAGATGTTCCTCGATAGCCGTGATGAACCCGGCTGGGGTCACATTGACGCCGAGGTCGATGACTCTGAATCCCGTTCCCCGCCACATGATCGCCACGAGGTTCTTCCCGATATCATGGAGATCACCCTCCACCGTTCCGATGATCGCCGTGTGCTTTGGGGTGACTCCAGCCGCCAGCAGCCTTGGCTCAAGCAGGCTCATCGCCGTCTTCATCGCTCGGGCAGCGACCAGCATCTCAGGAACGAAAATCTGGCTGTTCTTGAACTTCTCCCCCACCGTCGCCATGGCCGGCATCAGAGCTCGGTCGATAACCTCCTCGGCCCCGTTGCCCTCGCTCAAAGCCCGTTTGGTCAATACCGCGGCGCCGGAGGAGTTTCCGACTACGACAGCCTTGTACAGGAGCTTAATGGTTTCCATCAGCGGAAAGCAGTATTGGGCATATCCGTAATATGCCCACTAATTAGGCTCTGGCCTCGGATGACTAGCATCGTGTTCGGCCTTCATAGGCGGACGAACTTTGCGGACTTGATCGCGGGATGGTTCCTGATTTCTTCGCGGGCAGCCTCACTCGGGTCCGTGTCCACTCTCACCACGGTGTAATTGGTTCCACCCGGGGTCAGGCGGCTCAGCGACATATCAGCGATGTTCACGCCATCGCGGCCGAGGATAGTCCCGACTGTCCCCACGATGCCTGGGCGATCGACGTTCTCAACGACAAGGAGGATGCCCTCAGCCGCGACTTCCACATCACGGCCGTTGATCTCCACGAGGCGCTGTTTGCCAGTCTTTCCGACAAGGGTTCCCTTCGCGGATGCCGTGGACCCATCGGCGCCAGCCGCGCTGACCTCGATGAGATCAGTGTAATCGCTGTCAGCGGTCGACTTAATCGTCTCGACCTGTACGCCGAGCCGCTGAATCAACACCGGGGCATTGACGACGTTCACGCCGTCACCGCTGATGTGCCGCAGAAACCCGTATTGGATCGCCCGGGTGACCGGATCGGCATTCATGTTGACCAGGCGGCCCCAGAACGTGATCCGTATGCGGTTTACCTGCTGGGGTCCCAGCTGCTGGACGAGACTGCCAAGTCGGCCCCCCAGATCGAGGTACGGCCCGAGAAGTTTCAGAGTCGCCGAATCCATCGACGGCAGGTTTACGGCGTTGCGAATCAACCCGCCTCCCAGGACATCCGCGATTTGTTCGGCAATTTCGACCCCGACGGCGTCCTGCGCCTCGGCGGTCGAGGCCCCGAGATGGGGCGTAAGGGTCACGTTGGGCAGCTTCCTGAGCTCGTTGTCGGCCCCAAGGGGCTCGTCCTCGTAGACGTCCAGCCCTGCCGCCCCGACCTGGCCCGACTTTAGTGCGGCCAGCAGGGCCGCCTCCTTGATGATCCCGCCGCGTGCGCAGTTGAAGATTCTGACGCCCTTCTTCATCTTCGCAAAAGCCGCCTCATCCAGAAGGTAATGCGTGTCGTCGGTAAGCGGAAGATGCACCGTGATGAAGTCTGCCTGGGCAAGCAACTCATCCAAGGTCACCGATTCGACCTGCATCGCGGCGGCGCGGCTCGCCACCAGATAGGGATCATACGCCAAGACCCTCATGCCGAAAGCGATGGCCCTCTTCGCAACCTCGCCGCCGATTCTACCCAGCCCCACGATGCCTATCGTCTTTCGGAACAGCTCAATCCCAGAAAAGCTCTTACGATCCCACTTGCCGGCCCTCATCGATCCCGCCGCCTGGGGCACCGGTCTGGCCCCGCACAGCAGGTGGGTAAAGGTGAGTTCCGCCGTGGCAATCGTATTGCCGGACGGGGTGTTCATCACGATCACCCCACGCTCGGTTGCCGCATCCACATCCACGTTGTCCACGCCGACTCCGGCGCGGCCGACGACCTTCAACTGGCGCGCCGCGGAAAGCACCGCCGGGGTGATCTTTGTCTCCGAACGCACGGCGATCGCGTCCACGTCACCCACAAGGCCGAGGAGCTTTTCTTCCGTCAGACCATACGCCTCAACCACTTCGAAGCCCTGCTGACGGCGCAGGAAAGCGACGCCCTTGGACGAGATCTTATCCGCGACTAGGATTTTCATAAGTTAAATACATCACCTTGCAGGTAGAACAGCGACCACGTACCGACAGGATGCACTTTAACGACGATATCTGACCCAATTTTCAAATGCTTGCAATCTGGTGCTTAGATTAGCACTTCCGTGCTTAAAGCGCGGCACAGCCCGACGTCGCGGTGAATACGACCAGGGGAGTTGTGTCCGTCAAGTTCAGCAAAATGGGGCCATGGAGCGGTGAGGATTGGAAAGATAGTTTAAGATATGGGGTGGGGCCAGGGGCGGGGGCGCAGCCCCCGCCCCGCTCGTGAGTGTCAGGCGGCCTTTCGTGCGGGTG
>CAIOZY010000017.1 GCA_903862935.1 uncultured Opitutaceae bacterium
ACGAGCCGGGCTGGCGTCAGGTCTGACACCGAATTGGCCGGGCAGCGTTTGGGCAGCCGGTTCATCTCACGGCGCAGCCGCACGAGATACGGTTCGGAAATCAGGTCTTGCTCGAGTTCATGCTCCTTAAACGCGATGTAGTCCGCGACGGCTTCGGTGAGTGGCTTCCGGCACGCGGGTTCACGATCGTGAGCCAGCGCAAGATCGACGCACGAGGAGAGCGACCGCCCGAACTCCACGATGCGGCGAAAGACGGACTCAGCTTCTCGCACCTGATCCTCCGTGAGGCAGGTCGTGATCGCGCACAAGTTCGAGGCGAGCTGGAGGGCTTTGATTTCGAGGCCGGCCTTTTCCGCCGCAGCCTCTTCCTGGGTCTTGAAGTTGCGGCGAATGCGGACGCCGTTGAGCTGGCCGTCGACCCGCCAGGAGAAGATGCCGTTTCGATTTTTGAACCGGCGAACGCTGAATGATTGATTGGGCATGCTTAGGTTGCCACGTCAACTTGGCAACCTAGCTTCGGGTTTTCGCTTCTCAGAGGAGAAAACTGGCGGAGAGGGAGGGATTCGAACCCCCGGTACCCAAAGGGCACACCTGATTTCGAGTCAGGCGCATTCGACCACTCTGCCACCTCTCCTAGTTAGGGGGGTTGAAGCTAGGGGCGCCCAGGGAAAACGGAAGTCGAAAATACAGCCCGGTTTAGATCCGGCCGCCTCACTTTCGAATAAGCATTTGCACCCATTGATCCAGGCGCCGAGCCTTGGTAGAGTCCCCCGAATGCCCTGGAGCCATCACATCGACACCCGCCTTGGAGCAATCTTCACGGTGGCCACCGGTGTGCTCACAAACGAGGACCTGAAGGCCGGTTTTGCCCAGCTCTTTTGCGATCCTGATTTTCACCCCGACCTTCGCCTGTTCGGCGACTACACGGGCGTGACAGGGCTTCGAATTGATGCGGCGAGCCTGGCATCCCTTGCTTCCAAGTTGCCGTTTTCAGAAAAAGCCCGGCGCGCGTTCCTGGTTAGAGATCCAACAGTAGCCGGAACGAGCCATTTCTACCGCTCCAACATGCCATCAGGACACCTCAGGGTGTTCTATTACCGGTCGGAGGCCATCACCTGGCTTAACGAGGGCGTAGCTTCAGACAAGCGGCTGACGTAGCCCCCGGGGGGCAAACGAGACTTTTGTAAAAACATAATTGTCAGAATTGTGCGAGTTTCTGAGGCTGGACGATAGGCGGCGGTTTCCCAGCTGGAAGATTCGGCACGCGTGCCGCATTTTGCGAAAATTTTCGGGGCGACAGGATTTGAACCTGCGACCTCCTGGTCCCAAACCAGGCGCTCTACCAGGCTAAGCTACACCCCGTGAGGCTCCAGCGGATGCCCGAACCCCCGCCCCTGTCAATAATCTCTGCTTGCCTCGCTCTACGAATCGGTATCTCCTCGCTCTCTAATTCCTCAAACATGGACACCATTTCTCGCGAAAATAACAGCATGCTCCCGGTTGGCGGCATCATTGTGGGCGTCATTGCCTTAGCCCTCGGGCTGTACTCCTCGGTCAGCATCTCAAAGGTCAAGAACCAGCTGAATGCTCAGCAGGAGAAGGTCGACAAGATCGACGATATCGCTTCCCAGGTGAGCGCGGCCTCCGCTAAGGCCGACTCGGTCAAGACCAGCTTGGATTCGGTAGCCAAACAGACGCAGGACGCCTTTACCGCAGTGGGCAATTCGATCGGCACGATCCAGGCCCAGCTGGCCAAGATCGAGGAATCCTCAAAGCGTCCGGCACGGGGCGCCCACGGCGAGGCCGTCGTCGCAGGTCCTGGCGAGTACGTCATTCGTTCCGGCGACACGGGCGCGCGTATCGCGCGGGCCAACGGGTGCTCGGTGTCCGATCTGCAGGCTGTGAATCCCAGCGTTGACTGGAAGCGCCTGAAGGTCGGCCAGAAGGTCAAGCTGCCGGAGAAGAAGTCCTGAGCGAAGCCGCTCCAGCCGGCAGTCCAGCCCGCTGGGTTAAGGGAAGCGAGCGCAGCATCGCGTCCACGCGGGTCCTTGAGCTGAAAAGCGTCCGCTACCGGCATCCGGTGCGCGGCACCGAACGCGATTTCGTCGTCGTCGAGGCCCCGGACTGGGTAAATGTCGTCGCGGTTACACCTGACGGCCGGATCGTGCTCGTGCGGCAGTTCCGCTACGGCAGCAGTGAGCTCTCGCTGGAGATTCCCGGAGGCGTTGTCGAGCGGGGCGAGGACCCGGTTGCGGCGGGGTTAAGGGAGTTGGCAGAGGAGACGGGCTATTCCGGACAGGGAGCCCAGCTGCTTGCCAGCGTCTATCCCAATCCGGCCATCCAGCGGAACCGCTGCCATTTCGTTCTGGTGGAGGGAGTCGTCGTCGGCCGGGGAACGGCTTGGGATGTCGACGAAGAGATCGAGGTGATCACGGCTCCGGTTGACGAGGTGCTCGACTGGGCCAGGGCTGGACGGATCACGCATAGCCTTGCCCTGTGCGGCCTGTTTTATTTCGAGGGATGGTGGCGGCGCCGGGGCGGAGCACCCGTTTGACTTAGCCCCCCCTTTGCCTAGCTTCCCCGACTCGTTGACCCGATGAGCGCATTCCCGGTTGCCCACGCTTTTTCCAGTGCCCCGCCCTCTGGCGGCGGCCGGGATCGGGACGGACCGGATTTTGCCAACGACCCCGCGGAACTGGGCTCGGCTGCGCTGGGGCTTGTCCCCGTCTCCCTCGAGGGGGAGATCCGCAGGATTTACGAGCGCAGCCCCCTGTACGGACGGCGCTTTCCCCTGCACCCGGGACCGCTCGAGTGGGCTTGCTACCGGGGGATTCCAGAGCTTTCCAAGCAGGAAATCGTGCAGCGCGGGCACACGTCCTTCTTCGCAGACTACCGGGAGATCGAACGCGGCCTGCGGGACAAGCGCTTCGAATACGAGAGCACCTCCGGGACGACCGCCGGCCCTATGACGGTCATCATGGAGGAGGGCTGGTGGACGGCGCAGACCGAGCGGGCCTACCGCGCCTCACCAATCCTCAGGCAGTTTGTCGGGAGGCCCTACCGCAAGTGCGTGCTCGCCCCGGTGGGGTGCTCGAGCAACCTCTGCCCCTACGAGGACCATCCGTTTCCCCACCGGTACTTCGAGGGAACGGTTTACCTGAACCTGTCGAGCGACCCATTCGCGTTCCCCGAGAGCGAGTGGGACCGCATTGTCCTGGAATTACAGGCGACCCGCCCCGAGGTGCTCGAGGGCGAGCCCGTATACCTGTCGCTGCTTGCCCGCGCGGTCCGCAAGCGTGGCGTGGGCGTGCCAAGCGTCCGCGCCGTCATCCTCACCTACGGAAAGGCCAGCCGGCAGCATGGAGCCCGGATTCTGGAGACGTTTCCCTCAGCCCTAGTCGACCTTTATGGCTCCACCGAGGCCGGATACCTCTTCGTCGGTGAGGCATTCCAGGGCAACTCCCGCGCGGTCGATGGCAATGCCTTCATCGAACTGGCCCCATGGAGGCCGGAGCATCCCGATGTGTCCCAGATACTCGTCACCACTCGCGGGCGCGAGGCGATGCCGCTCCTTCGCTACCAGACGGGCGACATTGTGAAGCGGACGGGCGCTGGCTACCAGGTGCTCGGCCGCGAGAGGGATCTGTATTTTAGGCCCGACGGCCGCCTGATCTCGGCGGACGACGTCGATGCGGCGCTGCCGGCGGGTTTCAGATGCTGGCACTACGTGCTCATCCAAACGGGGGAGAGCCGGTGGGATTTTCACTACGTGGCCGATGAGACGGCGCACGCCGGTGTCGGGGAAGCCCTGGGCCCGGTTCTTGGCGACGGGGTCCGCGTGAACGCATTTCGACGCAAGACGATTGCGCCGGCGGCGAGTGGAAAGTTTGCGCTGCTCAAGCCGCTGCCCCGCTGACGCGCGCTCGTCGGGGTGGAAGGCGAGAACGCGCTATTACTTTTCCTACAGAGGAATTTACAATTCCTTATAAGCGCAGCCGATGTCTTTACATCGACTGTTGCAAGTTCAACCCTAGCACCACCCCACTCCAGACGTTCCTTCGATGAATTTTCTTGGTCATATTTTCTGCACCACTATCGGCCGCAAGTTTGTCATGGCGGTCACCGGCCTCGTCCTAATCGGGTTTGTCTGCGGCCACCTGGTCGGCAACCTGCAGGTCTTCGAGGATCCGGACAGGATCAACGGCTACGCCCACTTTCTGCAGTCGCTCGGGCCGGTGCTGTGGCTCGTCCGCCTGGTGCTGCTAGCCTGTGTCGGGCTCCATGTTTGGGCGGCGACCGCGCTCACCCTCGAGTCGCGCGCAGCGCGGGGCGGGGAGACCTACCAGGTCAAGACCTGGCTCCAGGCGAGTGTCGCCTCCCGCTACACGCGCTGGACCGGGTATGTCGTGCTCGCCTTCATCGTCTATCACCTGGCGCACTTCACCGTCGGGGTGGCCCAAGCGTCAACCTTCAAGGAGAACCTGCCGGCCTACACCATGGTGGGGGACTACCACATCCTTGGGCTCACAGTCGTGCGGGCCGGAACCCGGGTCCTTGATGTCCACAGCATGGTTATCCTCGGGTTCCAAAACCCGCTGGTCTCCGGCTTCTACATTCTCGCCGTAGCCCTCCTGTCGCTGCACCTGCTGCACGGGGCCGAGAGCCTGTTCCAGACGTTTGGCCTGCGCAACGCACGCTGGGCCCGCGGGCTGCGCGCTGTGGTGACC
The DNA here is from genome assembly GCA_903862935.1 of uncultured Opitutaceae bacterium. GTDB lineage: Bacteria > Verrucomicrobiota > Verrucomicrobiia > Opitutales > Opitutaceae > Palsa-1447. Next base: position 4,728 of record CAIOZY010000017.1, read on the forward strand.
CTCGCCTGCGCAGCGTATTTACTCGGAAACATCGCCATCCCGGGTTCTGTCCTCGTCGGCGCGCTCGCGCCGCGGGCTCACGCAACCCTGGCCTCGGCCTCCCCGAACCGCTAGCCCCCTTCCGCCATGGCCCAATTAGACTCCAAGGTCCCGTCCGGTCCCCTCGCCGACAAGTGGCGCAAGCACAAGACGGAGATCAAGCTGGTCAACCCCTCCAACAAGCGCAAATACGAGGTCATCGTCGTCGGCGCGGGCCTTGCCGGCTCCTCGGCTGCGGCCACCTTGGCTGAGCTTGGCTACCGGGTTAAGTGCTTCGTCTTCCACGACAGCCCGCGGCGCGCCCATTCCATCGCGGCTCAGGGCGGCATCAACGCAGCGAAGAACTACCAGAACGACGGGGACAGCGTCTACCGGCTGTTCTATGACACGATCAAGGGCGGGGACTACCGCTCAAGGGAGGCCAACACCCACCGACTGGCGGAGGTCTCGGTGTCGATCATCGACCAGTGCGTGGCCCAGGGCGTGCCCTTCGCCCGCGAGTACGGCGGGCTGCTCGCCAACCGCTCCTTCGGCGGAGCCCAGGTCTCGCGCACCTTCTACGCCCGTGGCCAGACCGGCCAACAGCTGCTCCTCGGGGCATACTCCGCTCTGTCCCGAATGGTAGGGGCCGGAGCGGTCCAGCTCTTCCCCCAAAGCGAGATGCTCGATTTGGTCGTGGTCGACGGCCACGCCAAGGGCGTTATCGTGCGGGACCTCGTGACCGGAGAGGTGACGCGCCATTCGGCGGATGCCGTGGTGCTCGCGACGGGCGGCTACGGAAACGTATTTAACCTGTCGACCTACGCCCGGGGCTCTAATGCGACCGCAATCTGGCGCGCTTACAAGCGGGGCGCCTGCTTCGCCAACCCCTGCTACACGCAGATCCACCCGACGTGCATCCCGGTGACCGGTGACTACCAGTCAAAGCTGACGCTCATGTCGGAGTCGCTGCGCAACGACGGGCGGATCTGGGTCCCCAAGAAGAAGGAGGACCGGCTGAAGGATCCGAATTCGATCCCGGAGTCAGACCGCGACTACTACCTGGAGCGGATGTACCCCGCATTCGGGAATCTCTGCCCCCGCGACATTGCTTCCCGGGCCGCCAAGCGGGTCTGCGACGAGGGCCGTGGGGTCGGGGCTAGCGGACTGGGCGTCTACCTGGACTTCGCCGAAGCCATCGGTCGGCTAGGCGAGGACGGGGTCCGCGAGCGCTACGGCAACCTCTTCGACATCTACCACGAAATCACAGACGAGAACGGCTACCAGGTGCCGATGCGCATCTTCCCGGCCGTACACTACACGATGGGAGGGCTCTGGGTAGACTACAACTTGATGTCGAACCTTCCCGGACTGTTCGTCCTCGGAGAGGCCAACTTCTCCGACCATGGAGCTAACCGGCTCGGGGCCTCGGCCCTCATGCAGGGGCTTGCGGACGGCTACTTCGTCATCCCCTACACGATCGGCGACTATCTGGCCGGCCAGAAGCCCGGCTCGCGCCCGGCGGCAGATCGTCCCGAGTTCCAGCAGGCCGAGACCAATGTCAAGGACATCACCCGGCGGCTTCTCGGCGTCAACGGAAGGCGGCCGGTCAGCCACTTCCACAAGAAGCTTGGCCAGATCCTCTGGCAGCGCTGCGGAATGTCCCGCAACCGGGCGGACCTGGAGCAGGCAATCAGGGAGATTCCTGCCCTTAGGGAGGAGTTCTGGAGGGATGTGTGTGTTCGGGGCTCTGAAGCCTCGCTCAACCAGTCGCTTGAGCAGGCCGGGCGGGTCGCCGATTTCCTGGAGCTTGGCGAACTGCTCTGTATGGACGCGCTGACCCGCGAAGAGAGCTGCGGCGGTCATTTCCGCGAGGAACACCAGTATCCCGACGGGGAGTGCAAGCGCGACGACGCCAACTTCGCGCACGCCGCTGCCTGGGAGTACCAGGGGGAAGGCCGTGCGCCTGTCCGCAACGTCGAGCCCCTCAACTACGAGTTCGTGAAGATGAGCGTCAGGAACTACAAATGACCCAATCGGCCATGGTCGCTGCGAACACACCCTCTACCCGCTCGGTCACCCTGCGCGTTTGGCGCCAGGCCGGCCCGGGCCAGCCCGGTCGCTTTGTCGAGTACGCGGCGAAGGACCTTAACCCCAATATGTCGTTCTTGGAGATGCTCGACGTGGTGAACGACCAACTCACGGTCAACGGGGACGAGCCTATCGCCTTCGCGCACGACTGCCGCGAGGGTATCTGCGGAACCTGCTCGCTCGTGATCGACGGCAAGCCCCACGGGCCCCACCGGGCGATTGCCAGCTGCCAGACCTACCTGAGGAGCTTCGAGGACGGGGCCGTCATTACAGTCGAGCCGTTCCGCGTGCGTGCGTTCCCTGTGATCAAGGACCTGGTGACGGACCGGTCTGCCTTCGACAAGATCCAGCAGGCGGGTGGCTTCGTGAGCGTGCGGACCGGGGCAGCCCCCGACGCAAACTCGATCCCTGTGCCGAAAGCGGACGCCGAACTCGCGATGGACGCGGCCCAGTGCATCGGCTGCGGCGCCTGCGCGGCGGCGTGCAAGAACGCGAGCGCCATGCTTTTCGTCGCCGCCAAGGCCTCCCATTTGGGCCTCCTCCCCCAGGGCCAGCCCGAGCGCGACCGGCGGGCGCTTGCCATGGTGGAGACCATGGACCGGCTCGGCTTCGGAAGCTGCACCAACCAATATGAGTGCAGTGCGGCCTGCCCTAAGCAGATTTCGCACGACTTCATCGCCCGGCTAAACCGCGACTACCTGAAGGCCACCTTCAAGGCCGCGTTCAAGCCGGAGGCGGCGGGCGGCGGCGGCGCAGCCTAGCTCCAGGGCCGCGGCGTTTTTTTGGGAAACTTTCCGGGGCTAAGTGTGTTCTCATGGTATCCAAAATTTACCATGAACAACAAATCCTCCTTCGCTCTTGTCTCCGCTCTGGTCGCGTTCGCCGCTCTGGTGCTTACCGCAGTCAATATTGAGTTCACCGCCTCGGCGATCTTCGCAACCGGCCTCGTCGCGCTTCTCCTCAATGAGTACGCCCGCGAGATCAAACCGCTGCCGGTCACGCCCCGGGTGTCGCCGATGAAGCCGTCGCTGAGGCTCGCAGCCTAGTTTTCGCACGCCTTCCCGCTCACGCCAAGGCTCCGGCGCCCCGAGCGCCGGGGTCTTTTTTAGAACACCGACAGGGCCTTGGCGCTCTCAAGGAGGAACCAGACGGCTCCGAACGCCAGGGCCAGCACCAGCCCCTGCTTGGCTAGCCTGCGACCGCGGAGAACCGCGTCCTGAAGGTCCGTGTTCAGCGTCTTGCGGTTGCTTTGGGCGATGAAGCTCACGAACCGGGGGTCGCGCAGGCGGCTGCGAGGATCGCGCGCCAGCCCCAGCCGGAAGGCCGGCCTGTGAAGGAGTTGTCTCAGGGCGCGCAGCATACCGGATGAGACCATCGAAATTTTCGGGTCGTTTTTCAACCGAAAACTCGCCAGCGTGCCGGCTTTCCCGACCCAAACCTGCATGCACCACTTCCGCTACATCGGGCACAACCTGCACTGTGAGTCGGTAGACCTCGCCGAGGTCGCCCGCCTATACGGGACGCCGACCTACGTCTACAGCGCAGCCACGATGGCCGACAATTACACCCGGCTTTCCAAGAGCCTCAGCGGGCTCGACTTCCAGATCTGCTTTGCCAACAAGGCCAATGCTAATCTTGGCGTCCTGCGTCACTTTGCCAATCTGGGGGCCGCCTTTGACTTCGCGAGCGGCGGCGAGCTGAGGCGGGTCCTGGCGGCCGGAGCCGACGTAAAGCGGAGCGTGTTTGCCGGCGTCGGCAAGACCGAGGCCGAGATCGTGCTCGCGCTGACGAGCGGCATCTTCGCTTTCCACGTCGAGAGCGAGCCGGAGTTGGCGCGGATTAACCACGTCGCCGGAAAGCTTGGCGTCAAAGCACCGATTTCAATTCGCGTTAACCCCGATGTCGACGCGCTGACTCACGCCAAGATCAGCACGGGCAAGAGCGAGCACAAGTTCGGGATTCCACTCCGGTTCGCGGCCGCCGCCTACGAGGCCGCCTCGAAGTACCCCCACGTCGCGCTGCGGGGCGTCCAGATGCACATTGGCTCCCAGATCACCGAGGTCGAACCCCTGGTCGAGGCGGTCGAGAAGGTCGCCCCGCTCGCCGCCGAGCTCAAGGCCAAGTTCGGCATCACCTACTTCTCGATCGGCGGCGGGATCGGCATCGTCTACCGCGACGCCCTCGCAAGCGGTCAGGCCGCCTGGTGGGAGGCCCAGCCCGCGGACAAGCGGCCTATGACACCCGAGTCCTACGGGGCGGCGCTCGTTCCGCTGCTCAAGCCGCTCGGACTCAAGGTTGTCCTCGAACCCGGGAGATTCTTGGTCGGCAATGCCGGAGTCCTCCTTTCCCGGGTCGAATACCTGAAGCGTGGGCACGGAAAGAACTTCCTTATCGTTGACGCAGCGATGAACGACCTGGTCAGGCCCGCGATGTACGATGCCTTCCATGAGATCGTTCCCCTACATCGCGACACGACGCGCCGGTCCCTTGTCGCCGACGTCGTCGGGCCGGTGTGCGAGACGAGCGACTGCTTCGCCAAGGATCGGTCCCTGCAGGAGCTTGGCGAGGGCGAGTATCTCGCGATCATGAGCGCGGGGGCCTACGGCCGGACCATGGCGAGCCGCTACAACGCGCGGCCCCTTCCCGCCGAGGTGCTTGTCCAGGGCAGCGCCTTCGAGCTGGTGGCCGCAAGGGAAACCTTTGAACAGACGATAGCAGGGGAGAAGATCCCCGCCTTCCTCGGATGAGGCGCATGCCGTGAGGTTCGTCGTCATAGGTGCAGGCGCGTGGGGAACGGCCTTCGCTGTACACCTGTCTCAGGCGGGCCACTCAGTCGTCCTCGCTCCCCGGCGCAACGAACAGGTCGCCGCCCTTGAGGCCGCCCGCGAGAACGCTGACTACCTCCCGGGTGTCCCGTTGCCGAGGGGGCTCGCGATCTGCGCGGATCCCTGGATTGCCTCCGAGGGGACCGACGCCGCTTTCGTTGCCTGCCCGGCCCAGGCCCTGCGCGAGACGGCGGGGCGCTGGAAGCAGGCCCTGGCCGCGGGTGCGGCGCCGAGGCCTGTCGTGAGCCTCTCGAAAGGGCTGGAGGCGGGAACCCATTTGAGGCCCTCCCAGGTCCTCGCTGCGATGCTGCCCTCGGCGGTGATCGGCGCCCTGGCCGGGCCGACCAACGCCGAGCAAGTCTCGCGCGGGCTTCCGGCTGCTATGGTCCTCGCCGCTGCCGGACCGGCTGCTTGGACGCCGGGACTGCAGGCAGCGGTCAGCAACCGTGCCCTGCGCGTCTACACAAGTGACGACCTTCCGGGCGTCGAGTTCGGGGGGGCTCTCAAGAACATCTACGCGATCGCGGCGGGCTGTGCCGACGGGCTAGGGCTGGGGGACAACGCAAAGTCGGCCCTTCTCACCCGGGCGCTGGCCGAGATGGTCCGCGTCGGGGCTGCGCTCGGAGCCCGGCCCGAGACGTTCTACGGGCTAAGTGGATTCGGGGACCTGGTCGCAACCTGCCACGGTACCTGGAGCCGCAACCACGAGTTTGGGCTACAGATCGGGCGGGGTCGGAGCGCGGCCGATCTGGCCTCCAACCGCAAGACGGTGGTCGAGGGCTACCGCACCACGGAGTCTTTCGCCGGCCTGTGCGAGGAAAGGGGAATTGAGGCACCGATTCTGGCGGAGATGAGGGCGATTCTGTTCGCGGGACGCAGGCCGGCCGACGCGCTGGCTTCCCTGATGATGAGGGGTCTCAAGGACGAGGGCGGACCGCCCGCCCCGCGCTGATCCAGGGCCTGCTGCTACGTCTGGACAACTGGCCCGGCAGTCCCTAAGGTTCCCCAAACCATCGTGGCGACTAGAGCAGTCATTATCGAGGATGAAGAGGTATTCCGGCGAATGCTCGCGATGGCGTTGAGCCGGCTGCGCGGGATCACGGTTTCCGGTTCCTTCGAGAACGGTCGCGTCGGAATGGAGTTTTGTCTTAAGGAAAAGCCCGACCTGCTGGTTGTAGATTTGTTCCTGCCCGGCATGCATGGGCTGGAAGTCGTCAAGGAGATCCGCGCCAAGCTGCCCGACACCAAGATCCTTGTCGTCACGGGCCACCCGGACGGCGACTTGCCGGCCCGCCTCATCGCCCAGGGAGTCCGCGGCTTTGTCGACAAGGAGGCGCCCCTGAGCTACGCCCTGCAGGCCGTCGAGTCGGTGCTTGGAGAGGGAATGTTCTTTTCGTCGCACATTCCGCCAACGGCAACGACCGCTGCCCACCGAGGCGGTCGCAAGATCGCGCCGGGCGCCAAGCCCGGCCCCCCGACCCCCGCGATTGTGGCCGTGGAGACCCTGTCCGCCCGCGAACTCGAGGTGGCTCGGCTCGTCGCCGAGGGTTCGTCTTCGAAGGAGATTGCGGCCCGCCTGGACCTGAGCGTGCGCACGGTCGAAAAGCACCGCGCGAACATCATGGACAAGATCGGCGTGCGCGAGGTCGCGAGCCTCGTGCGCTGGTGCGTCCAGTGCGGGATCGTGAAGCGCTAGGAGCCCGCCGGCTGGCCCGGGCCAGCGAAGGGGCGCAAAGTGGCCTCAGCGTCGGACAGTTCCGAGGCGACCGCGTCAAGGTCCGCGTCGGTGACGACCCCGTCAATCTGGAGCAACCTCTGCTCGAGCTGAGCCATCCGGCCGGCCATCCGCGCAAGGCCCATCTGCTGCGAGCTGCTCTTCAAGCTGTGGGCCGCGCGGCTGGCGCGGACCCGGTCACCGCTCGACAGTTCCAAACGCAGCGGGTTAAGGCTCGCCAGGAAAAGCTGCGCAAGCTCACGGGCGTCGGCCTCACCGAGGATCGACACCAAGTCCGCAATCCGCTCGTTTGGCGCCGGGGACGCAGGCATCCGTCAGGGAGTGGGGGGGCGAGTGGGCACCGGCAGGCTTCCGGCCGGCGACGCTCCGCGAACCGACAGGCGGATCCTCAGCTTGGAGTTTTCGGACGCGAGCGAGGAGACCTGGTCCTGGGCCTGGCGGAGCTGGGAGCGCAGGGCATCGGCCTCGGTCTTCAGCCGGGTGTTCTCATCCTGCAGCATGGTATAGCTGCGCAGCGCCATCGAGAGCTTGTCCTGGGCCTCGGCGAGCTGGCGCTGCAGGTCGCCCGTGTCCGGGGTTTCTACGGCGGGCGCCGCAGGCGCGGGGGTGGCTACAACCGCCGCTGGGGTTGCCGCGGGAGAGGCACCCGTCGCGGCGGGTGCGTCAGCCCTCGCCACGGAGGCGGCCAAGGTGAACAGGGCGCAGAAGGCGTAACAGAGACGGGCTGAGTGCATGGGATTAACTGTGGTGCAATTTTGCCCCGGGCACAATCCCGCACCGTCACTTGGGCAGAAGCTCGCTCGTCAGGGCCTTCTCTTCCTTCAGCTCGTTCTCGGTGGCCACGATCCTTGAGCGGGCGAATTCGCTGATCGGGAGCCCCTGAACGATCTCCAGCTTGGAGCCGTTGCTGCGGGTCGGGAAGGAGTAGATGAGGCCCTTCTCGATCCCGTAGGAGCCGTCGGAGCATGTGGAAACGCTGAAGTACTCGCCGGGCTTGGTGGGGGTGGTGATGGCGCGCACCGTGTCAACGACCGCGTTGGCCGCGGATGCCGCCGAGCTCAGGCCGCGGGCCTTGATGATTTCCGACCCGCGCTGTTGCACGTTCGTGAGGAAGGCTCCGCGCAGCCAGTCCTGGTCGCTGATGGCCGACGAGGTTGGCCTCCCGGCGATCCTGGAATTCTCGAAGTCCGGGTACATCGTGGAGCTGTGATTGCCCCAGATCGCAAGGTTCGACACGGCGGTCGTATCGACGCCGGCCTTGCTGGCCAGCTGCGCCACGGCCCGATTCTGGTCGAGCATGGTCATCGCGAACCAGCGATCGGCCGGCAGTGACCGGGCGTTGTTCATCGCGATCAGGCAGTTCGTGTTACAGGGATTGCCCACGACAAGCACCCGGACGTCCCCGGCCCCGTGCTTGGCGATCGCCTGCCCCTGTCCGATGAAGATCTTGCCGTTGATGCCGAGCAGGTCCTTGCGCTCCATACCGGCCTTGCGCGGGACTGATCCGACGAGCAGCGCCCAGTTGACCCCGGCGAAACCCTCGGCGAGCGAGGCCGTCGGCACGATGCCCTTGAGCAACGGGAAGGCGCAGTCCTCGAGCTCCATCACGACACCCTTCAGCGCGGGCAGGGCCGGCTCGATCTCGATCAGGTGGAGAAAGACCGGCTGGTCAGGACCAAACATGGATCCGGAGGCGATCCGAAAAAGCAGGGAATAACCGATCTGGCCGGCGGCGCCGGTGACTGCGACATGGACGGGGGATTTCATAAATGAAGGGGGTTGATTAACAAAACTTCGGAAAAGCGCACGCAATAAGTTAGGGACCCGCGCTCCGGAAGCGCGGGGCCATGGTGGAGTGAATCTCGCGGATGAGTCGCTCGGTCTCGCTCCAGCCGATGCAAGCGTCGGTGATCGAGACTCCGTAGCGCAGCGCGGCCTTTGGCTGGGGGAACGGCTGACTGCCGGCTTCCAGGTTGCTCTCGACCATCGCCCCCATGATCGAGCGGTTGCCCGCGGCGATCTGGCTAAGGAGCGCTCGCAGGACTTCCGGCTGGCGCTCGGGTTTTTTCGCCGAGTTATCGTGGGAGCAGTCGACCAGAACGGAAGTAGGAAGCCCGGCGCGGGCGAGCAGCCTTTCCGTCTCTGCGATGTGGGCGGGCGAGTAGTTCGGGCCGCTCGAGCCGCCCCGCAGCACGACGTGGCAACTGGGGTTCCCCCGGGTGACGATTGCGGAGGCTGCCCCGTCGAGATCGATTCCGAGGAAGGTCTGGGGCTGGGCGGCTGCCTTGATCGCGTTGATTGCGGTCTGCACCGATCCGTCGGTGCCGTTCTTGAAGCCCAGCGGCATCGACAGGCCGGAGGCCATTTGCCGGTGGGTCTGGGACTCGGCTGTCCGGGCCCCGATTGCCGACCAGCACACCAAGTCGGCGATGTACTGCGGGGTGATCGGATCGAGCAGTTCCGTTGCGGTTGGAAGCCCGAGGTCGAGCACGTCGCGCAGGAAACCACGGCCCATCCGCAGGCCGGCCTCCAAGTCGTGGGATCCGTCCAGATGGGGGTCCATGATAAGCCCCTTCCAGCCGACCGTCGTCCGGGGCTTCTCGAAGTAGACCCTCATCACCACGAGCACCCGGTCCGATACCTCGCGGGCGAGCCCGGCAAGACGTCGGGCATAATCCCGTCCCGACTCGATGTCGTGGATCGAACAGGGACCCACCACCAGCAGGAACCGCGGATCATCGGTGAAGATGATGTGGTGAACCTCCTGGCGAGCGCGGCTTACAAACTCAGCCTGGGCCTCAGATTTCGGAAGCTCAGCCAGGAGCCGAGCCGGGGCCGGCAAGGTGCGGGTCTCGATGACATTGATGTCGGATGTCCTTTTCACGGAAGGGGGCACACGCTTAGGGACAAAACGGACGGCGGCAAGCGGTTCAGTGACCGGGTTTGACCATGGTCGATGGGTGCCCGGCTCAAAGTCATGGGTATAAAAAAGTGGCGGGCCGCTTACCCCTAAGCGGCCCGCCTTTGCTTTCTTAGTTACCCCAAAACTCCCGCTAGGCGGGAGAAGTGATAAATTGACTAGATGGAACGGTTAGATGCTTTCTTGGCCTCGTCAACTTGAATTCGAAATATTCCCTCTGGATAATCTTAAGAAATTAGATATTAATAGTTTAAGGATATGAAATCTGTCCCCATCACCTATTTTCGCTACCGCCCGGCGGCTTGGCTGAGAATGACCGGGGCCGACGCTGAAACCTTCTTGCAAGGCCAATTTACCAATGACTTACGTAATAAAACTCCCCTGACGGGAGTCTACGGGCTGTTTTTGAACCAAAAAGGCAAAACGATTGCAGATGGATTTGTCATGACTGGGTCCGGTTCGGATGAATTCTTGATCGGAAGCTATTTCTGCCCGGCTGCGAACCTTTTGAAGCGCTTAGGGGACTTTATCGTGGCCGACGAGGTGGAGATCGAGGACCTCACCTCGGGGGTCGCGGGTATCTCCCTGATGGGGGATGGCGCGGGCGAATGGCTCGGCTCTTCCCCCCGCGAGGGCTCGGTTTTCCACGGACGCCGCTCCGGTGGGGAGAGTTGGGAGTGGGTCCTGCCCGAAAACAGGGCCGGCGCCGCGGCGGCCCTCCTTGCGGGGGCGCGTGAATTTGACGCCCTCGGGATGGAGCAGGTCCGTATCGCGGCCGGAATCGCTGCCGTACCGCAGGACATAGGCCCCGGCGACCTTCCCAACGAAGGGGGACTCGAATCGGTTGCGATCTCCTACGACAAGGGCTGCTATTTGGGTCAGGAGATCATGGCCCGGCTCAAGACCCGAGGCCGCCTTCGCCGGAGTCTCATGAGGGTCAAGGGCAACGGCCCGGCCCCGGTTCCGCCGGCCCCGCTGTGGCAGGCAGGCAGGCTCGCCGGCCAACTGCGCAGCGCCGTTCCCGGCCCCGGCGGGTTTCTGGGTCTCGCCCTCATGAACCTCGACGGACTAGGGGGGGCCGATCCCTCTCACTTTCTGAAGAGGGAGGCCCCGAGGTCTTCCTAGACTGAGGTTTTGCGTTTGACCGGCCCTTGGGCCGGCCGTTGCCTCAGTCGACCCGACCCGCGCATGAACAAAGCCGAACTGGTTTCAGCCGTGAGAAAGCAGCTTGGACCCAAGGTGTCCGCGGCGTCCGCGGAGAGGGCGGTCGACGCCGTGATCCGGGCTGTGAAGGGCGGATTGAGAGGCGACCGGGAGGTTCAGCTGGTCGGGTTCGGAACCTTTGTGCTGGCCTCGCGTCCGGCGCGATCCGGCTTCAATCCCCACACGCGGAAGCCGATGAGGATTCCCGCGATGAAGACGGTCCGATTCCGCCCCGGGTCGGACCTCAAAGGCCTGTGATTTCGCGGTCCTAGAATAGAACCGAGACTTTCTCGAACCACGCGCCGACCGCGTCGCCCAGGAAGAGAAAATACAGGGCGCCAGCCGCCGCGAGCATCGGGCCGAAGGGGATGCGGCTGCCGAAACCCACGGGCCCCGCCCCGCGCCTTAAGAGCGATTTCCAGGCAAACGCAAGCCCGAGCCAGGCCGTCCCGAGGAAGGCCCCTGCGAAAACCGAGAAAACGGCCCCCTGCCATCCGCAGAACGCCCCGATCGCCCCCACAAACTTAACATCCCCGAACCCCATCGCATCCTTGCCGAGAGTGAGGTCGGCAAGCATCGCGATCCAAAAGACCAGGCCCGAACCGACCAACAGGCCCAGCACCGCCCCGCCGCCGGAGCGCAGGCTGTCGAGCAGGAAGGACCCGCCCTGCTGGCCGTGCAGCGCCGGGACCAACACGGACAGGACGAACCCGGTTACACCGAGCCCGACGGTGAGGACATCGGGGATCATCAGGTGCTCCCCGTCGATGAATGAGGCCGCAACCAGCGCGCTCAGGAAGACCCATCCACAGGCGGCCACCGCCGGCGGCAGCACGAGCCAGCAGGCGAGGAAGAGGCCGGCTGTGAGCCATTCGACAACGGGGTATCGGACCGGAATCGGCCGGCCGCAGCACCGCGCGCGCCCCAGCAGCAGGAACCAGGACAGAAGGGGGATGTTGTCCCTCCAGGCGATGGGCTGGCCGCAGGCGCAATGGGAGCGCGGGCGTACGACAGACTGACCCGCGGGCAGCCTGGCGATGACGACATTCAGGAAGCTCCCGATGCAGGCGCCGACAATGAAGACGATCCCGTTGGCGAGCCAGGAGTCCGGGGTAAGTGCGGCGTCGGGTGGGGCCATCTACGGAAGTTCAGTGGGAGGTTGTGTCGTTGCCGAGCGCCCGGAGCGCCGCGGCGAGCATGAGGGGCGCCGTGCGGTCGGCCGGAGCCCCGGTCCAGATCTCGAGGGCCTTCGCGCCTTGGTGGGCGAGCATCGAAAGACCGTTGGCGCAGGGAATGCCGAGCCCCCGGGCTTGGTGAAGGAGCGCCGTGCCGGCGGGATTGTATGTCATGTCGTAAACCCCCGCCGGCCTGGGCATCGCGGCGAGGTCCACCGGTGCAGGGTCTCCTGCGCGCAGGCCCGAGCTGGTGGCGTTGATGAGGACAGACCCGGCCGGAGGCCCGCCCGAACCCGCGGACGGCTTCCAGCCCCGAACCAGAGTTCCGCGCTCGAGCGGGCGCAGCACCGACAGGAGTTTCTCAAGGTTTTCGGGCGTGCGGTTGGCGATCCACAGCCCGGAGCACCCGCGCGCCAGGCACTCCGCCGCCGCGCCGCGGGCCGCGCCCCCGGCCCCGAGCAACACCACCGGAGCTCCTGCGAGGTCGAGCCCGAGGGTCTCCTGGATTGCGCGGGCGAGCCCATACCCGTCCGTGTTGAAGCCGCTCCACCCCTGTTCGGTCCAAAGCAGGGTGTTGACCGCACCGGCCTGTTGGGCCGCGCAGTCGGCCTTGGCGACCCGGCCCAGCGCGGCGACCTTGTGCGGCAGGGTCAGATTGAGCCCCGCGAAACGCAGCGCGTGCAGCTGGCCCAGCGCCTGGGGCAACTCCCCGGGCGATACCTCGATCCGGAAGTAGCGCCATGCGGCAAAATGCACGTCGATCCGGGCGAGTTCGGCCAGGGCGGCGTGGTGCATCTGCGGGCTGACCGAATGACGCACAGGGCTCCCGAGAACCGCAAGCGACGGCTCCTGGCGCGACCAGGACCTCAGGTCCGAAGGGGTGAGGACCGGCTCAGGGTGTGTTTCGGGCATAGGCCGCCTCGAACTGCTCGACGAAGCCCGCGAAGAGCTGCGCCCGCGCGCCGTCCCCGTCCTCCAAGAAGTGGCTGACTAGGTTGCGGCAGCTGCGGCAGAGTACCTCGCGCACGGGGCTTGGCACGAGGTCGCCGGCCTGCGGAGCGGCCTGCCGGGCGCGCAGCAGGGCGAGGACCTCCTCCTTCCCGCGGAACAGCCCCGACTCGAAGGGATCGATGAAGAAGGTGGGCCCCTGGCCCCAGCTGCCGACCATGAAATATCCGGGCAGGGCGACCGGCTCGAGGTCGATCCCGAGGCGGCCCGCGACGAGCAGGTACACCGTGCACAGGGACACGGGGATTCCCTTGCGCCGGGCGAGAACCTGGTCGATCAGGCTATTGCGCGGGTCGGTGAAGTGTTCCAAGTCGCCCCGGAAGCCGAGCTCGTGGAATAGCACCCGGTTTATGACACGGCACTTCTCCCTGCGCGTCGACGGCTCCGAGATCAGCTCCCTGCAGCGGGCCGCGGCGGAGTCCAGCGTGGCACAGCACCAGCCGACGTCGAGCCGGGGAGACACGGTGCGGGCCATCAGCAGGGCCCCAGACTCGAGCTCGTAGTTCAGGGAGCGGATGAAAGTCCGGAATTCCTCAGCAGGGTCGGTGAACTTGAGCTCCTCAAGAAACCGGGTCGCGTGTCCGGCCAGCAACCGGTCGGACCCAGATGCCACCTCGCGCAGGAACGGGCCCGCCGCCGCCCCCATTCCGGCGAAGCACTTCAGGAGCGCCCCCCTCACCGCCGGGCTCGGGTCGTCGAGCAGCCGGCGCAGCGCCTCCCGGCGGGTCGCATCGGGCTCCTGGACTGGGGTCTCCACGCGCCCAAGCAAGAGTCAATTGCGCGAGCCTGCAACACCGGAAAGGCTCCGGCCGGGGCCGGGTCACTCGCGCTCGCCAAAGAGGGCCGTGCCGATGCGCACAAGGGTGCTTCCGGCTGCAATCGCCTGCTCGAAGTCGCCGCTCATCCCCATCGAGAGTTCCGGCAGGGGGGTGGCGAACCTCTCCGAGAGCCGGTCGCGGATGTCGCGCAGGGCATGGAAGGTGCGCTCGGCCACCGCGGGGTCCTGGGACAGCGGCGCAATTGTCATCAGGCCTTCGACCCTCAGATGGGGCTTGGAGAGGGCGAGCTCCAGAAGGCGGGGGGTGTCCTCGGGCTCCGCTCCAAACTTGGCCGGATCGTTTCCGGCGTTCACCTGCAGAAGGATTGCGAGATCGCGGCCTATCTCGCCGGCCGCGCGGTCGAGCACATTCAGCAGTTTCTCGCTGTCGACACTCTGGATTCGGTCGAAGTGGCGCGCCGCGAGCGGCGCCTTGTTCGACTGGAGGTGGCCGATCAGCTCCCAGCGTACGGCGGCCGAGGTCTGGGCCCGTTTCTCGACAGCCTCCTGTACGCGGTTCTCGCCGACAGCTGCCAGGCCGAACCGGGAGGCGTAGTCGACGGCCGCAGCGGAATGGCTCTTGGTCACCGGCAGGAGCCCCGCGGCTCCCTCAGGTCGCCCAAATCGGGCGCATGCGGCGGAGATTGCGGCCTGAACCGCCCCCGCTCTCTTTTGGAACTCTTCGTAGGAGATCAAGATCTGAGTATGTTCAGATAATCTAATTAAGCATTTACCCTGTGAGTAACATTGTTACTTTGGTGTAAGTCAGAATATCCGCTTATCATGCAAATTGAAAACCTTAAGATTTTTGCCGATCTGGTTGAAACGAAGAGTTTCTCAAAGTCGGCCAAACTGAACGGGCTCACCCAATCCGCGGTCAGCCAGCAGGCGCGCGCCATGGAGCGCCACTTCAAAGTGCTGCTGATTGACCACAGCCAGAAGCAGTTTCAGCTGACCCGCGAGGGGCAGCGGGTGTACGAGGCAGCCAAGGAGATGCTCCACACCTACGACATGCTCCAGTCGGAGCTGCAGGAAATGAAGAAGGTGATGAGCGGGACCATCCGCATCTCGACGATCTACTCGATCGGGCTGCATGAGCTGCCCCCGTACATCAAGCGCTTCCTCCACGACTATCCTTCCGTCAACGTCCGGGTGGAGTACCGCCGCTCGAACCTGGTATACGAGGACATACTCCACAACTCAGTCGACTTTGGTCTGGTGGCCTTTCCGGTCAAGATGAGGCAGATCGAGGCGATCCCCTTCCACAACGACCGGCTGGTCGTGATCACCCACCCGCAGCACCCCCTGGCCAAGCTGGGCGAGGTCGACGTGGCTGACCTTGCCGGCCACAAGATCGTCAGTTTCGACCCCGATATTCCCACCCGCAAGGCGATCGACCAGATCTTCCGGGAGAACCGTCTCGAGATAGAGCCAGTGATGGAGTTTGACAACATCGAGACCGTGAAGCGGGCCGTCGAGATCGACCATGGGATCGCAATTGTTCCCCAGGCCACCGTGTCTCAGGAGGCCAAGCAGGGCACTCTGGTCGTGCTGCCGTTCCGCGGCACGGGCTTCACGCGGCCCTTGGCCATCCTCCAGCGCAAGGGTAGGGTGCTCACGCCTGCGATGAAGAAGTTCCTCGAGACCCTCGGGCTCGACCACCCGGAGTCTCAGGAGCCCTGATGATGAGCCGGTCAGTCTGGCCCCTCGTGCTCGGGGCGCTAGCCCTGGGTCTGGGCGGGTGCGGTCCGAAGTCCAAAGAGGCGCCTCCGCCTAAGCCCGCCGCTGCGCCGGCCCACTCACCGCAACTGGGCCAGGCCCCGTCTTGGCGCCTGCACGACCTTGAGGGTGGCTGGGTCGACTCCGAGCAGTTCAGGGGGAAGCTTGTTGTCCTCGACTTCTGGGCCACCTGGTGCGGCCCGTGCCGCCAGGAGATCCCCGGCTATGTCGAGCTGCAGAAGAAGTACGCCTCTGACGGGCTGGTTGTCATAGGGGTCTCGCTTGACGAGGGCGGCCCCGAGATCGTCAAGAAGTTCGTCCAAAAGTACGGCGTGAGCTACCAGATCGTCATGGGGGACGACCAGATCACCGAGGCCTTCGGCGGGATCCACGCGATCCCCACAACCTTCATCATCGGCCGCGACGGGCGGATCCTCGACCACAAGGTCGGCGCGGTGCCACGGGCAGCCTACGAGGCCCGGCTGCGCAACTTCCTGGCCGTCCCGGCGAACTGACCAGGGAGGCCCCAGAGGGCTCCTGACCATCCATGGCGCTGCCCCCGATCCTCTTCGAGGACGACACGATCATCGCCTTCGACAAGCCCTCTGGGCTGCTCGTTGCGCCGGACCGCTGGGACAAGCAGCGCGAAAACCTGATGGGCCTCGTCCACGCCCGGCTCGGCCGCGGTGTGGCCAACGTGCACCGGCTTGATGCGGACACAAGCGGGGTCATTCTGTGCGCAAAAACCAAGGCCGCGCTCGACTTCCTCAGCGGCCAATTTCAATCGAAGACCGTTGAGAAAACCTACCTTGCCGTTGTGGCGGTCCTGCCGCGCGACCGGGCAATGAAGGTCGTTGAGCCCCTGAGGGAGGGAGACGGCGGCCTGCCCGCGGAGTTTGAGGTGGATCTCGCGCTCGGCGCCGACGAGGCGAACCCCGGCCGAATGCGGGTCTTCCGCCGCAGGGGCGGCAAGCCCAGCCTGACCCGATTCCGTGTCCTGGAGCCTTTCGGCCGCTTCGCCTGGCTCGAGGCCCGTCCGCTGACGGGCCGCACCCACCAGATCCGCGTCCACCTGGCCGCCGTTGGCGCCCCGGTCCTCAACGACAACCTGTACGGGGATCCCGAGGTCAAGCTGCTCCTGTCGGAGTTGAAACGGCGCTACAAGGGCCGCGACGAGGAGAGGCCTCTGATCGGCCGGCTCGCCCTGCATGCCTCCGAGCTGTCCGTCATGCACCCGGCGACCCGGGAGCCGGTGAGCATCTGCGCCCCGCTCCCCAGGGAGTTCGGGGTGGCGCTCAAGTACCTGCGCCGCTTCAGCCCTCCCGGGATTCCTCGCCCTCCGGGAGAAACTTTCCGCCGCGAAGCACGTTGAGCCGGTGGAGCGCCGGCTTGGCGATCCAGTACACGGCCAGAATCCAAAGCGGAGCGATCACGGTCCATGCGACGGTCGCGTGCACGGCCATGATCTCGGCCCGGTGGAGCGTCGCCCCGTGGTCGTGCCAGACCGTCTGGGCCAGAGACCAGAAGCTGGGGTGGGCGCGGGGTGCCCGGAAGAGGAAGTCCTGGACGGTCAGGTGCAGGGGCGCATACCCAAACAGGAAGTCCCCGAAGCGGATCAGCGCGTAGATCACGATCAGGTGGGGCAGCGTGCACAGGCCGTTAACCAGCTGGATGAGCGGCTGGTTCAGACGCAGGGAGACGCCCACGATTAGGCACAGCAGGGTGGTGGTCCCCAGGATGGGGAAAAGGGCCAGGGCGCTTCCCACGGCGAGCGTCAGGGCGATCTTCTCCACCGAGATTCCCTGGGTCATCTGGCGGACGATCGGGTCCACAAGCTTTCGCTGCCAAAAGGAGGGCGTTTGCTGCGCGGGAGCTGGGGGAACGGACTCGGTCACGGGAAAGCGGGGGGGCGGAAGGTAGAGGCAGGTTGGGACCGGGACAAGTCCTGTTGTGGGTCCGAAGGGTGGCATTCTCTAGAAAATACTCCCGGCGCGCATCTTAGGGAACAATTCCTTGTCGGTCTTTTCATAGGAACGGTGAGCAAAAACTCTCGATTACTTGCAACTTTTAGCGTCTTGGAGACCTATTTAACCTGTTAGATGCAACGGATGCGCCTGACCAACGTCATCCCTTTCACCAAGAACACCATGCTGATCACCATCACCATACTTTTTCTGCTCGTCGTCCTCGTGGCGACGGAGCCGGATCCACGCGCCTCCGGACCTCCGGAGACGGACCATTCCGAGCTGCCAAAGGCCTCCGCGGCACCCCAGAGGGCGGCGATCCGCTGGACCCGTGTCCGCCCCTCCCGGGCTACGTCCCAGGCACCGGCCGGACAGGTGGCTGAGATTTCACAGAAATCATAGGCTTCCAGCCTGTTAGATTAATTTTCAGGGTCGGACATGACCCGGCCGCTTGCTTTGGCCGGCTTGGAATGTTTAGGTGGCCACCCTTTCTGTGAAGAATCCCCCTCATTTCCTGCGCGCCCTCGCGTCGCGAAACTACCGGCTGTACATCAGCGGCCAATGGGTGTCGCTGCTCGGCAACTGGATGACCGCCACGGCTTCGATGTGGCTTGTCTACCACCTGTCGGGGAGCCCGCTAGCGGTTGGGGTCGTTGTCTTCGCGAACCAGATCCCGATCCTGATCCTCGCGCCGCTGGCCGGGGTTCTCGTGGACCGCACGGACGGTCTGCGCGTGATGCGCACGACCCAGGCCCTGGCCATGCTGCAGTCGGCCGCCATGGCCGTCTTCACGCTGAGCGGGCACATGACGGTCGCCGTCCTGATCGTCCTGAGCATTGTGCAGGGGCTCATCAACGCCTTCGACTTTCCCTCGCGGCAGGCCCTCGTCTATGGGCTGGCCGGGGACCGCGCGCTTCTCGAGAACGTGATCGCGCTCAACTCGATCACCTTCAATCTTGCCCGTCTGGTTGGCCCGGCAATCGCGGGCTTTGTGATCGCCGGTTTCGGCGCGGGAGCCTGCTTTGCCGTGGATGCCGTCGCCTACCTGGCGGTCCTTTGGGCTCTGATGGCGGTTCGGATCGAGCCGCGCACCGAGCCCGCAAGCCAGGCCCACCCCCTTGAGGACCTGCGCGAGGGCGTCAGCTACGCCATGAACCACCCCTCGATCCGGCGGATGCTGCTGATGGTCCCGGTCATCGCCCTGGTCGGCTTCACGCACAGCGTGCTGGCGCCCGTCTTCGCCAAGGACATCTTCCACGGCGACGCCCGGACCTTGGGACTGTTGTTGTCGGCGACTGGGGCGGGCTCGCTCGTCGCCGGGGGGTTCATGAGCGGGCGGACCTCCTCAACGGGTCTTGGCCGGCTGGTAGCGATCGGCTCCCTGATCTGCGGGCTGTCGCTTGCGGGGATTGGCCTGAGTCCCGGCCTCACGCTCGGGACAACGGCCTACGCCGCGGCGGGCCTGGGGAGCGTACTAGTCATGATCGCGGGCAACACCTGGGTGCAGATGCTGGTTGAGGACGACAAGCGCGGCCGGGTGATGAGCCTGTTCCAGATGGGAGCGAGCTTCTACCCGATTGGCGGCCTGATCGCAGGCGCCCTGGCCGAGGGGCTCGGACCGAGGGTTGCGATCATCATCTGCGGGGGATCCTGTTCTGTCGCCGCCCTCGTCTTTGCCTGGTCCCTGAAGAAGCCGGACGCCCCCGAGGGAGTCGGTGGCGTGTTGGCTCCGGCGGAGTGAACGGGCCGGTCGGGCCCCTCAGGGCTTCGACTCGAGCTTTCTCAAGACCACCTCGCCGTTCATCGTGGTGGCCTGGATCTCCGGGCCGCCCCCGTTCAGGGTGCCGGTGACGGTCTTCCCCCCGGTCATCGGGGGCAGGGGGGGCATCGGGGGCAGGATGATCTCTTCGGAACCCTCCTCGGCCCCCTCGCGCGCGGCCCGCGCCGCTTCCTTCATGGCCTGCGCGGCCTCGCGCGCGGCCTCGGCTGTCTTTCTGGCGGCGTCGTGGATCACCGTGCGGGTCTCCTCGGTCAGGGTCTCCTCCTCGTCGGGCGAGCCGGCACGGTTGATGACGACATGGACAGTGCGCCGGGCCTTCCCGGGAGTCAGCTCCGACTTGGTCACTAGGGACTTGTCGTCAAAGTCGGTGAGGATCGCTCCGTTCTGGGTGCGCAGCCGCAGGTTGGCCTTGGCGTCGCCAGGCACCCGGATCGTGACCGCCCCGTTCATGGAGGTGCAGCACACCGACCGGCCCTCGTGGAGCTCCTTGATGCTCGCCGAGACCGACCCGTTCATGGTCTCAACCATGACCCCGCCGGCCGCGTTCTCCACCTTCACGGACCCGTTCAGGCTCTTGACGTCGACATTCCCCGAAAGGTCCGAGCAGACGACCTCGCCGCCGAGGGCGTTGCTGACGACGACCGCGGTCGTGCGCGGGACGGTGATCTCGAAGCGCGCGCGGTCCCCGTCGCCACCCCGCACCGAGCCGTACTCGAGGGTGGCAACGTTCGCCTTCTCCGAGAACCCATAGCTTGAGGAGGAGGCCAGGACCCGCAACCCGTCCCCCCGGGCCTCGCGCTTCGGGGCCACCGTGTCGGAGACGACCTTGATGTCCGTGGTGTCGGCCCCGTGGACCCGGATTTCGCCGCGGCCGATGTGGATATTGAGGGTTCCGGGCTTGGAGGGATCTGAGAACTTGAACGTGGAGGAGGTCTCCTCGGCCCGGGCCTGGGCGGAGAGCGCTAGGGCGAGCGCGGCGGCCAGGGCGAGGGAGGAGGTGCGGAGCAGGGTCTTCATGGCAGGATTGGGTTTAAGGTTCGGTCTAAAGCTGGGTCAGGGCGCGTTGCGCGGCCTCGCGGACGTTGTGGTCGATCCCGTCGGCGGCGCTGAGGCGCTGCAGTGCAGGGGCTGCGCCGCGGTCGCGCGTCGCGGCGAGAAAGTCGATCATGGCAAGCTGCACCAGGGGGCTTGTCTCCCGCGGGAGGGAGACCAGGACGCTGGTGCGCACGACCTCCTTGTCCCGGTGAGCGTACAGTGCCTGCAGGGCGTTCAGGCGGACGTTGACGCTCGGGTCTAGGGCCAGGCTTGTGATGAGTCCGTTGATGACGGTGTCGCCCGGCTTGCGCACGGCGGCCGAGGCGAGGACGCCCTCGAGCCGGTCGTTGGAGGAGCGGTCCTGCTGCTGGAGGATCGAGTAGCCGACGAGCTGCCCCATGGAATCGACGCGGCTTCGCAGGTCTGCGAGTTCCCGTTGCGTGGCCAGGTCGGCGCCGGGCGGGGCGCGGCGGGTCCCGATGAAGAACCCGAGCGCAAGAAGTCCGCAGGCGGCCAGGGCCTGCGTCGCCGGAAAAAGCCAGGACCGGCGCCGGGTGAGGGGCGCCGGGGTGGGCGCGGAGTGGAGGGACCTCTTCTCCCGCTCAACGGCGGCCAGAACGCGCTCGCGAAGCCGGGGGCTGGGCTCCGGGGCCGGAAGGCGATCGAGGGCGGCGAGGGTCTCGCGCAGCTCCCCGAGCTCCGCGCGGCAGGCCGGGCAGGCCTCCAGATGGGCCCTGACCTCGTCGCCGGCCGGGCCGGCAAGGCGGCCGTCGATCAGCTCGATCATGTATTCTCGGGTCTTCTCGCAGTTCATGGGCAGGCTCCCTTTTGAAGTTTCAGAAAATGGCGACGGAGCTCGGCGAGCGCGCGGTGAGCCCTGACGCGGGCGGCCCCGACCGAGCATTCCAGCACGCCTGCGACCTGGGCGAAGGAAAGCTCCTGGAAACGGCTGAGAAGCAATACCTCGCGCTCATCGGGCCCAAGGCAGGCCAGGGCCCGGCGGAGTATCTCCCGGTCCTCGCCGTGGGCGGCCCGCTCAGGGGCGGTCGGTCCCTCGTCGGCGTGCTCTGACAGTTCGGCCGGGTCAACGGCGGCGGGCTGGGAGGAGGACTTGCGGTAATGGTCGGCGGCGCACCGGCGGGCCAGGTGGTACATCCAGGCCGTGAAGCTGCCGTCGTCGCGGTAGGTGTGGCGGTACTTGAGCATCCGCTGAAACACCGTCTGGGCGATGTCCTCGGCCGCCGTCCGGTCCCCAGTCAGGTTGACCAGAAAACCCAGGAGGGGGCGCTGGTGCCTCTCAAATAGCTCGCCCAGGGCATCGAGCTCGCCGCCGCGCACGGCGAGCATCAGCTCGTGGTCGGAGGATGGCTCGGTGCGGTCCACGGGGAGCGAAAGGCCGAACCTACGCTCGGGCGGGCGCAATTGCACGGGAAAATCCAGGGAGCCGGTGGTCACGGAGGGAGGGGGGCATGGCTGTGTCCTGGAGGTAGAACCTGCGATCCGCCCCTGTGTTACCGGAAAAATCCGCCCCGCCCCAGCCGTTCCATTTACCGTTTGCGTGCCGCAGGGTGCGGGGTTAGACCCCCTCAAAATCCCCATGAGCTTCAAAGTCCTCCTCCGGTCCGTCGTGTTTCTGGCGATCCTCTTTGCCGTCCTCTATGCGGGGATCCACAACACCAAGGAGATCGAGTTCTCCTTCCCGCTCCTGTTCCAGAAGGACATCAGGCAGTCGGCCGCGCTGATCTACTTCTGCATCTTCGCGATCGGGGTCCTGGGCGGAACGGTCCTCACCGCCGGTGGCGGCGGCCGCCGGGGCGGCAGCAAGGACAAGTAGACCCGGGCGTCCGGGGATCGGCCTCAGGCCGACACCCGCCTCAGGTTGTCGCAGACCACTGCGGCAGCGACGGCCGCGTTCAGGGACTCCGCCCTTCCGTAGCGGGGGATCGTGACGAATGCGGTCACATGCCTGCGGACCTCCTCGGATAGGCCCCGGCCCTCGGAGCCGACGACGATCACGGCATCGCGCCGCGGGTGCAGGCTGTGGGCATCCTCCCCCTTGAGGTCGCATCCGAGGACGGGCGCCTGGGACGAGGCGAGCGCGGGGGCGAGTGCGGCACTGTGCGCCGCGACCCGGGCGAACGAACCCATGCTGGCGGCGACGACCTTCGGAGAGAACAAGTCGGCGCAGTCCGGGGACAGGACCACGCGGTCCAGGCCGTACCAGTCGGCGATCCTGAGCAGGGTCCCCACATTGCCCGGATCCTGAACCCCGTCCAAGGCAAGGGTGAGCCCTCGGTCCAGGCCGCCCGGCGAAAGGGGAACACGGCGGATCCGGCAGACGGCGAGAACGGGGGAGGGGGTGGGAAGCCCGCTGATCCGGGCCATCTCGGGTCCGCTGACCTCGGTCACAGGGGCGCCGGCCGACTCCTCAGGCGACACCGGCCGGGTCGAGTAAATCCGCTCCACCGGGAAGCCGGAGCCGATCACCTCGGAGAGGGTCTTCTCTCCCTCCACGAGGAAAAGTCCCAGGGCCTCGCGCCCTCGCCTCTCCTGGAGGGATCTCAGGTCCTGCACTTCGGCCTTGGTGAGCATCGGCCAGGACGCTAGGGCCTTGCCGGAAAATAATCCAACGATTTGGAGCCGGGGTTTTTGCACCGGCCAATTTCGCGTTGTTTTCGGACCCCTCTGCGGCGATACTGCCCCCATGCCCGCAGGTACCCCCCAGAAGGCACTCAGCAGACTCCTCGGCGAGATCGGTTCGGTCGACGCCGTCGGGGTGGAGGAGCGCGTGGCCAAATACGCGGCGCGAAGCATCAAGACGGCTTCCAAGGTCCAGGGGTTGAAGTTGGCCGTGTCCATGGTCGACCTGACGACCCTCGAGGGCAAAGACACCGAGGAGAAGGTGGCCTCCCTCTGCCGCAAGGCCTTGCGCCCCAGCGATGATCCGGAGGTTCCGCAGGTTGCCGCCGTCTGCATCTACCCGTCGATGGTGCGCTATGCCCGCAAGCACCTCGGCCGATCGCCGGTAAGGGTGGCCTCGGTGGCCACGGCATTCCCGTCCGGTCAGACCCCGTTTCGCACCCGGCTTGCAGAAGTGAAGGCGGCGCTTGCCGACGGGGCCGACGAGATCGACATGGTGATCAACCGCGGGGCGTTTCTCGCCGGGGAATTCGGCCGGGCCCAGGACGAGATAGCGGCCGTGGCGGAAGCGTGCGGCCGGGCGACCCTGAAGGTGATCCTCGAGGTGAGCGAACTGGAGACCTATGACGCGATCCGGGCCGCGTCGTTTCTGGCGATGCGGGTTGTGAGGCCGGGGGACTTTATCAAGACGAGCACCGGCAAGACCTCCCTCAACGCGACCCTTGGCAACAACCAGGTGATGATTGAGGCGATCCGCGACTTCTACCTGTCGACCGGGGTCGCTGTCGGGATGAAGCCGGCCGGCGGCATCCGCTCGGCCAAGCAGGCGCTGCAGTTCCTGGTCGCCGTGAAGGAGACCCTGGGCGACGCTTGGCTCACAAACAGGCGCTACCGGTTTGGGGCGAGCTCCCTCCTGAACGATCTCATCCGCCAGCTGCAAAAACAGAAGACCGGCGCCTATCAGGCCCCCTATTACTTCAGTGAAAATTCAGACTCCTACTAGGGCGCCCCGACGCCCCTCCACGGCGCCGGAGCTGCTCTTCGGCGACCTCTGGGACTACGATCCCGCCCCCGAGACTGCCGACCCGAAGCTCAAGGCCCGCTATGACCTGTTCATCGGCGGCGAGTTCGTCCCGCCGGCCGGCGGCAAGTACTTCGAATCGGTGAACCCGGCGACCGAGGCGAAGCTCGCCGAGCTCGCCCTGGGAGGCCCCGACGACGTCGACCGGGCCTGCCGGGCTGCCGCTGCGGCCTTCCCCGCGTGGAGCGCCCTGCCCGGCCGGGAGCGCGGCAAGTACCTGTACCGGATTGCGCGGCTACTCCAGGACCGGGCCCGCGAGTTCGCGGTCGCCGAGACCCTGGACAACGGCAAGCCGATCCGGGAGACCCGGGATTTCGACGTTCCGACCTGCGCGGCACACTTCTTCTACCACGCGGGCTGGGCGGACAAGCTCGAGTACGTGGCGCCCGGACGGAGGATGGAGCCCCTTGGGGTCGTCGGCCAGGTGATCCCCTGGAACTTCCCGCTGCTGATGCTCTCGTGGAAGATCGCCCCGGCCCTGTGCCTGGGCAACTGCGTCGTCATCAAGCCGGCCTCGAACACCTCGATTACGGCCCTGAAGTTGGCCGAGATCTTCCAGGACGCCGGGCTGCCCCCCGGGGTGGTCAACGTCGTCAGCGGCCCGGGCTCGACCGGCGGGGCCCTCATGGCGCATCCGGCCGTGGCCAAGATCGCATTCACCGGCTCCACCGAGGTTGGCAAGGTCATCATGCGCTCGGTCGCAGGCAGCGACAAGAAGATGACCATGGAGCTCGGCGGCAAGGCCGCCAACATCGTCTTCGACGACGCCCCGCTCGACCAGGCCGTCGAGGGGATCGTCAACGGGATCTTCTTCAACCAAGGGCAGGTCTGCTGCGCGGGTTCCCGCCTGCTGGTCCACGAGCCGGTCGCCAGGACGGTCGTCTCGAAGCTCAAGGCCCGCCTGCGCGTCCTGCGGGTCGGCGACCCGATGGACAAGAACACCGACGTCGGGGCCATCGTATCCCGGGCCCAGCTCGACACGATCCGCGGCTACCTCAAGGCCGGGGTCGACGAGGGCGCCGAGATGTGGCAGCCCCCGTGCCGCCTGCCGAAGAAGGGCTTCTTCATGCCGCCCACGATCTTCACCGGCGTCACCCAGAGCCATCGGATCGCCCGCGAGGAGATCTTCGGGCCGGTCTTAAGCATCCTGACCTTCCGCACCGTGGACGAGGCGATCGAGAAGGCCAACAACACCGAATACGGCCTGAGCGCGGGTGTGTGGACCGATAAGGGTTCCCGGATCCTGAGGATGTCCACCGAGCTCAAGGCCGGAGTCGTCTGGGCAAACACCTACAACAAGTTCGACCCCGCGTCGCCCTTTGGCGGCTACAAGGAGTCGGGCTTCGGCCGCGAGGGCGGCCGGCACGGCCTGCTCGACTACGGCCGGCTCGTAGAGGAGGGGCGGCCATGAGCAGACTTCCCATCACCAAGACCCCCAAGGTCTACGTCGGCGGCGCCTTCATCCGCTCCGAGAGCGGACGCACTTTCCCGCTGAACGACGCGAAGGGGCATTTCTTCGCCAACATCCCGCAGTGCACCCGAAAGGACCTGCGAAACGCCGTCGAGGCCGCCGCGAAGGCCGGCCCCGGCTGGGCCAAGAGGACTCCGTACAACCGCGGCCAGATCCTCTACCGGCTGGGCGAGATGCTCGAGGCCCGCGCCCCGGAGATGGCCGAGGCGATCGCGCTCGGGGGCGGAAAACCCGCCGACACCGCCCTCGAGGTCTCCTGCGCGGTCGACCGGCTGATCCACTACGCCGGGTGGGCCGACAAGTTCGAGCAGGTCCTCGGAAGCGTGAACCCGGTTGCCGCGCCGTACTTCAACTTCACGGTGACCGAGCCCATGGGAATCGTCGGGGTGATCGCCCCGGCGGAGGCCCCCCTGCTGGGATTAGTCTCGCTCGTTGCCCCGGCGATAACGGGGGGCAACACCGTGGTCGCCCTCGCCTCCGAGCCCCAGCCCTATCCGGCGATCCTCCTGGGCGAGATGCTCGCCACAAGCGACCTTCCGGGCGGGGTCGTTAACCTGCTCACGGGGCTGCGCCGGGAGCTTGTCCCCACGTTCGCCACCCACGCCCACCTGCGCGGGCTCAGCGCGGTCGCCGGACCCGAGGAGCGCAAGGCGATCGCCCTGGGGGCGGCCGAGAGCGTCAAGCGCACCCACCTCATCAAGGCCGAGGACAAGCGCGACTGGCTGTCCGGATCCGCCCAGAGCCTGTACGAGATCCGGGCGTTTCTCGAGTTCAAGACGACCTGGCACCCGATCGGCTCGTAGGCGATGAGCGCGGTCCTCTTCCCGCAGCACGTGATCGCGCGAAAGCGCGACGGGCACGCCCTGACCCGCGAGGAGATTGCGGCCTTTGTCCGGGGCGCGACCGACGGCTCCTGGGCCGACTACCAGCTGAGCGCCCTCCTGATGGCGATCTGGCTGAAGGGAATGACCGCGGAGGAAACGGCGGCCTTAACGGAGGCTATGATGCGCTCCGGCACCGTGGCCGACCTCTCCTCGGTCCCCCTGCCCAAGGTGGACAAGCACTCGACAGGGGGGGTGGGGGACAAGGTCTCGATTCACCTGGCCCCGATGGTGGCGTCTTGCGGGGTCGCCGTCCCCATGATCAGCGGCCGCGGTCTGGGCCACACGGGGGGAACGCTCGACAAGCTCGAGTCGATCCCCGGATTCCGCGTCAACCTCACGCTTCCCCAATACCGCGACCAAGTCGCCCGGATCGGCTGTGCCCTGATCGGTCAGACGGCCGAGCTCGCCCCGGCCGACAAGAAACTCTACGCCCTGCGCGACGTGACGGCCACGGTCGAGTGCATCCCGCTCATCTGCGCGAGCATCATGAGCAAGAAGCTCGCCGAGGGGATCGACGCCCTGGTCCTTGACGTGAAGTTTGGCCGGGGGGCCTTCATGGCCGAAAAGCAGCGGGCCCGAGAGCTCGCCCAGGCGATGGTCGCAATCGGCCGCAGCGTCGGAAAACCCGTCCGCGCGGTCCTGACCGCAATGGAGCAGCCGCTGGGCCGTGCCGTGGGGAACGCCCTCGAGGTCGCCGAGTCGGTCGACTGCCTGAAGGGCGCCGGACCGGCGGACACGATGGAGGTGACCTACGCCCTTGGGGAGCAGATGCTGCTGATCACCGGGGCGGCGCCGGACGCGCGGGCTGCACGGGCGCGCCTTGAGGAGGCGGTGCGCTCGGGCCGGGCGCTGGCAAGGTTCCGTGAGATCATTGTAGCGCAGGGCGGGGATCCGCGGGTCCTCACCGACCCCTCGGCCCTGCCGCGCTCCGCGATCGCGGAGCCCTTTGTCTCCCGGGAGGGGGGCTGGGTGAGCCGCGTCGATGCCCGCGGGGTCGCTCTCGCTGCGCTGCGCCTTGGCGCCGGGCGCGCCCGGGCCGAGGACCGAGTTGATCCCGCGGTCGGAATCAGCGGCCTGGCCAAGATCGGCGAGCGCATCCCTGTCGGAGGGCTCTTGGGCGTGATCCACGCGAGCGACCCGGCCGCCGCCGGGGAGGCCCGATCGATGCTCGCCGAGGCGATAACGGTGGGACCCGCGCCGTGCGCTGCTCCCGGCGGCCTCGTCGACGAGATTCTTTCCTAAGCCTCGCCCCGCTCGAGCTCGGCCGCCTCGTTTCCTGCCTTCTCCCACTCCTCCGTCGCGGCCTGGAGCCTCGCCACCGTCGTTCCGAGCTCCCGGTTGAGGGCCTGGGCCTTGCCCGGATGCTGGTAGGTCTCCGGCGCCTCGAGTTCGGCGGTCAGCTCGGCCTGGCGCTCCTCCAGGGAGGAGATCTCCTTCTCGAGGGATGCGACGAGGGCCCGGGCCTGCCTGAGCGGGGCCGAGCGCGCCGAGCGGGCCTCGGCCTCCTGGCGCTTCTGCTCGCGGGTCTTCGGGCCCGCTTTGGACCGGGCCTGCGCGGGGGCTGACGACGGTGCGGAAGCGCCCGGCCGCCCGTCGGACAGCCGCGCCGTGACCCCGCCCCGCTCCCCGCCTGCCTTTCCCGCCCCGGGCCCGGGGCGGAAGCCCGACTTGTCCAGGTAGTAGTCGTATCCCCCGGCGTACGGGGTCAGGCGCCCGGCCTGCACGTGCAGGACCTTGCGGGCGACGTGGCGGATGAAGTGCACGTCGTGGCTGATGAAGATCAGGGTCCCCGTGTAGTGCCGCAGCGCGTTGATCAGGGCGTCGGTGCTGGGAATGTCCAGGTGGGTCGTCGGCTCGTCCATCAACAGCAGGTTGGGCGGGGCGAGCAGCAGTTTTGCCAGGGCCAGCCGCGACTTCTCGCCGCCGGACAGGACCGACACGGTCTTGAAGACATCGTCCTTTCGGAAGAGCAGGCCGCCCAGGATCGAGCGCGCCATCCGCTCGGTCACCTCGGGGTTCAGGTTCCGCATGTCGAGGGCCTCCTCCAGGACCGTCCGGCGGGCGTCGAGGTTGTCGAGCCGGTTCTGGGCGAAGTAGCCGACGCGGACGTTGCCGCCGAACTCGCGCGATCCGGCCTGGATCGGCACCACCCCGGCGAGGATCTTCAGCAGCGTCGACTTGCCCGCCCCGTTCGGCCCGATCAGGACCAGCCGCTCGCCCCGCTCGGCCGCGAAGTCCATGCCGCGGTAGACGACATGGTCCCCGTAGGCCTGGTCCACCGCCGTGAGGGTCACGACCTTCAACCCCGAGCGTGGGGGCTGGGGGAACTTGAAGCTCACGCGGTGGATGTCGTCCTCCGGAGACTCCACCGCGTCCTCCTTCAGGCGCTCGATCTGCTTTTCCTTGGATTTAGCCCGCGAGGCGAGGCTCGCCTTCGCGCCGAACCGGTCCACGAAGCGCTGCAGGTGGGCGATCTCGCGCTGCTGGTTCTTGAAGAGGGCGGCCTGCTGCGCGTGGCGCTCGTCCTTCTGGCGCAGGTAGTCGTCGTAGTCGCCGGTGTAGCGGTGCATCAGCCCGCCCCTCAGCTCCAGGATCCCCGTGCACAGCGAGTTCAAAAACGCCCGATCGTGGGAGATCATGACCAGACCGCCGGGATAGCGCGAAAGGTAGCTCTGGAACCACAGGAGCGACTCCAGATCGAGGTGGTTAGTCGGCTCGTCCAAGAGCAGGAGGGTCGGCTCACGCACGAGCAGGCGGGCCAGGTGCGCCCGCATCACCCATCCCCCGGAGAGGGTCTTTGCCGGGCGGTCGAAGTCGGCTTCGCGGAAGCCCAGGCCCGACAGGATGATCTTCGCCTTGGTCTCCAGCCCGAAGCCGCCGAGTTCCTCAAAGCGGTGGTGCGCGTCGAACTCGTCCGCCATGCAGGCCGAGGAGCCGCCGCGCTCGAGGGCTCTCAACTGGTCGCGCAAGGCCGCGTACTCGGGGGTCACCGCGGTCGCCAGGTCGAGCACGGTCTCGTCCCCGGCCGCGACCGTTTCCTGGGGCAGGTAGCCGAAGTCGGCCCCGCGCTCCCAGGTGATCGTGCCCTCGTCGGGGGCCTCCGAGCCGAGGATCAGGTTGAACAGGGTGGTCTTCCCGGCGCCGTTTGCGCCCACCAACCCCAGGCGGTCCGCCCGGCTGACGAACAGCGACACGCCGGAGAATAGGGTCCGGGTGCCGTAGGACTTTGAAACGTCGGCCAGGGTGAGCATGGACCGGTCAGCAAACCCGGGGTTTGGCTGCCGTCAAACCTCCGCTTCAGGCTAGGAGCGGCAAACGGGGGCCTTTTTCCGGGGCGGAGTTGCGCCCGGCGGTCCTGTGGCCATCTTCCCCGCCATGCCCAACCGCCTCGCCCAAGAGACCTCGCCGTACCTCAGGCAGCACGCCGAGAACCCGGTCGACTGGATGCCCTGGGGCGAGGAAGCCTTCGCAAGGGCCCGCGCCGAGGACAAGCCGATCTTCCTGAGCATCGGGTACTCCACCTGCCACTGGTGCCACGTCATGGCGCACGAGTCCTTCGAGAACCCCGCGATCGCCGGGCTCCTCAACGATCACTTTGTGCCGGTCAAGGTTGACCGGGAGGAGCGGCCCGACGTCGACCGAGTCTACATGGCCTACGTGCAGGCCCTCACCGGCCACGGAGGCTGGCCGCTGAGCGCCTGGCTCACCCCCGATCTAAAGCCGTTCTACGCCGGGACCTATTTTCCGCCGGAGGACCGCGGAGGCCGGCCGGGGTTCGCAACGGTCCTGCGGGCGCTCGAGCGCGGATGGAGGGAGGAGCGGCCCGATCTGCTCTCCCATGGCGAGAAGGCCCTCGCCCTGCTCAGGGGGAGCGGGGCGCAGCCCCCGGCGGCGGATCCCCTCGCCGAGGCTGCAGGCGGCGCGTTTCAGCGGTGCTTTGACCACCTGGTCCGAGGCTTTGACGAGGCCCGAGGCGGATTCGACGGCCCGCCCAAGTTTCCGCGGGCGAGCAACTTGGCGTTTCTCTTCCGCTGCGCCGTCCTGCAGGGCCAAAAAAGCGAGGTCGGCCGCGAGGCCGTCCGGATGGCCTCCCGCACACTCGAGCAGATGGCCCGGGGCGGAATCCACGACCATGTCGGGGGAGGCTTCCACCGGTATGCGGTGGATGAGGACTGGTTCGTCCCCCACTTCGAGAAGATGCTCTACGACCAGGCGCAGATCGCCTCTGCCGCCCTCGAGGCCTGGCAGGCGACCGGGGACGAGCGGCATGCCTGGCTTGCCGGCGACGTCCTCGACTACGTCCTGGGCGACCTCGCGCATCCGGCGGGCGGGTTCTATTCGGCCGAGGACGCCGACTCCGCGGTACCGGGTGCTGGGACGGAGAAGGCGGAGGGAGCCTTCTATGTCTGGACCCGGGCGGAGATCGAAGCGGTGCTCGGGCCGTCCGAGGCGGCCCTGGTGACCGAGCACTTCGGCGTGAGGCCGGACGGCAACGTCCCGGCCGAGCGCGACCCCTTCGGGGAGTTCACCGGGCGCAACATCCTCGCCCAGGTCCGCCCCCTGGCTGAGACGGCGAAAGCGCTCGGGCTTGGTTCCGAGGAGGCAAGCAATCGGATCGCTGCGGCGCTCGGCAAACTGCGGGAGGTGCGAAGCGGCCGGCCCAGGCCCCACCTCGACTCCAAGATCGTCACCGCCTGGAACGGTCTGGCGATCTCTGCCCTCGCCCGGGCCGCAGCTGCGCCCGCGAGCGCACTCTCGGACCGGAGGAAGGTCTATCTCGATGCTGCAGGACGGGCCGCCTCGTTCCTGCGCTCGGAGTTGTTCGACCCCGCGCGCGGGATTCTCTTCCGGTCCTGGTGCGGCCGGCGCGGTGCGGCCGAGGGCTTCGCCGAGGATTACGCGCTCCTAATCCAGGGGCTCCTCGACTTGTATGAGTCGGGTTTCGACATGCGCTGGCTCCAATGGGCGGTCGAGCTGCAGGGCAAGATGGACGAGCTGTTCTGGGACGGGCAGCTGGGAGGCTACTTCAATTCTGCCGCCGGCGCTGCCGACATCGTCGTCCGGCTCAAGGAGGACTATGACGGGGCCGAGCCGGCTCCGAGTTCGGTCGCCGCGATGAACCTGCTTAGGATTGGGTCGGAGGCCTGTCGGGAACGGGCGAACGCCCTGCTGGGCTCCTTTCAGGTGCGGTGGAGCGGGGCACCTCAGGCCCTTCCGCAGATGCTCTGCGCCCTAGAGCTTGCCCTCGAGCCACAGCGTCACGTCGTCCTTGCGGGCAACCCGGGCAGCGCCGATTTCCGGGCCCTGACCGACGTTCTGGCCGAGCGGCTGGGGCCGCGGCGCAGCGTTCTCGCGGCGGACGGCGGCCCGGGCCAGCTGTGGCTTGCGGCGAGGCTTCCCTGGATCGCGGACATGCGGCCCGTGGAAGGGCGGGCGACAGCCTATGTCTGCGAGGATTTTTCCTGCCAGGCTCCCCTTTTATCCGCCGTGGATCTCAGGCGGCTGCTCCAAAATGAGTAGCTCTGCCGACAGATCTGGGGGGATCCCGCCTAGATCGAGGGTAGTTCTCGCATTTCACTGCGGAAACTGGCAAGTTTCGCGCGACTTTTCGGCGCCGTCTGTGTTCTGCACATGAAAGATGCCCCATCAGTGCGAACCGATATCTCGGGAGTAGCCTCCCAGAAAGACTTTACAACATTCATGCGCGCCTACCAAGACATGGTCTTCAGCACGGCGGTCCGCTTGGTCAACAATGCGGCCCAGGCCGAGGACATCTCCCAGGACGTTTTTCTGAAGGCCTACGAGCACTTTGACACCCTGAGCGACAGCCCCACGGCAGGCGGGTGGTTAAAGACCGTCACTACCAACCTGTCCATCAACCACCTGCAGCGCTATCGCAACCGTTGGCGGTTCTTCTCCGAGTTCAAGAGGGACGAGTCCGTAGGCGGTGACGAGAGTCCCGAGGTCGAGTTTGCCGCGCCCGAGACCTTTTTCTCCGGGGTTGATGCCGACGAGCGGCGGGAGTGGGTGAGTCGCGCCCTCGAGCAGCTGCCGGAGCACCAGCGCGTGCCCCTTATCCTGTACCACTTTGAAGACCTCTCGTACGAGGACATCGCCTCGAAGCTCGGGGTCTCCCTCGCGAAGGTAAAGACCGACATCCTGCGCGCCCGGGCCGCCTTGGCCCGGATCATCGCCAAGAGCGGGACCGCCCATGAAACCCTCAGCCTCTGAAGCCATGAAGCACTCACCCGAAGATCTGGAGAGGTTCGTCCATAGAGCGCTTCGCGAGATTCCCGAGCGCCGCGCGCCATCGACCCTCGAGCTGCGGGTCCTGGCCGAGATTCAGCGCCGGGCCGAGCTTCCTTGGTGGCGCCAGTCGTACGCCGCCTGGCCGGTGGCCGCGCGGGTCGCCTTCGTCGCTGCCTCCGGGCTCGCCGCAGCCGCCCTGGTCCTGGGCTTTGTCCTTGCGACCCGTAACACAGCGGCTGTCCAAGCGGCGGGATCCCTATCCGAAAACTTCGGAGGGTTTTTCGTCCTGCGCTCCATGGTCTCCGGGGCCCTGGACACCTCCGGGGTCGTCTTCCGCTCCATTCCTTCCCTTTGGCTCTACGGGACCCTTGCGGTCCTGGGTGCCTGCTACGCAACCGTGATCGGGGTTGGTGCCGCAACCTACCGGGCGTTCTTCGCCCGCCTCTAAAGCCCCAGTACTCTCTCTCCCCATGAAATTCTCCCTGAGAAACATCTTGCCCGCTGCCGCGATCGCGCTGTTTGCCCTCCTGGCCGCCGCGGCGATAGCCCAATCCTCCTCTTCGGTCCCGGCGGCCGCGTCCCCCGAGGTTAGCCTCAGGCGACTGGACCAGCCTGGAACGCCGCCCGACGAGGCAACCTCAACGGAGAACGACTCCGAAGAGGAGTCCGTGCCGGCGGCAAAGCCCAGCATCCGCACTCACCGCAGCTCCCATCAGGGTGATGACCAGGTGGTGGTGCTCGGCGACAACCATGTGCTCGCCACTCAGAAGGTCACCGGTTCGGCCGTTGCCGTTGCCGGCAACCTGCTCGTTGACGGTGCCGTTTCCGGCGACGCCGTCGCGGTCCTCGGCTCCAACACGGTGAATGGGTCTGTGAAGGGTTCCGTCGTCGCTGTCCTCGGCGACCTGACGCTCGGGCCGAAGGCCGAGGTGGGAGGCGACGCCGTGTGTGTCGGAGGCATGGTGCACCGCGACCCGGGAGCCGTCGTGGGCGGCAATGTCGTAAATAACATCGGGACCCACCACCATTTCTTTCGGGTGATGTCGCCTCTGAAGGAGATCTTCATTGGCGGGCCGTTCTCCCGCTGGGCGTGGATTGCGAACATCCTGATCCTCGCCTTCTACGCCGTCGTGGCCTTGGTCTTTCCGGGCGGGATACGCCGGGTGGGCAGCACGCTCCTGGAGCGCCCGGGCATGTCGATCCTGGCCTCCTTCCTGGCCATCCTGTGCCTGCCGGTCCTTTTTGTCCTGCTGCTTGTCACAATCATCGGCATTCCCATCGCCCTGATCCTGCTGCCGGTCTGCGTCGTCGTCCTGATGATGTTCGGCAAGGCGTCGTTCTACGCTCTCGTCGGCAGGCTGGTTTCCCGCGACCGCCTGCATCCCTCGATTGCCGTTCTCGTGGGCGGCCTGATCTGCCTGGTGTTCTTCATTATCCCGATCGCGGGCCTGCTGCTCTCGCTCACCCTGTCGCTGCTCATGATGGGATGCGGCATCGTCGCTCTCCTGTCCGCCGCGAGGAAGCCCGCCACCCCGGCGCCCGTCCCCACGGCCCCGCCGCCGTCTGCCGCCCCTCTCGCCGCCCCGGCCTCACCCGTGGCCGCGGCCGTCCCGGTTGAGCCCCCGCCGCTTGCACCGGCTGCCCCTGCCGTGGCGGCCGTGCCGGAGCCCGCTGCCGCAAGCCTGGAGCGAGCCGGCTTCTGGATCCGCACGGCCGCGCTCGCGATCGATGGAGTGCTCCTGGCGATCATCATCTGTCCGATAGCGAGTCAACTCTACCTGCCCGCGCTTGCCGCCTATGCGGCCATCATGTGGAAGATCCGCGGCTCGACGATCGGAGGGATTGTCTGCGGCCTGAAGGTTGTCCGCCTCGACGACCGGGCGCTCGACTGGCCGACGGCGATTGTCCGAGCTCTCGGCTGCTTCCTGTCGCTCTTTGCGCTATGCCTAGGGTTCGTCTGGGTCGCCTTCGATCGCGAGCGCCAGTCCTGGCACGACAAGATCGCCGGTACGGTTGTCGTGCGGCCGCTGAAGCGCGTCTCCCTCGTCTAAATCCTGGCCGGGGAGCGGGAGCTGCGTTGAGCCCGACGGAATCGCCGTCGACAGCTCCTTTCCTGACGGCGGTGCCCGGGCTTGTCGAACGGAGGGGGGCCGCTAGGCTCCGCGGGCAGATGAAACGCGTGACATTGGCCGCTTGGGTTCCGCTCTGTTTTCTTTTCTCCGCCTCTGCGGGGGAGACGCCTCCCCTCACGCCGGACATACCGGAGAAATTCGAGGCGCGGGCGCCTGCGTCCGATTTCTCCCTCAAGGAGGTCATGATCCCGATGCGCGACGGCGTGAAGCTGCACACCGTGATCGTGATCCCCCGGGGGGCCTCGAGTGCCCCGATCGTGCTCACCCGCACCCCCTACGACGCCATGGGGCATGTGCGGCGCGACCAGTCGACCTCGATGGCGGCCTGCGTCCCGCAGGGACACGACGTCTTCGCCGAAGGCGGATACATCTGCGTTTTCCAGGACATCCGCGGAAAATTCAAGTCCGAGGGCGCGTTCGTGATGACCCGGGTGCCGAGGGGGCCGCTGAACTCCAGCGGGATTGACGACACCACGGACGCCTGGGACACGATCGAATGGCTTTCGAAGAACGTTCCCGAGTCCAACGGGAAGGTGGGCATGGTCGGGTCCTCGTACGAGGGCTTCACGGTGGTGATGGCCCTCCTCGACCCGCCCCCCGCGCTCCGGGTCGCCGCCTCCGAGAGCCCCATGGTCAACGGATGGATGGGCGACGACTGGTTCCACTATGGGGCCTTCCGGCAGGTCAACTTCGACTACTTCGCCTACGAGACGGAGGGCAAGGACAGGGGCGAAGACGCGATCCGCCCGGGCTATGACGACTACGACAACTTCCTGCGGGCCGGATCGGCTTCCGGATTCGCAAGGGCTGCGGGCCTCGACGGGCTGCCCTTCTGGCGGAAACTCTCCGAACACCCGGCCTACGACGAATTCTGGCGCAATCAGGCTCTGGAGGCGCTGATTGGTGCGCGACCGCTGAAAGTGCCAACCCTTTGGGTGCAGGGCCTATGGGACCAGGAGGACATTTACGGGGCCATCCACTGCTTCGAAGCGCAGGAGAGGCTCCGCGCGCCCGGCGACTGCAACTTTCTCGTGCTCGGGCCCTGGCGCCACAGCCAGGAGAACTACCCGGCCTCCTCCCTCGGACCGCTTGAGTTTCCGGGCGACACCGGACGGCAATTCCGAAGCGATGTCCTGCGGCCGTTCTTCGATCGTTATCTCAAGGACGGGGCCACCGCCCCGAACACTCCCCGGGCCCTTGTCTACAACACCGGCGCGAACTGCTGGGAGCGCTTCAGCGCCTGGCCACCCGTGCCCGGGGAACGGCGCCTCGAGCGGCGGCCGCTGTATCTCGAGCCAGACTTCCGGCTAAGCTTCAAAGCGCCGCCGCCGGCGGATCCCGCCTACGACGAGTACGGCTCCGATCCTGCCAAGCCCGTACCCTATGTTCCACGCCCCGTCCGGTTTGCGGACCGGGAGGCGTGGAAGCGCTGGCTCGTCACTGACCAACGGGAGTTCGCGACGCGCACCGACGTTCTGACGTACGCGAGCGAGCCTATGTCCCGGCCCCTGGCAGTCTCCGGGGCTTCGGTGGTTCACCTGATCGCGTCCACGTCGGGCACCGACTGCGACTGGGTCGTTAAGCTGATCGACGCCTATCCCGAGGAGTTCCCCGGGCGTCCCGAAATGGGGGGCTACCAGTTGCCGGTTGCGATGGACATCTTCCGCGGCCGCTACCGCACAAGCTTCTCCTCCCCGCAGCCGGTCGCCTCCGGGCAGCCGCTGCCCTATGTCTTTGCGCTCCCGCCGTCGAACCACGTCTTTCTTCCGGGTCACCGGGTCGTGGTGCAAATCCAGTCGAGCTGGTTTCCGCTCTACGACCGCAACCCGCAGACCTTTGTCCCGAATATATTTCTGGCACAGCCCGGCGACTACGTTAGGGCGACCCAGCGGGTTTATCGGGCTGGGTCCCTGGCGTCCTTCCTCGATCTGCCGGTCGTCGCGGAGGACGCGCCCACGCAGGCTCAGCACCCCTGAGCCTCTCCGAGATTGCGCTTGCCCGGTTTCCGCCCGGTTCCGAGAGTCGGGGCCATGGGTCAGAAATCATCCCCGGGAGCCGGCGATTCAGTCCAGCCTGTCGTCGGAATTATCATGGGCAGCGCTTCCGACTGGGACACGATGAGGCACACGGCGGAGACCCTCGATGCCCTCGGTGTCCCGTATGAGAAGCGCGTGATCAGCGCGCACCGCACGCCGCACCTCATGTATGAGTGGGGCACGAGCGCGGCCAAGAGGGGCCTTAAGATCGTGATCGCCGGAGCGGGCGGGGCTGCGCACCTGGCGGGCGTCGCGGCGGCCCTGACCCCACTGCCCGTTCTGGGCGTCCCTATGGAGTCCGCATCGCTCAAGGGTCTGGACTCGCTCCTGTCGATGGTCCAAATGCCCGGAGGAGTTCCGGTGGCCACCTTCGCGATCGGCAAACCGGGGGCCGTAAATGCGGCCCTCTTTGCAGCGGCGGTTCTGGCCCTCGAGAACGCCTCGGTGAGGAAAGCCCTGGACGGCTACCGGGCTGCCCAGGAAAAGAAAGTCGCCGACACGAAGCTACCGTAGGCGCTCGCAGTCGGCCGGCGTGTCCAGGTCGAGCTCGAGTTCGGGCATCTCCACGGAGGCCACCAAGTCGGGGGATCGGTTGAGCAGCGTCCGCGCCCCCGTCTCGCCGGTGAGCGACAAAAGTTCGGGGAAGTACTCCCGGCTGAAGAGCGCAGGCGCCCCGTTTCGGCCGGAATAGCGGGCCGCCGCGATTCCCAGCCCCGTCTCATGCTGCGCCCGAAGCAGGCGGCGGATCGCTTCCGCCGAGAAGGCTGGCTGGTCGCACAGGGCGAGGACGCCCCCGTCCAGATCCCGGGAAAACTCCCCGAGGGAAGCAATGCCACACCGGATCGATGATGCCATGCCCTCGGGCCACGCGGGGTTTTCGACCGCGAGAACCGGAAGTTTCGCCAGGACCGG
Organism: uncultured Opitutaceae bacterium; assembly: GCA_903862935.1. Classification (GTDB taxonomy): domain Bacteria; phylum Verrucomicrobiota; class Verrucomicrobiia; order Opitutales; family Opitutaceae; genus Palsa-1447. Next base: position 42,423 of record CAIOZY010000017.1, read on the forward strand.
TCGAATGCGTTCGGCATGGGCCCCCAGGACGACAATGACCGGCCACACGGGCGCCTCGAGCGCGGCCTGTACCGCGTGGACGACAAGCGGCGCGCCCCGGAACTCGATAAGCTGCTTCGGCGTCCCCATTCGAGACGACGGCCCGGCTGCGAGGATGATGCATCCCAGGCGCCGGGGTGGGGAAGGTGACGTCGGGTCGCTCATCATTGTCCCGAATGAATCGGCTGGGTACGCTCCCTCAGGGAGCGGGCGTCGCGCCCGGCAAGGACGGCCCGCATCTCGGCAATCATACTCAAGGCAACCTCGGCCGGTGTGTCCCCACCGAGATCGAGCCCGGCCGGGGCATGAAGCCGGGCCCGGGCGCCCGGATTGGCCGACAGGTCGCCCAGGATCCGCTCGGCCCGTCGCCGGGGGCCCAGAAGGCCGAGGTAGGCGAGGGGCCGTGCGAGCAGGTCCCTGAGGATCGGAACGTCGTGCACATAGTGGTGGGTCATCACGACGGCGAGGTCGTCTTCGCCGGGGTTTGCCCGAGCCACCAGCTGGTCGGCCGGCGAGCTCACCACGGTGTCTGCCTCGGGGAACCGCCGAGCGCTTGCGAACGCGGGACGGGGATCGGCTACGGCGATCCTCCAGCCCAGTTCGGAGGCGAGGCGGACGAGAGGCCGGGCGTCATCACCAGCTCCGAAGATGACCAGCCTCGGGGGCGGTGGGACGATCTCGCAGAAGATGCCCTTACCCCCCGTTTTCCCGCTGCCCAGGCGGGTCCCAAGGGCCGACGGCTCCCCGGCCTGCCATACGACCTCTATGGGGGTTGCCAGTCCCTTGCTCAGATTGCCGGCTAGAACCTCTGACCAGGCCGGACGGGCGGTAACGCGCTCGATCAGGACTCGGACGACACCGTGGCAGCCCAGCCCCACCCCCCAGACCAGATCGTTTTCGGAGGTGGTATCATAAGTTGCCAGCTGTGCCCGTCCCGACTCGCGGACTGAGCGGGCCCGCTCGATGACGTCCTCCTCGAGGCAGCCTCCGCTGACTGAGCCGATCCGGGTCCCATCCGCGGCGACCAAGAGCCGTGCGCCGGGTTGCCGGTACGACGAGCCCTCGACCATGACCAGCGTTGCCAGAACGGAACTCGCTGGGGAGCGCTGCTCTGCAAGAGCCTGCACAATTGCCTGCAGCTCATTCATGGGTCTCTGGGATTATCCCGATGCTGCGGATAGGTGCAAGGGTGGGTTAAAGTTCCATAAAAATGGCCTAATAATGCAAACATCCTGCAATAAATGACATTTCTAACGACTTGTGAATAAAAAGAAGTTGCCCAACACCGGACAATTAGTAGACGTTACCCCCAATCCAAACGCGGCGATAGCGCCGCTTAGCTTAAGTTCAGCAAATAGATAACCAACACCAGAACCCATGAATATCCGCTCAACTAGGATTGGAGCGGTGTTTGCGGCTGTCCTAGCCGTAATCGCCGTTTCGTCGGCTCCTGCCCAAACAACCTCCACCGACACGACCGCTGCCCCAGGGGCCGGATCACCCGTGAAGATGGCGGCCTTTGAAGTGACCGGTTCGTACCTGCCGACAGCCTCGGCGGTCAATGCGAGCCCCGTCACGGCCTACAACACGGCCACGATCAACATGACGCTGCCCGCCAACGTCCTCGACTTCTTCCGGTCCCAGTCGCCCGACTTCTTCGGCAGCGGCAACCGGAGCAATGAGGCCAACAACGGCGGCAACACCGGTGGTGAGGCCTACCTCGCCATCCGAAACCTCAGCACCCTGGTCCTCCTCGACGGCCGCCGCGTGGTTAACTCGGCGTTCTCGGCCGGCACGGGTGTCGACCTCGCCTCCATCCCGGTCTCGATGATCGACCGGATCGACGTCCTGAAGGACGGATCGTCCACGATCTACGGCACCGATGCGGTCGGCGGCGTGGTGAACATTATCACCAAGAAAGACTACAACGGCAGCGAGATCCGCATCGAGCACGGCATGTCCAAGGACAACATCTACAAGTACGATGACGTCGCGATCATGACCGGGTTCTCCAACCAGAACACGTACTTCACAATGGTTGCCGAGTACTACCGCAACAACACGCTGGCCACAAACCAGCGCTTCATCGGCAGCATGGGCCCGACGGACCTGACTCGGCTCGGCAGCGCGGTTGCCCCGTCCTACATGTCCGGAACCTTCTACGGCCGCATCGGCAGCTACATGCTTGCGGGCGACCCGCTCGCGGTCGGAGCCCCGGGCTACAACGCCGCGATCAAGTCCCCGACGCCCAAGACCAATCCGTACGCCGCCGGCTACGCCAGCGTCGCCGCCTATGCCGCTGCCAATCCCGGGCAGTACATCCTGATCAACACGAGCCCGGCCAGTATCGCCTTGGGCGGCACGGCCACGATCCTCAACACGACCTCGTACGGCACGGGCACGATCGACCCGACCCAGCGCAAGCAGTTTATGGCCAATTTCGGCCACAACATCTTCGGCGACAAGCTGGTCTTATTCGGCAGCTTCCTGCTGAACGAGAACAAGAACGCCGGCGTCATCCTCGCCCCCGGTCCCTCCTATCCCGGCGGCGTTGACGTGAACAACATGATCATCCCGGCCACCAACCCCTGGAACTTCTTCGGCCAGGACATCACCTCCTTCGGCGGGTTCACGGGCGGCCCGGTCCGCAACCGTTTCGCCGAGGTCGGCATGCGCACGCTGACCGTCCAGTCGGACACCTACCGCCTGATCACGGGCCTCAAGGGCCAGATCAACGACGACTGGTCCTGGGAGATGGGCCTGGACTACAGCCACTCCATCTACCAGCAGCTGCAGAACAACGCCATCAACGGCTACGCCTTCAACCAGTTGGTCACGCCGAGGATCGTCAACGGCGCGTATGTCTATAATGCCAACGGCCTGCCGCAGTCGATCGTCGCTAACGGCAGCGGCGGCTACCTGTCGGCCTACGACTACCTCGCGGTCCCGGGCTACAACGACCCGGCGACGATCAACGCTCTGCGCGCGGACCTCTTCCAGAACGGAAATTCCGAGCTGAAGGAAGTTGACTTCGTCATCCGCGGAACCCCCTTCACGGTCCCGGCCGGCAAGATCGGCATGGCCTTCGGCGGCGAGTACCTCGGCCAGAGCGTGTTCAACGCGGTCGACACCCTGTACGCCTCCGGCTACCTACTGGGCGGCCTGAACCCGATCGGCCAGTTCTCCGGTGGCGCGACGACCGACAAGGCCGTGTTCACCGAGGTGGCCATCCCGCTGACGGCTCCCTCCCAGAACCTCCCGGGTCTCTACGAGTCCGACCTCAACCTGTCCGGCCGCTACACCAAGCTGAACACCGGCGCGAACGCCAAGATCCCGAAGATCGGCATCCGCTGGCAGCCGATCAATGCGGACCTGACGATCCGCGGCACGTTCTCCAAGGGCTTCATCGCCCCGAGCGTGTACTCCCTGTACGGCCCGACCGCGGGCAACTCGCCCACGGTTGTCCTGCCCGATCCCTCCTCCTCGACGGGGTACAACGGCGTCCAGATCACCTCGCGCGAGCTCTCCAACCCGAAGCTGCCGCCGAGCAACTCGCAGAATTTCACATTCGGGTTCGTCTACTCGCCCCACCAGGTCCGTGGTCTGGATATTTCGCTTGAGTACTACAACATCAAGCAGGACCACGTCGGCTCGATCGACTACCAGTCGATCTTCAACAGCCTGAATTCGCTGGGAAGCGCCTCACCGTACGCGTCGTCCTACACCAATCCGGACGGCACGCACCTGACGACGACCGCCAAGAACCAGATCAACGCCAACAACTCGGGCTCGATCGTGGTCCAGTCCAACCCCGCCGGCGACCAGAAGACCTCGGGCTTCGACGCTGCGGTTTCGTACTCCTTCGAGCTTCCGAATGCCCTTGGACGCATGAAGGTCGGGGCTGACGCCAACTACCTCCAGCACTTCCTGTTCCGCGCGACGCCGGAGGACAAGTATGACGACTACGCCTCCAACTACACCGGTGCCTACGCGCCCGTCGCGGCATTCTACACCCTGCCCCGGTACAACGTGAAGGCGAACCTGCAGTATGATATCAAGGGCTTCGCGGCTCTTGCCACCATCAACTACATCCCGTCGGTCACCAACTGGGGCGATGCGTTCGGTTCCCAGGGCAACACGGTCAACGGAAAGCCCTATAACGACGTCTATGTCACGGGCGGCGCCCAGATGATCCCGAGCTACTACACGGTGAATCTGACGCTCTCGTACACGTTCCGCAAGGGCGAGCCCGGCTCGACCCTGTCGTACCTGAACGGCCTGTCGATCGTCGTCGGTTCGAACAACCTGTTCAACCACACGCCTCCGTTCATCACCGGTTCCCCCGAGGATAACACCGACAAGGGCACCTATGACGTGATCGGGCGCACCTACTTCTTCTCCCTGAAGAAGACCTTCTAAGGCGCGTCTAGATCCTGGTTCCGCTCTCGGGGCGGCGGCAGTAATCCTGCCGCCGCCCTTTTTTTGTCGCCGCTTCCCAAGCTTCGGCCAAGGTTTTTCAAGCGATGCGCGCCCTGATTGCCTCAGTCCTCGTTTCCATCGCCGCGACAGCCGGCGCCGCGGACCTTCACCGGGAGGTCGCTGAGCGCCTCGGTTCCGAACTGCCCTCGCTCGGTACGTTCTATCGGGACATCCACCAGCATCCGGAGCTTTCGCTGATGGAGGCACGGACCGCAACCGCAGCGGCGCGGGAATTCCGCTCGGCCGGTTTTGAGGTCACCGAAGGGGTGGGCGGGACGGGCGTCGTCGGCGTCCTTCGCAACGGGCCGGGCCCGGTTATCCTGATCCGGTCGGAATTGGACGCCCTGCCGATCCGGGAGGAGACCGGCCTTCCCTTCGCCTCCACCGTTGTTGTCAAGGACCTCGCGGGCCGTGACAGCCCCGTCGACCACGCCTGCGGCCACGACGTCCACCTGACGGCGCTTGTCGGCGCGGCGCGAATCCTCTCCGGGCTCCGCGCACGCTGGTCGGGGACCTTGGTCCTTGTGGGTCAGCCGGCCGAGGAGACCGCGGCGGGCGCCTACGCGATGCTCCGGGACGGGCTCTACACGCGGTTTCCCAGGCCGAATTTCGCGATCGCCCTGCACATCCACGGCGACAGTCCGGCCGGAACGGTTTCGGTCCTTGAGGGAGGAGCCTGCGCGAACTCGGACTCGGTCGACATCCTGGTGCGCGGGGTGGGGGGGCACGGCGCGCGGCCGGACATGGCCAAGGACCCGGTTGTTCTGGCGAGCCAGATTGTCGTCGCCTTGCAGACGATCGTCAGCCGGGAGACCAAGCCGGGGGTTGCCGCCGTAGTCACCGTTGGAACATTTCACGGAGGCACCAAACGCAACGTGATCCCCGAGCAGGTTAAACTCGAGCTCACGGTCCGCTCGTACGACTCGGCCGTTGCGGCGCATCTCCTCGATTCGATCCGCAGGATCAGCGAGAACCTGGGAAGGGCGGCAGGGATGCCCGAAAACCTCCTTCCGGTCGTCACGGTCACGCCCGAGCACACCCCGGTCACCTACAACGACCCCGCACTCGCCAGGCGCCTGAGGGGGGTTCTCGCCGACTGGCTGGGGACGGACCGGATCATCCCGGGGGACCCCACGACGGCTGGTGAAGACTTTGCGTGGTTCGGACGCACGACACCCCCGGTTCCGTGCTGCATGTGGTTTGTCGGTGCGGCCGACCCGGCCAAATGCGCGGAAAGCGCCCGAACGGGCGTCCCGTTGCCGTCGAACCATTCGCCCTACTTCGCGCCCGACTTTGATCCCACGATCCGGGCCTGCGTGACCAGCCTGTGCGCCGGGGCCCTAGATCTGCTGTCGTCCCGTTAAGGTAAAGCAGGCCCGCAACCTTCCGTCGCCCCGCTCGTCTCGACATTTTGCGGCCCCGGGCCATCCTTACTTTTCACCATGCCCCATTCCATAACCCTTGCTGACTCTCCGGTTCTCCCCGACCGGCCCGCGGAGCGTGCCCGCAGGGACCGCCGGCCCGACGAGCGGGCCTTCACACTGCTGGAAATCCTCGTTGTGCTGGCGATCATCGGCCTGCTGGTCGGCGTGGCCATGTCCAATCTGACCGGCATCTTTGGCGGCGCCCAGGCCAAGATAGCCAAGCTGTTCGTCGCCACAGAGATGGAGGTTCCGCTGACGAGCTACAGGATCGACGTTGGCGATTATCCCACCACGGACGACGGCGGACTGGCGGCCCTGTGGACCGCTCCCGCGAGCAAGGCTGATCGCTGGCACGGGCCCTATGCCAAGGGCTCCAAGCCGCCCCTTGACCCCTGGGGCCGCGACTACAAGTACGCCTATCCCGGCGTCCATAACAAGGGCGGATACGACTTGTGGTCGACGGGCCCGAGCGGGGTCGACGGCGGGCCGGACAACATCGGCAACTGGTGATGAGAAGGGGGGGATTCACCCTGCTTGAGGTGCTTCTCACGGTCGCCCTGATTGGGCTCCTGGCGACGACCCTGATCGGTATCTCTGCCCACCTGCTGAGCGACCGGCCGACCTCCCCCGATGACATATTCTGGCAGGCCGCGCAGGAGGCCCGCCGGTCCGCCCTCAAGAGCAAACACGAGGTGCGGCTGTCCTTCGATGCGAAGGCCAAGACTTTTGAGGTGAACGGCGGAACAACGTCGCGGGCCTTTGCTGTTCCGTCCGCCCCGGACGACCTCGCTGTAGACTTCATCGCCGACCAGTCCGGAGGGTCCTCCTCCCTGATCGGCGGCACGCTGGTCGAAACCCAGACCATGACCGACGTGCCGTTCTATCCCGACGGAACCTGCGTCCCTTTCCGGGTCCAGTTTCGCGCCAAGGGAGGGGTTCACCGGGTTTCGATAGACCCCTGGACCGGGGCCCGGGTGCTGGCCCCGCTTGACTCCACGGGAGCCCCCGTCACCTCGCCGTGAAAAGGAAGCGTCAGGCTGGATTCACGCTCCTCGAGGTCCTTGTGGCGCTTGTCGTCTTCGCGCTCGCCGCGGTAGTCCTGGGAGGGGCCTACCTCAACATCCTCAACGGCTACGCGGTCATCAGCCGGGGTGTTGGCGAGGATCCGGACGTGTTCTTTGCGCGGCAGGAGCTGCTGACCCAGGCAGACGTCAAGCTCGCAAAAACTGGCGACGAATACGACACGCAGGACGGCCGGCACGTGAAGTGGACGGCCGAGGTCGAGCCGACGACGACCGCCGATCTTTTCTCGGTCACCTTCACCTGTGCCCTCGCCGCATCGGGGCCGACAGACCGTCCCCGGACCCTTACGGAGTCGTTCATGCTCCTGCGGCCGAGTTGGTCGGAGCCCACTGTCCGCGACGATCTGCGGCAGAAGGCCGCAAGCCGGATCGCAAAATTCCAGGGCAAACAGCCATGAGGCGCTCCAAAGAGGGATTCACGCTCCTTGAGGTGCTGCTGTCGCTCGCGCTCGCAGCGCTGCTGCTGGTTGCGCTGAACACGTTCATCTTTTCGATGGGCGAACTGTGGGGAAAAAACTCCGAGCGAAGGCTCTTCGACCAGCACGTGAACGCGGTAGGCCGTTTTCTCACCGAGGAACTGAGGGAGGCGACGCTCCCACCTTCGGCCCGAGCGTCGGCAACCCCAGTCTCCGTTCAAGAGATCACCCCGGCCAACGGCGCGATCGAGCGCCTGATCACTTTCGAGCTGCCCTCCGGCTGCCGGCTCCTGGCTTGGCCGGACCGGCCACTTCCCGAGGTCGTCTGCTCCCTGCAGCTGCGGGAGCATGCGGGACTCTTCCTGCTCTGGCACTCCCGCCTGGAGACCCGTTTCGACACAGATCCGCCGCGGGAGACGCTGCTTACGCCGTGGGCGAGCGCGCTCGCCTACGACTACTACGACACATCTCTCAAGCGCTGGACCAAAGAGATGGCGCTTCGCAACGGGACCAACAACCAACCCCAGGTACCCCAGCGCCTGCGGTTGACCTTCTCCTACGGGAAAATGGCGCGGGAGATCGTGATTCCGCTGCCCTTGGCTCAACAGGGCCTGCCCAACTTCTGAGGATGAAACGGGGCTCCATTCTCGTGATCGTCCTAGTGACGCTGCTCTTTGCCGCGACAGCGCTGGTTGCCTTCCTCGACAAGGCCGGCACGGACCTGTTGGTCGTCTCGCGCGCAGCGACGGCCGACCGCCTCAGGGCCGACGGGTATTCGGCTCTGGAGGTGACCCTGGCTGTGCTGGAGGACTTCCGGAGGGTGGGGGGCGGCTTGCACAGCGCGGCCGAGGGCTGGGGCGACCCGCTCGGATGGGCGAGCTGGGAACCGGCAGACGGGACTCAGGTCGAAGTGTCCTTCCAAGACGAGAGTGCAAAGATCCCGCTGATCCACGTCGACCCGGCGATCCTCTCGAATCTTTTCCAATACTGGCAGATGCCCCAGAGTGACGCCCAGCACCTCTCCGACGTCCTGCTTGCATGGATGCAGCAAAACTATCTGCCCTCCAGCGGGATACCCCCCGACTATGCCCAGAGCACTCCGGCCTTCGATCCCCCGATGAGGCCGATGAGGTCCTACAGCGAGCTGGCGGCGATCGACTACGCAAGGGAGGTCTTCTTCGACAAGGCCGGCCATCCAAACGAACTGTGGTGGCGCTTTGTGAATGACTTCTCGCTGTTCAACTACCCAAAGCCCGACATCAATGGGGCGAACGCTGACGTGCTTGCGGGCCTGGGCCAGTTTGGCGACAACGAGCGCCAGCACATCACCGACTACCTGAGCGGCAAAGGAACCTCCCGGGCCGCCTCCCCGCTCGGGCAGCAGTGGTTTTCGAGCACGGGCGACGTAGCCGGGGTCGTGGGTACCCAGGGAAACGCCCAGGCGTTCTCCTCAACAATCGCTGCGCTGCGGATCGTGATCACCGTCCGGGACGGCTCTTCGCGCTACACCGTCTCGGCTGTGGTCGCCCCCCAAGGGGGAGCCACAACCGTCCAGACGACCGCCACCGACGTAAAGAAGGGCGCCGCGGGCGGCTCGTCGGGCCAGACAGGCTCCTCCAACGGGCTCAACCAGACCCCGACCCAGACGTCCTCCACGGCCACGAACGCCCAGACTGCCGCCGCCTCCACGGCGACGGCAAACCTCCAGTACCCGTTTACGGTCTTGGAAATTAGGGAGAACGATGAGATCCTCTCCCCTCCCGATTCCCCGCCAAGCCCTCCCAAAACCTGATCTGAAGCCCGCATGGCAGCATGAGCGCCCTGTCGCTTAAGTTTCTCAAGGCCGGCCCGCCACCCCCTCGGGTGGTGCTGCTTCCCGATGCCCTGTTCTTCGTGAGGGCGGTTCCGGTGAGCGTGGATCCGGCGGCCGATGCGCTAAGGCAGTCCGCCGAGGCGGCTTCCCAGGTTGAACTCGCCCTCGAGGCCCTTGCTCCCTTTCCCGTGGCCCAGCTCTACCACGGGCACCACTGGGTTCCCGGCTCCGACAGGGCTCTTGCCTTCGCGGCCTACCGCCGGCGGTTCACACCGGAGCAGTCTGCGGAATGGGCGGACGCCGAGCTCATGCTGCCGGCCTTCGCCTGCATCCTCGGAGCGGAGGTCACTCCGGCCACTACGGTCGTCCTGGCCTCCCCGGAGGGGTTCACGGCGGTCCACTGGGGCGTCCCGGGGCCCGTACCGACCCAGGTCTGGTTCCAGTCCGTACCGGCCGATGCCCCCGAGGAGGACCGGGCGGCGGCGCGGACCGCGCTGCTTCGGCGCGCCGAGAGCAAGACCGTCTTGGACCTGCCCGCCCTGCCGGAGGCCCAGCCGAGGCGCAGCGACCGGGAGTTTTCCTTCCGGTCGGGCGAGCTCAAGTCCCGCATTTCCTCGGTGACCGCCGCGGCCCTCGACGTCCGCGACAAGGCGGACCTGGCGGCGCTGCGCCGCGCGAGGGCGCGCGACGTTCTTTTTTGGCGGATCCTGGTCGGGTGCGCCGCCGCCGTCTGCCTGCTGGCAGCTGGGGAAGTTGCCCTCTTTGGCGGAGGAATCTGGCAGAAGGCCCGCCGGGTTCAGCTGAGTGCGCGGGCCCCGCTGGTTGAGAAGATCATGACCCACCAGGAGATCGCCAACCACATCGAGGACCTCTCGACCCGGCGTCTCCTGCCGATCCAGATGATCGAGATAGCCGCTTCGAAGAAGCCTGCCGCGACCGTGTTCATCCGGGCGAGCACGACCGGGCTGTACACGCTCAACGTCGAGGCCCAGACCCCGAACGTCGGCGAGATCGGGATGTACAAGAACGACCTCGAGGCGCTCCCCTCCTGCGCCGGGGTCGTCATCAAGAATCCGCAGACCCGGGACAACCTCGCGACCTTCACGCTGGTCGTGACCTTCAAGCCGGACGCCCTCAAGGCTCCGCCCCCGCCGCCATGATCGCCACCATCCGAGCGTTCTTTCTGAGCAGGCTTCTTCGCGAGAAGGTGCTGATCCTCGCCCTGGTCGTGATCGTGGTGGCGCTATGGCTGTCCAGCGCCGCCGGCCGGGCGGGCCGCTTTGTTGCCGAGACGCAGAGCACCTCGGTGACGCTCGCTCAGCAGTCCAAGTGGCTTGCCAATAAGGACGCTGTGGAGAAGGCGGCCCAGAAGGCAGCCAACCGCTTCGACCCCACGCAGACCCTCGACGGGACGAGACTCCTGGCGGCCGTTTCTGCGATCGCCCGAGACGCGGGTCTTCGCAACTACAGCACGGGCAGCTCCGAGGATCTGAGCACGGGGCAGTTCGCAGTCCACACCCTCCAGTTCACGGTGGTGAGGGCTCCTTGGTCAGTCCTGAAGGGGTTCTGCGTGGCGCTCCAGCAGCGCTCGCCCTACATCGGGATCGAGCAGTTCTCGGTCGCGGCGGCCGACCGGGGAAACTCCAGTGTGGACGCGCTCAACGTCTCGATGAAGGTTTCGTCGGTCGAGGTCGTGCGGCGAGAACCCTAGGCGGCGCGGTCAGATTCCTGAAACGGGCCCTGATCCGAGAGATCGAATGATGCAGACACAGACGAGCCGACGCTCCTGCGCCGTTCTGGCCGCCTGGGTGCTTGTGCTTGCGCAGCCGCGCGAAGCCAAGGCCGAGAACGATCTTAGCTACCACTACGAGGAGTACCGCGAGGCCGGCCGCATCACCGTTCGTTCCCAAGGAGCGCAGGCCGAGCAGGATCTGGGCACGGACATGCGCGTGAAGATCGGGGGCGTGATCGACTCGATAGCGGGTGCCACGCCAACGGGCGAGCCGGCGCCGGCCGGGAGCGACCAGGTGATTCTCAGCCATCTGAGCGACCTGAGGCGCGCCTGGAACGCCGAGGTCTCAAAGCAGCTTCCGAGGGTCAACGTGGCGCTCGGTTTCTCCCGGAGCGTCGAACACGACTACGCCTCGAACGGTTGGTCGATAAACACGCTGACGGATTTTAACCAGAAAAACACGACGGTCCTCCTGGGGGTTGCGGGCACCGACGACAACGTCGAGGTTTTCTTCAAGCCGGCATGGCTGCGCAAGGTGTCCAACGATGTGATCGCCGGGGTGACCCAGCTTATCGATCCCCGCACCTCCGTGACGGCGGACCTGACTTGGGGCCGGGAGACGGGCTTCTTGAACGATCAGTACAAGCTGGTCGAAAAGGACATCCAGATTCTGCCCGGAATTTTTCTTCCGGAAACCTTTGCGGAAAACCGGCCGAACGAGCGAACCAAGGTGGTTGCGTTTCTCTCCGTCAACCGGGCGTTTCCCGGGGCCAAGGGGGCGCTTGAGGCAAGCTATCGCTTCTATCACGACACTTACGGAATCTCCGCCCATACCCTGGATCTGGCCTGGTTCCAGCAGCTCTCGGACAGGGTCGTCCTGCGCCTGAGCGTGCGGCCCTACCAGCAGGACGCCGCCGGCTTCTATCACTACCGCCTGAACGACACCCCCCTGATTCCAACCCGCTTTCCCAATCCCCAGGGCCCCTTTTATTCCTCGGATGGCCGCCTCTCTGCGCTGCGCAGTCTCGATTGCGGCCTCAAGGCGGTATGGACCGCCGCGGCCTGGCTGCAGCTGGGCGCCGAGGTGAGCCGCTACACCCAGCGGGGAACCGACGGGGTGATCCCCCAGAGCGCCTACTATCGCGCCACCGTGACCTCGGCCAGCGCGAGGCTCTCCTGGTAGCCCGACTGCCCCATGGCCTTCATCGCGCAGTCGCATAAAGCCCCCGAACCCCCGGATCCGTCCGGCCCGGTGGGCCCGCCGCTTAGGAAGAGGGTATTCCCCGCTCTTGGAACGAGTTGCGAGCTTCAGTACTCGGCGCCCGGAGGTGACCGCCAGGCCCAGGATTTTGAGCGCCGTGCAGTCGCCTGGGTCGAGTCTTTCGAGGCGCGGTACTCCCGCTTCCGCCCGGAGAGCCTCCTGAGCCGAGTCAACGCTGCCGCGGGACGGGCCTGGGTCGAAGTCGACCCGGAGATGGAGCAGATGTTCAAACTCTGCGACACCCTGCATTTCATGACGCAGGGTGTCCTGGACCCGACGGCGCTGCCGCTCATCCGGCTGTGGAACTGGAAGGCGGAGGCTCCGGTGATCCCGCCTGACGGGGCGGTGGCTGTCGCCCGGCGTCTGGTCGGCTGGCCGAAGGTGCAGCGCTCCCCCGGAAAGATCTTTCTCCCCGAGTCGGGCATGGCCCTGGACTTTGGGGGATTCGGCAAAGAGTACGCCGTCGACATGGTCTCCCAGATTGCGGCTGACGGAGGGATTTCGGATGTTCTCGTGGACTTCGGGCACGACCTCCGGCTCCGTGGGGCGCCGCCCGGCAGGCCCGCCTGGCACATTGGGCTCGAAGATCCACACCGGCCCGGGCAGCCGTGGGCAAGCGTGGCCCTTTCCGGAAGCCGCGGGATTGCATCCTCGGGGGACTACATCCGCAGGTTCGTCATCGAGGGGCGTCGTTACGGGCACATTGTCGATCCGCGCACGGGCCGCCCCGTTGCCAACGGATGCATTCAGGCGACCGTGATCGCCTCGACCTGTCTCCAGGCGGGGGCGCTTTCGACGACGGCCTTCGTTCTGGGAATTCCCCAGGGAATTGACTTTATCCAGGCCTGTCCTGGGGCCGAGGGTTTGATTATTGCCGAAACATCCCGGGCCCAAACCCGCGGCTTCTTCCACCATGTCGTTTCTTCATAGCCTCTGCCGTATCCTGGGCGTCCTCCTCGCCTTCGCCGCAGTACCCGCGCTCCGGTCTGAGGTGAAGGTGGGCGACCGCTTCCCGTCACTCGAGGGCGCCGGATTGGCCGGGAGCCTGCCGCAGACTCGGGGCCAGGTGGTTCTGGTTGATTTCTGGGCCTCCTGGTGCGAGCCATGCCGGGCCTCGTTTCCCGCCTACGCCCGGATCCATGCAGACTTCGCGGCCCGCGGATTGGTCATTGTCGCGGTGAGCGTGGACGAGAAGCCAGCTGCCTATTCGGCCTTTCTCAAGAGAAATGAGCCTCCGTTCTCCACGGTCCGCGATCAGGACCGCAAGCTCGTGCAGGAGGTTCGGGTGCCCGCCATGCCAACGAGCTACCTCATCGATCGGGAGGGTCGGGTACGCTTCATCCACCCCGGCTTCCATGGTTGGGAAACGGAAGCCCGGCTTCGCTCGGAGATCGAGACCCTCCTGTCCGGGAGACCATGACCCCATGAGACTCAACCCCGATCGCCGCCTAGCCCTCCTCGTCATTCTAGGGCTCGCCGCGGCCGCCTGCGGCGGCTGCGCCGGTTTCAACCCCGTCCGCGTCCAGCCCTGGGAGAGAGGCACCCTCGCCGACTATACGATGAGGCCGGACCGCGACCCCCTGGGCACGATGTTCGCCGAGCACGTGTACTTCTCGCGGGAGGCCGCGGCAGGGGGCCGGGGCGTTGGCGGCAGCGGCTGCGGCTGTAACTAACACGGGCGAAGGGGTGGGGAAGAAGGAACTGGCACCGGAACTTGGTGTCAGGCCGAGGATTGACGCCTGCCGCCCAGGCTCTTGCATCAGCCTTTTTCAAATGCCCTCCGCTGCCTCCCTCTGTCGCCGGCTCCGCTGGGTGAATCTGCCGACTACCGTTCTGATCGCGCTCCTGCAGCGCCTGCCCATTGAGCGCGTTGCGGAGTTTGCGGGTCGCATCGCTGCTGTCTCTCCCGCCGGTGCCATCCTTAAGTCCGCCTTTAGCGTGGTGTCCCTGGGGGCCGTCCACTCGCTTGCCGGGGCAACCCGCACCGTGGCGAGCCCGGTGAGCCCGCTGAGCGCGACGGCCGGCCAGGCGATCAGTCCCGTGGTCTTCTCGACCACAGGCACCCAATCGGCTCCCAGTTCGTGGGAGGTGACATCCGGAACCATTCCGCCCGGGCTGGATCTGAGCGGCCTGACGGGAATAGGAGTCAGGAACACCATCACGTCCTACGCCCTGCTTGAGGGCACCCCGACGACACCCGGGACCTACACCTTCGCTGTTGTTGCCTGGGAGTATCCGAACGGCTCAAACGCGAAAAACAACCTGGCTTCGCCATCGCTGTCCTACACCGTCAACGTCGCTGCAGCGGCTGGAACCGCCCCCTCGATCACGACGCAATCCTCGTCACAGTCTGCGGCCGCAGGCTCCACCGTCACCCTCCAGGTCGTGGCCTCAGGCACCGCGCCCCTGAGCTACCAATGGCGGCTCAACGGCTCAAACGTGTCGGGTCCCAACTTCACCGGCGGAAACACCGCTACGCTGCAGATCTCAAACTTTGGGGCCGCTGTAGCGGGAACCTACACGGTGGTGGTGAGCAACTCCTCCGGTACCGCGGCCTCAAACCCCATCAGCCTGACTGTAAGCAATTCGGGAACCCTGCCGTTATTCACGGCCCAGCCTTCGTCGTACACGGTTGAGACGGGCTCAACTGCCGTCTTTAGCGTGGTGGTGAGCGGGACGCCGTCCCCGACCCTCCAGTGGAGCCGGGGAGGCTCACCGATTTCGGGGGCGACCTCAGCCCGCCTCGTCATCTCGAACACCTCAGTGGCCGACAACGGCACCTACACTTGCACGGCGACCAACTCTGCGGGAACGGCAACAAGCAGCGCCGCAATCCTCTCCATAGAGACCGCTGCAGACCCGGGGCGTCTGGTTAACCTGTCGGTCAACGCTAAGGTGAACCTCTCGATCGGTATTCCGAACCTGATCATGGGGTTTGTGACTGGGGGATCGGGAACGACGGGCTCCCAGGCCCTGATGATCCGGGCCGGGGGCCCGGCTCTCATCCCGTACGGGGTGAGTGGGGTCTTGGCGGACCCGGAGCTGACGGTCTTCAACGGCTCGGCCTCGATTGCCTCGAATGCGGGCTGGGGAACGCCCTCAAGCAACATTGCCTTGGTAAACGCGGCCCAGGCAAACACGGGCGCGGGGTTGGTCTACACAAACACCGCGAGCCTGGACTCTGCGGTCGTGCTATCGCTTGCGGCCAGCCCCGGGTACACGGTGCAGGTCGACGGCAAGAACGGGGACTCGGGCCAGACCCTGGCCGAGGTCTATGACAACACCCTGGCCAACACCTACACCCTGGCCACACCGCGGCTCGTGAACCTGTCTTGCCGGATCACGGTACCGGCGAACGGGAGCCTGACGGACGGCTTCTACGTCGGGGGTTCGACGGCGAAGACGGTCCTGATCCGAGCGATAGGCCCCGGCCTTTCCGCTTATGGGATCACGGGCGCCATGTCGGACCCTGTCTTGACGGTAAACGCTGGCAGCACGGTGATAGCAACCAACTCCGGCTGGGGCGGCGATCCGCAGCTTGCGGCGGCGATGAATTCGGTCAGCGCGCAACCTAACCCGCCCCAGGTCCACGATGCGGTGGTCCTCCTGACTCTGCAGCCCGGCCAGTCCTACACCGCGGTCGCCACCAGCGCGAGCAACACTGCCGGCAACGTCCTGGTCGACATTTACGAGGTGCCCTGACGGGCGTGTGTCACATCTTGAAGCTGGCGCTGACTTTGAATACGGCGCTCACGATCGCAAACGCGATGAACCCGACGAAGATGAAGACAGCCATCAGAACTGCGCTCGCGATCACCCGGGTGAAGGCGTTGAGCCGGTTCGAGATGACACGCTGGTAGTCCCGGGAAATGTCCCGCAGGCTGCGCACGACGTTGCCTGTGTTCTCGCCGACCGCAAGACGGTCCAAGACGAGATCGGGAAAACACCCTGTCCGCCCGATCGCCGTCGAAAGGGCCTCGCCTTCCAGGACGCGTGCCGTCGCCTCGTTAAAGGCCTTCTGATGGACCCGGTTTGAGATCTGGCGCTCGGTCATCCTCAACGCCTCGGAGGCGTTAATGCCGTTCTCGAGCAGGACGTGAAGGGTCTGACTGAATGCGAGCACGGTCTGGGCGACAATGAACGGGCCCACGAGCGGCAGGCGAAGGAGCCAGGCGTCGCTTGCCTCCCGGCCGGGGCCGGTAGCGCGCCAGCGCCAGAAGGAGATCGCGGCCAACGCCGCTGCCAGGACGATGAAGATCCCGTAATGCAGGGCAAACGATGACAGGGAGATCAAAATCTGGGTAGAAAGAGGCATCGTGCCCCCGAGCGAATTGAGCAGGACTTGCAGCCGGGGCAGCAGAAAGAACAGGAAGAAGAGGATCACCCCGCCCGCGACCACAACCATGAACGCGGGGTAGGCGAGCGCGGTCGTCAGCTGTTGGCGCAGCTCCCTCTGCTCAGTGAGGTGAGCGATCAGGCGGGCGACGGTCTCGCTCAGGGATCCCGTGGCCTCGCCGGCCTGGATCAGGTTGATGGTGGCCGGGTCGAAGACCTCGGGAAAATCCGCCATAGCCCGGGACAAGGGGGCTCCCTCACTGAGACGCTCCCACAGGCCGTTGCACAGCGCGCGGAGCCGCGGCTCCTTAATGCGGATTGAAAGCAGCCGCACGGCCTCGCCGGCGGAAAGCCCACTGGAGGTCAGGTCGTGGAGGGACTCAAGAAAGGGAAGACGCTCACTGCGGCGCGGCGTCGTGTCGCGCTGCCGCCGCCATCGTTTCCGCGCCGCCCGCTCGGCTGCGGGTTTCGCCGCGGCTGGCCTGGCCGCCGAATCCGGAGCCTCGGCGATGGAGGCCACATGGAGGCCGCGGGAGGCCAGCATTCTCAGGGCGTCCCTCCGACTGGGGGCCTCGAGGTCTCCCTGGCGGGCGGTCCCCGACGCGTCGCGGGCGGAATAAGAGAAACGGGGCATGCTCCGTTACTTGTCGGTGACGGAAATGACGCGGAGCACCTCGTCCATGGTCGTGTGGCCGGCCTTGACCTTCTCCCAGCCGCTCTGCCCGAGGGTGCGCATCCCGTGGCGCAGCGCGCAATCGGCGAGCGTGCGGGTGCTCTCGCGCTTGAGCACAAGCTCGTGGATGTCGTCAACCAAGCGGAAGATCTCGAACAGCCCGATCCGGCCCCGGTAGCCGGTGCCGCGGCACCGGTCGCATCCGACCGGACCCCTAAGGTTTTCCACCTTGTCGGCCTCGGCCGGGTCGCAGCCGAGGATCGCGAGGGACTCGCGGAGCTTGATCTTGTTGACTGGGACGGGCTTGGAGCACTCCACACACAAGCGCCTGACGAGCCGCTGCGCGATCACGAGCTCTATCGCCGAGGCCACCAGGAAGGGCTCGATCCCCATGTCCACCAGGCGAGTGATCGCGCCGGGTGCGTCGTTTGTATGCAGGGTCGAGAAGACGAGGTGCCCGGTCAGGGAGGCGCGGATGGCGATCTCGGCCGTGTCCTTGTCGCGGATCTCGCCGACCATGATCACATCCGGGTCCTGGCGCAGGACGTGGCGCAGCGCGTCGGCGAAGGTGAGCCCGATCTCGGGTCGAACCTGCATTTGGTTGGCCCCCGGGACCTCATACTCGATTGGGTCCTCGATTGTAATGATGCGCAGGTCGGTGGAGTTGATCTTGCGCAGAAAGGCGTTGAGTGAGGTGCTTTTTCCGGATCCGGTGGGACCGGTGACCAGGATGATGCCGTGCGGGTAGTCCAGGACCTTGATAATCTGCGCCTGCTCGTCGGGGCTCATCCCGAGCCGGTCCATCGTGTAGGCCTCCTTCTTCTGGTTGAGGAGACGCAGCGAGACCGATTCGGCGTAGATCGTGGGGATCGTCGAGACGCGGATGTCGAGGGTCGTGTTGTTTGTCTTGAAGTTGATGCGGCCGTCCTGAGGCAGGCGCCTCTCAGAGATGTTCAGCCGCGCCATGATCTTCAGCCGGGAGATAATCGCGTCCTGGAACCTCAGGAGGTTCTCGGGAAGGGGCACCGGAACGAGCAGCCCGTCCACCCGGTATCGGATCCTGAGCTGTCCCTCCTGGGGCTCAAAGTGGATGTCGGTTGCCTGGTCTTCGATAGCCTGGGCGATGACATCGCTCACGAAGCGCACGACCGCGGCGTCCTCGTCCACGACCTCCTCGGCGGCATGCTGGGCCTCGGGGGCAACGTAGCCGTCGTCGGTATCCTCGAGCGATCCGGAACCGACACCGAAGTTCTCGATGATGAGCTGCCGCACGCGCTCGGGCACGGCCAGATGCCACACCAGCGGTCGCGGCGTGAAGGTGCGGATCCAATCGCCCATCGACGCATCGGGGAGCCAGGCCGAAGCAAGGTTGAGCGGCGTTGTGGGCAGGACCGGATCGTCAGCCTTGGACTCCCCGAGCTGGATTGGAATCACCTGGTAGTCATGGACCAGCCGCGCCGGCAGCAGGCCCCGCGCGCCGGGATCGGTTGCGAGGTTTGAGGCGATCCCGAGTCCCGCCTCGGAGGCCAGGGTCGACAGGGCCTCGGCCTCGGCAAGGCCCAGCCCTTTGGCGAGGATGGCGAGCCGCTCGCCCCGGGGCGCCTCCCCCATGGCCTGGCGCTGCTCGTCGGAAAGGCGCGCCGCGAGCACGGTCGGCAGGGTATCCTCTGCGACTGCGGGCATGGCTAATTCTTGAAGCGGTCGATGAAGTTCTGGACCTTCGAGTCGGGCTTCTGATCGCCCGGATCGGCGAGGAATCTCTTGATTTGATCGCGGTTCGAGAGCTCCTCGACGCGCTTGCGCACGTCGGCCGATCCATCCGTCGGGGAAAGAATCTCGGGACGTATGAAGAAAAGCAGCTCGGTGCGGTCCGTCTGGTCGGTGTGCCCCCCGAGAATTTGGCTCAGGATCGGGATCTCGTAGAGAAACCCGATCTTGTTCTGGGTCGTGGTCTTCTTCGCCTGCTGCAGGCCGCCGAGCACGATCATCTGGCCGTCCTTCACCGTGACGAACGACTTCATTTCGCGGTGGTCGATTACAGGCTGGGTGTCCCCGGCCTGGATCGTGATGTAGCTGCCGATATCGTCGACCTTTTGGTCAATCGTGAGCTGGATGTCGCCGTTTTCACCGATAAGGGGCGTGACCGTCAGGTCGATCGCAACGTTCTGGTAGGTGGAACTGAAGGAGTTGACGGGGGACACACCCGTGGTCGCTAGGGTGCTCTGCCCGCCGTTGATGATCGGCACCTGCTGGCCGACCGTGACCTGCGCGGGCTTGTTGTGCGCAGTCACGATCACGGGGGCCTGGAGGACGTGGATCACGTTCTTTGTGCCAGTGGAGGCCGAATTGAAGGCGGCGTTGAAGGCGAGCGGGTTGACAACTCCGCTTGTGAAGTCCCAGCCGGAGATGCTGGTTCCGGGGATCGCCGTCGTTGTGGCCGTGCCGGTGGTCGTGCTGCCGGTCGAACTCCCGGCAAAGTTGGTGACGTGCGTCGCCCCGTTCTGCTGGCCGACGGTTAGTCCCAAGGCGGTGATCCCGCTGATATCGCTGTTGGTGAGGGTGACCTCGGCGATGATCACCTGGATCCGGACCTGGGCGAGGGCGATGTCCAGCTTCTCGATCAACTCCCGGATGAGACGGATGTCGTCGACCGTGCCGGAGACGACCACCGAGTTGCTCCGCTCGTCGGGCTGGATCGTCATGAAACTGCTGAACTCGTTCGTGGCTGCGCCCTCCTTGGTTCCCGCCGCCGTCGCTACTGGCTGGATGTTCGCGACCTCCCCGGGACGCACGGACGGAGTGGACGACTTCTGGGCTGCCTGGTTCTGGCCGGTGACGACCGCCGAGAGCAGCGTCGTCAGGTCCTTTGCGTCGGCGTGCTTAAGGTAGATCACCTCGTTTCGGGTATTTGGGTCGGATTTGACGTCGAGCCTGCCTATCAGTT
This sequence comes from uncultured Opitutaceae bacterium, assembly GCA_903862935.1. Taxonomy (GTDB): domain Bacteria; phylum Verrucomicrobiota; class Verrucomicrobiia; order Opitutales; family Opitutaceae; genus Palsa-1447. The sequence continues at coordinate 62,621 of CAIOZY010000017.1, forward strand.
CGTCGAAATACGGCACCTCCCTCGGGTCGCAGATGACAATCACCTGGTTCGTGCGGTCGTCAGCCTGGTAGGTCGTGGCTGTCCCAATCTGGATCTGGACTGCTCCGCTGCCCAGCAGCGCCTTCATTTTGGTCACCAGATCGCTGGCCTTGGCGTAGTGCAGCGGGTAAAATTTTGGAGTGCAGCCGCTGAGCATCGGCCGGTCGAGCGAATGAATGAGCAGCTCGACGCGCTGGAGGTTGCTGACGGTATCCGTGATCAAGGCTGCGTTCGCCTTTTCCAGGAGAACAACCCCGCCGCCGATTCCCGGGGTAAACAGAGTGGTCAGCCCCTGGCTAAAGAACTCGTTGGCCCGCAAGAACTCCAGCTGGAAGATCTTTGTAGCGATCCTGCCGCTCGGCTGCATGTCCAGGGTCGAGCCGGCGATAAAGTCAGGAGCCTCTGCGCGGGTCACGGAAAGGGGCACGACTTTCAGAAAGTGATCCCCCATCGGGACGACTCCGATCTGGTTCAGTGAAAGCAAAGTTTCCAGGGCTAGGATCAGCTCCGACTTTGGTATATGGTTTAATCGCAGGGTGTAACCGCCTGTGGCCACCGGCAGCGTCCCTGGCCGGATGATCGAGCGGCCCGTGTAGGCCTCCAGGGCCCCGAGAACTGCGTCGATGTCGCCCTCAGAGATCTTGAAGGACTCGATGATCTCGTCGCCGGGCTTGCCCGCTGTGGCGGTGGGTTTAGGGGCACCTGCCGGGCGGACAACCTGAGGGGGGGTCTCGGCCGAAACCTGTGCGCGGGCCGTGAGGCCGGCAGCCAGGAGGCCGGCGGAGAGAAGCAGGCTGGCTTGACGGAGGATCATGCGGTGTTCGGGGGACGTTTTGGGGAGGCCTTGCGGGCGCGCCGGAAGCAAGATCAGAGGATAAATCGGCCGGGTTGTAAAGGTGATGTGCATGACGAAGAGGGCGGGACGAGGTTGTGGACCATTTTTTCAGCTTTCCCGTTCCCGACAAACCCGCTACGCCATCCCCGGAGTCCTTCTGCCATTCATGCCCAACACCTTCGGCAAACTCTTCACTGTAGCGACCTGGGGCGAGAGCCACGGACCGGCTGTTGGTGTCGTGGTCGATGGCTGCCCTCCCATGCTCCCGATCGCGGCCGAGGAAATCCAGGCAGAGTTGGACCGACGGCGCCCCGGCCAGAGCGACCTGGTAACTTCCCGCAAGGAGGAGGACCGTGTGGAGATCCTCTCTGGAGTTTTTGAGGGTCGCACGACCGGGGCGCCGATCTCGCTTCTGGTGCGCAATGCAGACGCCCGGCCAGGCGCTTACGACGAGATGAGGGAGAAGTTCCGGCCGTCCCATGCCGACTATGCCTACCAGGCTAAGTTTGGCATTCGCGACCACAGAGGAGGCGGACGTAGCTCCGCCCGTGAGACGGTCGGCCGTGTAGCCGCTGGAGCGATCGCTAGAAAGGTTCTGGCTCTGGCCGCGGGGGTCGAGATCCGGGCTTTCGTGCAAAGTATCCACACGATCCGAATGCCCGACACCAACCGGTTTCCAACACTGGCTGAGGTTGAGGCGAACCCTGTCCGATGCCCCGATCAAGCAACCGCCGCGGCGATGGCCGACCTGATCCGGCAGGTCCGCTCAGACGGGGACTCCGTCGGCGGCGTTATCGGTTGCCGGATTCGGGGCGTTCCGGCTGGGTTGGGCGAGCCCGTGTTCGACCGCCTCGAGGCAGATCTTGCCAAGGCGATGCTCTCGCTCCCTGCGACAAAGGGCTTCGAGGTCGGCAGCGGCTTTTCCGGCACCACGATCAGGGGGTCCGAGCACAACGACGTATTCCGAGCCCCGGGCGGGGTAATTCGGACGGAGACCAACCGCTCGGGCGGCGTCCAGGGCGGCATCAGCAACGGCGAAGAAATCGCTTTCCGCGTCGCCTTCAAACCAACCGCGACGATCATGAAGTCCCAGCCCACGGTCGACATTCGTGGAGGTGAGACCGACCTCGCTGGACGGGGGCGCCATGATCCCTGCGTCCTGCCGAGGGCCGTCCCGATTGTCGAGGCGATGGCTGCGCTCGTCCTTGTCGACCATTGGATGCGCCAGGCCGCCCAAAACCGGACATTCAAGTTCTAACACCGAGGAGGGTGTGGGAGAACCCGCGCACTCTGCTATTCGGTACCCAATCCCATGCCAGCGGAAAAGCCCTTGGTTTACCTAATTCTTGGAGCTGCCGGCTCCGGACGCCGCGAGGTTGTCGCTGACCTGATCGAGGGAGGCCTCGGCGGGGGCAAGCGTTCCGCGGTCCTGCTCTCTGAGGGCGAGGCTCCCGATCCGGCCGACCCGAGGCTCGGTATGGTTGTCCGCTGGCGCTGGATTGCCAATGGGGCGATCGAAGTCGCGGTCCCAGCGGGCTTGGACGTTGTCTTCCTGATCACCGATGGCCGGAAGAACCCTGTCGACCAGCTCGAAGCCTTCGAGGCTTGGGTCGGCAGCCAGTCCGTCGAACTTGCCCGGGTCCTTTGCGTCGTGAATTGCCGTCTAGCGGAACTGAACCCTCCGCTGCTTGCCTGGTATGACGCGTGCGTGCACTTCTCCGATGTCGTGCTACTGAACCGCCGGGAGGGGGTTACCAACAAGTGGATCACCGGTTTTCAGAACCACATCAAACACCAATTCCTACCGTGCCTCGTAGAAATGGTGAAAGACGGCTGTGTAGCGAACCCTGCCCTGATCCTCGAACCCCAGGCGCTGCGAATTTCCCACGTCTTTGACGAGGAAGAAGACTGGGTCACCGCAGAAGGTGACGACGCAGAGGCCGAGGATGAGGATGGAGCGGGAGCCGGGGGCGAGGAGGAGGTGAAGATGGTTCTCGAGGAGGACCCTTATTTTGCCCGACGGCAGGGTGGGCGCCGAGTCAAGGAACTGCCCGACATCGCGGAGTTTCTCAACCGGGCCCACTAGCGGAACTGCGCCTTTCTGGCCCGCTAGGCCCCGACATTCGAGCACCGGGGCTCTCCTTTTCCCTTTGGAGGTTTCGGGTAACTCAATTTTCTTGCGCCCGCGGCTCTGGGCGTGTGTGTTTTCCCTTCCGCTCTTTGCCCAGGTGGTGGAACTGGTAGACACGCAGGTCTCAGAAGCCTGTGCCTTAAAAGCATGGGGGTTCGAGTCCCCCCTTGGGCACCAACTAGTTGCGTAACCGAAACGCGGACAACGTTGGACAACGCGCTACAAACGAGCACGTTGTCACTGTCCTCGCTGGTTGGTTTCTCCGGTTGATCCGGGACAGGGTTACCCTCCTTTGGACACGAATTCCCAGAATTTAGGGAAGCTATTGAGGAAGGTAAGGTGGCGGCGAGTTTCGCGATCCCGCTAGCTAGGGGGATGCTTTTTTCGTCTGTGTAACGGTCCGTCATTTTCAACGACGCGTGCCGGACCAGCGTTTTCCGGACGAGATCGGAAACGTCTGCTTCGGCCAGAAGGCTCGCGAACGTATGCCGCAGCGCGTGGAAATCCATGCGATAGCCACGCTCATCTTTGAAAGGGATGCCGCAGGCCTCCAAATCCTTTGCCAGTGTCCTAACGCTTGGCAAACCGCGCGGAAATACCGGCCCAGCTGCCTCGGGTAGCTTCGCTCGCTCAGCCCGCAGCAAGTCCGCAAGAGCGGGCACAAGCGGGATCATTCCGCCCTTCTTGTTCTTGGTTGTCTCCGGCCGGAGCCGCAAAGCAGGGGTGGGGGAGTCCAGGTCCAGATCGCCCCAGCGAAGCTGCTTTAACTCCCCTCGGCGCAGGCCCGTGCAAGCCGCAACGAAATACACCAGCCGCCGTTTTCCACAGCTTTCCATCAATCGCCCAAATTCCTCCCGCGACAGCGCCCGACGTGTGAACGTCTGCGCGCCTTCGGTCGGCAGTTCGACCACCGATTTCAACGGGTTGTGCGTGAACCATTCGTTCCGAACAAGCCAATTGAAGAGTGTTGCCGTGTGGTCGAGATAATCATTGAGCGTCTTCGCCGAAAGCGTCGTTTGTTGCGCCCGCCATTTCAAAAAACCGTCAGCAGTGACATCACGAAGTCGCTTCCAGCCACAATTTACACACAGCGTCGTCACGCGCTCATGGATATGCCGAACATAGTCCTCGGACCGATTGCGCTCTTTTAGCTGTGCCACGAACACGGCCAAGTGCCCCGTGATTGGTTGCTCGGCTGCCTCGCGAAGCTTTCTCGGTTGGAGCAGGCCGAGAAGCTCCTTCTCCTGCTCCTCAACCATGAGACGAGCCTTCGCCTCAGCTACCTCCTTTATATGGGTGTGGAGGGGCACATCGTAGATTCTTGGCCCGTTACTGAGCCGATACCGTGCCCTATAAACGCGACTCCCCTTTTGCTTAAAAACTCGCATGTGCATCGTCCTCCACTGGAACGCCCTTGCGGAGATAAGCGAGAAGCACACTTCTCCAGATCACCCAGCGCCCGCCTTCCTTGAACGCCTGCAATCTCCCGGTTTGAATTCGACGATAGACAGTCTTTTCGTTTGCCCGCATTTCGGCAGCCATCTCCGCTACCAAGAGAAGCCGATCAGGTTCTGGTCTCTCCCCGCTCATTTTTCCCTCTTTTCTTGCTGGTCGTCAGGTTGCCCTTTGGGGGGGTCGTTATTTGGCCCATATCCCATTGCGACCATTTGTTTGATGATTTGCTCAGAATTAACCTCGTTGCGCATCTGACCCTGAACCCGGCGGCTTGTAAGCGTCGCAGTCATGGCTTCTAGGCCGCGCTGCATTAGGTAACGCGCTGCATCAACCTCACTGTTGAGGCTCAGCATGTCGCGGACTTCGCGAATCTGGCCCAACTCGGGACCGTGAAACCGGAACGTGACCCGAATGATTTCTCTCCCTGCCTCTTTCGAGGCTGATTGCGATTCGATCTTTGCCATGTGCGAAATAGCACCTAAAGATGTTAAAATGTCACTTAAAAACGTCAAAAGACGTCATAAAGTGTTAAATAACGTCTACTTAATCAAAGATAAAACTGCCTAGAAGAAGTTCCAAACTCCTCTTCTTTGACCCTATCTGGAGCTGGTTCAGAGGCCTCAACGTGGCCCCTTTTCTTTAGCCAGACGGCTTCGCGTCTTTTTAACCTGATTGCCAGCGACTTACCATGACGCTTTATTCGAGAACGGATCCTGCCGGCTTGCCCATACGTCTAGCAAGCTAGCCCCAGCAGTCTTCAACCAAGAAGGCACCCAATGCATATCCGATTAGCATTTGCCTCAGCATGCTGCATTTGTTCGGCGATGCTTGCCCTAAGCGGTTGCGATAACTCCTATACCACGAGGTACGTCGCTAACCCTGGGATAGTTCCAGCTATCGCACCGCGCTCAAAAGATGCGCCACCGCCTAAGGTTATCCGGGTCGCAAACGCCGAATTTGCCTCCCAGCGGATGAAACACCAAGGCTATCAGTTGCTTGGCGTTTCACAATTCAGTCTGATAGATCAGTCGGAGTCGCTGAGCGATCCCATGTCGCAGGCCACGACCGTCGGGGCGGATGTGGTCCTCCTGCAAGTGTCAGATGAGGGTTCCGCTGAGGGTCCCGTCGAGGCCTGGTGGAACGCGGCTGCCGGGGGCCTTGACCCCCACAAAAAATTCCAGGTCGTCGCAGCTTTCATGCGGCACGGCTCGAAAACCGTCCCAATCCTCGACCCCGGAGAGGCGCCCGCGACGGCTCTTGCCTTTCAGATTATGCCGCCGCCGAAGTCTGTCCATTTCGAGGCGGGCGATGGGATCACGGTTTCCCGGGTGATGGGGAGCCGTGAGAGGATCGAGGCCGGAGGGACTTACACCATAGAAGGAGAATACACTCTCGGTTCGGTCGACTCCGCGATCCTTGGGCTCTCAGTTCCTTACCGTGGAGACAGGCTCCCGTGGACTAAGATGGTTGTGCTGCGGGGATCTGGGTATTTTGCCCTCACCCTGGATGTTCCGCCAATCGAGACCTTCCGTTCACTGCACATAGCATTCTATCCGATCGACGGCTCGCAGCGCCAGCAAGGCGGGATCTATGTTGCCGACGCAGCGAAGGCGCCGTAGTTGCACGAGGACCGAAGCCCCTTGCGTGGAGTTCGGCTAGCTGCCGCTTGTTGGCTCCAATCCTCTATCTTTCTTAGAAAGGATCGGTGCGCCAGTTTTCATGCTCGATGCCGAACGGCCCGGTTTTCTTCGGTTTCGATTCGAAACCTACCGGGACCGTCGGGCTATCGCCCAACAAGACGCGCCTAAACTCCTTTGATTCCGGATCGCCAGCCACACGCCAATTCCAGAGAGCCCCGAGATTTTTTGCACGATTGTTGACAGCAGCGGCTGCCAGTAACTCATCCACCCACGACGGCGGCTCTTCGGCGCGCCCATCCAACACAAACAGGATTTTGCCGAGTAGCCGCCGCTCACGCACTTGGGACTGAACGACCGGCACACAATGGCAGTCAGTAGCTCCCGGCTCAAACCCGCCATCCGGGCCGACTGGATCGGCCGCAGCGTGTGCCGCCGTCGGCCAGTGCTGTAACGGGAAGTCAAAGACGTACTCAGAAATATGAAAGGCCCAACGCGGGCCGAACTTGCGAACCCATCCGTCTGAATCGCTAATTCCGTTTAACTTCGAAAGAGCCCCCAGCTTGGCGCGCCAGAGCCACCCGCGGAATGCATACGGACCGGCCCACGAGAATCGGCATGAACACTTTCGATGTGCCCTCGCCGTGCCCCAGTATGACCGTAGTCGCGCCCGCTTGTCCTCGATCCGGCGTTTTTGGAAATGCTTCGAAATGTATTTTGAGACGTACCGTGCGACACCCTCAGACGAGCTCTTTATCGGGAGGCAATCAACCACTCGCCCAAACCCGTACTTCACAACGTTCTGCCGGAGCCACGCGTAAGCGGATCGGCAAGCCTTGTTGAGCGACCGTAAATCCCCCCGCTCGATTGCACCGAAATCCGCTCCCGTCCAAACGTCCTCCCCCGCGTCCAGAAGACAGTGAAAATGCACCCGCCCATTTTTTGTACCCCGTTCCAACACCTTGACTCCGCCTTTGAAGCGATCCGCCAATCCATGCGACCTAAACGAGTTGAACGCTGCCTCCGCTTGCTTAACCGACGGGCCGCGCTTTCCACCCCCGAACGTCAGTGTGACAAATAAGGTGTTTTTGAATCCCCAAGCCTCCACGATCGCTATTGCATCTTGTTGCAAAGCATAGGCCGAGCGGCGAGCGGACCCACTTAAGACGGAGAGCCCTTCGCCTAGTCTTTCTGTCCAGCTCGGTTGAGTTGTGACTTGTAGACAAGAGAGGCCGGAGGAGGCGGGTGGGTCGCGCTCCGCGCGACCCAACCCGCCGTCCTCCGGACCTCCTTCACGCCAACGGTCCTCATCTCCGTTCATGGGCCGCCTCCTGAGCGGCCCGGATCAACGTTAGCAGTGCGCCCCGCACCGAGTCGGGCAGCTTTGGCCACGCGTTCACAACGGCGGCCAGCTCTGGACTCAGTTCGTCAGGTTTTAGGGAAGCTATTGAGGAAGCTCCACTTTTCCCGACTTCGTATGCGCCTGACTTGCAACTAACTGCGCGACACCCTAAGGGGGTTCGAGTCCCCCTTGGGCACCAACTAGTTGCGTAACCGAAACGCGGACAACGTTGGACAACGCGCTACAAACGAGCACGTTGCCACTGTCCTCGCTGGTTGGTTTCTCCGGGGTCTAGTTCAAAGATTGGGGAGGGGGGTATTGGATTGATGGGTTGGAGGTTGATGGTGGGGATCATCCGCACTGAGCGATGACTCTGAGGCGGTAACTTTGGAAGGAGCGGAAGCCGTAGGCTCTTCGCTGTATTAAT
>CAIOZY010000018.1 GCA_903862935.1 uncultured Opitutaceae bacterium
ATTAATACAGCGAAGAGCCTACGGCTTCCGCTCCTTCCAAAGTTACCGCCTCAGAGTCATCGCTCAGTGCGGATGATCCCCACCATCAACCTCCAACCCATCAATCCAATACCCCCCTCCCCAATCTTTGAACTAGACCCCAATCTTTGAACTAGACCCCCGAACTAGACCCGGCGTAACGGGGAAACCTGGACGCTACTGGACTCGAACCAGTGACCCCTAGTGTGTGATACTAGTGCTCTAACCAACTGAGCTAAGCGTCCGGAATTGAGCTGGAGACAGTCGCACGGGGAGCCGCGGTGAATCAATCATGATTTTCCTGCCCCATCTCCCTTCAAAACAAACGCCACCCCACACCGCTCGCAGATTCCTTGGATCTTCTCAAGAAGCGGACTCGGAATGGGGACCCCCTCCCGCAGCCGGATTTCTCGAGCTTTTTGTTCGGGGTCGCCCGCAACAAGGACAGGAAAGTCCGGGTCGGTTGCCGGAGCCCCGTGGAACAGATCGATAGCGGCATCGAGGTCGTCCTCGAAAGCCCCCAGGGGCCGGAAAGCCTTCGGATCGATCGCCATGAAGAAGTGCCCTATGTTATCTGGTTCCCCCGCCTTTTGGGTCCGGTTGCGGATCGGAGAGAACGAGGCCCCGGAGAGAGTCGCGGCGAGGATCTGTACCATCATGGCTAGGCCATAACCCTTGTAGCTGGCCATCTCCTGGGTCCCCCCGAGGGGGGTCAGTCCTCCGGCGTCCGCCCGGCCGAAACGGGCCATCGCATCCGCCGGATCTGTGACCGGCTTGCCAGCCTCATCCAAGACCCAGCCTGCAGGAAGCGTCCGCCCTTTGAATCCGAGAGCCTTGACCTTGTTCATGGCCGCCGTGCTGGTCGCCATGTCGAGGACAAAGGGGCGATTGCGGCGTGCGGGTGCGGCGAAAGCTAGAGGATTTGTGCCAAGGAGCGGCCCCGCAGCGCGTGTGGGGACGACCAGGACACCGCGGGCAGAGCTGGCGACCAAGCCAAGAAAACCCTCGTTTGCGGCGATGGCCGCGTAATAACCGGCTGCCCCAAAGTGGGCCGACCGGAAGACGGAGACCACGCCCACCCCGGCCGTGCGGGCCTTATCCACCGCAAGCCGCATTCCCATGACCCCCGCCGGATGCCCCAGGCCGTTGTCGGCGTCGATGAGGGCGGACGCCGGACCCTCCCGCACGACCTTTGGGTGCGCGCGAAAGTTCAACTGCCCCCGGGAGCGAAGTTCCTCATAGAGGGTCAGCATTGCGATCCCATGTGAGTCTACTCCCGACAGGTCGGTGTCCGTCATGACCCCGACAGTTGTTTTTACCGCCTCGGCCTCCATGCCCCATGCGGTCAGCACCGACTCGATCTGGCGCGAAATTCTCTCTGCGGAAACGTTCATGGAGACATTGGATCCAGTGCAGGTATCAGGCCGCCGCGGTGCCCTTCGCTTCGAATTCGCGGCACCGGTCCATGTCGCGGGGCATGAATACGCGGTAGCCGATGAAGAGCGCAACCGCGGTCACGAAGAACGGCCCAGACACGGTGGCAAACGCCGCCCTAAGCCCAAAATGTTCCTTCATCGCACCGGCGTACAGGACCCCTACGGCGCCCGCCGCCGTCGCGCACAGGTTCATCAGGCCGTACGCTGTGGAACGGAAGCGCACGGGGACGACGTCGCAGATGATGGGACGCTCGTTCGCGCTGCCCAGCCCGCGGAAGAGCGAGCAGGCCGATATCGCAAGAGTCACGACAACCAGCCCCGGATGACCGGTGAAGACCAACGGGAAGGGGCATGCCAGCAGATAGCACCAGGCAAACGCCATCATGCGACCCTGCGCCCCGCGGTCGGCCGCGCGGTCCGACAGCCATCCGCCCGCGGCCATCCCGATCACCATGCAGATCTGAAGAATCGACATGCCGACCAGGCTCGCCACGGCCAGCCCGAGGTGATGCTCCTCGTACAGGTAGAGCGGCAGCCATCCGAAGTACATCCAGGTCGCCGATTCGGCGAGGATTTGCTTGGCAAGCACGAGAAGATACGAGGGAGCACGCACTAGGTATCCCATCGCCTCGAAAAAGCCCGCACGCTGCGGGGTCTTGGAGGCGGAGCCCGGGCCGGGGACCAGGACAAGCCGCGCTGTAAGGGCGAGAGCAAGACCGATTGCTCCCAAGGCCCAGAATCCCGTCCTCCACCCATAGCGCTCAGCCATGAAACCGGCGCAGGCACCTCCTGCGACAACTCCAAACTGCGCCCCCACTGATAGGATCGCCATCGCAGTCCCCCGGGTCTCTGACCCGTGATGGTCCCCGACCAGGGCGAAGGCAGCCGGGTTGAAAATGCTCTCCGCTACCCCCAGGCCCACGCTTAACACACACAGGAGAACCAGCCCGTTCGCCGCCCCGATCAGCGCAGTAAAGATGCTCCAGGCTGCAATGCTTCCGATCAAAAGTCTGATCTTCGAGTAGCGGTCTGCAAAATTTCCGGCGAACGGCGAGGCCAGGGCGTAGCACCACAAGAAGAGCGACAACAACATCCCGAGCTGCACGTCGGTAAGCCCGAACTCCTTCCTAAGGGGCACCAGCACGGCGGACAGCGCCGAGCGGTCGGCATAGTTGAATACCGCCCCCAGCCCGAGGAAACAGGCCACTCTCCAACGGTCTTCGGTCAAGAATCTCGGTATTCTCATAAGGGTCAGCCCACGATGAAAGCTCGGGCGAGCCGATGCAATCCGCGTCTGCCCCATGCCCAGAGTTTTGCAGCAAAGCCCTGCGGCGCGGGTCCCACCTTCATGCAGAGGCCAAACTCCAGCCTTCCGTGCGCTGCAGAGTCGTGGTGCGCGGCGACGCCCACGCACCGGAGCCTCTCGCAATTCAGGCGGCCAACCCGGAGCCCCCCTCCTCGCCAACTGCGATCCTCTCCTCCTCAGGGAGAGGACGACAGCCGCCTATGGAGACAAGCGCTCCAATCCGCGGGCCGTTCAGTGGGCGGTAGCGGCCGGATTGAGCCAACTCGGCAGTGCCAACTCCGTCATGAGGCGGAGCCCTGGAGGAGCTACGAGGAGCTTGGGAACGATGTTCACCAGAGCCGCCACCGTCGCGTCGTCTCCGGCTACGCCACCGTGGAGCGTCACATTCAGGTCCGGACGGCCCCGGATGATGATCGCGTCGTGAGGATTCGGGGCGTCCAGATACATCTGCAAGTCCATCACGACCCGAGGCTCTCCGCCCACGATGCCGATGCAGCGCTGGTGGATGCCGCAGCTCTTTCCGGCCGGCACATCGAAGAACTTGGTCACAATTCGAGTCTGGGCCACCACGGGCTCGCAGGTCTCGCGGACGGACTCGAGCCTCCAGCCCAGGGCGTGGGCCACCAAGGCAAGCGACTGCTGGAACCCGGCGTGGCCGGCCTTGCCGGTCTTGAACTTGGCCAAAAACTCTGTGGGGTCCTGACCGCTGCCAATCTTCGCCTGGAGGGGTTGGCGGCGGGTCGAGGCGTCCACCACGCGTTCCAGGTAGATCGACCTGACCTCACGGCTGACACCGGTCAGGCACAGGGGCAGGACGTCCATCACGAAACCGGGGTTCACTCCGGTCGCGACAACGCGCGCTCCGGTCCTTCTGCAATGGGTGTCGCATTCGCTCGCGAGAGCCGGGGCCTTGAGGGCGGGAAAAATCAGCTCCTCGCAGGTTGAGGCGACCGCCAGCCCGTGGTCGATCGCCCCGCGCACTTGGGTGAGCGTGGCTTCGGCGCTCGAGGAAGCCGTGTGGAGGATGACGTCCGGGTGGACGCTGGCGAAGAGGGCATCGAAGGACGCGTGCACCCTTGCGCCCCTCAGGGATTCAACCCCCGTCAGGTCGGCGAGCGACTTGCCGACCTTGGCTGGATCTATGTCGATCCCTCCGACAACCTCCATCGACGCCTGGGTGGCGGCGAGTTTCAGTGACTCCAGACCGATCGGGCCGAGCCCGAATTGGGCGACTTTGAGTTTCTTCATGCTCGGGGGTTGATTCTAACGACTAGGATAAAAGCCTACCAGGTACCCATCAACGTAAATCCGGGATGCGACGCCTCCGTTCTCAGGAAGAGCCGCGGTTTTAGTTTGTCGAAGAAGCCAGGCACGTCGATAGTCCGCCGCAGTTTCCCATGACCCCAGAGCCCAACACCGGCCGCCTGACTTGGCGGGCCCTTCTCTACGCTATCGTCCTCACCGGTCTTGTGATTGCCTTCGTGGACCGGCCTGCCTCCAGCTGGGCCCACGCGCACCTGCAGCGGCACACCTTCGACTGGCTAACCCATTTGGTCGATCCGCTGTTGGCGGCGGCCGTTGTGGGACTTATCATCGCGGGGCTGGCCGCCGCGTTTGGCTGGAGGCCAGGAGACAAGGCCAGGACCGCCCTCGCCTGCTGCCTCGCGGTGATTGTTTCCGTCGCCCTCAAGGAGCATCTCAAGATCGCGTTTGGACGGACTTGGCCGGAGACCTGGGTCGAGAACAACCCTTCCTGGATTAACACCGGGGCTTTCGGTTTCCACCCCTTCCACGGAGGGCGAGGCTGGACCTCATTTCCCTCGGGCCATCTGACCCAGATGTCAGCACTGGCCGCTGTGCTGTGGTGGCGGGTCGCACGCCTGAAGTGGCTGTGGGCCTGCCTTCCCCTTCTGGTTGCAGTCGGCCTCTACGGATGCGACTACCACTTCCTGGGCGACATGGTCGCGGGCGCCTTTCTCGGGACTGCCTCGGCCGCCGGCGTCCTCGCCCTTCTCAACCAGCGTCCAGTTGAGAATCCCGTGGGCACGACCGCTAAGTGACCCCCTATGCCTATGGAACGCCGCAAAGTCCTCATCACCGGAGCGAGCGGGCTCATTGGGAGCCTCACTATCCGTAGCCTCAGCAGCAAGTACGAGTTCGTCGGGCTGAGCCGGCGCCCGGTAGCGGGGATCTCCCACTTTCCGGCCGATATCACCGACGCGGAGGCGATCAAGCCCGCCTTCAAAGGGATCCACACCGTGCTTCACCTCGCAGCGGCCACGGGTCCTGACCAGACCCAGGCCTGGGCGCCGACGATGGCGATCACTGTCAACGGCACGCTCAACGTTTACGAGGCGGCCCGGCTCGCCGGCGTGAAGAGGGTCGTCTTTTTCAGTAGCGGCTGCGTGCAACTGGCCTACGAGTGGGATTCCCAGTATCCCTTTTCAAAGCTGGTTAACGGTCCGGACAATGAGATCCCCAAGACGTGGCCGATGGTCGGGCTCGACTGGCCCGTGCGCCCGGACTCCCCCTACGCGGTGGGGAAGCTTTTTGGCGAGAACCTAGGCCGATTCTATGCCGACAAGTACGGGATATCGAGCCTTGTGATCCGGCTTGGGGCCGTGCTGCCCGAGGACCGGCCCAGGATCCGGCGCCACTACCCGGGTTACCTCTCCCAATCCGACTGCGTGCAGGTGATCGACAAGTGCCTGAGCGCTCCCGAGTCGCTGAAATACGACATCTTCAACGCGATCTCCAACAACAAGCTGCTCTGGCGCCCAACGGACCACACCAAGGAAGTCTTGGGCTGGAAGCCGACCGGGTGCGCCGACCAGTTCACGCTGCCCAAGCCGTAGTCCGCTGCTAGCGCAGCGGCGGGGGCTGCGCTTTGGGTTGCCAGGTCGGCAGCAGGGCCCACCATGGGCGGCTAGATTCGCCTATGCCGTGGGACTACCGCTATGAGAAGCAGGCCGAGACATTCATCTCGACCTCGTGGGGAACGCTCACCGATGAGGACCTGACATCTGGGTTCTCAAGGCTGGTCGTTGACCCCAATTTTCGAGACGACCGCCGTTGGTTCGGGGACCACACGCTCGTGGACAAGTTTGCAGTCACTCAAGGGTTTCTGGCTCACTTCCCCTATGCCGAAAAGGTTAGGCTCCACCGCGGCCGGCGGAGCTTCCTGATGTTCACGCCGAATGGCTCATCGCTTTTTGAGCACTACCTGTGCTCGCTCAATTCCAGTGATTTCCGGCTCTTTTATGAGCGCCGCAAGGCAGTTGATTGGATCAATGAGGGGGTGCCGCCCGAGATGCGGCTGACGGCCGAAGTAACAACGATCGGCCATGGCGCCGCACTTCTGGCCGGCATGCACACTAGGAGGCCCCACTGAGGTCAGGCTGCAGACGATACACCGGGGTTCAAACTCAAGTTGTACGGGAATGGCGAAGGCCTTTCTCCTTCGTCCCGATTCCTCGGCGTTCATCCCATACGGGGCGTGACGCCCCTTGCGGGTGTGAAGCGCGGGTGAAATGGCTCCACGAACATCGCGCGATCTCCCGAAACGGCAATCAAACGAAATGGTGCTCTCACTTGGCGATGAGAGCGCTGTGGAGAACCCTGGTGCTCGGGACAGGACTCGAACCTGCAAGCCTTACGGCAATGGCTTCTAAGACCATCGTGTCTGCCAGTTCCACCACCCGAGCACAGTTGGGGTAGGGCCCCAAGATTGGGAAGGCCTCTGCGCAAGGCGCAAGACTGAACCGAACCCCGAATCAACGCGCCACACCCAGCCTGTCCCCCATCCGGGCGTAGGTTTCGACGCACCCCCGGCTCCGTTCGACAATATCGGAGTCCAGCTCTAACCGCCCGCGTTCGAAAAGCGTGACGACGCACGATCCACCAAAGGAGAAAAGACCCTTCTCGTCTCCCTTTCGGACGGGCCTGTTCGGCATGAAGCTCTGGATAATACTTCCAACGTTCGTTGCTCCGATCTCGATCATGGCGACCGTTCCGAATACCGGTGAATTGATCAACGTGAGCTGTCGCTTGTTTTCGGCGAGGTAGCGTAGGTTGCGCCGCAGCGCGACCGGACTCACGGAGTACAGCCATCCGGGGAACAGCCGCGGTGCATCCGGCGTCCCGTCGACGGGAAAGTGGAATCGGTGGTAGTCGACAGGGCACAGCCGGGAGATGAGGGCCGTCCCGCCGGCAAACCGGCCCGCCAGCCCGCCCGCCTCTGGGGTTCCCCTCCCCTCGCCCAGCAGCTCGGCGAGCGGCAGCCTCTGCCCCTTGATATAGAATCCGTCGGCCGCATCGACGTCGGGGAAAGCGAGATGGCGGCCGTCTGCCGGCAGGATCGCCACGTTCTCCCCCGGAGAGATCGGCCGCGCTCCCGGCTTCAGGGCCCTGCAGAAGAATTCGTTGAAGGTCTTGAAGTCGAAGGCCGACTTCGCGAACTCGTCGACGTCGACATTGTAACTGGCAATGAAGGGCAGGATCCGCAGGGCGCTGTCGCGCTTCTTCATCTTCCAGCCGTACCAGCGGGAGAAGAAGGCGCGCCGAGCGATGAGCCACACGGCCATGCGGCCGGCCGGGTTCCCGTAGGCGAGGCGCATCCAGCGCTCCCCGTAGACGCGCTCGGTCTTCAGTTCCCGGGTATGGCGGTCGAAGTAGCGGATAAGCTCGGCGGACATCAGAGGCCAATGGTGAGGCCGGGGCGGGTCGCGGTCAAAGCGTTCCCGCACTTGCCGGAAGCCCGTTAACCGCTATCCTCCGGCTCCATGGAAAATTTCACCTACCATAACCCCACCCGCATCCACTTCGGCCGCGGACAGATCGCCCAGGTCGGCCGCGAGATTCCCACGGAGGCCCGGGTGCTGCTGGTCGCAGGCGGCGGAAGCATCAAGACAAACGGCGTCTACGACCAGGTCCGCAAGACCCTTGGCTCGAAGAGCGTGCTCGAGTTCTTCGGAGTCGAGGCCAACCCCGACTACGACACCCTGATGAAGGCGGTCGGGATCTGCCGCAAGGAGCGGGTCGACTGGCTCCTGGCGGTCGGCGGCGGCTCGGTCCTCGACGGGACGAAGTTCATCGCGGCGGCGGTCCCCTTCCAGGGCGAGCCCTGGGACATTCTCGCCAAGAACGCCCCCCTCAAGTCGGCCCTTCCGATCGGGGCGGTGCTCACGCTTCCGGCGACCGGCTCGGAGGCCAACGGGGGCGCGGTGATCAGCCGGCGCTCGATCCAGGAGAAGCTCGCGTTCATCAACCCCCTGGTGTTCCCCCGCTTCTCGGTCCTAGACCCGGAGACGACCTTCTCACTGCCCGAGCGGCAGATCGCCAACGGGGTCGGCGACGCCTTCACCCACGTCCTGGAGCAGTACCTCACCTTCCCGGCGGCCGCGGCGGTCCAGGACCGCTTCGCCGAGTCGATCCTCAAGGCCCTCATCGAGGAGGGCCCGAAGTCGGTCGCCAACCCGCAGGACTACGACGCCCGGGCTAACGTGGTCTGGGCCGCCACCTGGGCCCTCAATACCGCGATCGGCGTGGGCGTCCCCCAGGACTGGGCGACCCACATGATCGGGCACGAGCTCACGGCCCTGCACCAGATCGACCACGCCCGGACGCTGGCGATCGTCATGCCGAGCCTGATGCAGGTGCAGCGCGCCACCAAGCGGGAGAAGCTCCTGCAGTACGCCGGCAAGGTCTGGCACATCACGCAGGGCTCCGAGGAGGCCCGGATCGACGAGGCGATAGGACGGACCCGGGCCTTCTTCGAGAAGCTCGGCCTGAAGACCCGGCTGCGGGACTACAACGTCTCCCCGGAGACCGCCTCGGTCGTCGCCCAGCGCCTCAAGGCCCGCGGGTTTCTGCCGCTCGGCGAGCGGGAGGACATCACAGCCGAGGTTGTGGAGAAGATCCTGCGCCTGGCGGCCTAGCCTTGGGGGTCACTTCATCACGAGTTCGCCGCCCTTGACGGTGAAGGCTGCTGTTGCGCCCTCGGCGATCTCTCCGGAGATGAGGGCCCGGGCAAGCCGGGTCTCGATCGTCCGCTGCAGGAAGCGCTTCAGCGGGCGGGCGCCGAAGACGGGGTCGTAACCCTTCTCGGCGGCCCACTCCCTGGCCTTGGGGTCGAGGGAGACAGTCACCCGGCGCTCGGCCAGACGGCGGTTCAGGTCGGCCAGGAGCAGGTCCACAATCAGGGTGATCTGGTCGAGGGACAGCGGCTTGAAGAAGATGGTCTCGTCGATCCGGTTCAGAAACTCTGGCCGGAACGCCTTTCGCAGCTCGGCGAGCACGCTTTCGCGGACACTTTCGGAAATCGTGTCGCCGGTCACCCCATCGAGAAGGTAACGCGCCCCGATGTTCGATGTCATGATGATGATCGTGTTCTTGAAGTCCACCGTCCGCCCCTGGGCGTCGGTGATCCGCCCGTCGTCAAGAACCTGCAGGAGCACATTGAAGACGTCGGGATGGGCCTTCTCCACCTCGTCAAAAAGGACGACGGCATAGGGTTTGCGGCGCACCGCCTCGGTCAGCTGGCCCCCTTCGTCGTAGCCGACATAGCCCGGAGGAGCCCCTATCAGGCGGGATACGTTGTGTTTTTCCATGTACTCGGACATGTCGACCCGGACCATCGCCGACTCGGTGTCGAAGAGGGCCTCGGCCAGCGCCTTCGCTAGCTCGGTTTTCCCCACCCCGGTGGGCCCGAGGAAAAGGAAGCTTCCGACCGGCCGCCGCGGGTCCTTGATGCCGCTGCGCCCCCGGAGGATGGCGTCTGTGACCAGCGTCACCGCCTCGTCCTGGCCGACCACGCGCTGGTGCAGGGTCTCGCCTAGGCGGAGAAGCTTTTGCTTCTCCCCCTCGACCAGGCGCGTCACAGGAACACCCGTCCACTTGGCGACGACCTCGGCAATCTCCTCGGCCGAGACCTCCTCCTTGAACAGGGTCTTCGTCCCGCCGGCTTTCTCCAGCTTCTTCAGCTCCGCCTCGAGGTGCGGGATGCGGCCGTGCCGGAGCTCGGCGACCTTGTTCAGGTCATACGCGCGCTCGGCCTTTTCCATCTCGAGCCGCGCCGCCTCGATTTCCTCGCGCAGCTTGCGCACGCGCCCAACCGCCCCCTTCTCCTTCTCCCACACCAGGCGGAGAGCCTTGGCCTTCTCGCGCACGTCGGCCAGCTCAACGCGCAGGTCGGCCAGCCTGCGCTTGCTCGCGTCGTCCTTCTCCTTGGAAAGGGCCGTCTCCTCGATCTCAAGCCGGAGGGCGCGGCGGGTGAGTTCGTCCAGTTCCTGGGGCATCGAGTCCATCTCGGTGCGGATCATCGCGCAGGCCTCGTCCATCAGGTCGATCGCCTTGTCGGGCAGGAACCGGTCGGTGATGTAGCGCTGGGACAGGGTGACCGCGCTCACAAGCGCGTTGTCCTGAATCCGCACGCCGTGGTGAAGCTCGAAACGCTCCCGCAGCCCGCGGAGAATCGAGATGGCGTCCTCTATACTGGGTTGGTCAACAACAACGGGCTGGAACCGGCGCTCGAGAGCGGCGTCCTTCTCAATGTGCTTGCGGTACTCGTCTAACGTCGTCGCCCCGATGCAGTGCAGTTCGCCCCGGGCAAGCATCGGCTTGAGGAGGTTTCCCGCGTCCATCGCGCCTTCGGTCTTGCCCGCACCCACAATCAAATGGAGTTCATCGATGAAGAGGATGACGCGGCCGTCGCTTTGCTTGATCTCCTGGAGGACAGCCTTGAGGCGCTCCTCGAATTCACCCCGGTACTTGGCTCCGGCGACGAGGGCTCCCATGTCCAGGGCGAAGATGACGCGGTCCTTGAGGCCCTCGGGCACGTCGCCGCGGAGGATCCTCTGGGCCAGTCCCTCGACAATCGCGGTCTTTCCGACCCCGGGCTCTCCGATCAGCACGGGATTGTTCTTGGTCTTGCGCGAAAGGATGCGGATTGTGCGCCGGATCTCGTCATCACGGCCAATCACCGGGTCGAGCTTTCCTTTGCGGGCCTGGGCAACCAGGTCGACACCGTACTTCTCCAGGGCCTGATAGGTCGCCTCGGGGTTATCGGTGGTGACGCGCTGGCTTCCGCGAATCTCGCGCAGGGCCTTCATTACCTTGGAGCGGTCCAGCCCGAAGCTCTTAAACAGCTTCTTCAGGGACTCGGGCTTGGCGACCTCCAACAGCCCGAGGAAGAGATGCTCCACGCTCACGTACTCGTCCTTCAGAGTGGCGGCCTCCTTCTCGGCCTGCGTGAGGACGTCGTTCACGGCCTGGGTGACGTAAATCTTCGAGGTGTCGACACTTCCCGTCACCTTTGGCAGGCGCTCCAGCTCGCGATCGACGGCCAATTGGAGGGCGCTCGCCGCCAGCCCCAACTTGTCTACCAGCCCGGAGACGATCCCTTGCTCCTGACCGAGAAGAGCGGACAGCAGATGCCAGGTGTCTACCTCGTTGTGGTTGAGGCGCCGGGCGATGTTCTGCGCGTCAGTTACAGCCTGACGCGACATCTGGGTCAGTTTTGCCGAGTCCATGATGGATCCTTCGTGCACATTGCAGGCCAACCCGCCGGAAACCGCCCTAGAGGGAGATTCCACCGGCTAGTGTGACGGCGGAAGCCAATCTGGCCCGCCGGTGCGCCAGAATGTCCTCCGCAGGCCCTACAGCGAACCCTTGCGCAATTTGGCTGTCCAACCCACGATCGATCAAACCATGAAGCTGCCGCGAGCTGCGTTCCTGCTTTTCCTAGGTCTTGCCGCGACCTCGGGTCCGGCAGGGGCCGGCCCGACGGAGTGGTTCCTCGCCCACCGGGCCGACTGGGAGTTCGTTCAGGGGACCGGAGGAATCCGGATCCTTAAGCCAAAGCAGGTGATAGGGCGGGTGCTCCTGCCCGTTCTCTATGACGCTTCCGGCTCAAGCGCCATCACCTGCAAGCCCACGATCGTGGACACCGGGCTTGTCGTCGACCAGATCAAGGTTCGGCGCGAGCACTCGAGCCTCGTTATCAAGATTTTAACCCTGCCGCTCAAGGACACGGGAAGCACGGAGGGAACGGGCAGGCTCCACTATGCGGATCTCACCGGGTTTCCGCCGGGCGTCTACGACGTCTATTACGCGCGGATCGGCGATCCGCAGACCCTGCTCGGACAAATCAGACTCGACAGCGGATCAGGCTGAGGCCGTTTCTAGGCTAAAAAAAAGGCCCGGTCCCCCTTTTGGGGGAACCGGGCCATAAACCTGGCAACGACCTACTCTCGCGGGACCTATCGTCCGACTACCATTGGCTGCTCCGGGCTTAACGGCCGTGTTCGGGATGGGAACGGGTGGGACCCCGGGCAAATGGTCACCAGGAAAGGGACGAAAATCTGACTGTGTAAAGGAGGTAAATTAAACGCCTTAGAACAATGAGCGCTTTAATTGCATAAACCGGCAAGGTCATTAGTAGCAGTAAACTGAACGCGTTACCGCGCTTGCATTTCTGCCCTATCAACCGGGTGGTCTACCCGGACCTTGCACCACCTTGCGGTGGATTGTGATCTTATCTTGGGACGAGCTTGGCGCTTAGATGCTTTCAGCGCTTATCTCTTCCGAACATAGCTACCCGGCGCTGCCGCTGACGCGACAACCGGAACACCAGAGGTTCGTCATTCTCGGTCCTCTCGTACTAGAGAATGAACCCCTCAAATCACAAACGCCCACAGCGGATAGAGGACCGAACTGTCTCACGACGTTCTGAACCCAGCTCGCGTACCACTTTAATC
>CAIOZY010000019.1 GCA_903862935.1 uncultured Opitutaceae bacterium
CTCGACATGAACCCGCATCAAAGAGTTGCTCTCCCACCGGAGGATGCGGTATCCGGGAAGAGTCAGGTGTAAGTGCATAGGGGACATGGTGGCGCTTCCAACGCCCCATGTCCCCAATCTTTGATCAAGAGCCAAAAAATCTGGTACCACACCGACTCTCGTGCCTGGTGGCGCCTCTGATCGCCATCTCAGGGGCACTCGCGCGCACAGATTTCCCAACTCCAATGGCCATCGTATCCCGCACTCTCTCATGACTACACAATCTCGCATTTCTGTCCGTTCCATGCGCGGCTCTGAATCCGACCGGATGTGTCGTGTTTCGGCCTCTCTCACTCCACGATTCAAGTGCGTAGATAGACTCGGCCGGCGCCGCCTGGCAGTCTTGCTTGTTGGGGCCCTCCTGACCGCAGCCCCCGCGGTGCTCGCCGACCCGGTTATTGTCTTGGCCGGCGCCGGGCATACTGCCGCCTATTCCGAGGCCGGGAGCCCGGCGACCATCGAGGGCGGCGTGACCGTCAGCGACTCGGCCAGTACCACCCTCAGCGGCGCGACGGCAACCGTGTCAGCCGGTTTCTTTGCCGGCGATCTGCTCGCCGCGACAACCTTGGGGTCAATCACCGCCAGCTACGACACCTCCACCGGCGTCCTCACCCTCTCGGGAACCGACACACTTGCCAATTACCAGACCGTCCTGAACACCGTGGCCTTCAGTTCCTCCAGCCAGAATCCCACGAATTTCGGCGCTGACACGAACCGAACGATCAGCTGGGTGCTGAACGACGGGACGCATACCGGCGCAGAGGCGTTTGCGCCCTTCTCGGACAATTTTGCCGATCTGAGCAACTGGACGACGACCTCCGGCAGGGTGTCGGTCACGGGGTCAACACTCTACCTGAGCAGCGGTGACGTGACGAGCAAAGTGACCACAACCGGGACCTTCATCGGAAGCCTGAGGATCACCATGAAGCTCAACGTGCCTGGTACCGGCGACCGTTTTGTGGTCACCCACGGGACAGACACCCTGGTAACGCTAACCGGGGGCGGGAACATCACCCGGGGCGTAGCGCACTATGTGGAAATCGACCTCGATAGTTCCGGCACGGCAAAGACCTATATCGAAGGGACGCTGACGGCAACCCAGTCGGGCCTGGGGACGGGATCCGGCGCAATAGGACTATCCGACTATGGCGCGGGCGCCTCTCAGACGACCAACTTTTTGGTCACCGACCTCGCCTGGACCAGCACGGTGAGCGTGACCGGCGTCGACAATGCTCCGGCGCTTGCGGGCGCAGGCGGCCCAATCAGTTACACGGTCCAGGGCACGGCCAGCGTGATCGCCGCGGCCATCACCGCCAGCGACGTGGACAACGCGAACCTGTCGGGCGGCACGGTGTCGATCTCGTCGGGTTTCTTCACCGGGGACAGGCTGAACTTCACCAATCAGAACGGCATCAGCGGCAGCTACAACAGCACAACTGGCGTCCTGACGCTTTCCGGCTCCTCCACGATCGCCCATTATCAGACGGCCCTGCAGTCGGTCACGTTCGACTCGACAAGTGCGAACCCGACCAACGCCGGCACGGACACGAGCCGCACGGTCGCCTTCGTTGTCAGCGACGGTACCCTCAGCAGCGCCTCCGCCAGCGTGAGTGTCACCATTAACAGGGCGACCCCGGCGATCACAACGGCCCCGAGCGCCACCCCGATCAGCTACGGGCAGACGCTGGCCTCCTCGACCCTGAGCGGCGGTGTGGCAAGCACCGCAGGTACATTCGCATTCACGACACCGGGCACGGCGCCGGGCATCGGTACGGCCGCGCAGGGCGTGACCTTCACGCCAACAGACGTGTCCAACTACACGACAGCGACGACGACGGCCAGCGTCACCGTGGGTAAGGCGACACCGACGATCACGACGGCCCCGAGTGCGACAGCGATCACCTATGGACAGACGCTCGCCTCCTCGACGCTAAGTGGCGGCGTGGCGAGCACCGCGGGAACGTTTGCGTTCACGAACCCCGCCACCGCCCCAGGAGGGGGTACGGCATCCCAGGGCGTGACCTTCACCCCGACCGACGGCACGAACTACACGACAGCGACGACCACGGCCAGGGTCACCGTGAGCAAGGTCTCGCCAACGATCACCTGGACCACCCCCCTGGCAATCCTCTACGGAACTCCGCTTTCAGCGGCGCAGCTGAACGCGACGGCGAGCGTCCCCGGGACGTTCACCTACTCCCCTGCAAGCGGGACCATTCTGGACGCGGCTGCGCAGACCCTGGCGGTGAGCTTCGTGCCTTCGGACCTGGCCGACTACAACACAGCGACCGCCTCGGTCTCGCTGGCCGTTGCAAAGGCCCCCGCGACCCTGACCGTGGGCAATCTCACGCAGACTTACGATGGCTCGGCCAAGCCCGTGTCGGTTCAGACGACGCCCGCGGGACTGAGCATGAGTGTGATCTATGTCGGAGTCACAGGGACCCCTGTCAACCCCGGCCAGTACATCGTGAGGGTGAGCGTCCTCGATTCAAATTATTGGGCGGCGGCAACGGCAACGATGACCATCAACCCGGCAAGCCAGACGATCTCGTTCCCTGCCGTGGGGGCGCTAGTCGGTGTTCCGGTAAGCCTTGTCGCGACGGCAAGTTCCGGGCTGCCGGTCACCCTCACCCTGGTGAGCGGCAACGCGACCCTGACGGGGAGCACGCTGACGATCAAAGACAGCAACCCGGTCGTGGTCCAGGCGAGCCAGGCCGGCAATGGCAACTACGCCGCAGCGCCAAGCGTGACGCAGACGATCGGGGCCCAGCTGGCCAAGCAATCGCAGACAATCACGTTCGTTCAGCCCGCCGATCAGAAATCGAACGCCCCCTCTTTTAGCCTCCAGGCGACGGCAAGCTCCGGCCTGCCGGTGGCCTTCACGGTCCTGAGCGGTCCGGCGTTGCTCGCCGGCTCCACTGTCACGCTGTCCGGGGCGGTGGGCACCGTGTCGGTCCAGGCGAGCCAGCCGGGCAACAGCCTATACAACGCGGCGCCGAGCGTCACCGTGACGTTCAAGGTGCTCTCTGCCGCCACGCAGATCTACTTCGGAACGGTGAGTGGAGGGGTGAACGCAGGCGCCAGCCGCGAGGGCCTGCGCGCGGAAGCAACGGGCCAGGCGACGAGCCTCGCCGGCTACGTGTCGCCGGACGGCAGCTCCGGCACCCTCATCGGATACCTTTCCGGTCCCGGTGAGGGCTTCGTCGTGAGCTTCAGCCCGGACAGCTCGGGCAACTTCACGACCACAACAACGGCCCTGCCCAGCACGGGAGGGGCCGGGCCGACGCTCACATTCGTCGGCCGGGTGTCAGCGAGCGCGATCACCGGCACGATCGTCGAGTTGGGAGCCTCATTCTCGGCCGCGCTCGATCCGGTTTCGGGGCCGAGCGCCGGCATCGCCGGCTATTATCGAGGGGCGTCCTTGAAATCGGCGAGCGGGACCACGTACTCGGTCGTCGGAACCCAGGGGGAAGTCTATGTCCTGGCGATCACTCCGACGATGGTCGTCTCGGGCACAGGGACCGTCGGGTCCAACAACAGTTTCTCGATCAGCGCGACCCAGTCGGCGACGGTGACGGGCGCGATCGACCCGGCCACCACCACGGTGACGGGATCGATCACGTCGGGCGCAGGAGCAATAACGAGCTACTCCGGCCTTGCAACGACCACGACCCGGACCGACCGGCTGGTAAACCTGTCGGCCCTGGCGCTGGTGGGGACAGGGCAAAGGGTGCTGATGGCTGGGCTCGTGATCGCTGGGCCTGATCCGAAGCCGGTGCTCCTGCGGGGGGTCGGCCCCACCCTGGCCGGGGTGGGAGTAAGCGGG
Organism: uncultured Opitutaceae bacterium; assembly: GCA_903862935.1. Taxonomy (GTDB): domain Bacteria; phylum Verrucomicrobiota; class Verrucomicrobiia; order Opitutales; family Opitutaceae; genus Palsa-1447. The sequence goes on from CAIOZY010000019.1 coordinate 3,866, forward strand.
GTATTGGCAAATCCGGTGCTGGTTCTCCTCGACAGCAGCGGCAACATCCTGGCAACCAACAGCGGCTGGAACAATGATCCGACCCTGGCAGCTGCCTTCGCAAGGCTGGGGGCCTTCGCCTTCACCCCTGGCAGCGCGGACGCCGCGCTTCTGGTGACGCTCGCCCCGGGCACCTACATGCTGGAGGTCAGCGGGGCCAACGGCACATCGGGAATGGCCATGGCGGAGCTCTACGACGCGAGTATCAACCCGCAGTCCCAATACCAGCGCCTGGTGAACATCTCGGCGCGCGGGCAGGTCGGGCCGTCGGTGCTGACAGACGGATTCATTGTCAGCGGCAACTCGCCCAAGAAGGTGCTGATCCGCGGAGTGGGCCCGACGCTGCAGAACTATCTCAGCTTCACCGGCGCCCTAACCGATCCGATCCTGAACGTCTACGACAGCTCCGGGACCTTGATCGCTCAGAACGACAACTGGGGCACTCCGATAACCGTCTCGGCCAGCCAGGTGGCAGCGAGCGCGGCTGATCTGGCGGCAACAGCGGCATCCGCGGGAGCGTTCCCGCTGGCCGCGTCCAGCAAGGATTCCGCGCTGATCGTGACCCTGGCCCCAGGGGCCTATACCGCGCAGGTCTCCGGCGTGGGCGGCGCAACCGGCGTCGCCCTGGTGGAGATCTACGAAATCGTCCCGTGAACGCCGGACGGCGCCCCGATTCCCTGCCACAGGAGCCCAGCCCTGACGCCTAAGAAACCTCCCCGGGCGCTTCCTCCCATGAGATCCCGGGGGCTCTGCTTGGACGGGCCACGGCATCGCCCGGGGCCCGGGTTGGATCCCTCAGGGCGCTCCTCAGGCAGGGACGCCGAGGATCTCACCTTTGCGGACGAGGGGGCCTTTTCGGTAGCCGAGATTTTCCTCAACGCCGGTGGCAGGCATCCCGAACGGCTACAGCCGAGCCAGCTCTTCCTGGGTCAGCAGTTCGTAGCTGATCTTCCCTTCGGCGATCTCACGCAGGGCCGTGTCCTCGGCGGAGAGCTTCTCCAGGGATACCACCAGCGGGCGGTTGCCCCGCTTGAGCTGCTTGACCCGGCACGAGACTACGTTGACCAGGATGTTTGGGTCGTCGATTACTTTGGATGCGTTCTGCAGGTACTCGTCGTTCATTTTTGTAAAGCGTTTGCGGTCTTCCAAGCTAGTGCTCTTCCCCGCGTTTTCTGCGGCGGAGCGATCCTAGGAGCGATCCAGCGCAAGCACAACGTATATAGACCCCTCCGGCGACCCGATGGGCTACTCGTTGCCCAGCCATCCTGTTGGAACGATTTTCCTCGGACTGCCATGCGCGGAGCCGACGGTTCGACGCATTGGACCGTCCCCGGGCAGCGCCGGGTGTGGAAGGGGCTGCGGGCCGCATCGGCCCAACGGCGGCCTCCCGGCGGCCGCCGGATCTTGCGCAGGCCCAGGGTCCCGGCTGCTTGCGATCCCCGCCCCCCGGCCAACGCCCCACCCCGCTGTCGGTCAATCTGGTTGCAGCCCTAGCGCCTGGCCCAGAGAGTAGGGCTAACCCATGGATGGCATTCTCAAGACGCTCCTGAGCGGTTTCCTCAAGGCGAGCCGGTTGGAGCTGCTCCCGGTCCGGGTGCGAGGTGGAGTAGCCCGCGGCGCCTTGTGGACGCTCTACCCCTGGAGCTCGTACTGGAAGGGGACCCATGAGCCCGCGGTCCAGCGATTCCTCCTCGCGGTGGGAGGCAATGATATCCGCGGCTGGTCGTGCTGGGACCTGGGAGCTCATTACGGCATTTACAGCGTCGGACTCGCCATGCGGGTCGGCGGGGCCGGTCAAGTCGCGGCCTTCGAGCCGAACCCGCTCAGCTTCGCCCGGCTCGCCCGGCACAGGCGCCTGAACCACCTCGAGCAGCTGAAGATCTTCCCAGTGGCTGTGTCCGATTCGAAGAGAGAAGACGACCTGTTTACCTACGGCAGCCGGGAGAGCACGACCACGCACCTCAGGTACGCGGGGGAGCAGGGCGTCGGCGGGAAGCCCATCCGGGTCGCGACGGTTCGGCTCGACGACCTTGTGCGCAGCGGCGACATCCGCAGACCCAACTTCATCAAGATCGATGTCGAGGGTCACGCACACCGGGCTTTGGCCGGCGCGCGGGAGACCCTCGCAGCGGCGCAGCCCATCATCCTGGTCGCCCTCCACAACGCCACCGAGAGGGACGGCGTTACCGAAATCCTCGGCCCGCTTGGCTATTCGATGGGGCCGCTCGACGGGGCGGAGGAGTTCGTCTTCCGGCCGAAGGGCCCATAAGGGGTGCTCTCAACGCTCGGGGAGAGCCGGGGCAGCGGCGCAAGAACCGGCTGACCCGTAGAGGACCCGGTACGGGGGGCGGTCCCGGGCGCAGCACAATAGGCTTGTCTGCAATCGGCGGCGTCCTGTCTTGGAGTCGATCCCCGCCCCACTCCGATGAACCTCCTCCGTCTCCCCCGGGCCGTCGCGTCCCTTGCCTGTACAGCGCTGATCGCCTTCCTGCCCTGCGGCGCAGCAACCCCCGTCGGACTTCCATCTCCCATGCCTTCCCCTCTCGTGCCCGCCCCGGGCCGCTACGAGATTGGAAAATTCCTGGTGACGGTAACCCCGCGGGGGGACGGGCAGCCGGCCATTGAGGTTTTCCACTCGGCCGAACCGGCCCGGACGGTCTGGGAAAGCGCCTCGGGCGCCCCCTTCCTCGCCGCTGCGCAGGGGGAGCAGACCGTACGGGCGCTCGGCCGACCGGAGGGCTTTTATGACATCAAAGACCGGGTGCTCCGGCAGTCTGACCACCAAACGCTCGACTCGGTCATCATCGAGGACGGTGCCCTCATCCTTCGCGGCGTCCTGTCGGGGCCAGGCCTGAGCGCCGGCTATCGGCTCACTCTGAGGCCGGCCTCCGACAACCAGCTCCGATTCGTGGTGACCCTCGAGGGCCCGGGAGCCGCCGGCCTTAACCGGATCTTCCTGCGATGCGCCTCCCCCGAGGACGAGCGTGTCTACGGCCTCGGCCAGCAGCTGACCTTCTTCGACCAGAAAGGCCATGTCGTTCCCATTCTGGTCCAGGAGCACGGAGTCGGACGGGGCATGCCCCTGTTGACGGAGGTCATCAACGCCACCCGCAACGGCGGAGGAGGCAGCGCGGTCGCGACCGAGGCGCCCGCCCCCCACTACATCACGACCCGCCTGCGCTCCCTCTTCCTAGAAAATTACGAGTACAGCGAGTTTGACCTGAGGCGTCCGGACTGCATCGAGATCAAGCTCTTTGCCGGGACCCTCACCGGCCGCATCCTCTTCGGGCGAACGCCGCTCGACCTGATCGAGGAGTACACCGCGTATGCTGGCCGCATGCGCCCGCTGCCCGACTGGGTGCACGCAGGGGCGATCGTCGGCCTTCAGGGGGGCACCCAGGCTGTGCGGCAGAAGATCGCCGCCCTGGACCGGGCTGCCGTGCCGCTGGCCGCCGTCTGGATCCAGGACTGGTGCGGCCGCCGGGTGACCGCAGACGCCTACCGCCTGTGGTGGAACTGGCAGCTCGATCCCGCCTACTACCCGGGATGGGCCGACCTTGTCGCGGAACTGGCCCGCAGAAACATCCGCGTGATGACTTACATCAACCCGTACTTTGTTAACGATCCAGGACACGACGTGCTTTTCAAGCAGGCCCAGAAGGCCGGCTATCTCGTGACGCGCGCCGACGGCAGGCTCTTCCTGAACCGCAACCGCGGATTCGAGGCCGGGATGGTCGATCTCTCCAACCCCAGGGCACGCGAGTGGATCAAGTCGGTCATAAAACATGAGCTCATCTCCAGCGGGTCGTCGGGGTGGATGGCCGACTTCGGCGAGGCCCTCCCCTTCGACGCCGCGCTCTTCGGCGGCGCCGATCCCTCGGCCTGGCACAACCGCTACGCCGAGGCCTGGGCCGCAGTCAACCGGGAGGCCATCGAGGAGACGGGCCGCAAGGACATCGTCTTTTTCAGCCGTTCGGGCTTCACGCGCAGCCCGGCGAGTTCGACTCTGTTCTGGCTCGGAGACCAGGCCCAGAGCTGGGACGAGTTCGACGGGCTGAAGACCGCGGTGACCGGCCTTCTCTCGGGCGGCGTGTCGGGCTTTAGCCTGCTCCACAGCGACGTCGGGGGCTACAACGCCTTCCTCCTGAAGCTGGGTGACGAAACGATCCCCGCCCTGGGGCGCACCAAGGAGCTGCTCATGCGCTGGGAGGAGCTCAACGCGTTCAGCTGCGTGCTGCGAACCCACGAGGGTAACAATCCGTTCGTCAGCGCCCAGTTCGACCACGACGCCGATACGCTCGCCCACTTCGCGCGGATGGCCAAGGTCTACCGGGCCCTGGCGTTCTACCGGAAGGCGCTCGTCGATGAGGCGGCGCGCACCGGCCACCCGCTGGCTCGGCATCCGTTCCTCGAGTTTCCCGGAGACCCCAACACGTACGACCTGAAGTACCAGTTCCTGTTCGGCTCGGAACTGATGGTCGCCCCGGTCCTAGATCCCGGGATGACAAGCGTCGTCGCCTACCTGCCGAAGGGCGACTGGGTGGGCCTGTGGTCGGGGAAAATCTTAAAGTTTCCCGCCGGACAATGGGTCAGGTGCCCGGCGCCGCTGGGCAAGCCGGCGGTCTTTTACCGCAGCGGTTCCAGGGTTGGGGAGCAGCTCGTGGCCGCCCTCAGGGCGGAGGGAGTCCACGACTGACCAATCCCAACCACCGCCTCCGGCCGGCTCCCCGAGCTAACACAGGTCTGGCCTTTCTGCAGGCGATATCCAATCGTTGAAGCGCCATGTCCAAGGTCTACTTCTACTATTCGGCCATGAACGCCGGGAAGAGCACGATGCTCCTGCAGTCGAGCTACAACTACCACGAGCGGGGCATGCGGACGCTGCTCTTCATGCCCAAGATCGACACCCGGGCCGGCGTCGGCCGGATCCAGTCCCGGATCGGACTCGCCGCCGACGCGATCGCCCTCACCGACGACACGGACCTGTTCGAGCGGGTCAAGGCGGACCACGCGGTGAAGCCCGTCGCCTGCGTCCTCATCGACGAGGCCCAGTTCCTGACCCGCCCCCAAGTCAGGCAGGCCACCGACATCGCCGACATCCTGAGGATCCCGGTCCTGTGCTACGGGCTGCGCACCGACTTCCAGGGTCAGCTGTTCCCCGGAAGCGCCGAGCTGCTGGCCCTGGCTGACAACCTGATCGAGCTCAAGACGATCTGCCACTGCGGGCGCAAGGCGACCATGAACCTTCGCGTCGGGCCGGATGGCCGCGCCGTGAAGGTCGGAGCCCAGGTTGAGATCGGCGGCAACGACCGCTACGTCGCAATGTGCCGACGGCACTTCAAGGAAGCCCTCAATTCGGCGTGATGCGCCGCCCCTTCATGAAATCCGCTCCCTCCCCCGCACCCTCCAGCGCCGTGTTGTACGCCGGGGCGGCCTCCGCCGACCTCACGCCCCCGGGAAGCGTCTTCCTGCACGGCTACCCCCATGTGCCCCGCTACAGCACCGGGGTTCACGATCCCCTGCAGTGCACCGCGCTCTACCTGCGCAGCGCGGGGCAAAGCGCGATCATCCTTGCCAACGACCTGGCCGTCGTGGCCAAGGCCTTCAGTTCCGACGTGCGCCGGCGGATCTCGGAGAGAACCGGCACCCCTCCCGAGGCCATCGTCGTATCCTGCACCCACACGCATTCCGGACCGGTCATGGCCGACTATGTCGGCGCCGCCCGGGATTCCGTCGTGCCGAAGGCCGACCCCGCCTACCTGCGCCTTGCGGGCGACCGGATGGTGGAGGCGGCGGTCGCCGCTGCGAACGGGGCTACCCCGGCCGAAGCCGGCCTTGCCCGCGCCAAGCCCGAGGGCGTCGGCACCAACCGGCACGACCCGGCCGGGCCCGCCGACCCTGACGTCCCCGTCCTTGTCCTGCGGTCCCTGCGCGACCACACGCCGATTGCGTGCCTGATCGTCTACTCCATGCATCCGACAGTGCTCCACGAGGACTCGACCCTCATCACGGGCGACTTCCCGGAGTTCACCCGCCGCTACCTCCGCGGCCGGGCCCTGCCCCCTTCATGCCCGATACTCTATCACATGGGGACCGCCGGCGACCAGAGCCCCAGGCACGTGACCCGGGCGAACACCTTCGCAGAGGCCCAGCGGCTGGGTGAAAACCTGGGCCGGGCGATCGAGGCGGTGATCCCGCAAATCGCCTACCGCAGCGACGCAGCCCTGCGCTGCCGCCACGCGGTCCTCGATCTGGCCTTAAGGAAATTCCCGACGGTCGAGCAGGCCCTCGCGGCCCAGGCCCGCGTCCGGGCCCGTTTCGACCACCTGAGCGCGACGGGCGCACCCCGCCAGGAGGTGCGAACGGCCGAGTGCGACTGGTTCGGCTCCGAGGCGACGACCGAGCTCGCCCGGGCCGCTGCGGACGGCCGCATCGCACGGGCCCTCGCCGGGGTTATGCCCGCCGAGATCCAGGTGATCGAGGTGGGCCCGTGGAAGTTCGCCGGCTGGCCCGGAGAGTACTTCGTCGAATACGGTCTCGCCCTAAAGGCGCGCTCGCCGGACACCTTCGTCATCGCGATGGTCAACAACACGCTCCAGGGCTACATCGTCACCGAGGAGGCCGTCGCCGGAAACTTCTACGAGGCGAACGCTGCCCTCTTCGATCACGCGAACGGCCCCCGGATCGTCGAGGCGACCCTGGCGCTGATCCGAAGCGGGACCTGAGGGCGCGCGGCCTACCAGACCGTCCAGCCGCCGTCGACAACCAGGCTCTGCCCGGTGACGTACGAGGCTCCGTCGCCCAGCAGGAACAGCACCGGCCCGACCATCTCGCTGCTGCGGCCCACGCGGCCCATCGGTACCTTGGCCGACAGGGTGCGCATGAAATCCGTGTCGTACTTGTTGCCGGGAACGTTGGGAAACGGGCCCGGTGTCACGGCGTTGAACCGGACCCCCGAGGGGCCGTAGTGCACCGCGAAATACCGGGTCATCTGCAAGACGCCCGCCTTGGCGACCCCGTAGTCGATCGGGTTGGGGACATTCGGGTCGACGTAGATCCGAGGGTCCGGGGAGACGACTCCGTACATGCTGCTGAACAAAACGACGCTCCCCCGGCCCCGGGCCTTCATGCGCTCTCCCAGGGTTCGGCACAGGATGTAGGCGCTGGTCAGGGACTGGTCGATGCTCCCCCGGAAGTCCTCGGCCGAGATCGCGTTCAACCGCTTGCCCCGGGTCGAGGCGAAGGCCATGTGGACCAGGCCGTCCGGCACCCCGTGGGCTGCGATCATCTCGTCGATGAAGCCCGGGAGTTTGTCCAAGTTGGAGACGTTCAGTGAGACCGGGATTGTCCGCGCGAGCTTGTGGTCGCGGACGAGGGCCTCGGCCCTGCCCTCGAGGTCGATGCAGACCAGCTTGCCGCAGAGCCCATCCAGGGCCTCCGAAATTGGGGTTCCAAGGTAACCGGCGCCGCCGGTCACCCAGATCGTCTTCTCCTCGAGCGAATACCAGGGATTCATGGGTTAAGGATGTAGGATCTGGGGCAGGGCCCGTCCGCCCGCAAGCCCGATCGGAGGGGCAGGCGCCCGCGCTGCGGAATCAGCGGCCCACGGCGAGAATCGCGAACGATCCGGGCACCATCTGGAGCCGGGGCCTGCCCGGGCCTTGCTGGCCCGGGGGCGCCGGGGCATACTCGGCCGTCACCAGGAAGACCCGGCCCGTTCTGGAGTCCAGGGTGCAGGTCCGTGCCCCTGGCCGGGTGGCCACGGTCTGCTCGACGACAAAATCGGTGGGGCTGTTCTCACGGATCACCGTGAGGGTCCCGTCATAGTTCGAACTGAAGGCCTCCTGCGTCGCCGGGTTGAAGAGCGCCCCGTCGGTCCCTGCGCCGAGGGGAAGGGCGGTCACGATCCGGCCGTCATCGGCGTCGAGGATCACGCAGACCTGGGGCTTGCGGCAGCAGACAAACAGGACATGGTGGGCCGCGTCGATCGCCAGTCCGGCCGGAACCCCGCCCCGGCCGCCCAGTCCGTATCGGGAGACGACCTTGAGGGTCTTCGCATCGACCACGGCCACCTGGTCCTTGTCCTCCAAGTCGATGTACACACGGCCTCGCCCGTCGCAGACGCCCTGCTCCGGGGCGGCGTCCAAGTCGATTGTCCCCGCGACCGAGCCGTCCGCTCCGTTCAGCACGGTGACGCTCGGCGCCTGGTGGCTGAGGACGAAGACCCGCCCGCTCGCCGCATCCCAGAAGATACCGTCCGGCCGCCCGGAAACGTCGATCGACTTCATCGGCGCGAGGGTTCTCGCGTCCCAGGCGAGGACCGGCTTGCTGCTGGAATAGGCCCGGCCTGAGGCGAGATCCACGGCGACGCCGTGGACCGACTTCGCTCCCGGGACGCACCCCGCGGGGGTCAGGGTGTCCAGGTCAAAGACATCCACGCGATCCCCCCTCGGGATGTAGAGGCGGCGGTTGGCCGCGTCGGCGGTGACATAGTCAAATCCCCCCGCGCCGCCGACCCGGGCCGAGGTGAGGACCCGGTAGGGACCCGGCGTGGATGGCCCCGCCGCGCAGAGCAGCGGGTGGGCGGCGACTAGGGCCAGTGCGAGGACAGCGAGAGACTTCATGGGGTGTGGCCGGGGCCTGGCCCCGGTGAGGCGAGGATCGCAAAATCGACCCTCCCGGCAAGCTCTACCCAAAGCATGGGCTTACCGGCCCTGGACCCTGCCGCCGGGTTACAGGATCCGCAGAGCCCAGCAGATCACCGCCGATCCCCGTCGGACCTGGGTTATCAATTACCAAAAAATGCGCAGACACCCCAGGAGCCGAAGCGTAGGATACCCTATCATGCATCCCTCGCGCGTTGTCGCCGGCGCCTTCGCTGTGGCGCTGCTCTCGGGTTGCGGGCCGAAGCTTGGCCCCAAGACTCACCAATATCTGGCCGACGCCTGCGGCGCCATTAGGCAGCTCGACGCCGATCTGGCCCGGGAGCCCGCTCCCAAGGCGCCCGCCCCTCCCGACCTGGGCGCGCTGAAGACCCGCGAGGCCCAGGCCGCGGCCCTGCAGGACTTCAGCGACAAGCTGACCAAGTTCTACGCCGAAACCCAGCAGGGCACGGGTCGGGTCATGGCCCTGTGCGACCAGGCCCTCGAGAAGTACGGCAAGCTCGACGGCGAGGACACCGATCCCCAGGCGCCCGATCTGGTGGCCCGCTACAAGGTCCTGATCAACGGCCGGCAGCAGATGGCCGTGAACATCGAGGCCCTGATCTCCCAGCAGCGCAGCGCTCTGCGCAAAGGCTTCGTCCCCCGGTACGCCCTGCGGCTGCTGGGCGCCGCGGTGGATGCCATGTATTCGCCGAGCGAGCGCCTGCCCGACGGGGTGAGCCCGGCCGCAGACGAGCTCAAGCCCGAGCCCTCCGAGAAATCCGAGGCCACGGGCCAGAACCTCGGCACCCAGCGGGCGATCGCCTCCTGGCGGCAGAATGTCGCCGACGCCGCGGCGGCGAGGGCCGATCTGCTGACCGCCCTCAAGGCGAAGTACGGCGACACCGACTGGTCGATCCTGCAACCTTAGGCCGCCGGCCGCCCGTCACCAGTGGGCGTAGTCGCCGGGCTCGAGGCCGCGGGCGAACTCGACCAGGAGCTTCACGCAGCGCTCCACGTCCTCGAGGTCCACGACCTCGCTCGGGGTGTGCATGTAGCGCAGGGGAATGCTGACCAGCCCGGTGGCGACCCCGCCCCGCCCCATCTGGATCGCACGCGCGTCGGTCCCCGTCGGCCGGGGCTCGCCCTCGAGCTGGTAGGGGATGCGCAGCTTCTTGGCCGCGCGCACAAGCCGCTCGTAGACCCTGGGGTTGATGTTCGGGCCGCGGCAGAGGATGGGGCCCCCGCCCAAGACCGTCTCGCCGTACTTTCGCTTGTCGCAGTCGGGATGGTCCGTGGCGTGGCCGACATCGACCGCCACGGCGATGTGGGGGTTCACGGCGTAGGCCGAGGTCGTCGCGCCCCGGACGCCGATCTCCTCTTGCGCCGTCGCGACAGCGACGACCCGCGCGGCGGGCCGCTTGGGGGCCGCCGCGAGCCGGATCAGGGTCTCCCCGACGACGTAGGCTCCCACCTTGTTGTCGAAGGCCCGCGCCGCCCCGATGCTGCCCTGGAAGAGCTCAAACTCGTGGTCGTAGGTCGCGACGTCCCCGATGTCGACGCGCTTGAGGGCCTGCTCCTTGGAGCGGGCCCCGATGTCGATCCAGATCTCATGGATCTCGGGGACTTTCTTGCGGTCCTCCTCGCTCATCAGGTGGATGGCCCGCTTCCCGGTGACGCCCTTGACGGGCCCGCGGGCCGTCTGGATCACGACCCGGCGGCCGGAGATGATGGACCGGTCGTGCCCCCCGATCGGGCTGAAGTAGAGGAATCCCTCCTTGGTGACATAGGTGATCATCAGCCCCAGCTCGTCCATGTGGCCCGCGAGCATCAGCACGGGGTCCCCGTCGGGGTTGAGGGTGGCAATCCGGTTTCCCAGGGCGTCGTCCGCATAGGCGTCGCTGGCCGGCTTCACGAACCGGTCGAAGACCGCCTGGGCCTGTGACTCGTAGCCCGAGGGGGAACGGGCGCGGAGAAGTTCGGTGAGAAACGCGGGGGCGCTATAGGGCTTGGGCATGGAGGGGTGGCCCCGCTTGTCCGTCGGGGTGGCCGCCAGTCTTGCCTCGGGCCCCGGGCCCGTCAATCCCAACGCCCCCTCAGGCGCAGGCCGTGGCGTCGGCGCTCCACCGGTTGAAGACCGGGTTGTCTTCGGCGAGCCTCTCGCGCACCTCGAGCCACCGGGCGGCCCAGACGGCCGGATCGCGAAGCACGCTCTCCGGTCGCGCCGCGCTCCGGGCGACAAACCCCGCGGGCGCAAAGGCGGGCCGGCCGGAGGGCTGGCCGACGGGCTGGTAGCGCAGGTCCATGCTGATCCGGATCTCGTCGTCGGTCAGGTTGTCGAGAGAACTGTGCATCGTGCGCTGGTCCATGAGCAAAGCGCTTCCGGGCCGCATCGGCACGGCCACCGCCCGGTCGAGCGGGACGAGCCGGTCCGGAATCATGAGCCCGACGCTCGTCGGGCAGTGGTCGGTGATTCCCTGGCGGTGGCTGCGGGGGACGACCTGCAGGCATCCGTTCCTGACCGTGGCCGGGTTCAGGGGGAGCCAGACGGTGAGGATCGTCGCCTCGTCGGCCTCGGGCATCACCACTCCGTTGTCCTGGTGCCAGGGGATCCGACTGACCAGGCCGCTCGGGGAGCTCTTGTCGATGGCCCGCTCGGGCAGCTTGAAGCGGATGTGCTGGACGGGGTTTGAGAAGATCTCCGGACCGATCAGGTCCTCGACCAGGTCGAGCAGGCGGGCGTTGGCGAGGGTGTGGAAGACGGCCGGCCCGAGGTGGATCGGCGTGTCGTGCCGGATGTCCTTCTGGGGAAGGCTGAAGTCGAAATGCTGCGGGAAGTTTCTCCCGCTCTCCGAACACACCGCGATCAGGCGCTCGACGAGCGGCAGACCGGCGTGGGTCGAGCGGAGCAAGCCCTTGCGGTGAAGATCCGCGGCGATCCCGTCGAGAATCTCGGCGTACTCATCGAGGACCGGCTGCAGGTCCCGGACCGGATCGAGAAGGTCCTCGACGAGGAGGTAGCCCTCCTCGTGGAATTGGTCTTTCTGGGCGGGAGTGAGAACCTTGAACCGCCGTTCAGGGGGGGATACTCGGGAGGCCATGGGAGGTGGAGGAGAGCACCTAAACGGAAACCCCCGGGCCTCCGCAATAAGAAACTATGCGGACTTAAAAAGCTCCGCTTATAACCGTCTCGACCCCCTCAGGGGAACAGGGCCTGTTCCTTCCAGCCTTCGCCATCGCGGGTGCAGACCACGCGGTGGTGCAGCCGGAACTGCCCCTGCTCCCAAAACTCGATCTGGTCGGGCACTACCCGGAAACCCGACCAGTTTGGCGGGCGCGGGACCTTCCCGATGCCGAAGCGCAGGGCGCAGGCGGCGACCGCCCGCTCGAGTTCGCCGTAGGAGCCCAGGGGCTTGGACTGGCGCGAAGCCCACGCCCCGAGCTGGCTCAGCCGCGGGCGGGTCGCAAAGTAGGCGTCCGCCTCCTCGGGGGCGACCGGCACCACCTGGCCGCGGACGCGGACCTGGTGCCTTGGCGCCCAGAAAAAGCACAGCTCGGCCCGGGGGTTCGCCCGGAGCGCACCCGACTTGGGGCTGTCGAGGTTCGTGTAGAATACGAACCCCCTGCGATCCACGGCCTTCAGGAGCACCATGCGCACGCTGGGGGCCCCGCTCGCATCCGCGGTGGCCAGCGCCATGGCGGTCGGCTCCTCTGCGTCGCTTTTCTTCGCATCCTCGAGCCAGGTGTTGAATCTCTCCAGCGGATCTTTCATATGCTTCGCCCCGGAGTCTACGGCGAGGGGGGCCCGGCTGCTGCGCATGGGTTGCCAAATTGTGCTCATCGATTATTCGCTTTTGAGGCTCCTGCTTGACCCGTCTGCCCTTGCGCAGCTCCAATCGGCTTTAGCGCCTCCCTTTTCCCCTATGACCTCCCGCCCCATCCCGCTGCTCCTCGCCGCCCTCGCCCTGGCCCTCCGGCCCAGTCCGGTGGCCGCCGCCTCCCAGGTGCTCGAGGGCGAACAGGTCGCCGATCAACCGGTGTACCCGCTCGCCCGCGAAACCGCCGTGGACCGGCTCGTCCCGGTCGCCCAGGACCCCCGGCTCAGGCTCGTGATGCACCCGCCGGTGGTGATCATGGCGGGCGACGGCCGCCAGCCCTTCCTGTTGTGCACCTCGCGGGGAACACTTTTTTGCCAGGCCCAGCTCGCCGCCAAGCCGTTCGGCACCAAGGGCAAGATGGTCTACCCCACCCTGATCGGATCCGCGATCTCCCGGGACGGCGGCCTCACCTGGAAGCGGTGGACATACCGGGAGGGCTGTGACGACGTGAACATCGAGGGAGGGGCCCTCGAGTGCGCCGACGGAACGATCCTGCTCCTGGACACCTACGCGGTACCCTCGCCCCGGACCGACCACGGCATCGGGGAATTGTGGCGGTCCCGGGACGATCTGCGCACGTTCGACGGGCCTGCGCCGGTCGACGTCTACCTGCCGGGGATCAACTGGAGCGGGTCGACCGACGACGTGGGCCGTAGCCACTCCGCGGCGCGGCTGCACCGCTCGTTAATCGAGATGCCGGGCGGAGACCTGGTGACGACCGTCTACACCTGGTTTGAGGGCGACACCGCCCCGTCGGCCTACCTGCCCTCGATGAAGAAGACCCGCTGCGCCCTGCTGCGCTCGCACGACCGGGGGCAGACCTGGGCCTACCAGTCGACAATCGCCGTCGACGGGGCGGTCGGTACGGAGGGATTCGGGGAGCCGGTCTTGGTGCGGGTCTCGCGCGGTACCCACGCCGGCCGCCTGATCTGCCTGATGCGGACGGGACGCGACCTGTACCGGGCCCGCTCCGACGACGGCGGCGGCAGCTGGAGCCGCCCCGAGCCCGAGCGCTTTCCCGGAATCGACATCTATGACACGGCCAAGTGGGAGGGCCTGTTCTCCGGCGCAGGGGCCCCCGGCGCGGTCCCGACCGACCAGATGTTCGGATCGGTCGTCGACCCGGACTTAGTCGAGATGCGCGACGGGACGCTCGTGTGCACGGTCGGGGTCCGCATCCCCGCACGGCGCTTCACCTCAAACTGGCACGCCCCCATGAACGGGAACTACCTGGCCTTCAGCCTGGACGGCGGGGACACCTGGAGCCACGTCGTCCAGTTCCGCTCCGGCGCCCCGACAACGCAGTACATGAGCGTCCGCGAGGTGGAGCCGGGCGTCCTGTACGTCGCCTACGACGACAGCGTCTGGGGGATGCCCGGCCGGGCCATGGGATTCCGGCTGGAGGTCGGCCGGGCCGCGGTCCCGAACTAGGCGAAGATCTCCTCGGCCTTGAAGAAGCGCGCGATCTCGGCCTTGGCGTTGTCGTCGGAGTCGGAGGCGTGGACGATGTTGACCATCATGTCCGTCCCGAAGTCCCCGCGGATCGTGCCCTTGGCCGCTTTCCGGGAGTCCGTCGGCCCCAGCAGGTCGCGCACCCGCTGGACGATGCCGTCGCCCTGGAGGGCCATGACGATCACCGGCCGGGAGGCCATGAATTTCTCGATCTCGGGGTAGAACGGCTTGTCGGCGACGTGCGCGTAGTGCTCGCGCAGGACCGCCGGCACAAGCCGGGTCATTTTGCATCCGATGACGCTAAAGCCCGCTTTTTCGAAGCGGGCGAGCACGTCGCCGACATGGCGCTTCTGCATGCAGTCGGGTTTGAAGATGATGAGGGTTCTCTGCATAAAGGGAGCCTACGATGGGACCGCCCCGCCCAAAGAAAAGCCTGTTTTTGGAACGGGCCGGGGCGCCCACCCCCAGCCTAGGCGATCGGGCGGATGTCGGAGGCCCGGGGAGAGCGGCCCCGGTTGAGCCGGACTGCGGCGTCGCGGAGCCGGGCGTCGGCCCGCTCCCCGGCCGAATCGGGCTTGGCGCCTTCCTCCGGGACTCCCGCACGCAGGGCCTTGAATGCGGTCAGGGCGGCAGCCCGGGCCGCCGTGTGCTCCACGACAGGCCTGGGATAGGTGCCGCCCAGGCGCACCCCGGCCCCGGCGAGGACCTCGGGCGGGGCCTCCCATGGGCAATGGATCCACTCGGAGGGAAGCCTGGCAAGTTCCGGGACCCAGCGACGAACGTAGGTGCCGTCCGGGTCGAACCTCTCCCCCTGGCGCACCGGGGAGAAAATCCGGAAGTACGGGGCGGCATCCGCGCCGCACCCGGCGCTCCACTGCCAGTTGAGGGTGTTGCTCGCCAGGTCGGCGTCGACTAGGCAGTCCCAGAACCAGGCCGCGCCCAGCCCCCAGGGTAGCCTCAGGTCCTTCACGAGGAACGAGGCGGCGATCATGCGAACGCGGTTGTGCATCCAGCCCGTGCGCCACAGTTGGCGCATGCCGGCGTCGACGATCGGGTAGCCGGTGGCGCCCTGCTGCCACGCCCGGAGCCCGGCTCCGTCCGGGTCCTCGGCCCACGCGAAGCGCCTGAACGCCGGTCTCAGCGGCTCGTGCGGGGTCGTCGGAAAGTGGTGCAGCAAGTGGTAGGCGAACTCGCGCCATCCGATCTCGGATAGGAAGACCCCGGCGCCGCGGCTCGGCGGGAAGACTCCGGTGCCGCCCGCGCTCGCCTTCACGGCGGCCCAGACCTGGCGGGGCCCCAGTTCCCCGAAGTGCAGCCAGGGCGACAGCTGGGAGGTTCCGTCGCGGTCGGGACGGTCGCGGCCCTCCCCGTAGGCCCCCATGGGGGCCCGCACAAAGGCCGCCAGGCGGCGGGCGGCCCCGTCCTCTCCCGGCTGCCAGACTTGCGCAAGCCCCGAGGTCCAGCCCAGGCCCGGCAGGAACCCCAGCTGGGCGAGGTCAAGTGAGCGGGGCCAGGACCGCGGGGCCGGGATCGCTCCCGCCGGGACCCGGACGGGCGGCTCCACGGGCAGCTCAAGGCAACGGCGCCAGAAGGGGGTGAAAACCTGGAACGGCGTCCCCTGGCGGTTCAGGAGCCCGGCCGGGTCGAAAAAAAGTGCACTGTTGGAGGTGGCTGTTTCCATGCCAGCTGCGGCGAGCGCGGCCCGGACCTCCCGGTCCCTCCGGCGGGGCTCCGGCTCGTGGCGCTCGTTCCAGAAGACAGCGCCGGCGCCGGCCTTCCGGGCGATCTCGACAAGGACCGCGGACGACTCACCCCGCGCGAAGATCAGCCTTGAACCCCGCTCCCGGAGCGCCGCATCCAGGGAGGCGAGCGCGTGGTGCAGCCACCAGCTCGAGGCCCCCCCCGGCGCCCAGCCGCCCTCGGCCGAGTCGTCGCGGATAAAAACCGGCACAACCGGCCCGCCGCGGGCGAGCGCCGCCCTGAGGGCCGGGTTGTCCTTAAGCCTCAGGTCCTGACGGAACCAGACTAGGCTGGCGCTGCTCATGCGGGAAGATTCCTAGGAGGGGTTCAGGAACTCGGCAACGGCGCGCCGCGCCGGCTCGCCCCCATCCTCAAGCACATAGTGGCCGGCGTCGGCAAGGCGCACTACGTCGGCCTCCGGGTAGATCTTCCGCCAGCGCTCCAAAAAATACGCATCAAAGCAAAAGTCCCGCATCCCCCAGACGATCCGCTTCGGGCAGGCCGCGAGGGCCGGCAGACCCCGCTCGACCGCCTCGAGGGTCGCGCGGCTGGGGTGTCCCTTCTCCATGGGAATGTCGCGGACAAACCGGTGGACGCCGATCCTGTGGGCCCAGGAGTCATAGGGGAAGAGGTACCCGCGGCGCTCCTCGGCCGAGAGCCTGCGCCCGTGCATCGCCATGCGGGTCGCCGGCCCGGCAAACCCGTTCAGCCCGCGGACAATCACTTCGCCCAGAACCGGGATCCGGCAGGCCGCGATCCGCGGCGGAATCCGGTCGGCGGCGAAGGCCGCCGTGTTGAGGATGGCGATCCGGCCCACCAGGTCCGGCCGGCGGACGGCCCAGCCCAGGCCGATCGCCCCTCCCCAGTCGTGCACGACCAGGTGGACCCGGGTAAGCTTCAGGTGGGCGACCAGGGCCTCGATGTCAGCGATCCTCCCCGCCAGGCTGTAGTCGTAGCCGGCGGGCTTGTCCGAAAGGCCCATCCCCACGTGGTCGGGCGCGACGCAGCGGATCGCCGGCGAAAGCTCCCTGACCAAATCCCGGTAGAAAAACGACCAGGTGGGGTTTCCATGCAGCATCAGGACAGCCTCCCCCCCTCGCGCGCCCTCGTCGAGCACGCTCATCCGGGCCCCGGAGGGGGTCACGAACCCGGCGGGCCGGAACGGATACATCCGGCTGAGCCAGGCCGGGATCTGGGAGGAGGTCACCATTCCAGGGCGAGCATCATGCAACTCAGTCCGCTCCCGATTCCAAAGAGGGTGACCCGGTCGCCCTCCCGGACCGCGCCGGCATCCACCGCCGCCGCGAGGGTGGCCGGCAGCGACACCGACCCCATGTTGCCCAGGGTCTCGAAAGTCGAGAAGTCCTTCGCCAGGTCGAGCCCGAGCCTCTCGTAGACGGCCCGGCGGTGGGCGGCCCCGACCTGGTGCCCGACGAAGCGGTCCACGCTCGCGGCGGTCCAGCCGAGGGAGCTCTGGAACTGCTCCCAGGTCTCGCGGGCGAGTTCGACCCCGGCGACAAGCAGCGCCTCGGAGTCGGTCTGCATCGCCAGCGACCCCGACCCGGCGGCGTCGCCCTGGCAGAGGTCCCCGTGGCGGGTCGCGGAGCGGGCCACCCCGCCCAGAAGCCGGTGGGCCCGTCCGGCGACGAGCGAGCGGTGGCAGACCACCGCCGCGACGGCCCCGGAGCCGATCGTCAGGTTTGCGAAGTACGGCTTGATCTCGTTTCGGCCGAGGTTGCCCGAAAGGAGCGTCTCGAGGGTGTTCTCCACCAGGGGCCGCCCGTTCTCGCCGGAGGCCACCAGCGCGCACTGGATCTGGCCGGACTCGATCATCGAGCCGGCGATCGCCAGGCCGTTCAGGAACCCGAGGCAGGCGTTGGACACGTCGAAGATCTGGGCCTGCGGGGGCAGGCCGATCGCTCGGTGGGCGAACGAGGCCGTGGCCGGTTCGAGCATGTCGCGGGAAACCGCGCAGTGGATGAACAGCTCCACCTGCCCGGCCTTGAGCCCCGATTTCTCGAGGGCCGCCCGGCCGGCCGCGGCGCTCGCGGCCGAGGGCCGGGTGCCCCGGGGCCAGACCCGCCGGGCGCGGATCCCGGTCATCAGCTCCAATCGGCCGAAGGGCAGCTTCAGCCTCTCGTACAGCGGGGCAAGGCGCTCCTCGATCTGGGCCGAGGTCCACACCTCCTCGGGCAGGACGGCCGCGATCGACTCGATGCAGGTCGCTTCGAAGCGCATGGGCCTTACCTCGGGGCCTCGGGCCGCATGGCCAGCCGGATCACCTCGCGGTCGAAGTAATTGGAGCCCAGGCCGGCGTCCACGACCAGCGTCGCCCCGTTGAACCCGCTGCTCCTCGGGCTCAGCAGGTACAGCGCCGCGTCGGCGACCTCCTGCGTCTGCAGGGCCCGGCGGCGGTAGGTGAGCTTCTCGGCGTACAGGTAGCTCTCGAGGTAGCCGGGGATCCCGGCCGAGGCGCTCGTCTTCAGGGGCCCGGCCCCGACGACGTTGAACCGGACCGCGGAGTCGCCGCTGAAGGACTTGGCGAGGAAGCGGGCGGCCGACTCGAGGGCGGCCTTGACGGGACCCATGTAGCCGTAGTTGTCGGGGGTCACCCGCAGCGAAGAGATTCCGATCGTGACCACGGAAGCGTCGGGGGCCAGGTGCGCCTTGAAGGCCCGGGCGATCTCCACCAGGGAGAAGGCCGAGACCGCGGTCGACTGGAGGAAATCGGAGCGGCGCGTCTCGTGGAAGGGCTTGGGCCCCTCGCTGTAGCTTGCGAAGGCGATCGAGTGGACGATCCCGGCCAGGGGCGCGTGCCCCGCCGCGGACACCTCGGCGGCGAGTATTTCGGCGGCGCCCTCCCCCTCGACGTCGCAGACAAAGACGGGGCGCCCCCCCAGGAGCGCCTCCAAGGACTTGCGCCGCGCCTCGGAGCGGACGCTGTAGACCACCCGGGCCCCCTGCTCCTCGAGGGAGCGGCCGATGAACCAGGCGACGCTTTTTTTGTTGGCAACGCCCAGGACGAGGAAGGTCTTCCCGCTGATCTGGAGGAAGTCGGGCATGGTCCTACACCTTGCCCTCGGGGAGCTTCCAGGCGACGGAAAAATCAACCGACAAAACACGCTTCTCCCCGCAGCGCACCGAGCCCGACATCATGATGAACCCCCCGAAGGCCTCCTTCTGCCTCACCTCGATCGTAACCGTGTCGCCCGGGTAGACCGGGTTGCGGAAGCGCACGTTTTCGACCTTCGCCAGAATCGGGACCCCGGGGTGGTCCGATCCCTGCTTTCGGGCAAAGTGGAGCGCCCCGGTCTGGAACACCGCCTCGCACAGGAGCACCCCGGGGGTGATCGGGGAACCCGGGTAGTGCCCCCGGTAGAAGTCCTCCTCCGGCCTGAAGGTCCGGCGGGCGACCAGGCTGTCCGGGCCCTCCGAGACGATCTCGTCGACGAACAGAAACGGGGGGCGGTGGGGGATCAGGTCCGTTACGGCAGGGAACATGGCAAAGAGGTCCTAGGGCCGGGGGGCTTCGGGGGCGAACAGATACCGGTCGATCTTGTTGGCCACGATGACCCCGTAGTTGATGGCGCCGAGCCAGCCCGACATGATGATTCCGACCGAGCCGGCGTGGTACATTCCGGGAAGTTTGTCGGGCAGGTCCATGGAGACTTGAAGCCCCTCGAACTTGGTCCCGAACGAGGCCCCGGCCCAGTGGGTCGTGTAGCGCTCGATCGTCCGGGGGGTCGCCGCCTCGGTCCAGTCGATCTTCCCGCGCACATCCGGGATGAAGCGCTCGAGGGCGGCGATCGACTCGGCGATCAGGCGCGATTTTTCGCACTCGTACTGCTCGGGGGTGAGCGCCTCCCAGTCGGCGTGGCGGCCGTTGAGCGAGGCGACGACCGTGAAGCGCCCCGAGCCCGGCCGGGTCTCCGGATAATACAGGGAGAAGGTGCGGCTGGTGGTGCGCAGGTCCGTCAGCTCCTCGCTGCTGAAGCGGGGGCTTTCCGAGGAGAAGATCAGGTCGCCGATCCGGGGGATCTGCTCCCCGCCACGGATCCCGAGATAGACCTGGCAGGAGCTCGAGTTCATCCGCACCGCCCGGGCGGCCTCCGCGTAGTCGGCCGGCAGGTGCTCCTCGCCGATTAGCCGAAGCACGGTGTTCTTGAGCCCGGCATTCGACAGGACCGCCCGGGCCCGGATGATACGGCCCCCCTTGGCGACGATCCCGCAGGCCACCTTCCGCCCTGCCCGCTCCTCCACGAGTACCCGTTCGACGAGCACCTTCTTGCGCAGCTCCACCCCGCGCGAGCGCAGCTCCTCGGTCATCTTCCCGATCAGCAGGTCCGAGCCTCCGCGGAAGGTGTAGACCCCCGACCCCATGAAGTTCGTGAAGACAATCCCGTAGGTGATCGCCGGGTCGTCGAGGGTGGACCCGTTGGCGTAGGCGATCGGCTCCATCAGGAGCCGGTGGACGTCGCCCCTGCCCGGGAAGAACCGCTCGAAGAGTTCTCCGGTGGTCTCGGTGTTGCGGTCGTAGAAGTTCATCCCGGCCAGATGCTCGTAGAAGCCGCGCACCCGCTCCTCCGGCACCCCGAACTGCGCGGTGAGCAGGCGCGTGTAGTCCTCCCTCGTGAAGGTGGTCCGCACGTCCATCTGGGGGTTGACAAAGCGGATCTCGCTCAGCGGCACGATCGAGTCGGCGATCTCCCGGGTCCAGTATTTGCGGCAGGACTTGATCATGCCCGCGGGGAAGCCGTGGAGCGAGATGTCGAAGATGTGCCCTCCTTTGCGGGTGAACCAGGTCGCAAGGCCCCCGAACTGGTAGTGGTGCTCGAGGAGCAGCACCCGGTGCCCCGCCCGGGCCAGGCGGTTCGCGCCGGTCAGGCCCGCCAGCCCGCTGCCGATCACGATCACGTCGTACTCGTCCGAGACGCCCTTGAGCCAGTCGTAGGCCATGGTCAGCGACCCTCCGGGGCCCCGGGGCCCATCAGCACGTGCTGGTTGGCCATCGTGATTCCGCTGAGCATCGAGCCGACGATGCCGAGCAGGCCCTGGTCGGTGCCGCACAGGTGCAGATTTTGAAGGGTGGTCGCGCCCCGGGGGCTCTTGACGGGCGAGCCGTAGATCGCGCCGTTTCGGTGGCCGGTGAACCGCTCGATGGTGAGGGGGGTGAACATGTCGGTCGCCACCGTGACCTTTGAAAACTCCGCGTCGGCTACCGGGGGCAGGAAGCGCCGGCCGCACTCCAGGACAGACCCGTACCCGGCCTGCTTGGCTTCCCGGTAGGCTTCCGGGGACAGGCCCGCCCAGCGCTCCGGGCTCGCCAGGCAGGTGACCCGGACCACGCCCTCGGGCAGTCCGCCGGCCGGCCCGAACTCGAAGTTGTTCGGGATGCAGATCACCCCGCTTCGGGTGTCGATCAGGGACGGGGGGACGGCATAGGAAAACTTCTCCGAGTCGTTGAAAAAGACGATCGTGTCGGCGCCCCAGCCGAGTTCCGCGGGCTGGCGGTCGAGGACCGAGATCGTCTCGACGAAGCTCACCCGGCCGGCCGGCGCCTCCGGGCCGGTCCCTCCCGCACTGCCGCCCTCAAGCAGGGCCGCCGTCTCGACCGCCCCGGCCGAGGAGAGCACCTGGACGGCCGTGACCTCCTCGCCGCTGTCCAGAACAAGCGAGGCGACGCGCCCCCCTTGGGCCCTGATCCGGGTTACCCCGCAGTTCATCCGGCGCTCCCCTCCAGCGGCGCGGTACTTGTCGACCAGCAGCCGCAAAATCGCGCGGATCCCCTCACGGGGCCGGGATAGCCCCTCCAGGAGGACCGCCTGGAAGAGCATGGCGAAGCGGTTGAAGTCCATGTCGTTCTCCGCCGCCCCACCGTAGAAGAGGATCGGGCAAAGGAGCATCTCCTCCAGGAGCGGTTCCCCCAGCAGCTCCCGAAGGGCGCCCCGGGCCGAAACCGGCGAGGGCTCCGCCGACAGCGGGGTCGCCCGCACCCGCTCGGCGAGGGCCCGAAACCGGTCGATCCGCCCCGGGAAGGCCCGGGCGACCTCGGACTCGAGGACCGAGAAGTCGTTTGTGAAGGCCAGCTCCGCCGGCGCGCGGGCCCCGAAGGTGATCCTGGAGCGCCTCTGCTCGAACAGTTCGAGCTCGCCCCGGTCGATCCTCAGCTGCCGCAAGACCTTGGTCAGCGGCGTCCCCCGCCCCCCGCTCCGGGCGAAATTCGTCAGCGCGTGCAGCCCGACGTCGTATCGCCGGCCAGCGATACTGTAGAAGCTGTTCAGGCCCCCGACCGCGCTGTGGCGCTCGAACAGGCACACCCGCTTTCCGAAGTGGGCCAGCCGGATCCCGGCCGCGAGCCCGGACAGGCCGGCACCGATGACAGCCGCGTCGTAGTGCCCGCCGGTCTTCAACCCTTCGCCGCGGTCGCGTTGAACTTGGGCGTGAGGTACTCCGCGCAACTGTCCAGGGAGGCGAGCTGGGGGTAGTCGGCCTCGGGAACCTCGATCGAGTGGCGCTTTCGCAGCTCCATCACGATGTCCAGGAAATCCATGCTATCGAGCTGGAGCTGGTCGCGCAGCCGCACGTCGGCCTTGAGATTCGTGAGGTCCTCGTCGGGAGCGATGTCGGCGATGATCGACAGGACCGCCTTCTTGCATTCGTCTTTGGTCATGGATTGGTGGGCAAGCGGTTTACTATGCCACAACCCGGCCTACGATCAACGTGGAATTTATCCCGAGCATCCCGAAGGAGTTATTGAGGATCGTGTCCACGCGCGAGACGGCCTTCGGGTGGTTCAGGACCAGGCCCGGCAGGGCGCACTGGGGGTCGAGGTCGTCCACGTTGATCGTCGGGTGGACCACCCGGTCCTCGAAGGACGGAAGGTTCCCCGCAAGCTCCAGGGCGCCCGCAGCGCCCATGCAGTGGCCGATGTAGCCTTTCGTGTTGTTGATCCAGGTGTCCGGGCAGCCCTCCCCGAACACCGCCCGGATCGCCTCGCACTCCTGGATGTCCCCAAGGGGGGTCGCCGTGGCGTGGGTGTTGATGATGTGGATGTCCTTGGGCTGGAGCCCGGCATGGGCGACCGCGCGGCGGATGCACTCAGCCTGCCGGGTGGGGTTGGGCAGCACGTAGTCGCTCGCATCGCTGTTGACGCAGTAGCCGGCGATCTCCCCGTAGATCTTCGCCCCGCGCGCCCGGGCGTCCTCCAGGCGCTCTAGGGTGTAGAGGCAGCCGCCCTCGGAGACCACGATTCCGTTGCGCGCGCGGTCGAACGGGCGGGACGCCTTTTTCGGGTCGGCGTGGGTCGCCAGGGCCCCCTGCGACTTGAACCCGGCGAAGATGCCAAAGGTGTGGATGCTTTCGCTGATCCCCCCGCACAGGGCGAAGTCGACCTCCCCGAGCCGGAGCATCTGGGCGGCGTGGATGAGGCCGAGGTTCCCCGCGGCGCAGGCTGCCCCGATCGTGTAGGCCGGGCCGGTGATCCCCAGGTGGAGCGAAACCTCGCCGGCGGGGTTGTTGGCGACCGTCCGGGGGTTGTGGTAGTGCGACCAGAACTTCGTGTCGTAGCCGAACTTGGAGATCGCGTAGATCTCGTTCTCGGTCTCGACGTTGCCGTGCTCGGTGCAGCCGATGTAGATTCCGACCCGGTCGGTGGGGCGCGCCGAGAAATCCGCCCCGCTGTCGGCCAGGGCCTCCCGCGCGCAGTAGATGCTGATGCTTCCGGCCCGGGTCCCGACGCGGAGCTCCTTCTTCTTCTGATACTTGAGTGGATCGAAGGTGCAGACTCCGGCCGGCAGCCGGCCCATGTACCGCACATCGATCAGGCCCACCCCAGGCACGCCGTTCAGCAGGTTGCGCCGGAACTCCGGCAGGGAGTTACCGTTGGGGGCCGTCAGGCCCACCCCGGTTATGACAATGCGCGTCGACTTCATCGGCTTGTGCAAAGGAAAATCGCTAGCCAACCGCGCACCGAACGCAATAACATCCCCACCTTAATGAATGTCCTTGTCGTAGGGGGAGCGGGCTACATCGGCAGTCACTGCGTCCGGCAGCTTGCCGCGGCGGGGCACCGCCCGGTGGTCCTGGACAACCTTGTCTACGGGCATCGCGCGGCCGTGGCCCCGGGCGTCGCCTTCCACGAGGCCCACCTGGGGGACGGAGGCTCCGTCGTGCGGATCCTGCGCGAGGAGAAGATCGAGCTGGTCATGCACTTCGCCGCGTTCTGCTACGTCGGCGAGTCGGTCACCGATCCCCTCAAGTACTACTTCAACAATGTCGTCGCGACCCTGAATCTGCTGCGCGCGATGTCCGAGGCCGGCGTCAGAAAGTTCGTGTTCTCATCGACCTGCGCCACCTACGGAGTCCCCGAGCGGCTCCCGATCCTCGAGTCGGCCCCCCAGGCGCCCATCAACCCGTACGGCCAGACCAAGCTCGATGTCGAGAATGCGCTCCGCGCGCTTGCGGTGGCCCACGGGCTGAGCTTCGCCGCCTTCCGGTACTTCAACGCGGCCGGCGCGTCCGAGGACGGGAAGATTGGCGAGGACCACGATCCGGAAACGCACCTGATCCCGCTCGCCTTCTCCGCGGCCGCCGGGAGGCTGCCCCATCTGCAGCTGTTCGGCACCGACTACCCGACTCCCGACGGGACGTGCCTGCGCGACTACGTGCACGTCGACGACCTGAGCCGCGCCCACATCGCCGTGTTTCCCAGGCTAGAGGCAAAGGGCTCAGGGCATTTTTACAACCTGGGAACCGGCCGGCCCTCCTCGAACCGCGAGGTGATCCAGGCGGTGGAGCGGGCGACGGGCCGAACGGTCCCCGTGATCGAGAGCCCCCGCCGGCCGGGCGACCCCCCGGCCCTCTACGCGGACTCGGCCAAGGCCCAAAGCGAGCTCGGCTGGCGGCCGAAGTTCACAAGCCTGGACTCGATCGTGGCCACGGCCTGGGCGTGGCACCGCTCCCACCCGGACGGCTACGGCGACCGCTAAGGCTGCGGGGGCGAGGCCAGTTCCGGCGGAAGATCGCGCATGAGGATCGCGTCTCCCTGGGCGATGACGGCGCTGCGGTAGACCACGTTCTCGAGCTCCCTGACGTTGCCCGGCCAGGCGTGGCGCTTGAGGGCCTCCATCGCCTCCGGCGAGACGCGGCCCGCCCGGGCCTTGCGCTGCTGAACGAGCTTTTGCAGGTAATAGTCGACCAGCTGGGGGATGTCGTCGGAGCGCTCCCTCAGCGGAGGAATCCGGATCCGCACGACGTTGAGCCGGTAGTAGAGGTCCTCGCGGAACGCCCGGGCCTTGACCAGCGCCTCGAGGTCCTTGTTGGTGGCGGCGATAACCCGCACGTCGACCGTGACCGTCGCGGAGGCCCCCACTCGCTGGATCTCCCCTTGCTGCAGCACGCGCAGGATCTTCGTCTGGGTGGGCAGCGCCATGTCGCCGATCTCGTCGAGGAAGATCGTGCCTTTGTCACACTGCTCGAACTTGCCGATCCTCTGGCTCACGGCGCCGGTGAAGGCGCCCTTCTCGTGTCCGAACAGCTCGCTCTCGATCAGGTTCTCGGGGATGGCGGCGCAGTTGACGGCGACGAAGGGCTTCGATGCCCGGTGGCTGTTCTTCCAGATCGAGCGGGCGACCAGTTCCTTGCCGGATCCGCTTTCACCGGTGATCATGACCGTCACGTCGCTGGCAGTCACCTGCCCGATTGTCTTGAAGACCGCCTGCATGACCGCAGAGCTGCCGATGATCCCGTCGGGGTGGTCCTCCGGGTCCACGCTCGGCTGGTACTCGCCGACGGCGCTTAGGTCCGCCCGGACCTTGAGCGCGGCCTCCGCCAGCGCGATCACCTTTGGGGGATCGAACGGCTTCATCACGTAGTCGAACGCCCCGTATTTCATCGCCTCGATCGCCGTCTGCGCGGTGCCGAAGGCCGTCATGAGGATCACGAGCTGCTTGGGGCTAACCGAACGGATGTGCTGGAGGGCCTCGATCCCGCCCATGCCGCCCATCCTCACGTCCAGGAAAACCAGGTCCGGCGGCGGCCCTTTCTTCACCAGCTCCACCCCCTCCTCCCCGCTCGCCGCCTCCACGACGCGGTACTTGTGCCCGGTCAGCACCCGGCCCAGCGAGTAACGCACCTGGGTGTCGTCGTCGACGACCAGAATCGTGGGCACGTGCGGCTGGGTCTCGGGCATAGAAGGATAGACAAACTAACGCTGGCGGTTTCGCGGGCCAGCGGCTACTTAATTTTCATGCTCGGCTGGTCGATCAATCTTTTCCGCATTCGCGGCATCCAACTCACCCTGCACTTCAGCTTCCTGCTGCTGCTCGCCTGGTCGGCAGTGCAGGGCTACGACGAGGCCGGCCTGCCCGGGGTTTTCTGGAGCACGGCGCTGCTGATCGCGTTCTTCACCTGCGTCGTCCTGCACGAGTTGGGGCACTCCTTCACCGCACGGCGCTTCGGCGTGGGGGTGCGCAGGATCCTCCTGATGCCCATCGGGGGAATGGCGGAGTTTGACTCGATCCCGCGCCAGCCGAGCCGTGAGTTCCTGATCACGGTGGCAGGGCCGGCGGTCAACTTCGCAATCGCGGCGCTGCTGTGGGTCTTCGTCGACACTACCCGGGACACGCCCACAGCCGATCTGCCGGCCTCCGTCTACGACTTCGGCTGGATCCTGCTCACCTGGAACATCTACATGGGGCTCTTCAACCTCGTGCCGGTCTTCCCCATGGACGGCGGCCGGATCCTGCGGGCGATGCTCGCCACCCGCCTGACCTACCTCCGGGCGACCTTTTGGGCGGCGACGATCGCGAAGGTCCTGGCCGCGATCGGGATGATCGCCGGGTTGTGGGCTGGGCAGTACATGCTCGTCATCTTGTTTGCCTTCATCTTTTTTGCCGGGGAGGCCGAATACCGCGCGCTCCTCCGCCGGGAAAGAGAAGACGCCTACTGGCGAGACGTGGTAGCCCAGTTTCAGGCCCTGCACCAGCCGGCTCCCGGGCAGCGGGAGCCGCCCCTGCTCGAGCCGTGAGCGGCCCCGGCTACCCGGGAGGGTCGTATTCGGCCCAGCAAAAACTCCTTGCGTTCGATCACGAAAGTTTGATCTTTCTTCCCCTCGGAATTGGCACGGGCTCGTAGCTCAGTTGGAAGAGCGCCGCAATGGCATTGCGGAGGTCGTCAGTTCGATCCTGATCGGGTCCACCAATCCGCGGCGGCTAGCCAGCCGCCCGCTCCCCTGTCTAAGGCCCCAAAGTTCAGCGTGTTGCGCTCGTGCAATGCCGTAGCCTCAGAGGGAAAACCTTCCGGCCACTGAATTCTTGAGCCCCATCTACTCGGGAAGCGTTGGGAAATAGAAGAACACCGCGGATGCCAACGCAATCGCTGCGCACCCGACCGGAACAAAGGCCCAGTGAGGCGGGGGCTTTTTGAAGATCACTCCCCTTAGCACCAGGTAGATCGACGGGACATGGACCAGGAGGACCAGTTCGACCAGGTTGCCAAGCCCCTTGGCCGGATAATGGAGATATCCTGGATGGGACTGGTCGAACGCCGTTAGGTAGATGTACGCGCCGGGGGCAAGGAAGGGGGCGACGTATTCCCACCAACGCCAAAGGATCGATCTTCGGAAGGCAACGTACACCACAAGGGCAGCAGCGATTCCGAAGCAGAGAAGGATCAACATGAAGGCCACGGGAGCACAGTTCCTGCAGCGGCGAGGGGGTGATCCCTCGCGCTACCTGCAGGCAGCTGATCAGAGCCATGGCCCAGTTTCGATCCCTTTCGCAGCCGCCCGCGGCTCGTGCGTCACCCCGTGGGATACTGTAACCCATCATCTATCATTAACCTCGAATATCCACGATGCTGATCGCTGTCGCGGCATCTCGCCACCCCGCCTTTCCGTTCGATCCGCTCAGGCTAGCCCATTCGGGAGACCCCAGGGGGAAGGGTTTCCTCTTGGGCCCGGCCGCCCTAGCCCTGTTTACATTCGCAAAGCCGTGATACCCATTTCTTTGTCCCACACAGCGACGCCGGCGATGCTCCTCCACGTTCCTGAGGGCGGCTAAGACCAAGCCTTCGATTCCAGGCTGTTTGAAAATATTGAAAACCTGAATTGCTGTACGCCTCTCCCTAAACCGTCCTCTTCACAAACCATGTCGAACCAGAACGCCAAACTGCTCTCCCCGGTCTCCCTCGGATCCCTGAGCCTCAAGAACCGGATCCTGATGGCCGCACTCACGCGATGCCGCGCCGACTCCGACCACGTACCGACCGGCATTATGGTCGACTACTACGCCCAGCGCGCCAGCGCCGGCCTCATCGCGAGCGAGGCCACCATGGTGATCGAGGGAAATTCCGCATTCGGAGGCCGCGAGCCCGGAATCTACTCCGAGCGCCAGGTGGCCGCCTGGAAGACCGTCACCGAGGCGGTCCATGCCCGGGGCGGCAAGATCGTCATCCAGCTCTGGCACGGCGGCCGCGCCTGCCACTCGCTCCTCAACGGCGGGTCCCAGCCCGTCGCCCCGAGCCCCCTGCGGATTGAAAACGACGAGACCCACACCCCGCAGGGCAAGAAGCCCTACGAGGTTCCGAGGGAGCTCCGAGACGATGAACTTCCGGGTATCGTTGAAGGTTTCCGCCGCGCAGCCCTAAACGCCCAGCGTGCCGGGTTCGACGGGGTCGAGGTCCACGGGGCCAACGGCTACCTGCTCGACCAGTTTCTGCGGAGCGGCAGCAACCGCCGATCCGGGCCCTACGGGGGCCCGGTCCAAAACCGCGCCCGACTGCTTCTGGAGGTCGTCGATGCGGTCTGCGCCGTGTGGGGTCCCGGCCGGGTCGGCGTGCGGATCTCCCCGCTAAACAGCTTCAATGACATGAGGGATGACGACCCCGTGGGGCTGACCGCCTACGTGGCCGGCGAACTGAGCCGGCGCGGGATCGCCTTCCTGCACGTGATGCGGGGCGATTTCTTTGGGGTTCAAAAAGGCGACGTGATGACCGCGGCCCGCACGGCCTTCAGCGGTTGCCTTGTCGGGAACATGGGCTACACGCCCGCCGAGGCCTCACAGGCCGTCGAGGCGGGCGCCCTCGACGCGGTCGCCTTTGGGCACCACTACATCAGCAACCCGGACCTCGTGGAGCGCGCTCATATCGGCGCAGCGCTCTCGGAGCCGGATCCGAGCACCTTCTACAGTCCGGGGCCCCGCGGCTACACCGACTACGCTGCATTGGGGGAGTGATCCGGCGCTGGGGGCAGGCAGCCACGGCCAACAACTCCTAGATCGATGTTGCTTAACCGCGATAGCGCGGCTACTTCAGCGTTGTCGACGTGGGCCACTCAGAAATCACCTACCTCCAAGTGCGCATCCTAACTGCTCCGGGGCCAGACCAGCGGTCTGTCGCTGGGTTCCGCTCAGGAATCCGCAGGATCGGACGATGATGTTTCTCGATGACTTTAAGGATGCCCTTAATGGACATGCCTTCGAGCTGGCTGGCCTAGCGGGCCTGGCCTTGATCTTCGTCGCGGGCTGGATTAGGTGGCGGATCACCTGGCTCGATGCCGACGTCGAGGAGGCGGTCAAAGACGGCAAGCTCACCCAGAGCCAAGCGGAGAAGCGAGCCTGGGTGGCCCAGCTCGCCACGCCCGTCCTCATGCTGATCGGCCTGGCGCTGCTGGGCATGGCGGTCGCGGGCTACACGGCAAAACTAGGCTGGATCTGAGCCTGGGGCGCCCTGCGGGCTAACCCCGACCTGTAGGCTTGTCAGGCCCTGGCCGGTCGGGTTGGCTCTGCCGAGTTCATCTCGCCTGACCCGGTCCCCCATCATCCCATGCGAATCCTCTCCCTTGCCCCAGCGTTCCTCCTGGCGGCCCTCTGCCTTGAGGCCGCACCTGCCGCCGACCGACCGTCCGCGCCCCCCCCGCCCGACGCGAACGAACTCGCCCCGGCGCCGGAGGCAAAGGCCGGGGATTTGAAGCGCGAGCGGGCAGATCCGTCGGAGGTCGCCTCCGCGCCCGTCAAGGAGAGGCGAACGGCCACGAGCCATACCTTGGCCACGGCCGCCGGGGCACTCTGCTACGAGGCGACTGCCGGGACCCTCACCCTGCGCGATGGGCAGGGAAGGCCGACCGCCAGCATGTTCTACGTCGCCTATGTCGTCGAGCCGGAGGCCGGCCGCGGGCCTCGCCCGGTCACCTTCCTTTACAACGGGGGCCCAGGCTCATCGAGCATGTGGCTGCACATGGGCTCGATCGGGCCGCTTCGCGTGCGCACCGACTCTCCCGAGGCGACGCACAACCCTCCCTACACCGTCGGCCCCAACGAGCAGTCGCTCCTGGGCCGCACCGACCTGGTCTTCCTTGACGCTATCGGGACGGGATATTCGCGGGTGCTCGGGAAGAGCAAGCCCGAAGCGTTCTGGGGTGTGGACGCCGACATCGACGCCTTCGCCCAGGGCATCACCCGATACCTGACGGTGAACCGGCGCTGGAATTCCCCGAAGTTCCTGTTCGGGGAGTCCTACGGGACCACGCGCTCGGCCGGCCTCGCCTATGCCCTCCACAAGCGGGGCGTGCAGCTCAACGGGGTCATCCTGCTGTCCTCGATCCTAAACTACGGGGTCCGCAACCCGGGGTACGACCGGACCTTCGTCGGACTCCTGCCAACCTATGCCGCGGCGGCCTGGTATCACCACAAGTCCAACCCCCGGCCCGACCAGCTCGAGCCGCTGCTGGCCGAGGTCCGCGCCTATGCCTCAGGCCCGTACCTGCTCGCGCTCGACAAGGGCCAAGACATCACCGCGCAGGAGGAGGACTCGGTCGCCCAAAAGCTGAGCGGCTACACAGGCCTGTCAGTGACCTTTCTCAAGGAGAACCGCCTCCGGGTCGAGCCGGGCCGCTTCCGCAAGGAACTGCTCAGGGCCGAGCACCGGATCCTCGGCCGCTACGATGCGCGCGTCGTCGGGATCGATCCGGATGACGCCGGGGAGGAGCCCGAATACGACCCGGCCTCGGCCGGGATCTCCGGGGCCTTTGTCGGCGCCCTTCAGGCCACGCTCGTCGACGAACTCCACTTCCCGTCCGACCTGGCGTATCTGCCCTCGGGCGGCGAGGCGATCTTCAAGGCTTGGGACTGGCACCACAGGGCGCCGGGAGACCCCTACCGCGAGGTTGCCCCAGACGTGGCGAGGGACCTTTCGAGCGCCATGCGGGAGAATCCCCACTTGAAGGTCCTTTCCCTCAACGGCTGGTACGACTTGGCGACGCCCTTCTACGAGACGGAGTACGACTTGAAGCACATGCATCTGGATCCCTCGCTTCGCCAGAACCTGCGCTTCGCCTACTACCCGTCGGGGCACATGGTCTACCTGAACCCCGAGGCCCTCAAGCAGCTGATCTCGGACCTCGAGCGTTTCTACGGCGAGGCGGCCCCCCGGTAGCCAAGCCACGCCCGGCTCGGCTAGTCGTGGAGGGCCCCGAGTTCCGAGCGGGACAGGAACAGCTCCGCAAGCACCTGCAGCCCCTCCGCATCGGCCCGGTCAAAGCGGCCCGGATTCGGGCTGTCCAGGTCCAGGACGCCCACCAGGCGGCCTGACTTGACTAGGGGCACCACCACCTCCGAACGCGACGCGTGGTCGCAGGCAATGTGCCCGGGAAACTCCGCGACGTTGGGAACGACCAGCGTCTCGCGCTGGGAAGCGGCCGTGCCGCAGACCCCCTTGCCGAGCCCAATCCGCACGCAGGCGACCTTTCCCTGAAAGGGCCCCAGGAGGAGCTCCCCACCCCGAAGGAAGTAAAAGCCGGCCCAATTTAGGTCAGGCAGCCCCTGGTAGATCAGGGCCGCCGTGTTCGCGGCGTTAGCCAGGCCATCTCTTTCCCCGTCCAGCAAGCCGGCGAGTTGGCAGGCCAGCTCCCGATACAGCTCGGGCTTGGCCGCACCCGGGGTCGTCTTCAGGTTGAACATCGATGGGGACACTGTAGCGGGAACGCTCCAGAAGCCAAGGCTTCGCCGCACCGGAGATCCCCACCGGCTAACATGTACAAAAGTTGGACATTGTGAGTGGGGTTGCCTTGCGCGGCGTGGCGCGGCTAGGTTCCGCGCGTTCCCCACCCCACCACCCATGACACCCCAGGAGATCTTCAGTCAGCTGCCGCGCAACCGGGTCGGCGAAGCCGACCGCCGCTACATGAACGAGGTGCTCGACGCGGGCTTCAGCAACACGAAGGACCCGGCCGGAATCGGCGCCCGGTTCGAACGGGCCTTCGCCGAGAAATTTAGGGTGAAATACGCGATCGCCATGAATTCCGGCTCCGGAACGATGCTCTCGGCGCTGATCGCCGCCGGGATCGGCCCCGGGGACGAGGTGATCGTGCCGACGCTAACCGCCGCGGCCACCGCCTTCGTGGTTGTCGAATGCGGTGCGGTGCCTGTCTTCGCCGACATCGACCCGGTCACCTTCTGCATCGCCCCGTCTGACATCGAGCGCAAGATCACGCCCTTCACCAAGGGGATCATCCCGGTGAGCATCTACGGGCTGTCGCCCGACTACGACGCCATCATGGCGCTCGCCAAACGCCACAACCTGACGGTGATCGAGGACAACGCCCAGTGCTTCCTCGGCACCTACAAGGGCCGGCTCGTCGGGACAATCGGGCACTGCGCCAGCTTCAGCTTCCAGGGCTCCAAGCACATGACCTCCGGCGGAGACGGCGGCGCGACCGTCACCGACGACGAGGCCTACGCCCGGGAGATCCGCAAGATCAGCCACCAGGGTTTCAAGACCCTCTCGGGCCGCGCGGGCGAGGGCGTCGTCCCCCGGAACCTCCGGCAGGACTGGGCCTTCGAGCGGCACGACCGGCTCGGCTACAACTTCCGGATCTCCGCCATGCAATCGGCCCTGGGCCTGGCCCAGCTCGAGCGGCTCGACTACCTGGTCGCCGCCCGCCGCTACATCGCCTCCCGCTACGAGGCGACGATCCGCGAGACCGGCTGCGACTGGCTCACCCCGCCGGTCACCCCGGAGGGTCTCACCCACGCCTACTGGACGTACGTGTGCAAGCTGGACGAGAAACGTCTGGGGGCCGACTGGCGGGAGTTCAGGAAGCGCTACCTGGCGAACGGGGGCGACGGGCTGTATTCGGCATGGCGCCCGGTTCACCTCGAGCCGATCTTTCGCTCGATGGCCTACTTTGGCGGATCCCGCGAGCGCTCCCCGAACTTCGACCCCCGCTACCGCGGCACGGTGAAGAGCTACCAGGAGGGGGACTGCCCGGTCTTCGAGGGGATGCAGAAGACCCTTTGCCAGTTCAAGACGAGCTTCCAGACGCTCGAGAAGACGGAGCGCCAGGCCGAGGCGCTGCGGCTGACCATCCTCTCCTTCAAGCGCTGAGGGCCCCTCAGCCCCGGCCGGACCGACCCCGATGAACAGCGCCCTAGCCCTCCTCGCCTCGGCGGCCTTCGCCGCGGCCGCCCTGGCGGCGGAGCCTCCGGACCGGATCGTCCTGAACCTGGAGCCCACTGCGGCGAATCCGCGCAACTCGGAGGGGGCCTTCGTCGCGCTCAAGTCCGGCAGGATCGCCTTCTATTTCTCGCAGTTCTACGGCTCCTACCTGGGCGACTACACGAACGCCCGGATCGCCGAGATCCACTCCGACGACGGGGGCGCCAGCTGGAGCGCTTCGCGCCCGGTGATCGAGCGGGGCGACAATCAGAATGTGATGAGCGCGTCGGTCCTCCGGCTTGCCAGCGGCAGACTCGCACTCGTCTACGGGGTGAAAAAAAACTGGCTGGACTGCCATCCCGTCGTCCGGACCTCAGCGGACGAGGGCCAAACCTGGTCGGAGCCGGCGCCCATCGTGGAGGCCCCTGGCTACTTTGTCCTCAACAACGACCGGGTGATCCAGACCCGTTCCGGCCGAATGATCGCCCCCGTCGCCTTCCATCGCCTCCGGAGCACGGTGAACGAACCGGCGCGGTCCTGGGACCCCCGGGCGATCGAACTGTGGTACACCTCGGACGACGAGGGGGCGACCTGGCGTGAGGCGCCTACCTGGTGGGCCCTGCCGGTCGAGACCCAAAGCGGCCTGCAGGAACCCGGCGTCGTCGAACTTGCCGACGGTTCGCTCCTCGGATGGGCCCGAACGGACCAGGGAACCCAGTTCGTCCAGCGCTCGGCCGACGGGGCCCAGAGCTGGAGCCCGCCCGAGCCCGGACCGCTCAAGTCCCCCCTGTCGCCTGCGGCGATAAAGCGGGTTCCCGGGTCCGCCGACCTCCTCGCCGTCTACAACGACCACTCGGGGCGCTTCCCCTACCCCAAGGTCCACCCGTTGTACGGCGGCCGCGCCCCTCTGGCCGTGACCCTTTCCCACGACGGGGGCAGGACTTGGCCCGCAGCCCGGGTGATCGAGGCCGACCTCCGGGGGCAGTACTCCTATCCGGCGATCCATTTTTCCGGAGACTCGGTGCTCGTCGCCTACCTGCACGGAGACGGCGATAACGATGCCATGGGCCCACCGAAGAGCCGGCTTCGGATCCGAAAGATAGACCTAGGCTGGGTCGGATCTGCGGCACCGGGTCGGTGACCGGGACAGACGGCCCCGGAAGCCGACTCCAAACGGCTCAGCGGGTAGCCTGTGAACCCCAGGCGGTCTCGTCGTCTTCGACCGGCAGGTCCACCGCCTGTCCTCGCGCCGCCGACTGGTACATTGCGAGCACAATTTCCAAGGAATGCCTGACCGAGGCCACGGGGATGACGACCTCCCGGCCCTCCCGCACCGAGTCCACGAGGTCCTGCACCAATACCTGGTGCCCTTCGTGCCCGAAGTCCGCCGCGCCACCGGCCGCCGTCGGCCCGCCGTCGGCCCCGAGCATCCGGGCCTCGGCATCGCCGGCCAGCTCCTCCCGGAAACGCCAAGCGGCAACCTTCTCCCCGACCAGGATGGCTGTCCCGTTGGTGCCGTTGATCTCGACCCGGACGTCCGTCCCCGGCCAAAGCGCGGTCGAGGCCTGCAGCAGTCCCCGCGCCCCGCACTCGAAGTCGAGGAAGGCGACTGCGGTGTCCTCGAGATCTATCGCGGGGTGGGCCAGGTTCGTCATGCGCGCTTGCACGCTCCGGACGGGCCCGGCCAGGTGCTGGAGGAGATCGACGTAGTGGAAGGCCTGCTGCACGGTGACCCCAGCCCCCGAGCGCCGGGAGCTGCGCCAGCCGTCGGAGCGGTAGTACTCCTCAGAACGGTACCACTTCATGAAGACGTCGGCGTGAAGCAGACGGCCAAAGCGGCCGGCTGCAAGCGCGGCGCGGACAGCCTGGACCGACCGCCGCACCCGGCACTGGACGGTGCAGCCGAAGCGAACCCCTGCCTGCCGGCACGCACCGATCATTTCATCAACCTGCGCAAGGCTCATCGCGGGGGGCTTCTCGGTCAGCACATGCTTGCCCGCGGCGGCGCTCTGCAGAACCGCATCCCTGTGGAGGTGATTGGGAAGGGCGACGTTCACCGCGTCGATTTCCGGGTCGGCCAGCATGCGCCCGAGCTCGTAGTAGGCCCTCGCGCCGAACTCGGCGGCGAGCCGGTCGGCCCGCCCGCGGTCGGAGTCGCAGATCGCCACCAGCCGGGCACCTTTGGCCCCCCGCACCGCCCGGGCGTGGAACGGCGCCACCAGACCCGCGCCGAGGATAGCGAACCCGAGGGGCCTGGTCATGGCTTCACCCCGCGGCCTCCACCGCCTGGTCGATCTGGAGGGCGGTCTTGACGCCGATGATCGCCGAGACGACCGCCGGCTGCCGCAGAGCCCACCGGACCGCGAACTGGGTGAGGGTGAGCCCCTGGGCCGCGGCATCCGCCTCAAAGCGCTCGATCCGGTCGAAGAGGGGCCCGTCCAGCGCCTGCACCCAGGCGTCCTTCTCCGCCTTGCGGGAGTTTGCCGGAGGCGGGGCTCCGCGCCGGTATTTGCCTGTGAGGAGCCCGGCCTGCAATACCTGGAACGGGACGGCTGCGATCCCTTCCCGGGCGCACAGGGGCAGCAGGTCGGCGGCCACCTCGGGTTTGAGCAGGCTCAGCGGCGGCTGGTGGGCGACCGGCCGGGGCAGGCCCAGGCTGTCGGCCACGCGGAGCAGTTCCGCAACCTGGGCCACCGAATAGTTGCTGATCCCGTAGTAGCGGATCTTGCCGGCCCGGATCGCCCCGTCCAAGGCCCCGAGGATGTCGGCGAGCGGGGTCACCGGGTCGGGGCGGTGCAGATAATACAGGTCGATCCGGTCTATCCCCAGGCGGGCGAGGCTCAGGTCCAGGTTTCTGCGGATTGCCTCAGGGCTCGTGTAGTCCTCGGGTCCGGGGCCAATCTTCATCCCGACCTTAGTGGCGACCACGACCCCCTCGCGGCGGCCCCGCAGTGCCTTGCCGAGGATTGCCTCGGCGACGCCGCCCGGGCTGCCGACGAACCGGGCATAGCCCTCGTAGGCGTTCGCCGTGTCAAAAAAGTTGATCCTGCGGCCAAGGGCGTGGTGGACAAGCTGGATCGCCTCGGCCTCCGCGACCGGGGTGCCAAACGTCATCGTTCCCAGGCACACCGGGGAGACCGCCAGATCGGTGCGGGGTATGGGGACCGTTCTCACCGGCCCGCCTCCTCTGGGACCCTGCGGCCGGTCGTGCTCATTCTGGGGCGGCCGGGGTCATTCGGCGTCCTCGTCCCGCATCCTAAACTCGAGCTCCTTCTCGTCGCTGTGGCCGTCGGGCCGGGGACCCACGCGCGTCTTGCGCACCGCCTCGAGGACGGACCGGTCGAACTCGGCGTTGCCGGAGGAGCGCACGACCCTCACCCGGGAGACCGATCCGTCGGCCGCCATGAAAAACTCGATCCTGACGGACATTTTGTCGCTCACGTCCGGGGGCGGCATGTGGTTTTCCTTGAGCCGCGCCTTGAAGAAAGCGAAGTAGCTGTCGAGCAGGCTTTGCTCCTCCCGGGTGAGAGCCTTACCACCGGCGCCCCCGGTCTTGTTGGCCGTGGAACCCCCGACGACCCCGCCAGCGATTCCCTCGGCGTCTACCCGGGGATTGCTGTGGCCGGCCTTGCCCGCGTGCTCCTTTTGGAACTGCTCGTAGGTCTGCCTGCGGCGCTCCTCGGCGGCGAGTTCCTTCTTGTACTTGGCCTCGAGCCGGGCCGCCTTTCGGTTGGCGGTCCTCTGGACGACCTTGGTGTAGTTGGGAATGTCGGAGGCCTTGGCCGGGGCGGCGGAGGCGGCCACGGGCGCGGGCGTGGGCTTGGCCGGTGCCGGGGGTGCCTGCTCGACCTGAGCGGGTTGCGGGGGCTCGGGCGCGGCCTGCGGGGGCTCGGGGATCGTCACCTTGATTCCGCCCGGGGTCCCGAGGGCCGGGGCGACCGTCGCCGCGTAGTTGTCGCCCGCGCCGGCCACCAGTTCAAAAATCTTCGGGCTCTCGGAGCGGCGCTGCTCGGCGGCCAGGCCCAGCAAGAGCACCGCGGCGACCGCGGCCGCGTGCAGCGCAGAGGAGAGAAAATAGGCCTGGGGGGAGTTGGCGGTCATGGAGCCCTTGGCGGGCGGTCCTTCAGTCCGCGGTCTGGGTGTCGAACGTAAACTTGAGCAGGTTCGCCTTCTTCAGCTCCTCCATCAGCTGGACGATCTTCTCATAGGGCACCTTGGCGTCCCCGCGGATCCGCACAATCGGTGGCTTGGCCTGGGCCGCGTAGCCCCGGATCCGGGTCCTGAGCTCGGCCTGGCCGATCGGCACGGGCTTGTTGTCGACGTAGTAGCGGCCCGCCGAGTCGACTGAGATCGACACGAAGTGGTCTCCCTGCTCGGGCTTGACCTGCGGGCTACGGGCCTCCGAGGGCAGCCGCACGGGGATCGTCTGCTCCTGGTTGATCAGGGGCGTGGCGATCATGAAGATGATCAGAAGCGTGAAGCCCAGGTCGATCAGGTTTGTCACGTTCAGCTCGGCTATCGGCCGGGCCTGGGGCCGCGAATGGAAGGTCCGCGCCATGGGTCAGCTTTCGAGTTCCAGCCGGTCGGCGAGCGCGCTGGCGAAGTTCTCCAGGTCGGTCACCATGTTGCGGGTCTTGGCCAGGAGCAGGTTGTACCCGAACAGCGAGGGGATGGCCACCAGAAGCCCCGAGATCGTCGTGAGCAGAGCCGCCGAGACGCCCGGCGCCAGGGTCTGGATGCTCGCCGTCTGCTGGACGGAGACCGAGTCGAAGGCCGTCATGACGCCCCAGACCGTGCCCAGCAGCCCCATGAAGGGGGCTCCCGAGACCACGCTCGCTAGAAAGATCATGCTCGACTCGTACCGGAGGACCTGCCGGGCGAGGGCCCGCTGCAGGGCGTTCTCGGCGTGCTCGAGTCGGAAGCGCGACGAGTCGACGCCCTTCTCCTTGCCGATCGCAGCCGCCCTCCAGTAGGCCTCGATCGCCTCGCCGAAGAGGTCCGCGTAGGGGACGGCGCGCTGGCCCTTCACCGACTCTGCCAGGTCCAGGACCCGCCGCTCGGCCCGGAGCTTCCGGTCGAAGGATCGGTTGAGCTCGTCCAGGTTCGTCAGGTCGTTGCGCTTTCCTATCATGAGCGCCCAGGCGATGATGCTGAAGACCCCCAGTAGGGCGGTGATCGTCTTGCCGACGTCATCGCAGCGCAGGAAGATCTCGACGGGATTGGCGGTGCCCAGCACCAGTGCAGAATAAAGCTCGGACATGGGATGGTGCGCCGATCGTTGAGACTTTGCGTTGGGCGATCAATGACTTTCCTGACCGCCCGCCGGGCGCCAATTGTGTTGATGCGCCCGGCCCGATTTGATCAGACTTCGGGGATGCCTCTCAAAAGCAAGACCGCGGGAAAGCTGATCTCCTTCGAGGGCTCGGAGGGCAGCGGAAAGTCGACCCAGATCGTGCGCCTGGCCAGCCACCTCCAGCAGGTCGGCCGAGACGTTGTGTCCGTTCGCGAGCCCGGGGGGACGGAAATCGGGGAGCAGATCCGAAACATCATTGTCCATAACTCAAAAGGCGACGAGATGTGCGCCGAGACCGAGCTGCTACTCTTTGCCGCGGCCCGCGCCCAGCTTGTCCGCGAGAAGATCGCCCCCGCGCTCTCCCGCGGCGCTGTGGTCCTAAGCGACCGCTACTTGGACTCATCGACGGTCTACCAGGGTATCGGCCGCAACCTGGCCCCCGACCCCGTTCAGATGATCAACCGCTTCGCGGTCGGCAATGTGATGCCAGACCTGACGGTCGTCATCGACGTTCCGACCGAGGTCAGCCTCACCCGAATCCGCCTGCGCGCCTCCGACGTTCCCAACCGGATGGAGCGCGCGAACATCGACTTCTACAATAAGGTGCGCGAGGGCTATCTGGTCCTCGCCCGGGGCCTGCCCGAGCGCTTCACGGTGATCGACGGAACAAAGTCCGAGGATGAGATCGCCAAGAGGATCTGGGCCGAGGTCAAGGCGCGCCTAGGCTGATCCTATCGAGACCTTGCCCGCCGCCGCCCCATCCTCCGCCTGGCCGCCGGCTCTGGCCGGAACGCCGGCCGCCGTCGTTATCGACCGGGCGATCGACCGCCAGAGGCTGGGCCACAGCCTGCTCCTGCACGGGGACGACCTGGACACCCTGGTCGCCGTCGCCCACACGATCGCCGACCGGCTGCTCAACCCCCACGACGCACCGGCCTCCCGCCGCAGGGATGTCGCCGGCGGGGCCCATCCGGACTGCTTTTCCCTCCGGCCTGCGGGAAAATCCCGGCAGATCCTGGCCGATCCGACCCGGGAACTGATCAGCCGTATCCAGGTGTCCCCGAGCGTCGGCCGGCGCAAGGTGGCGATCATCTACGAGGCCGACCGGATGAACGCCACCGCGGCGAACATCTTCCTGAAGACCCTCGAGGAGCCGCCGGCCAGTACGACGCTTCTGCTGCTGACGACCCACCCGTACGCCCTGCTGACGACGATCCGGAGCCGGTGCCTGCACTTCAAGTTCGCCCCCTCCGGCCTCGCGGAGGCCGCCGCCTCACCCTGGGCGGCCTGGCTCGAGGATTACCGGTCTTGGCTCGGGCGCCTGCCCTCCTCCCCGACCGACAAGGGCACCGTCGCCGGGCACATCTTCACCGTCTACGGGCTTCTCGCGCGGTTCGGCCTGACGATCGAAAAGACTGTGGCCGAGACCTGGGCCCGGCAGAAGGAGACCCTGCCGCCCGAGATCGACGAGCCCCAGCAGGTCGCGATCGAGGCGGGGCTTGCGATCGGCCTGCGCCAGCGCCTCTTTGCCGAGATCGAGGAGGCCACCAGCCGGTTTGCCCGGGAGCGGCTCAATGAGGGCGACGAGTCCGCCCGCCGCTCGTTCGCCGCGGCTGTCGAGCGGCTCGAGCGCGGGGCCAGGCTTCTGCGTGTCAATCTGAACGATTCGGCGGCTCTGGAGGAGTTTCTCCTCGCATCCCTCAGGCTCTGGGCCCGGCGCTGAGCTCCGGCCTCCTATCCCTCCAGGACACAGCGCACGAATTCCTCCCGGGCCTCGACATGCGGGTTGTGCCCGGAGGAGGCCAGGGTCTCGATCCGCGCCGCCGGAAAGTGCCTCCGGATCGCGTCCCCGTCGCCAGGCTCGACGTAGTCGGACTTGCCTCCGGCAAGAAACAACGTGGGGCCTGTGAAGCGCTCATCGGGGCCCAGCGGATTAGCCTCCAGCAAGGGCACCGCCTGCGTCAGACCGGGCAGATCGACACCCCACCTCCACGGTCTGCCCTCCTCGCGGACCAGGTTCGTCAGGAGGAAGTGGCGCATGGCGGCGGAGCGAATCCGCGGGGCTAGCCTGACTTTCGCACGGCTAAACGCGTAATCAACGAGATACGATTTATCCCCCCGGTTGTTGTCCACACACGCCGAGGTCCTTGGGATAGATTTTGGGCGGTGGCTGCTCGGGCAGTTGCCAACCGAGAGCGTCGATGATGGCCTGCTGAGGGGGTTCGGGCTGGGTGATGCGTTCCAGGCAGAGCTGGCGTCCGTCTCGAAGGTTGAACCAGACCTCGACGAGCTGCATGCGTCCGAGTTGATCGAAGACGGCGGCGGGCATGAGACCTGGAGCGGCCGGGCGAAGTTGATTGCGCAGACAGGCCCAGAGGGCGTAGCCGAGAAACGCCACAAGGACGTGTGCTTCGACGCGGGGTTGGGTATAGTGCCAGATGGGACGTACCCCGAGTTCGCTCTTAAAGACTCGAAACGCCGCTTCGACCTCCGAGAGCTGCACATAGCGGCGCCAGAGGTCGGTGGGATCGGTGGACGTCAGATTGGTGCGCAGCAGATAGGCGCCGTCGCGCCAGGCGGCCTTGCGCAGGCGCTCGCGGTCCCAGCGCCAGGACAGTTTTTTGCCGTCGAACTCGACGTGGACGTAATGCCAGGCGCGTCCGTGGCGTTCCTCCAGGCGGCCCAGTCGGCGCCACACCCGGTCGGGCCGCACGCGGCCCCTCCACCAGGATCTGCGCAGCCGGATGAGATCGCGCATAAGGCCGCGCACAATCCGGGTGCGCATCGCCTGTTCCTTGGCCGCGCGGGGGCGGCTGCGGGCGAGGACGTAGGTCTCAGCGTCTTCCGGCAGGAGCTTCACCTCCACCTCGGGCGAAATGGCCTGCCAGTCCTGGGTCAGCAGATGCGCCTCGCGGGGGCCCAAAGCAGAGCGCGGGGCTCCGACCAGGTAGTGGCCGCCGCGGGCGCGCAGCTCATCCAGGTTGTCCTCAGAAACGATCCCGCGGTCAAAAACCCAGACCCGGCCCATCTTCCCATGGCGCGCTTCCACGTGGTCGATCATCGGCAGCAGCGTCGTCACATCGACCCGGTTGCCGTCGAAAAGCTCATAGGCGACAGGTAGACCCTCAGGGGTGACGATCAGCGCGAGGACCACCTGCTCGCAGTCAGGCCGGTGATCCCGCGAATAGCCTCGGGCGGCTTGCTCCACCTCGGCGGCCTCGCCCTCAAAATACGAGCTCGTCAGATCATACAGCAGGAGATCACACGTGACCCCGAAAAGGTCCTTCCAGCGCCGGGCCAGGTGTTGCTCCAAATCGGCCTTGTGCGGCAGGAGCCGGTCGAGCGCCCGGTAGAGTCGGTCCTTCTCCGCCACCGCCGCGTCCGTGTCCAGCAGCCATCCAATCGCGCTCTGTGGATAAAACTGCTTATGCACCGATAACTCGGAGCCGGGGGAGCACAGCCGGCTGACCACCAACAGCTCGATCACCTTCGCCCAAGGCACCATCCCGGGCTCGTCTTCGAGCCGCGCGGCAAAGAACCCATCCAGGTCGAGCTGCCCCCACAGCTTCGTCGCCGCCCAGCAGTCGCCAAACCTCCGTGGCCGCCGCACGCTCAGGCTGGAAAGCACCACCTCCACACAATCCGCTTGCGCCGGCGCCGGGCGCCCCGCCCACAACTGCATCTGGCGCTCCTCGCCACTCTCCGTCAACACCGCGATCGTGCGCTCCCACTGCTCAACTTGGGATCCCTGCAACTCTCCCAGATGCAGCACCTGCCGTTGCACCACTCGCCGCCGCGACACCCGCACGCTCTCGCAGAGCGAATAGTAAACGTGCTCTTTGCCGTGCCGCTTCACACGGTGCGTCTTCAAGTGCATCGCACTCCCAGTATCGCACGATCCAGGCCCCGTCGTCTACGGGGTAGGTTGTCCCACACGCTTCTTGCGCGCTCGCCTCCTATGTAAGTACCTGTCCTATCGAATCAGGCTCGGCGCCTTCACCCCGAAAAAAGTTAAAAACCGCCCCGCCGTGCGAAAGTCAGGCTAGGGCCCGCTCGGCCTCCGCGCGCGACCCCAGGGATGTCAGGTCCAGTTCGTTCATTGCGGCGAACGCCTCCCGATTCGAGGCCCACCGGTAGCCCTTGGGCGCAACGTCAACCACAAACAGGCGCTCGACACGGTCCGGGTTCCTGCAGGCGAGCAGCATGGCGACCTTTCCCCCCATGCTGTGCCCGAGCAGGCTCACCCGGCCCAACTCCCGCGCATCGAGCCAGGCCATGACATCCCCGGCCATCGCCTCGTAGGTCACCGGGCGCGCGTGCGGGGACTGCCCGTGGCCG
The DNA here is from genome assembly GCA_903862935.1 of uncultured Opitutaceae bacterium. Taxonomy (GTDB): domain Bacteria; phylum Verrucomicrobiota; class Verrucomicrobiia; order Opitutales; family Opitutaceae; genus Palsa-1447. The sequence goes on from CAIOZY010000019.1 coordinate 46,678, forward strand.
CGCAGGTCGAGCGCCAGGACGTGGTAACGCTCTGCCAGGGCCCGGCCGGCCGCCTGCCAGTTCCGGGAGGAGCCCAGGAGTCCATGCAGGATGACGAGCGGGGGGCGTCCTGTGCCCCCGAGATCGCGGTAGTTGAGGGTGACCGGCATGGGGCCAAAATGAGCGGCGCGCCGCCCCCGGCGCAAGGCAGCGCTTAAGCGTTGCCAACCGAGCCGGGCCGCCGTGAGTCTTTGAGACGCCCATGCCGGAGAGCGAGAAGACAACCCCGATGATGCAGCAGTACCTGGAGGTGAAGCGCGGGCTGCCGCGCGGCACGATGCTGCTGTTCCGACTGGGCGACTTCTTTGAGATGTTCTTCGAGGACGCCGTTGATGCCTCCAGACTGCTCGGGCTCACCCTCACCAAGCGCCAGGACCACCCCATGGCCGGGATCCCGTACCATGCGGTGGACAGCTATGCGACGAAGCTGCTGGGCGCGGGCCGGAAGGTCGCGATCTGCGACCAGCAGGAGGCTGCACGCCCGGGCAAGCTCGTGCGCCGCCAGCTGACTCGCATCCTGAGCCCGGGGACCACGATCGCGGCAGGCCAGCTCGAGGCCGTCCGAAACCACTATCTGGCCGCGGTGGCGATCGACCCGAGGGGACTCCACGCCGCCTGGCTCGACCTGTCGACCGGGGAGTTCAAGGTGGCGACCGATCCGAAGGTCGAAAACCTCCTGCCCGTCCTGGCAGCCCTTGCGCCGGACGAACTGCTGGTCGCCGAGGGCGAGCCCGCGCGCTGGCAGGCCGCCCCGCACGGGGAGACTGCGGTGCACGGCCTGCACGCCTTCGCCGCGGGGAGGATGTGCTCGGAACTTCCCGGGTACCACTTCGATCCGAACTCAGGCGCCCGGGACGTCATGGCCGCCCTGGGCGTCCTGAACCTGAACGGCTACGGAATCGACGCGGCGCACCCCGCCCTCGGGCCCGCCGGGGCGCTCGTTCGGTACGCGACCGAGAACCTCTGCGCCAAGCCCCAGAACCTGCGCGGGCTCCAGGAGTACCGCAGCGCCCGGACGCTCCTGCTCGATCCGGCGACCCTGCGCAACCTGGAGATCTTCGCCTCGAGCCGGGGCGTGCGCGACGACTCCCTCATGGCGGCGGTAGACCGGACGTCGAGCTCGGCGGGAACGCGCCTGCTGGAGCGCTGGCTTGCGGCCCCCACCCTCGACCTGCCTGAGATCCGGCGGCGGCAGGCCCTGGTCGGTGAATTGTCCGCACAGCCGGCGCGGCTCGCCGGGCTGCGCGAGCGCCTGGCCCGGGTCCGGGACATTCCGAGGATCCTCGGCCGGCTTCAGAACCGCCTCCGGACCCCCCGGGAGCTGGGAGGAATACGGGACACGCTTCGAGAGCTGCCGGAGATCAAGGCGGCCGTCGCCTCCGTCGGCCCGGCCCGAGAGGTTGCCGAGCTCGGGTCGAGGCTCGCCGACCTTCCGCATTTGGATGCGAAACTCTCGTCGGCCCTCAGCGACGAGCTGCCCGCGGCCCTCGAGGACGGAAACTTCATCCGGCCCGGCTACGACGCCGAATTGGACCGGCTCCGGGAGCTGACGAGCGGCAACCGCACCTGGCTTTCCGACCTGGAGAAGTCTGAGCAGGAGCGGACCGGGATCAGGAGCCTGAAGGTCCGCTTCACAAACAACTTTGGCTACTACATCGAGGTCACCAAGGCCAACCTCCACCTGGTGCCGGCCGACTACGTACGCCGCCAGACGACCGTCGGGGGCGAGCGCTACGTGACGGAGGACCTTAGGCGCAAGGAAAAGGAGATCTTCCACGCCGAGGAGAACGCGCTGAACCGGGAGAGGGAATTGTTCCAGGGGCTGCTTGAGGCCGTGCTCGGAGAGTCCCAGGCCCTGACCCGGACGGCCGACGCCCTGGCCGAGCTGGACGTCATCGCGGGCTGGGCCGTCCTCGCCCGCGAGTGGGACTACTGCCGGCCCGAGGTCGACGAGAGCGGGGTTCTCGAGGTCGTCGAGGGCCGCCACCCGGTCGTCGAGCAGATGCTGCGCAGCCCCGGCGCGCGGCCGGCCGGGGCCGGCCCGGAGTTCGTGCCAAACGACGCGACCCTCTCCTGCGAGGAAACGCAGATCGCGCTGATCACCGGTCCCAACATGGCCGGCAAGTCCACCTACATCCGGCAGGTGGCCCTGATCGCGCTTCTGGCCCACATCGGCTGCTGGGTGCCCGCCCGCTCCTGCCGCATGGGGCTTGTGGACCGGATCTTCTCGCGGGTCGGGGCGAGCGACGACCTGGCCCGCGGCAACTCGACCTTCATGGTCGAGATGAACGAGACGGCGAACATCCTCAACAATGCGACCGAACGCTCGCTGATCATCCTCGATGAGATCGGCCGGGGCACATCGACCTACGACGGGCTGAGCATCGCCTGGGCCGTGGTCGAGCACCTGCACCGCGACCCCGAGCGGGGCCCGCGGACCCTGTTCGCCACCCACTACCAGGAGCTGACCCAGCTGGAGGGGCACCTGCCCCGGCTTCGCAACTTCTCGGTCGCGGTCAAGGAGTGGAACGAGGACATCGTGTTCGTGCGGCGCGTGGTCCCCGGGGCCACGGACCGCAGCTACGGCATCCAGGTCGCCCGCCTTGCGGGCCTGCCCATTTCGGTGATCGACCGGGCAAAGGCGATCCTGGGGCGGCTCGAAAGCGACGAGGCGAGCGTCACGGTGTCCGCGCCCCAGGCCCGCCCGAAGAAGAAGATCACGGTCGCCCCGCCGGAGGACAGCCAGATGAAGCTGCTCTAGCCGCGCGATGAGCGCCGCAGTTCCCAGACCTTGCGGGCCTCCGCGACCGTGCGGGCCAGGGCATCGGGGGTAAGCGCCTGCTTGGGGTCGTCGCCGATCCCGTGGCTCGGGCTCACGTGGGTCTCGATCGACAGCCCGTCGGCCCCGTAGGCCACGGCGGCCAGGGCGCAGGCGGGGACGTAGGAGGCCTTGCCGACCGCATGGGACGGGTCCACGACCACGGAGGCCCACGTCTTCTCCTTGAGCAGCGGGATGATGCTCTCGTCGGGATAGTTTCGGTAGCCGTCGAGCGCGGGCGCGGTCCCCCGCGGACAGAGGATCACGTTGGGGTTGCCGAAGGAGGCGATGTACTCGGCGGCGAGGATGAACTCGTTCAAAGTCCCCATGTGCAGGCCCCTCTTGAGCAGGACCGCCACCTTGTTCTTGCCCGCGATCGTTTTTCCTATCGCGCGCAGCAGCGAGTAGTTCAGGGCGTTGCGCGCGCCCACCTGAAGCAGCGTCACTCCGGCCGCCAGGGCGAGTTTAACGTGCCCCTCGTCCATGACCTCCGTGACGACCGGAAGCCCGGTCCTCCGTGAGGCCTCCATCAGGATGTCGAGCGACTTCGAGTCGCCCTGGAACGTGTAGGGATTGGTGCGCGGCTTCCAGACTCCGCCTCGCAGGACGTGGGCGCCGGCCGCCTTCACGGCCTCGGCCGTCTCCAGCAGATAGCCCGGGTTCTTCGGGTCCACGGTGCACGGGCCCGCGATCACCAGCAGCTCCGTGCCGAGGGTCACCCCGCCCACTTCGAGCCTTCCGTTGGCCAGGTCAGAGCGGCGGTCCATGAGCTTGAACGGCGACTGGATCCGGTCGATCCGGTCGATGTAGGCCAGCCCCTCGAGCCGGTTGATCATGAGCTCGTCGCGCTCGTCGCCGACGATGGCGTAGATCGTGCGCACGGCGCCCTCGATCGGCTGGATCTTGCAGCCGAATTCCGCGACGATCGCGGTCACCTCGTTGAGCTGCTCGGGGCTGAGATGGTTGGACTTGGGTAGGATCATGGCTTGGGGACCGCAGGGCTCCTAAAACGCAAGAGCCGCCTTCCGGTGAGGCGGCTCTCGGCGAAGGGCCTGCGGTCGGTGCAGGTTCAGGCTTCGCGGCGGCCGCCGGATAGAGCCGGGGCAAAAAAGTGAGTAAAGTAGCCTTGGGGCGCGCCGCTCATGTCAGGATGGTGGATGTGGATACCCCGGCCCGGCTTGTCAACGCGTTTGTCCGCCGGGTCCGACAGCAGCCTCAAACTCAGCCGGCAGAGCAGAGCGCGCCGAGAACGCATAGGTCCGGCCCCGGAAGGCGTAGTCAAGCGAGCTCTCCAGCGAATGCAGGAACAGCCGCTTGGTCCCGGCCTGCTTGGCGAAGGCGCGGTTGGCCCTGAAGTCCCCGTAGGTCTGGTCCCCGACGATGGGGAGCCCCCGCTTCGCGCACTGGACCCGAAGCTGGTGGCTCCTGCCGGTCCCCGGCTCGAGCCTCAGCAGAGAAATCCTCGGCAGCCCATTGCCCCGGCGGACGAGCTTCATCAGGCACTCTGCGGCGACGGCTCCGCCCGGGGCCGACCGCACGATGCCGCCCCGCTTGACGATTTCCAGCCGGTCCCTCCATGCCTCCTCGGGCCGCACCGGGGCGCCAAAGACCGCAGCCGCGTAGGCCTTGCTCATCTGCCTCTTCCGGAACTGCTCCTTGACCTCGCGCGCAAGCTCCGGGCCCGAGGCCACGAGGATCACCCCCGAGGTGGCCGAGTCGAGCCGGTTCAAAAGCCACAGGCGCAGTGGCCCCTCGGGGCCCTCCCACTCGTAAACCTCCCCGTCAAGCCGGTATGGGGCGACGAGGAGGGAGCGCGGTTCCTCCCCGGCCCGGTTGGGATGGGACAGGACCCCGGCGGGCTTGTCCAGGGCGGCCAGTCCGTTCTCGTCGCGGGCGAGCAGCCGGACCCCGGGCCCGAGCGGCAGGCCCGCCCAGAAATCCTGCGTCTTCACAGGTACAGGAAGTTAATCTGCAGCTCCTGCTCTTCGCCGAGGACAGCCTTCATGTCCTCGGACCACTCGCCGTAGGGGGCTCCGATCGTGATCGCCCGGGCGCAGGCGCGGGTGCCCTGCTCCGAGGTTCCCGAGGTCGGCACGATGTCGATAATCGCGGAGACGTCCCCCTTCGAGTTGAGCTTGAAGCGGACGGCGACCTGGCTGCCGGAGGCCGGGGAAATCCGGCTCTGGTCGAGGATCGCGTACCAGTTCAGCTGAACGGCCTCGAGCAGCCGGTGCAGGTACACCCCGTAGTTGCTGAAGCGCGAGTCCAGGGCCGTGATGCCCACGTTCTGGGTCCCGAACTGGTTGTCCTTGAAGATGGCCGGGCGCACGTGCGCCTCGAGGCTCCTGCGGGGCTGCGGGTGCCGGGGGTCGATCCGGGGGGCGCCGGCGGCGACGTTCTCGATCAGCGGGGCGTCGCGCTCGCCCTCGACCCGGTCGGGAACAGGCTGGGCGTTGGGGCTGGGTTTCGCGAGGTTGGAGCCGAACCCGTCGAGGGAATCGCCCTCCTTCTTTTCAAAACCCGGGAGCGGATCCTGCTGCCGGCGCGGCGTCACGACCGAGGCGACCTGGGGCGACGGCGGCATCGGGGGGGGCGTCGGCAGGTCCTGCTGCGGCGGGCTCAACTGCCCGGTGACGATCTGGTTGGACTCGATGTCCTTTCGGCCCGTGAGGGCGGGCATGTCGCTTTTGCCGTTCGGGGTGGGCTTCTCCTGGGCGACCTGCTGGTTTCGGTCGCTGAAATTGTGGGTCTTGTCGGGGATGTTCTCCGGGGCGTTGGGGTTGGCCTCCACGAACCGGTCCGGGACTTTCGGCGCCTTCGGGGCCTTCGGCATGAACATCGACGGGTCCATCTCGATGTCCAGCTGGTGGGGGCTTAGGTGGGGCCGCGGCACCGAGCGCACGGGCTCAACCTTGAGCAGGTGCGGGACCACCAATAGAAGCAGCAGGTGGATCAGCAGCGTTCCGGCCACCCCGATCTGGATCGAGCGGACCTCGGGCTTCTCCGACAGCCACGGGAAGCCCCGGCGGCGTTGCCGGGGCTTGGCGGACGGTTGAGGTGCGGAAATTTCGCTCATCGTGACCCCGGCAAGACGCAGGAGGCTAGAGGGACAGACCGCAATCGGTCAAAATTTGTTTCGTCGCTTCAAGCGGCAGCCCCATAATGTTGGTGAAGGACCCGCGGTAGCCGGCGATGATCAGGTCGGTCTGGTCCTGGACTGAGTATCCGCCCGCTTTGTCCAGGGTCTCGACCTTGGACAAATAATTCTCTATCCCAGCCTGGTCCAATGACTTGAATGTCACCTCACTCGATTCTCCCCCGTCGCGCCGCAAGCCCGTGTCGGCCCGGCGAACGGAGAGGCCGGTGAACACGGTGTGGGTGCGGCCCGACAGACGCATCAGCATCCCATGCGCCTCGGCGAGGTCCCTGGGCTTGTTGAGCACAAGGTTGTCGATGAAAACCGTCGTGTCCGCCCCCAGGACCAAGGCGTCGGGGTGGCGGGCGGACACCCACTCGGCCTTCAGGGCTGCGTTGTGGGCCACCATGTGCCTGGGGTCCGCGTCGGAATCCTCGAACTCGGTCACCCCGGCCACAACCACCTCGAAGGGGTAACCCAGGCGGGCGAGCAGCTCCCGGCGCCGGGGCGAGGCCGAGGCGAGGATCAGGCGGGGGTCGGCGGGCATCGGGGTCAAATAACCCCACTTCCGGCCGGCGTTGCAAGCCCGGCAAGGCCGCCACTTGCGGTTTGTCACCGGGCAAAAACCGCGCACAGTTCACCCTTTGCCCTCCGCTATGCGCCTTGGCCTTGCCCAGATCAACTCAACCGTCGGCGACCTGCCCGGCAACCGCCGCAGGATCCTCGAGGCGTACGCAACGCTCGTCCAGCGGGGGGCCCAGCTGGTTATCTTCCCCGAGTTGATCGTCTGCGGCTACCCTCCCCGCGACCTGCTCTTCAAGCGACGGTTTGTCCCGGACGTCGAGGCCTCCCTAGGCGAGATCGCCGGCTCGATCGGAGAGGTTCCCGCGATCGTCGGCACGGTCGAAACCAACGCGAGCGGCAGCGGGAGGCCCTTCCACAACGCCGCGGCCTTCTGCCACCGGGGCCGGGTGTCGGTCGTCGCCCGAAAGAGCCTGCTGCCAACCTATGACGTCTTCGACGAGGACCGGTACTTCGAGCCGGCCGCCCAGGCCACGGTGATCCCGTTTGCGGGCCGCCGCATCGGGGTGACGATCTGCGAGGACATCTGGAACCACCCGATGGTGAGCACCCGCAAGCTCTACCACGGGCCGGGCCCGCTCAAGCAATTGGCCGCCCAGAAGTGCGACCTGATGGTGAACCTGTCGGCGAGCCCCTGGCACAACGACAAGGCGGGGCTGCGCCAGGCGCTGGTGACCGACGCTGCCCTGGGGCTGCGCTGCCCGGTCGCCTACGTGAACGCGGTCGGAGGCAACGACGAGCTGATCTTCGACGGCCGCTCGCTCGTGAGCGACCCGGCCGGCCGCGTCATCGCCGGGTGCGAGGCCTTCGCCGAGGAGCTGCGGGTCGTGGACCTTTCCTCGCCGGCGGCCCCGGGCCCCGCCCTGGCCCCGTCCTTCGAGCAGGCCGACATGGCCGACATCTTCGCCGCCCTCACCCTGGGCCTTCGCGACTACGCCCACAAAAGCGGGTTCACCCGCGGGCTCGTCGCCCTGTCCGGGGGCATCGACTCGGCGGTCGTCGGGGTGATCGCGGCCCAGGCGCTGGGCCCGGAGAATATCGTCGCCGTGTCCCTACCTTCCGCGATCTCGTCCCCCCACTCCAAGGCGGACGCCCTGGCGCTGGCGAACAGCCTGGGGGTGCGCTTCGAGACGATCGGGATCGCCGAGGCGGTCGCCGCATGCGAGGCGGCCCTGGCCCCGGTCTTTGCGGGCCGGCCCCGGGACGTCACCGAGGAGAACATCCAGGCCCGGGTCCGCGGGGTCGTCATGATGGCGCTGTCGAACAAGTTCGGGGCTCTGCTGCTGACGACTGGCAACAAGAGCGAGATGGCGGTCGGCTACTGCACCCTCTATGGCGACATGTGCGGCGGGCTCGGGGTGATTTCCGACGTCTTCAAGACACAGGTCTACGCCCTGGCGAACTGGATCAACGCCGACGCGCGCCGGGCCGGACGGGTTCCACCGATCCCGCAATCGAGCATCGACAAGCCTCCGAGCGCTGAATTGCGGCCCAACCAGACCGACCAGGACAGCCTGCCGCCCTACGACGTGCTGGACGCGATCCTCAAAGGCTACGTCGAGGAGGGCCTGTCCACCCGCGACCTTGTGGGCCAGGGCTTTGCCGAGGCGACCGTGCGGGACGTCGTGCTCAAAGTCGACCGCAACGAGTACAAGCGCAAGCAGGCGGCCCCCGGCCTGAAGATCACCCCGCTGGCCTTCGGGGTCGGCCGCAGGATCCCGATCGTGCAGCGCTACACCAGCTGATGAACCCCTCTGAAAACCTCTTCGCCCGGGCCCTCAAGCTGATGCCCGGCGGCGTCAATTCCCCGGTGAGGGCGTTCCGCTCCGTGGGAGGGACGCCGTTTTTCGTCGTCTCCGCCCACGGCGCCATGCTCGTGACCGCGGAGGGGCGGGAGCTGATCGACTTTGTCTGCACCTGGGGCCCGGCGATCCACGGCCACAACCACCCGCGGATCCGCGAGGCGATAGGCAAGGCGCTGGAGAACGGGACAAGCTTCGGAACGCCCAACCCCTACGAGGTAGAGATGGCCGAGCTGATCACGCAGTTTTTCCCCTCGATTGAGAAGGTGCGCCTGTGCAACAGCGGGACCGAGGCCACGATGTCGGCCGTCCGGCTGGCCCGGGGCTTCACCGGACGCCCGAAAATCATCAAGTGCGCCGGCTGCTACCACGGGCACTCGGACTCGCTGCTGATCAAGGCGGGGTCGGGGGCCCTCACCCACGGGCACCCCGACAGCGCGGGCATCCCGGAGAGTTTCGCCCGGGAAACGGTCGTCGTGCCGTTTAACGACACCGCGGCGATGGAGGCGGCCTTCGCCGCGAACCCCGGGCAGGTCGCCGGCTTGATCGTCGAGCCCTACATCGGCAACACCGGCTTCATCCCGGCCCTGCCCGGCTACCTCAAGAGCCTGCGGGAGCTGTGCACCCGGAACGGCGCGGTCCTGATCTTCGACGAGGTCATGACGGGATTCCGCCTGGCCCGGGGCGGGGTCCAGGAATTGGAGGGAATTCGGCCGGACCTGACGACCCTGGGCAAGATCATCGGCGGGGGCCTCCCCGTTGGCGCGTTCGGCGGCCGGGCCGGGATCATGGACAAGGTGGCACCCCTGGGTCCGGTGTACCAGGCGGGCACCCTGAGCGGGAACCCCCTGGCGATGGCGGCGGGGATCGCCTCCCTGAGGCTCCTCGAGGAATTGAACCCCTACGCCCGGCTCGACCAGCTGGGGGCCCGGATCCGGGACGCGGTGCGGGCGGCGGCGGCGGCCAAGGGCCTGCCCGTGCAGGTGCCCCAGGTCGGATCCATGTTCTCGGTATTCTTCTCCGGCAAGCCGGTGCGCGACCTGGACTCCGCTATGGCCTCCGACGCGAAACTCTACGGCCGGTTCTTCCACTCCTGCCTGGATCGGGGTGTCTACCTGGCGCCCAGCGCCTACGAGACCGCCTTCCTGAGCACCGCCCACGAGGGACCGGCGATCGACCGGGCGTGCGAGGTGTTCACACAGGCGATCGCGGGCCTGTGACCGCCGGAGCTTTGCCTCAGGCCACCTCGGCGGCTCCCTCGACCGAATCGGGGACGATTCCCAGCTGCACGGCATAGCGGGCGAGCCTGGCCGCCCCCGCAACGCCGGACTTTCTTGAGATCCGGGCCCGGCACCCGGCGACCGTGTGCCGGCTGATCCCCAGTTCCAGGGCGATCTCCTTGGCGCCCCGGCCGAGCGCGATCCCGCGCAGGACCGACTTTTCGCGCGGGGTGAGCCGGATCACCCCCCGGCGGCCGCCCGAACGCCCCCCGACCATCCGGCGGATGGCCTCGCTCGCAAAGTGGCTGAGATAGACCTGCCCCCTCGCCGCCGCACCGAGGGCCTGGTGGAGTTCCCCCAGCTCGGCGGTCTTCTCCACCAGCCCGTAGGCCCCGGCCAGAAGCGCCGAGCGGACCGCCCCGGGCCTCAGGTTCGCTGAGAAGACGACCACCCGCGAGCGCGGGGCAAGCGACGGCAACTCCGCAAGGAGCGAGAGCCCCGGGCCGGACGGCAGGCCCAGATCGAGGACGACCAGGGCAGGCTGCTTCGCTCGGCACAGTTCGCGCGCGTCGGCGACGTCCCCGGCCTGGCCCACTACGCGGTAGCCGGGAAAGGCCTCGATCGAGGCCTTAAGCAGGTCGCGGATCGCAGTGTGGTCTTCGATCAGGACGACGCTGCGGCGGGTGGGGGCCGGGGTCATAGGGGGCACTTACAAAGCTCCGCGCCGCCGGCGCGGCAAGCCGCAAACGCCTCTCCGGGGTTAACACCCCAGGCTAAAAGGCACCCCTTTTCAGGCCCTCGGGTGCGCCCGGTCGTAGACCGACTTCAGGCGCGCCGCGCTCACGTGGGTGTAGACCTGGGTCGTGGCGAGCTGGGCGTGTCCGAGCAGTTCCTGGACGATCCGCAAATCGGCGCCCGCGTTGAGCAGGTGGGTCGCGTAGGCGTGCCTGAGCTTGTGGGGCGAGAACTCCTCGGGGAGCTGGGCCAGGCGCAGATACCGTTTCACGAGAAGCTGCACGGCCCTGACGGTCAGTCTCCGCCCAGATGCCGAGACAAGCACGGGGTCGGAGGGACCGGCCGCCTTCGCAAAACCCTCCCGGAAGCGTTCGAGGACCTCGAGGGCTACCCGGCCGAGCGGGCACAGCCGCTCCTTGTTTCCCTTTCCCCTGACACGCGCCACTCCGCTCGCCCGGTCGATCGCCCCGTAGTTGAGCCCCACGAGCTCGCTGACCCGGAGCCCCCCGCCGTACAGCAGCTCCAGGGCGAGGCGGTCTCGCCAGGCCGTGAAGGCATCCGAGTTGCCCTCGGCATGAAGCCTCTGGGGCCCGGACAAGAGCTGGCGGACCTGCTCCTCCGTCAGAAACTGCGGCAGGCGCCGCTCGAGCTTGGGCAGCAGGAGGCCGGAGAGGGGGTTGCGCGGGACCCGGCCCGTGCGCTCCCAGTACCGGTAGAAGGTCCTCAGGCCCGAGACCCGGTTGTGGAGGGTCCTGCGGTCGTAGCGGCGCTGGGCCTCGATCGCGAAGTCGCGCAGGTCGCGGGTTTCCAGGCGGGCCAGGTTCCCCGGGCCGCCCGGGTTGCCCGCCATCCACCGCCACAGGTCGGAGAAGGCCTGCCGGTAGTTGCGAACGGTGTACGGAGAGCACCGCCTCTCCAGAGCCAGGTGCCTCTCAAACGGGGTCCACCACTGCGCCAGAACCGCGGGCGGGACGGCTTCAGCTGGGTTTTGCGCCGGCATGGCTCTCCGCGGCCCCCATTACCCGGTCGCACTCGCGCCGCAGCGCCTGCTCGGGGTCCAGGCCCTTGGCCCGGGCGGCTGCGGCGAGTTCGAACAGGGCCTTTCCGAGCCCGGGCTCGGTCAGCCCCTCGGCGATCGAGGCGACCCTCCGCCGGTCCACGGCCTCTCCGGTCGGCAGGCCTCCCTTGTCGACTTGCTTCCAGACCGCTTCGGCAAACAGGAGGGCCGGAAGCCGGGGCGGAAGGGCCTTGAAGAGGCGCGCGCCGGGCGCCGCCGGACCCCGCTTCTTCTCGGTCGCCTTGATCTGGTCCCACTGCATCACGACCTGCTCGGAGGTCTCGAGCCTACCGCTCCCAAAGACGTGCGGGTGGCGGCGGATCAGCTTCTCGTTGATCTCGCGGGCGACGTCGTCGAAGTCGAAGGCGCCGGCCTCCTCCGCCAGGCGCGCGTGGAAGACGATCTGGATCAGGACGTCGCCCAGCTCCTCGCGCATGTGCGGCAGGTCCCCGCGGTCTATCGTCTCCAGCAGCTCGCTGCACTCGTCGACCAGGCACCGGGCCAGGCTTTGGTGGGTCTGCTCTTGGTCCCAGGGGCAGCCGTCCTCGCCGCGGAGCCGGGCCATCGTTTGCCGGAGTTCGTCGATCGCGCTCATCGGCCCACTATGGGGCCTCCTGCGGGGAACTCGCAACCCAAGACCGGATTGATCCTTGCCCCGGGGCGCGCTTTTTGCGGCGATGGCGGGAGTATGCCCGACAAGCTCTCCGAGATCATGGCCTGGAAGCGCTCCCAGCTGGCGCCCCGGGTGCGCCCGGTTTCCGAGTCCGAGCTGTCGCGGGCCGACTCCGCCCTTCCCCGGCCGCCCCCCTTCGAGCGGTCCCTGCGCCGCGCGGACGGGCTCCTGGCGGTGATCGCCGAGATAAAGCGCCGCTCCCCGTCGGCGGGCGACATCCGCCCCGGGGCCAGCGCGCCCGCCCAGGCCGCGGCCTACGGGAAGGCCGGCGCGGACGCCCTGTCGGTCCTCACCGACGAGAGGTACTTCGGGGGGAGCCTAGATGACCTGCGAGCGGTGGCGGCCGGCTCGCCCCTGCCGCGGCTGCGCAAGGACTTCTTCGTCCACCCGCTCCAGGTCCTCGAGGCACGCCAGGCCGGCGCAAGCGCGGTCCTGATCATCGTCCGGGCCCTGAGCGACCCCGAGATCGAGCTTGTGCACGGGGCGGTGAGGGCCGCGGGGCTCGAGGCTTTGTTCGAGGTGCACGACGAGCCCGAGGTCGAGCGGGCGGTCCGCCACGGGGCGCGGATGATCGGGGTCAACAACCGCGACCTGGCGCTGTTCCGCACCGACCTTGGGATCTCCGAGCGGCTGATCCCGCGGTTTCCGAAGGAGGCGCTCGCCGTGAGTGAAAGCGGGATCGCCTCCGGGGCTGACGCCCGCCGCGTGCGCGACGCCGGGGCCCGGGCGGTCCTGGTCGGGGAGGCGCTCATGAGGTCGGACGACCCGGCCGCCCTGATCACCGCGTTTCGGGCCCCGCTTTGAGGATGCCCCTTTCCCCGACACAGACCCGGCAGCTGCTCTCCGAACTGGGGATTTCCCCGAGGCGGAGCCTGGGCCAGAACTTCCTCGTGGACGGAAACATAGTCCGCAAGTCGGTCGACTTGGCCCAGATCCGGCCCGGCGAGGCCGTGGTCGAGGTGGGACCCGGACTGGGGACTTTGACCGAAGCGCTGCTCGAGTCCGGGGCGCGGGTTTGGGCAATCGAGCAGGACCCTGCGCTGCACGCCCACCTCGCCCGGTCGCTCGAGCCGCGCTCGGGCGGCAGGCTCAGGCTCGTCCTGGGGGACGCCGTCGACACCCCGCTTGCGGGCTTCCCCGGTGGGGAGCCCTTTAAGATCGTGGCCAACCTCCCCTACGCGATCGCCACTCCCTGGCTCGACGCGGTCCTGTCCGGCCCTCTCCCCGACCGGATGGTGCTCATGCTCCAGCGGGAGGCCGCCCAGCGCTACACCGCCCCCCCGGGCGGGAAGTCATTCGGCGCGATATCGGTCTTCCTCCAGGCGGCCTACGAGGCGGGCCGGGGGCACCGGGTGGCCGCCGAGTGCTTCCAGCCGCGCCCCGACGTGGAGTCCCACCTGCTGGAGCTTGTCCTCAGGCCCTCCCCGGCCGTGTTCCCCGCCGAGGCCAAGGCGGCGATCCGGGCCTTCTTCCAGCAGAGGCGCAAGCAGATCGGCCCGATGGCCAGGGCCCGGCTGCCCGGGGGGGGCGCGGACTGGCTGGAACAACTGCGGGCCGCGGGACTCTCACCGATGGTGAGACCCGAAGCGATTCCGGTGGCCCTGTGGATGCGCCTTGTGCCCTGACACGGCGCTTGCAAGGGGCGGCCGGGATCGCTTGGCTTGACCGGGTCGTTTCGTTTTTCAACCCATGTTCCGATACGCCTCCCTGTTCCTCTGCTTATCCCTTCTCGCAGCGCGGGCCGGGGCCCAGCCCGCGCTCCTGGGCCATCTTGATGGGACCTCCTACGTGTCCCCCACGGGCGCCTTCAAGGTCGAGGTCCCGGTCACGCCCGAACTGGGCGGCGCCATCTCGGACACCGCCAACGTCGTCACCTTCCGGGACAACTTCAGCACCTATGTGACGATCGGGGCGTTCCGCCAGGACGCCACCCAGCGGTGGCTGCTGGAAACCTCCGGGATCCGCGACTACCTCAAGGGATTTTTCGAGCAGTACGTGCTCCGGGACTTCGCCCAGGCCTACAAGGACGTGCAGCTGGAGACCAACGCCCGGTTCCTGCCGACGGTGTGCGACGGGGCTTTCGTCGCCTACGTGATGATCCCCGGCGGCTCGATGTTCGCGGACCGGATCCCCGTGGTGGCGGAGAACCAGGCGCCCCCGGTGGCCAAGCGCGGCAACATGCTCTTCGTCAAAAACGGGTTCATCTTCGTCATCAGCATAGAGCTGGTGGAGCGGGTCACCGAGGGAAGCGCTTACCACAAGACGGCCGACGAGGAGGACATTCTGCTCCGGCAGCGCCTGGTGGACCTGGCGGCCAAGATGGATTTCACGAAGCCGCCCGCGGCGGTGAAGTAGCGCTCAGGACCCCCGGCGGCGGCCGGTCCAGCCGGCTAAGAGCCGGCGACGGGTAGAAAAAAGACCCCGAAGTTCGGCGCTCAACCGGTCCTGGAGGGCCTGGAGATCCCGGTACCGCCCGGCGTGGGCCCGGTTGGGCCTGCACCGCGTGCGCTCGTCGATCGAGACCAGGCGCCGCGTGAGGTCCGCCAAGTCAGCCCTGGGTTCCCCTCCCGAGCGGGCTGCGCACCAGCAGGCCTGGATCGCTGCGCCGAGAGCCGCCCCCTCCTCCTCCCGCATCCCGACCACCGGCACCCCGAAAACGTCGGCTGAGATCTGACGCCAGACCGGCGAGCGGGAGCCGCCCCCGGTCATCCGGATCTCGCGGGCCCTGACGCCAAGCTGCGCGAGCCGGCGGAGCCCGTAGTTCATCCCGAGGGTCACACCCTCCATCGCCGCGCGGGCCAGCGCCTCCTTGCACAGCGAGCGCTCGTCCAGGCCGAACAGGACGCCGCAGCCGTCGGGCACGTCGGGGGTGCGCTCGCCCGCAAAGTACGGCACAAGCAGCAGGCCAGCGGAGCCGGGCTGAGCCGACCGGGCCGCCGCGTCCAGCCCCCCGTGGTCGAGCCCGAAGAGCGTCCGCACCCTCTCCGTGACTGCCGTCACGTTCATCGTGCACAGCAGCGGCAGCCAGCCCCCTGTCGACGAGCAGAACGGGGCGATCTCGCCCCTCGGATCGACCACCGGCCGGGCGCTGTACGCGTAAATCGTCCCGCTCGTCCCGAAGCTCGCCGTGACGATCCCGGGCTCCACGTTGCCCGTCCCGATGGCCCCCATCATGTTGTCGCCTCCCCCCGCGCTTACGAGGACCCCGGCCGGGAAGCCGTACCGTTTCGCCAGGGATGCCCGCAGGATGCCCGCGGGCCTGTCCGAGGCGGACAGGGGCGGAAGCCACCCCCTCAGGTCCGGGTCGATCGCATCGATCGCCGGGCCCGACCACACCCGTTTGCGGACATCCATCAGCGCCGTGCCCGAGGCGTCCCCGAACTCCATCGAGGCCTCGCCCGTCAGGTGGACGTTGAGGTAATCGTGCGGCAGGAGGACCTTCCTCATCCTGCGGAAATTCCCCGGCTCGTGCCGCTTCATCCACAGAATCTTCGGGGCCGTGTAGCCGGTCAGAAACGGCAGGCCGAGCTTGCTGATGACGGCCGCCCGGCCCCCGAGGGCGCCCGTGAGGATCGAGCATTCCGGCGCCGTGCTCGTGTCGCACCACAGTTTCGCAGGTCGGATCACTCCGCCCTTCCCGTCCAAGGCGACAAGCCCGTGCTGCTGGCCCGACACGCCGATTGCCCGGACGCGGGCCCGGTCGATCCCGGCTGCAACCGCCTTGAGGACCGAGTCGAGGGCGGCGATCCATTCGCGGGGGTGCTGCTCGGCATGGCCCGGCGGCAGGCCCGCGATCATCCGGTGCGGGGCTCGGGCGCGGAAGAGCACACGACCCCTGCCGGGGTCGATGACGACCGCCTTCGTTCCCTGGGTTCCGGAGTCGATTCCGATGAAGAGCGCCATGGTGAAGATCTTCCCTGCTCAGCCGGCTGCCGGGGGGCACCACCAGCCGGGCCCCTCGACGCGCCGGACTCCCGGGGCTGTCGCCCGGCCCGCCCACGCCGCCAGGGTCTGCCCGTCGAGGATCCAGTCCGGCGCGACCTCGGCCGCCGGGATCAGGACGAAGGGCCTCTCGCGCAGGCGCGGATGCGGCAGGACGAGCCGCCCCTCGGACAGGCGCAGGTCGCCATAGAGGGCGATATCCAGGTCGACCGTGCGCGACTCCCAGTGGCCGGATCGCACGCGCCCCAGCTCCGCTTCGACCCGCAGGCATAGGTCCAGGAGGGCAAGCGGATCCAGCCCGGTCCGAATCCGGGCCGCCGCGTTCAGGAACGCGGGGGAGCCGGCCGGCAAGCCCACGGGCTCTGTCTCGTACAGGCAGGAGACCGCCTCAACGCGCGTGTCGGGGTCCTCGTCCAGGCGGTCGAGGGCGCGCGAAAGCAGCTCGGCCCGGTCGCCCAGGTTACTTCCGAGGGCGAGCAGAGCGGGCCGAACGGTCCCGGCTGGTTTCGACGGCGACATAATCGAGAACACCGGGGATCGGCGCCGAGGGCTTCCGAACGGTGAGTTCAACCCGGCGGACGCGGCGGAACTCCCGCAGGACAGACGTCATGATCCGGTCGCACAACGTCTCCAGCAGGCACACCCGGTCGTTCTCCACGATCCGGCGGCAGGTCTCATAGACAGCCGCGTAGTCGACCGTGTCCGACAACCGGTCGCTGCCGGCGGCCTTCGAAAGGTCCACGGTGAGGGCCAGGTCGACGAGAAACCGCTGCCCGTGCTCGCATTCGCCAGGGTGATGCCCGTGGTAGCCGTAGAACGCCATGCTCCTGAGGTGGATTCGGCCGGTCATGCGGCCTCCACCCAACACACCCAGGGCACCCATGGCAAAGCCTTTAAAGCCCGAGGACGGCCTCGGCCATCTTGAGGGCCCGCGCGTTGGCGAGGACGTCGTGGACCCGTACAAGCTCCACCCCCTGGACCGCCGCGAGGACCGTCGTCGCAAGGGTCCCCTCGAGGCGCTCGGCGGGGCCCCCGCCCAGGACGTAACCGATAACCGACTTGCGGGACACCCCGACGAGCAGCGGCCGGCCGAGAGACTTGAGTTCCCCCATCCTCCGCAGGATCTCGAGGTTTTCCTGGGGCGTCTTGAAAAACCCGATCCCCGGGTCGAGGACCACCCGGCCCTCGTCGATCCCGCTCTGCCGGGCGATCTCCAGGGACCTCTCCAGGAAGCGCTTGACCCGGCCCACCGGGTCGCCCTTTCCCTGGGGGAACCCGCGGTCCCAGTGCATGAGGATCGCCGGGCACCCGAACTCGGCGACCAGCCGCGCCATCTCCGGATCGCCCTGGAACCCGTGCTCGTCGTTGACTAGGTGCGCCCCAGCCCGAAGCGCAGCCCGGGCGACGGCGGGCTTGTAGGTGTCGATCGACACCGGGACAGAGAGGGACGGCACCAGCCTCTCCAGAACCGGCACGACGCGGGCGATCTCCTCCTTGGGCTCGACCTCCGCGTGGCCCGGCCTCGTGGACTGGCCCCCCAGGTCGACGACCGCGGCCCCCTCGGCCTCGAGGCGCCGGCCGTGCTCGGCGGCCCCCTCGGGTCCGGCCCAGCGTCCGCCGTCGGAAAAGGAGTCGGGGGTCGCGTTCACGATCCCGACAAGCAGCGTGCGCTTTCCCAGGACGAGCGCCCGCCCCCGGCAGTCGAGCGTCACCGGCATAGTCAACGCAGCTCCTCGGGGAGCAGGGGCTGGAGCTTCTTCAGGTCCTGAACGGCGTCGCGGTGGCAGACCAGCACCGCATCGGCCGTCTCCACGACCACCAGGTCCTTGACCCCGCACAGGGCGATCGTGCGCCCGGTGCTAACCGCGATGTTGCCTGAAGAGTCCGTGGAGACGACCGACCCGCGCACCGCGTTGCCCGCCGGATCTGACTTGAGGTGGGCCCTCAGCGCGTTCCAGGCCCCCACGTCGTCCCAGTCGAACTCCGCCACGACCGTCGCGACCGCGGTCGCCTTCTCCATGATCGCGTAATCCACCGAGATCCGGGGCAGCATGGCAAAGCGCCGGGCAAGGAAAGCGGCGGGGTCGGCCTTGGGAAAATCCTGGATGAAGGCCTCAAGCTCGGGCGCGCTGCGTGCGGCCTCCGCCAGGAACGTCTGCACATGCCACACGAAGATCCCGCCGTTCCAAGCGTAGCGGCCGCTGGCGAGGTAGCCCCGCGCCGTCTCCGCGTTGGGCTTTTCCACAAACCGCACGACACGGCGGAACGGCCCCGCCCCCCCGGCGGGGGCCAGCTCCTCGCCGAGTTCCAGGTAGCCGAAGCCGGTCGCCGGGAACGACGGCCGGATCGCGAAGGTGAGCAGTTCGTTTCCGCCCTGGGCCCGGCCGAAGGCCGCGGTCAACTGCCGGGCGAAGGTCGCCTGGTCCCGGATGAAGTGATCGGCCGGCAGGAGAGCAACGACGCCCTCGGGGTCGCGCGAGCGCACGAGCGCCGTGGCGAGGGCGGCCGCCGGGGCGGTGTCGCGGCGCTCGGGCTCGGCAACGATCTGGGAGGCGGGTATAAACGGCAGCGCCGCCCGCGCCCTCTCGAGCTGGCTTGAGTTGGTCAACACCAGGATATTCTCCCGCGGGACGACCCCCTCCAGCCTCAGCACGGTGTCCTCGAGCAGGGTCCGGCCCGAGAAGAGCTTGAGCAGGTGCTTGGGCGTGCGAACCCGGCTCAGCGGCCAGAAGCGCTCGCCGCTGCCTCCGGCAAGGACGCAGGCGTGGAAGTGTGGGTTGGGCATGATGGGTCTACGAACACCGGGATAAGGGGTACCGGAGCGTTTGTCGCGCTCGCATTTTGGGCCGGCTGCGTGTGCCACAGGCCCGTCACAGTCCGGGGCCAAGTGTGACATCCTGACCTTTTCCGGGCTGAGCCGGCCTGTGTCGCTTCTGCAAACGAATTTTTAACAATCTGATTATCATTGCTTAATATATTTCTGAAGAAATGGGCACGCGCGCTGCTCTCTAGCGCGCATGAGCCGTATTCTTGGAATCGATTTGGGTACCACGAATTCCTGCATGGCCGTCATGGAAGGCGGAGAACCCGTGGTCATCCCGAATGCCGAGGGCGGGCGCACTACCCCGTCGGTCGTCGCCTTCACGAAGGGTGGCGAGAGGCTGGTCGGCCAGGCTGCAAAGCGCCAGGCGGTTACCAACCCCCGCAACACCGTCTTCTCCGCGAAGCGCTTCATCGGCCGGAAGTTCACCGAGGTTCAGGTCGAGGCGAAGAACATGCCCTTCAAGGTCGTCGAGGGCAAGGGAGGCGACGCCTACATCGAGGTCCAAGTCGGCGACAAACTCGAGCAGTACGCCCCGCAGCAGATCTCCGCATTCCTCCTGGGCAAGATGAAGGCCGACGCGGAGACGTACCTGGGCGAAAAGATCACCCAGGCCGTCATCACGGTTCCCGCCTATTTCAACGACTCCCAGCGCCAGGCGACCAAGGACGCCGGCAAGATCGCCGGCCTCGAGGTCTTGAGGATCATCAACGAGCCGACGGCGGCCTCGCTCGCCTACGGGCTCGACAAGAAAAAGGACGAGAAGATCTCCGTATTCGATCTGGGTGGCGGCACCTTCGACGTGTCGGTCCTGGAGATCGGCGACGGCGTCTTCGAGGTCAAGGCCACCAACGGCGACACCCATCTCGGCGGCGACAACTGGGACGAGACCATCATCACCTGGCTGGTCGACACTTTCAAGAAGGACAACGGTATCGACCTGCGCAAGGACCCGATGGCCCTGCAGAGGCTCAAGGAAGAGGCCGAGAAGGCGAAGATCGCCCTGTCCTCGACCCAGTCGGTCGACATCAACCTGCCCTTCATCACGGCGGACGCCTCGGGACCGAAGCACCTCAACGTGCAGCTGACCCGCGCCAAGATGGAGCAGATCTGCGAGAGCCTGTTCGAGCGCTGCCTGCAGCCCTTCAAGAACTGCCTCAAGGACGCGGAGCTGACCTCGGCGCAGATCGATGAGTTGGTCCTCGTGGGCGGCATGACCCGCATGCCCAAGGTGGTCGAGATCGCCAAGGGCCTGGGCGGCAAGCAGCCCCACCAGGGCGTGAACCCCGACGAGGTGGTCGCCGTGGGCGCGGCCATCCAGGGCGGCGTCCTCAAGGGCGAGGTGCGCGACGTGCTGCTGCTCGACGTGACCCCGTTGTCCCTGGGCGTCGAGACCAAGGGTTCGATCATGACCACGCTCATCGAGCGCAACACCACCATCCCGACCCGCAAGTCCGAGAC
>CAIOZY010000020.1 GCA_903862935.1 uncultured Opitutaceae bacterium
CGTCGGCAAAGCGACTGCGCCGCGCCAAGGACGAAAAACCGGCCGGACCTCCGTCTTTTCCGTACCCATTGCCGGAAAAAACCGAAAAACCACTTCGGCTATGAAATAAGCGGGCTAGGCCTACCCTACCATGCTCAGGCGCCTGATCGACTTTTCGCTCAAGAACCGGTTCCTGGTCGTCGCTGCCGCGGCGGCGCTGAGTCTGGGCGGCTACTACGCCGTCAGGCACATCCCGCTCGACGCGATCCCCGACCTGTCGGACACCCAGGTTATCATCTATACGGAGTGGCCCGGCCAGGCCCCGCAGATCGTCCAGGACCAGCTCACCTACCCCCTGACGACGAAGATGCTGTCCGTGCCCTCGGCCAAGGTCGTGCGGGGCTATTCGTTCTACGGGTATTCCTTCGTCTACGTGATCTTCGAGGACGGCACCGACCCGTACTGGGCCCGCAGCCGCGTCCTGGAGTACCTGAGCGGCCTCTCGTCGAGCCTTCCGGCGGGCGTGTCGCCGCGGCTGGGCCCCGACGCCACCGGGGTCGGCTGGGCGTTCATGTACACGCTCAACTCCAACAGGCACGACCTGGCCGAGCTGCGCTCGATGCAGGACTGGTTCCTGCGCTACCAGCTGGCAAGCGTCGACGGCGTCGCGGAGGTTGCCTCGGTCGGCGGCTACGTGAAGCAGTACCAGATCACGGTCGATCCCCACCGGCTCCACGCCTACAACCTGTCCTTAAGCAAGGTCGCCATGGCCGTGCAGCGCAGCAACGGCGAGGTGGGCGGCCGCTCGCTGGAGATGGGGGAAAAGGAGTTCATCCTGCGGGTGCGCGGCTACGTGCAGGGCGTGGAGGACTTAAAGAAGATCGCCGTCGGGCGCGGCCCCGGGGGGACCCCCGTGCGGCTTGGCGAGGTGGCGAACGTCCAGATCGGGCCCGACATGCGCCGGGGGATCGCGGAACTGAACGGCGACGGGGAGACCGTCGGAGGTATCGTCGTCGTCCGCTACGGCGTCGACACCCGCCAGGTGATCGAGGCGGTGAAGGCGCGCCTGGACCAGGCCATGGGGAGCCTGCCGGAGGGCGTGGGGTACACGGTCGTCTACGACCGCACGGCCCTGATCGACCGGGCGGTGAGCACGCTGACGGCAAAACTGGTCGAGGAGAGTATCGTCGTCGCGCTCGTCTGCCTGCTGTTTCTGCTGCATTTCCGAAGCGCCCTGGTTGCAATCGTGATCCTGCCGATCGCGGTCCTGGCCTCGTTCCTGATCATGTACCGGCAGGGCCTGAGCTCGAACATCATGTCCCTGGGGGGGATCGCGATCGCCGTCGGCGCCATGGTGGACGCGGCGATCATCATGATCGAGAACGCCCACAAGCACCTCGAGCGCGACCGTGGGAAGAAACCCCACTGGGACATCATCAGGGACGCCTCGATCGAGGTTGGCCCCACGCTATTCTACTCGCTGCTGGTGATCACGGTGTCGTTCATGCCGGTCTTCACGCTCCAGTCCCAGGAGGGCCGCCTGTTCAAGCCGCTTGCCTTCACGAAGACCTACTCCATGGCGGCTGCGGCGCTCCTGTCGGTCACGCTAGCCCCGGTCCTGATGGGCCTGTTCATCCGCGGCCGGATCCCCGCCGAGGCCAAAAACCCCGTGAACCGGCTCCTCGCCTGGATGTACCACCATGTGATCGACGGAGTGATCCGGCTGCGCTGGCTGGTGATCGGGGCCGCAGCGGCCGCCATCCTGTGGGTGTTCCTCCCCTGGAACAGCCTGGTGGTCGACCGTCTCCCCGCGGGGGGCCTGCGCTCGCTGGCGACCCGCCTCGGGCGCGCGTTTCCGTACCAGAACCTCGGCTCGGAGTTCATGCCCCCCCTGTACGAGGGGGACTTGCTCTACATGCCGACGACCTTCCCGGGGATTTCCCCGACGAAGGCCCGTGAGGTCCTCCAGCAGACCGACCAGATGATCCGGGCATTTCCCGAGGTGCGCGAGGTGTTCGGAAAAATGGGCCGGGCTGAGACCGCGACCGACCCGGCGCCGATGGACATGATCGAGACCACTATCACGCTCAAGCCGCAGGAGGACTGGCCGGCCGTGGACATCGCCGATCCGTCCGGACGGGTCGTGGCCCACCGGGCCCGGACCCTTCCGGAGCTGGTCTCGGCCCTCAACTCCGCGGTCCAGATCCCCGGTCTGACCAACGCGTGGACCATGCCGATCCGGACGCGCATCGACATGCTCGCCACCGGGATCAAGACCCCGGTCGGGATCAAGGTGGCCGGCCCGAACCTCGCCGAGCTGGAGCGCATCGCCAGCCGGATCGAGGCGATCGTCCGGCGGGTGCCCGGCACCGGCAGCGTCTTTGCCGAGCGCGTCATGGGGGGAAACTACGTCGAATTCGACATCGACCGGGATGCGATCGCCCGCTACGGGCTGACCCTCGGGGACGTCCAGGACGTCCTCCAGGTCGCTCTGGGAGGGATGCCGCTGACGACCACCGTCGAGGGGCTCGAGCGCTACGGGGTGATCCTGCGCTACGACCGGGACTACCGCGAGAACCTGGAGGCCCTCCGGGACATCGCCGTGCCCGTGAGGACCGGCGGGGCCGGCATGGGCGGCGCCCCGGCCATGGCCCAGATCCCGCTCTCGCAGCTGGCCGCCGTCCGGGTCGTCGCGGCCCCGATGGGGGTCAAAAGCGAGGGGGCCGTGCCCAACGCCTGGGTCTATGTCGACGTCCAGGGAACCGACCTGGGCTCCTACGTGAAGGCCGCCCAGGCGGCCGTGGGGGACGCCCTGCGCCGCGGGGAGCTCACGGTCCCGCCCGGATACAGCGTCGTGTGGAGCGGCCAGTTCGAATACATGCAGCGGGCTCAGCAGCGCCTGAGGATCGTGATCCCCCTGACCCTGCTGATCATCGTTTTCATCCTCTACCTGAACACCAAGTCGTGGATAAGGACGGCGATCGTGCTTCTCGCCGTGCCGTTCTCCCTGGTGGGGGCCTTCTGGTTGCTGTACCTGGCCGGCTACAACCTGAGCGTGGCCGTCTGGGTGGGCATCATCGCCCTGGCGGGCCTTGACGCCGAAACCGGCGTCGTGATGCTCCTGTACCTTGACTTGGCCTACGATGAGTGGAGCACTTCCGGCAGACTCAGGACCCGTTCCGACCTTCGCGACGCGATCTACCACGGCGCGGTCCGCAGGGTCCGGCCCAAGGCCATGACGGCCGCCGTGATCATCGCCGGGCTCCTGCCGATCCTGTGGAGCACGGGCGCCGGGGCCGACGTGATGAAGCGGATCGCCCTGCCCATGGTGGGCGGCGTAGTCACATCGACAGTGATGGAGCTGCTCGTCTATCCGGCCATCTACATGCTGTGGCGCCAGCGCGGGCTTGAAAAGGACGGGCGGGGGGCCCCGGCGTGAGCGGCGGGTCGGACGAGGCGGTCTACATGGGGCTCCCGGACGAGCGCCGGCTGCGCCCGCGCTTCTACGTCGCGGTGGCCTTGAGCCTGCCCGTCCTCCTCCTGTCGATGGCGGGCCGGCGGGCCGGCTGGGTCGAGTTCGCATGCACGACCCCGGTCTTCCTGTGGTGCGGCTCCCCCTTCCTCAAGCTGTGGTGGAAGTCCTGGCGGGCCCTGGACCTGACCATGTGGAGCCTGATCATCACAGGCACCGGGGCCGCCTACCTCTACAGCACGGCTGTGCTCGTGTCGGGCAGCGCGCTACCGCTGTACTTCGAGGCAGCCTCCGTGACGACCGCGATCGTCCTGCTGGGCCAGATCCTCGAGCAGCGCGCCCACGCCCGCACCGACGCCGCGATCCGCGCCCTCCTCGACCTCGCCCCCCCGAAGGCCCACCGCGTCCAAGGCGGCACCGAGCAGGACGTTCCCGTAGCCGAAGTCAGGCCCGGGGACCTCCTGCGCGTCCGGCCCGGGGAGAAGGTCCCGGTCGACGGGCGCCTGTCCGAGGGGGCAAGCGACGTCGACGAGTCGATGCTCACCGGGGAGCCCGTGCCCGTGGGCAAGAAGGCCGGCGACCCCGTGAATGCGGGGACCCTCAACACGACCGGAAGCTTTGTGTTCCGGGCGGAGCGGGTGGGTGCCGAGACCCTGCTCTCCCAGATCATCCGCCTGGTCGAGCAGGCCAAGGACAGCGAGGCCCCGATCCAGCGCCTGGCCGACCGGGTCTCGGCGTGGTTCGCCCCGGCCGTGATCACCGCCGCAGCCCTTTCCTTCCTCGGCTGGTACTTCGCCGGTCCGGAGCCCCGTCTCGTCCACGCGATCGTGAACGCGGTCGCCGTCCTCATCATCGCCTGCCCTTGCGCCCTTGGCCTAGCAACCCCCGTCTCCATGGTGGCCGGAATCGGCCGGGGAGCCCGGGCCGGCGTCCTGGTCAAGAACGCGGCCGCCCTCGAGCGGCTCGCCGGGGCGACGGTCCTGGTGATCGACAAGACAGGGACCCTGACCGAGGGGCGGCCCGAGGTCTCGGCAGTCCTTCCCCGAGCCGGGTTCACCGAAACAAGGCTTCTGTCCCTGGCGGCCGCAGCTGAGGCGCCGAGCGAGCACCCGCTGGCCCGAGCCATCGCCGAGACCGCCCGGAGGCGGGGCATCGTCCCCCCCAGGGCCGAAGAGTTCTCGGCGGAGCCCGGGATGGGTGTGACTGCGCGGATTGAGGGCCACGCCGTCGCGGTTCACCGGACCGGAGAAACCGATGACGCCGGAGCCCCGGCGGAGGCGACTCTTGCGAGGGTCACGGTCGACGGGGTCCTCGCCGGCCTCATCGCCTTCACCGATCCCGTCAAGCCCACGAGCCCGGAGGCGATCGCCGAATTGCGCCGCTTGGGACTGGCCGTGGTCATGGCGAGCGGGGACCGGCCCGCCGCGGCCCGCGCGGTCGCTATCCCCCTCGGAATCAGCGAGGTCCACGCCTCCGTCTCGCCTGCGGAAAAGCAGCGGATTGTGAAGGATCTTAGAAGCCGGGGCGAGCGGGTCGTCTTCGCCGGCGACGGGATCAACGACGCGCCGGCCCTGGCCGCGGCCGAGGTCGGGATCGCGATGGCTACCGGATCCGACATCGCCATGCACAGTTCGGGGCTTGTCCTTTTGAACGGCGATCTGATGGGGATCGTCCGGGCCGTCCACCTGAGCCGGGCGGTCCTGCGCAACATCCGCCAGAACCTGTTCTGGGCGCTCGTCTACAACGGGATCGGGGTCCCCATCGCCGCCGGAGCCCTTTACCCTTGGTTCGGCCTGCGCCTCGATCCGATGTTAGCAGGGGTGGCCATGTGCCTGAGCTCCCTTTGCGTCGTCACCAACGCCCTGAGGCTCCGCCGGGTCAGGCTCTGATTTGCATTTGGGCCCGACCGGGCTTATCGTCGCTCCATTAGATCCCCTTAAACCCAGTAGGAGATAATCCCATGAAGAAACTGCTCACGTTTGCCGCCGCCGTCACCGCCCTCGCCGCCTGGACCCATGCCGCCGACATGAAACACGACGAGAAGGCCGAGGTGACGGTAAAGGGCGAGGTCCTCGACATGGCGTGCTACCTGGACCACGGCGCCCACGGCGCCAAGCACGCCGCCTGCGCCGAGAAGTGCATCCGCAGCGGACTTCCCGTCGGCCTGAAGACCGAGGATGGCAAGGTCTTCCTGTTGATCGGCGCCCACAAGCCGATGAACACCGAATTGGCCGACTACGCCGCCAAGACGATCACGGTCAAGGGCGACGTTGTCACCCGCGACGGGATCAACCTGCTCGAGAACGCCGAGATCGTCCCCTAGCAGCCCCGTGGCCCTCTGGCTGGAGATCCGCAAGGCCCTCGGGCAGCCGGAGTACGTCCACGTGCTGCTGAACCCGCTGCCCATCTACGGGCTGGCAGGGGGGCTATTCGCCTACCTGGCGGCGCTCGCGGCGCGAAGCCGGCCCGCCCAGGCCCTGGCCCTCTCCCTCATCCTCGCCGCCGCCGCCTCGGCCTGGCCCGTGGCCCACTTCGGCCACGCCGCCTACGATCGGGTCTACTCGATGTCCGGCGCGCCGGCCCGGGCGTGGCTCAACTGGCACCAGAACCTCGCCCAGCGCGCCCTGTGGGCTTGCACCGCGACGGCGCTGCTTTCGGCGGCGGGCCTGGGTTGCCTGTGGAAGGCCCCCCGCCGTTATCCCGTCCTCGCCTCGGCGGCTGTGGCAAGCGCGGTCGCCTCGCTCACTCTGAGCGGCCTCTGCGGCTTCGCCGCCGGAAAGATTCGCCACAGCGAGTTTAGAAGCGGCCCCCCTCCCGCCTGGGCCGACACCTCATCGGACGAGGACTAGCCTGCGCAGTCCGGTCGCCCGGCTTGACCTCGCTGCTAGACTGGGAGGCGATGCTCCACCCGCTGCGCACCGGTCTTGCCGCCCTGGCCCTGTTTTCCGGACTGGCCTTGCGTCCGAGGCTGCGCGCGGAGCCCGCCGGCCCGGCCCCAATCCGGGTAGCGACTTTTTTCCCGGTCTTAAACGAGATCGCGGCGCAGATCGGCGGCCCCGAGGTGACCGCAATCGAGATCGTGCGCCCCGGCGTCGACCCGCACACCTTTGAGCCGTCCCCGACGGACCTGCGCGGGCTGGTCGGGGCCGACCTGGTGCTCGCCTCTGACCTGGGCATGGAGTCCTCCCTCGAGCGCCTCGCGGCCAATTCCGGGCCCCGGGCCCGCGTGATCGACGCCAGTGCGGTCCTCAAGGGGCTCGGCCCCTACCTCGAGGTCAACGGCCGCAGGGAGCCCGACCCGCACTGGTGGAATAGCATCCCGGCCACAATCCGGGTTGTGCGCAAGGTCGCATCCGAGCTGTCCGCCCTGCGCCCCGGCTCGGCCGGAGCTTTCGCCGCACGGGCCGACGCTTGCGTCGCCAGGCTCCAGGCCCTCGACCAGTGGGCCCGGATCGAGATCTCGTCCCTGCCCGAGGGCCGGCGGCAGCTTGTCACCTCCCACGACGCCTTCGCCTGGTTCGCCCGCGACTACGGCTTCACCGTGCACCCAGTCACCGGCATCAGCCCCCAGTCCGAGCCGAACGGCCGGGACCTGGCGGCCCTGATCGACCGGG
Organism: uncultured Opitutaceae bacterium; assembly: GCA_903862935.1. Classification (GTDB taxonomy): domain Bacteria; phylum Verrucomicrobiota; class Verrucomicrobiia; order Opitutales; family Opitutaceae; genus Palsa-1447. The sequence continues at coordinate 7,066 of CAIOZY010000020.1, forward strand.
TCCGCCGCGACCGGATTCCGGCCATCTTTGTCGAAAACTCCGTAAACCCCGGCCTATTGGAGACGGTGACCCGCGAGACCGGAGCCCGGCTTGGAGGGGCGCTCTACGCCGACGGGCTCTCCGCCGACGGCGACGGAACGACCTACGACGGGATGTTCCGGCACAACGTGCGGACGATCGTCGAGGCCCTGCGCTGACTCAGGGACAACTTGCCCCGCGGGGCCTTTCCGCTTTCCTTGGACCTTCCTTTCATGGATCCCATTCCCGTAACCGTCCTCACCGGATACCTCGGCGCCGGAAAGACGACGCTGCTCAACCGCATCCTCACCGAACAGCACGGCCGCAAGCTGGCCGTGATCGAGAACGAGTTCGGGGAGGTCGGGGTGGACAACCAGCTGGTCGTCTCCGGAGAGGAGGAGCTCTTCGAGATGAACAACGGGTGCATCTGCTGCTCGGTCCGCGGCGACCTGATCCGGATCCTCGGGCGGCTGCTCAAGCGCAAGGAGCGGCTCGACGGGATTCTGATCGAGACGACCGGCCTGGCGAACCCGGCCCCCGTGGCCCAGACCTTCTTCACCGACGACGAGATGCGCTCGGCCTTCAGGCTGGACGCGATCGTCACCGTGGTCGACGCCCGCCACGTGACCCGGCACCTCGAGGCCGGGGACGAGTCCGTCAAGCAGGTGGCTTTCGCCGATGTCATCTTGCTGAACAAGACCGACCTGGTGGAGCCGGCCGAGCTGGACCGGCTCGAGAGCCGCCTGCGCCGGATCAACGCCGTGGCCAAGATCCACCGCACCCGGGCCTGCGACCTGCCCCTGGACCGCGTGGTGGGGCTCGGTGGGTTCAACCTGGGCCGCGCGATAGATTTGGACCCGGACTTCATGGAGCCCGAATACCCCTTCGAATGGGCGGGGGTTTATCCCCTGCCCGCCGGGGACCACGAGCTGGTGATCGGGGATGACGACGATCCGGGGCACAGCCACGACCACGGCGAATGCGGGCACGACCACCACCATCACGATCGCGGCGACCCGAACGAACTCGATGTCGTTGTCCTGCCGGTCGCGTCCACCGAGCCCGATGAGATTGGCAGGGCCCTCAAGCAGGCCGTGGGGGCATTTTCCGACTGGGAGGGGCGCGTTTCACAGAGCGAACCCCTGAGGATCGGCCCGGCGCTCAACCGGCTCGTCCTGAAGGAGGGCAACGGCCGCTTCCGCCTCAGGCCCGCGGCGGCCGGCCTGCACGCGGTCTTCGAGCAGAGGGGCGAGGCCCCGCTACACATCTACGCCGGAGCCGAGCTGGTGAAGCCCGCCTGGCAGCGCGACTTTCACCCCGCCCACGAGCACGACGACAAGGTGACCTCCGTCGGGATCGTCCAGCCCGGGGACCTCGACGGGAACCGGCTCAACTCCTGGGTGAGCGAGCTGCTGCGAACCCGCGGCGGCGACATCTACCGGATGAAGGGGGTCTTGAGCGTCAAGGGCACCGACAAGCGCCTGGTCTTCCAGGGGGTCCACATGCTCTTCGACGCCAAGTTCGACCGCCCCTGGGACGGAGCCGAACGGGTGAACACGCTGGTTTTCATCGGCAAGAACCTCGACCGAACCCAGTTGACGGACGGCTTCCGGACGTGCCTTGCTTAGAGGAACGCCGGGATCCGAAGGGCCGTCCCGCCGTTCACCTGATGAACCTCACCAAGCACTGGGCAGCCCAGCTCGACGACTACGCGATTGACGTCGGCTGGTCGCCCGGCGGAGAGCTCCTCGCCGCGGCCTCGGCCGCGGGGACCCTCCGGGTGTACTCGGCATCGGACGGGGCTCTTCGTCACGAGCTGCCGGGCCACGCCGCCGGGGCGAACTGCCTGGCGTTTGCGCCGACCCCGCCGCTTCTGGCCTCCGGGGGCCAGGACGGCACGGTTAAACTCTGGGACGCCGGGTCCGGACAGCATCTGAAGACCTCCGAACTCGGCCGGGGCTGGGTCGAGCACCTGGCCTGGCGCCCTGCCGCGGAGAACCGGCCGACCCCGCTTCTGGCCGCCGCGTGCGGGCGCAGACTCACCCTTCTGGACCTCGAGGGGTCAGTCCGCCACGCCTTCTCGGAGGCCGCAAAGACGATTTCCGCCCTTGCCTGGGACCCGAAGGGCGGCGCCATCGCCGAGGCGCATTTCGGGGGGATCCGGATCTGGGACGCCGACGATTTTCTCCTGCAAAAAAGCCTCCCCTATGCCAATGGTATCCACGCGCTTGCCTGGTCCCCCGACGGCCGCTGGCTCGTCTCGGGAAACCAGGATCCGAGCGTCCACCTGTGGATCCCCGCCGAGGATATCGAGCTGCACATGAGCGGCTACGAGGGCAAGGTGCGTCACCTGTCGTTCGACCCGACCAGCCGGTGGCTTGCTACCAGCGGGGGGCGCGACGCGTGCGTGTGGGACTGCGCCGGTGCGGGCCCCGAGGGCCGGGAGCCGGCGATGCTGCCGCACGACGCCCCGGTGTGCGCCGTCTCGTTCCAGGGCTCCCACGGGCTGCTCGCCACCGGCTCCTCCGACGGGACCGTCATGCTCTGGAGCCCGGAGAGGGCGCAGCCGCTGCGGGCCACGGTGCGCATGCCCAGCGCCGCGGCGCGCCTGTCCTGGTCTCCGGGCGACCAGTTCCTGGCGATCGGCTCCGAGAAAGGTGCTGTGTATGTCCTCAAGTGCGAGGCCTGAGTCCCCCTTAATTTTTCCATGAGCCGACGAATCGCCCGGCTGGTGCTGCTCCTGTCCTTTCTCGCTGCACCTGCCCTATGCCGGGCGGCCGAGACCGTCTCCATTGCAGCCGCCGCGAGCCTAGTCTACGTCCTGGACGCTCTCAATGCCCCGTTTGCCAAGGCCAATCCCCATGTCGCCGTAACCAGCGAGGTCGGCAGCTCCGGGAGCCTGGTCGTTCAGATCGAGAACGGGGCGCCCTATGACGTCTTCATCTCCGCGGACATGGACTACCCCCGCCGCCTGATTGCCGATGGGAGCGCCTCGGGCTCCAGCCTCGTCCTGTTGGCGACCGGCCGTCTGGTCCTGTGGAGCACGTCGCCCGCGATCGACCTGTCCTCGGTGAAGGCGGCGCTCAGCAGCCCGGCCTTGCGCAAGCTCGCAATCGCCAACCCGGCGACCGCCCCCTACGGGCAGGCTGCCGAGCAGGCCCTCGGGCGGCTCGGCCTTTCCCAAGCTGTGAAATCCCGGCTTGTCGTCGGCGAAAACATCGCCCAGGCAGCCCAGTACGTTGAGACGGGCAGCGCCGAGGCCGGCTTCTTGGCCCTTTCGATCGTCCTGTCCCCCCGGCTCGAACACCGCGGGCACTGGATCGAGGTTCCCCAGGGGCTTTTCGACCCGATCGAGCAGGGGGGGTCCTCACGGTCCGCGGGGCGGGGAATCCGGCCGCACGCCGCTACCTCCGGTTCCTCGCGACCTCGCCGGAGGCCCGGGATGTCTTCCGCCGGTTCGGCTTCGGGGACCCGTCCCCGGGCCCCGCCCGTCCCGCAAAATAACGCACTCGATCCGGGCCGCCCGGCGCGTTAGCACTTACGGCTGTCCGGGAAGCGCGCGATCCCGCGCGGCGAGCCCCGGGCGCCTCCACAAACGACCATGACCCCGCAACGCCTCACCCTGCTTCGCACCACCTATCGCGACGGCCTGCTGGCCGACACGATCCCCTTCTGGCTCAAGAACGGACTCGACCACCAGCACGGGGGCCTCCTGAGCGCCCTGGGGCGGGACGGGACGGTGATCGACACGGACAAGGCCGTCTGGATCCAAGGACGGGCAGCGTGGACCTTCGCGACCCTGTACAACACGGTCGAGCGCCGGCCCGAGTGGCTCGAGGCCTCCCGCAGCTGCCTTAACTTCATCCGGGACCACTGCCAAGGCCCCGGGGGCAAGCTCTACTTCAACGTCACCCGTGAGGGCCGGCCGCTGCGCATGCGCCGGTACGTCTTCAGCGAGTGTTTTGCCGCGATCGCGAGCGCGGCCTACGCGAAGGCGACAGGCGATTCCCGGGCCGCCGACGAGGCCTCCCGCTACTTCGCAACCTACCTGCGCCACAGCTTCACTCCCGGAGTGATGCCGGCCAAGGTCGACCCGGACGTCCGACCGATGCAGGGCGCCGGGCCCCACTTCATCGCGATCGCCACGGGCCAGGAGGTGCGCGCGGCCCTCGGGGACATCACGGTAAGTGGCGCAACCTGCACCGAGTGGATCGACCGCTCGATCCGGGCGGTCGAGAAGGACTTCTACAAGCCGGAGCTAAAGGTCATGATGGAGACCGTGGGCCCCAACGGCGAGGTGATCGACCACTTCGACGGGCGGACCCTGAACCCCGGCCACGCGATCGAGTGCGCCTGGTTCATTCTCCACGAGGCGAAGATGCGCGGCGGCGACGCCCGCATGATGAAGCTGGGCCTGGGGATCCTCGACTGCATGTGGGAGCGGGGCTGGGACCGCGAGTTCGGGGGGTTGCTGTACTTCACGGACCTGAAGGGGCTCCCCGTCCAGGAATACTGGGCCGAGATGAAGTTCTGGTGGCCGCACAACGAGGCCGTGATCGCGACCCTGCTCGCCTGGCAGCTCACGAAGAACCCCAAGTACGCGCAGTGGCACGCCCTCGTGCACGACTGGGCACACCGGGTCTTTCCGGACCCGCAGCACGGGGAGTGGTTTGGCTACGCGCAGCGCGACGGGCGCATCTCGACGCAGTTGAAGGGCAACCTCTGGAAGGGGCCCTTCCACCTCCCGCGCATGCAGCACTACTGCTGGAAATTGACCGAGGAGCTCTTGGGCTCATCCGGAAAAGCCGGATGAGCCGGGCCGGCGCCGGGCCTCAGGGCCTGCCGCCGTAGCTCACGTAGTCGTCCAGTTCGAGCCAGTCGAACCAGGTCACGATGTCCGAGCGCTTCGGGCCGTTCTTCGCGTGGACGGCGTTGAAGAACCCGCGGCCGTCGACCTCGGAGGGGGCGCGGTTCTCGTACCAGGTCGACCAGGCGATGATCTCGGCCTCCGTGCGCCGGGGCCGCAGGTTCGCCATGACCCAGGCCAGGAGCTCGCCGTCGCCCTTGCCGGCCTTGACCTGCTTGAGGAGCGCGGCGGCCTTGATCCCGGTGAAGGCGAAGAAGCGCTTGTCCATCGGGCAGTCGTAGCTGAACTCGCCGTTGGTTCCGGCGAGCACCGCGCGGGCCTTGTCGATCATGCGAGCCAGGTGCACGAAACCGCCCAGGCGCGTCCGCGGGCTGCGGGGCGGATGCAGGGTCAGGTTCGGCGCGCTGTAGTTCACGCGGCCCAGCGGGGGCTTGGGGAGGGACTTCTTGGTGGATTTTGAACTCATCGTGCCCCAAGGTGCATGCGAAATGGACCCCTTGGCAACCCAAGACCCCTCCCCGGCCGGGAGGGGCCGCCTAGTCGTCCTGCGGCCCGCCGCCCAAGAGACTGCGGACCGCCCCGAGGCCGAGGCCCTGGATTGCGACCACCTTGCGGCGGGACTTGTCACCGAGGACGATCGATACGGCGCCGCGCGGCAGACCCAGTTTTTCCGCCAGAAACTCTTGGACCGCCTCGTTCGCACGGCCCTCGAGGGCTGGGGCCCGGATCCTGAGCCTGAGTTCGTCCCCGGTCCAGCCGGCCGCCTCGTCGCGGGAGGCCCGCGGGACAACCTTTACGGCAAAACGGCAGGAATCAGCCACGCGGGCAGCCTCTCGGCGCACCTCGACCCCTGTCAAGCGCCTGGCCTCGATCTCCTCTGTCGACCATGAGAAACTTCGTGCTCCTTGCGTTCTGCCTCGTCGCCCCCGTGGCGGCGGCCCCGGACCCCGCCGCTCTCGCGGTCATGGGCCGGGTCGCCCGTTACCAGCTCGCCCACCCATCCCCCGAGCGCTTCGACAGCTGGCAGCAGGGGACGTTTCTCGCGGGATTGTCCGCCCTCGACCGGGCTGCGGCAGATCTCCAGGTCCACGAGGCGCTCCTGCGGATTGGAGAAGGGAACGCCTGGACCCCCGGCCCTTCCGTCTACCTCGCCGATGACCTATGCGTCGCCCAGGCCTACCTGGAACTCAACGGGGCCAACGGCGACCCCAGCCGGATCGCGGCCGTCCGCACGCGCTGCGACTTCATCCTCGCGCACCCCAAGACGGGACCCATTGACTTCACGGCCCCCGGGGGCACCGACCGCTGGTCCTGGTGCGACGCCCTGTTCATGGCGGCCCCGGTCTGGGTGCGGCTCTCCGACGCAACGGGCCAGGCCCGATACCGGGACTTTGCAGTCAAGGAATGGTGGGCGGCCTCGGACCGCCTGTACGACCCGGCCGAGCGCCTGTTTTTCCGGGACAAGACCTTCCTTGCGCGGCGCGAGGGCAATGGCGCGAAGGTTTTTTGGGGCCGGGGCGAGGGCTGGGCCTTCGCGGCCCTGGCCCGCGTCCTCGACTGCCTCCCGGCGGATCACCCCTCGCGGCCGCTTTTCATCCGGCAGTTCCGGGAAATGGCAGAGCGCCTGGGCGGCCTGCAGCAGTCCGACGGGTCCTGGTGTCCGAGCCTGCTGGCCCCGGAGGCCTACTCCCCGAAACGGGAGTCGAGCGCCACGGGCCTGATCTGCTACGGCCTGGCCTGGGGCGTGAATCAGCGGATTCTCGATCAGGGAACCTACGGGCCTGCGGTCCGCAAGGCCTGGCGGGCCCTCGTCGAGTGCGTGACCCCGGAGGGACGGCTCACCTTCGTCCAGCCCCAGGGAAAGGGCCCCAAGTCCTTTGACCCGGCGAACACCGAGGCCTATGGCGTGGGCGCCTTCCTGCTCGCCGGCAGCGAGGTTTGCCGCCTTGCGGGGCCCCGCTGAACGAACAGGCCAGGGGTGCCAGACACTCCGCCGGCGGGGCCGGATTTCCGACTATCGGTTTGCCTTCCGAGGCCGTTGCGGATAGGAACAACTCCGGTCGGACAACCTCAGCTGCCAACCGGAGTTTTCCCCATGGTTTTGCAGGCCACACAGAGTCAGAATCGGGCGCTGGGGCCGTCCTGTCATTTTGGTTTCGATTCGAGAGCCGGCGCTGGCGAGGCGGCCGCCGTGACCGGAGGAAAGCGACACCACCCGCCGCCGGTTCCCCAACAAAAGGAGGGCATATGTCCGTAGCGAAACTGAAGGCGTTCCTGGATGGCCGCGATGTGAAGTACATCACCATCCGCCACTCGCCCGCGTTCACGGCCCAGGAGGTTGCCGCCTCCGCCCACGTGATCGGACGGGACTTCGCAAAGACGCTCGTCGTCAATATTGGGGGCGAGCTCGCCATGGTCGTGATCCCGGCCACCCGACGGCTCTTGGTGCACGAGCTCCAGGAGATGCTCGAGTCGCCGCACGCGCGCCTTGCGACGGAGGCCGAATTCCTGAGCCGCTTTCCCGACTGCGAGGTCGGGGCGATGCCGCCCTTCGGCAACCTCTACGGGATGCCGGTGTACGTCGCCTCGAGCTTAAGCGACGAGCCTGAGCTCGCGTTCAACGCCGGCACGCACACCGAGGTCATCAAGATGGCCTACAGCGACTTCGAGAGACTGGTCAGGCCGACCGTCCTCGACTTCGTGACCACCTGAGTTGGGTAGAGCCCGGCGGCCTTGCGCCGGACCCCGCGGCTTGGGTCCGCGGGGCCGCCGGGCATGGCGGGAGGCGCAGGCGTTGCGGCCCTATTTCTGCAACGCAGCGCGATCCCCGCCTCACGGCGTGACCGCCTCGATTCGGTCCTTGGGGTTGCGCCGGTAGATCGAGAAGTCCTGTTTATCGGTCGTGAACACCACGGCGCCTGAAATCATCGCGCTCAAGCGCACAACGCAGGCGTCGGCAAACTGCATCCTCGGGTATCGCCCCATCAACGCTCCGATGGCTGCGGACTCCCGTGGAAGGAGCGAAACGACCTGCAGGGTTCCACGGTCGATCATTTCCATGAGCAGCGGACCCGACCGCGGCACCAAATACTCCGTCTCGGCGATCACCGCCTCGCAGGTCACAAGCGACTGCCGCAGCTGCCCAATCCGTTCTGCGGCCCAGGCGTGATACTGGTCCGCGCGATCGAGGAATCCAACCAAGAGTCCGGTGTCAGCGACGGGGATCATGGCCGGTTGCGGCCGAAGCCCTTCAGGCTCTTCACGCGTACGGCCGTGTCCAGGGAACCACACAGGTCCCGGAGCTGCTCTCCCAACGAGGGTCCCGCCCCCTTCGACTGAAAGACGACCGGCCCTGCCGGTCGCGGACAACGACCTGCTCCCCATTTGCGGCGGCCTTCTTTAGGCGGGCAAAGTGCCGGACGAAGTCCCGGGCATTGGTGATCGTTGCCATGTCATGCACTGATGTATGACATCTTCCAGGAGTCACCCCCCGTTCCGAGGCACCAAGCCTGTCCCGCTGCGGCCCCCGGCCCTCTTGAGCCTCGGCAAGGTGACCAGGCTCCAAGCCAGATCGGTGCGGCGGTGCTTGAGGGCCAGTGGCGTACCGGAACGGCATAGTGGTTCCCCATACGAGCAGGTCGGATCCGGCCGGTATCCGGGTCGGGCGCGCCGCGCGCGGCACATCCGCTTGACTCCTAGCCTCCCTCGGGGACTCTCGGCGCCATGCCTGCCCTCCGGCTTCTCCAAGCTCCGCTGGCGAGCCTCGCCCTCCTCGCCGCAGCTGGCGCGGCTCAGGGAGCCACCGAGCCAGCCTTGGATCCGGCGCAACCGGCTCTGACCTGCTACACAAACATCACTTTGATCGACGGCTCAGGCATGCCGGCCCGACCGGCGATGGCCGTTGAGGTCGATGGCGAGCGGATCAGGGCCGTGCTCCCGATCGCGGCGCTTCCGGCCAGGACACAGCCGGGGATGACGGTGGTCGACCTGAAGGGGGCCTGGGTGCTTCCCGGGCTCGTCGACACCCACGAGCACGTAGGAACCTCCCCGAACCGAAGGGTTGCGGAGGCGAACCTGCGCCGCTGCCTCTACGGCGGGATTACGGCCATGCGCGACATGGCGGGCGACGCGCGGTTCCTCGCGGAACTCGCCCGCGAGGCCCGGCTCGGCGAGATCGCCTCCCCCGACATCCACTACTCGGCCCTGATGGCCGGCCCCGGTTTTTTCAACGACCCGAGGACGCACATGGCGGCCCGCGGGGCCCAGCCCGGCGCCGTTCCCTGGCTCCAGGCCATTACGCCGAAGACCGACCTCAGGACCGCCGTCACCCTGGCCCGCGGCTGCGGCGCCTCGGGGATAAAGGTCTACGCCGACCTGTCCCCGGAACTCATCGCAGCGATCGTGGCCGAGGCCCACCGGCAGAACTTTCCGGTCTGGAGCCACGCGACCGTGTTCCCGTCGCTTCCGGCAGACTCGGTCGCGGCCGGGGTGGACTCGATCTCCCACGCCTACCTCCTCGGCTACCCTTTCATGGTTCCGACGCCGAATTCCTACGCGACCAAGCTCCCGGTTGACCCGGCAAAGGTGCATGAGGACGATCCGAGGCTTCAGAAACTTTTCGCCGAGATGCGCCGCAGGGGCACGATTCTCGATGCGACCCTCACTGCCTACGTCGAGACCGACCGGCAGGCCGGGGCGAAGTCGCTCGGACGGGGCGCGATCGCCGAGCGGCTGGCGGCGGCGGCGTACCGCGCGGGGGTCCTCATCTCTGTAGGGACCGACCACGCGGGTGCCCCCGACTCCCCTGCCCCAGCGCTGAACGAGGAGATGGAGCTATTGGTCGAGAAGGCCGGGATGAGCCCGGCCGACGTGGTCCATGCGGCGACCCAGGTCGGGGCCCGGGCGCTCAAGCTCGATGCGGAGATGGGGACGGTCGAGCCCGGCAAGCTCGCAAACCTGCTCGTCGTCGCGAAGAACCCCCTCGCCGACATCCGGGCTCTGCGCGAGGTCATCCTCACGGTCAAGCGGGGCAAGGCCTACCCCCGAATCGACTACCACCAGCCCGCGCCGGACGACCTGGACGGAGTCTGGTGACACCCATTATGCCTGAGATTTCCACCCCCGAGATCGACCGCAGGCAGTTCCTCTCCCTAGCCGGGAGCCTGGGGCTTGCCGCGGTCCTGCCCGCGCAGGCTATCCCCGCCGCGCCTGAGCCCGAACTCATCATCAACGCCCTGGGCGAAGTGGGCGACCCGAACGTGGAAGAGGAGGCCCCACAGGCGAATAACCCCGTAGTCGGGCACAACGACGAGCGGGTGAACCCTCGGGCGATCGCCGACGCGAAGGCCTCCGGGCTTTCAGCGGTCAATGTGACGCTGGGCTACGTCGCCGGACCTAAGGAACCCTTCGAGCAGACGATCCGCGAGATCGGCCAGTGGGACCGGATCATCCATGCCCACCCGGGCGACCTCATGAAGGTCCTCTCGGCCTCCGACATCGAGAAGGCCCGCGCCGAGCGTAAGGTCGGGATCATCTTCGGCTTCCAGAATGCAACCCAGGTTGGGGCCGATCCAACGCGCGTCGACACCTTCGCCGACCTGGGCGTCCGCGTGATCCAGCTCACCTACAATCCGCGAAACCAGCTCGGGGACGGCTCGGCTGTCGCCGAGAACAAGGGCCTGACCCCGCTCGGCCGCGAGGTTGTCGCCCGGCTGAACGCCCGCAGGGTCATGGTCGACCTTTCCCACAGCGGCGAGGTCACCTGTCTCGAGGCGGCCCGGCTCTCGGCGCAGCCGGTCTCGATCAACCACACCGGCTGCCGGGCCCTAGTTGATATTCCCCGCAACAAGACCGATGCCGAGCTGCGGCTGGTCGCCGAGCGCGGGGGCTTCATCGGGATCTACTTCATGCCTTTCCTCCAGCCGGAGGGGCACGCGAGGGCCGCAGACGTCGTGCGCCACCTCGAGCACGCAATCAACGTGTGCGGGGAGGATCACGTCGGGATCGGGACCGACGGCTCGGCGACCCCGATCGATGATCTGGCCAAGTACCGCGCACGGCTCGCGCAGGAGGTTGAGGCCCGCCGCAAGGCGGGGATCGGCGCCAAAGGCGAAGGCCCGGACACCTACCCCTTCGTGGTCGACCTGCGCGGCGTAAACCAGTTCCGGCAGCTGGCCGGGCTTCTTTCCGAGCGGGGCCACTCCGGAGCGAGAATCAAGAAGATCCTCGGCGCCAACTTCCTGCGCTTTGCCCGCGACGTCTGGGGCGCCTGAAGGCGCCCCGCCCGCCGGCCCGGTCCGCTAACCCATGCGCGAGGCCTTCCTCGAGCTTCTTCGGGGCGGCAATCCAGGGGAGATTGTCTGGACGGCCGACGTCTCCTACTGGGTGGACGGCAACGTCCGGGAGGGCCGCGCCGACCCGAGGTGGCAGACCGAGCTTGGGCACCTCGAGCTCTGCCGGGAGCTCGGCTGCATGCCGTACTACTGGTATGGAAAGTTCTGGGCGGGAGAGCCGCGCTACGACGGGGTCGACATCGTCCTTGAAACAAGAGGCCCCCGGCGCAGGCGCACGTGGCGCATGGCGCCGGGGGAGCTGGTCGAGGAGACGGTCCTTGTCGGCGGAAGCTGGTCGGAGGCTCCCGCGCGGTACCCCGTATGTACTGAGGCCGACCTCGACCTGCTGCTCCATCTGCTCGGGCGCCGGCGGATGGAGCCTGTGAACCTCGGCGACTATACGCAGAGGCTCGCCCTTTGGGCGCGCTACGACGGAATACCCTGCCTCGGGCTTCCGCGCAGCCCGCTGGCCGCCTTCATAGTCGAGTGGGCCGGACTGGAGAACGGGGCCCTCCTGGCCATGGACTTTCCGGAGAAAGTCGCCGAGGTCCTGGCTCTGATGGAAGCCCAGGAGCGCCCGGTCGTGGAGGCTGTGTGCGAGCTGGCGCCGCCCGTCGTCCACTGTCCCGACAACCTCTCGAGTGCCGCCGTCACCTCCCTGTTCGAGGCGCACATGGAGGGGCCCTACCGGAGGCGGATCGCTGCCCTGCACCGGGCCGGGGTGCGGTGCGCCGTGCATCTGGACGGTACCGTCCGGGGCCTCCTGCCGAAACTCGCGCGCACGGGCTTCGACTCGGTCGAGGCTCTGACCCCGAAGCCCCTCGGAGACGTCGGCGTTGAGGAGATGCGGTCGGTCGCCGCGAACCCGGCCCTCGTCCTCTGGGGCGGCATACCCGGGGCGATGTTCGCCCAGCCCTTCTCCTGGGCCGATATGCGATCCCACGTCGGGAGGCTCCTGGACTCGTGGCGGGGCGGGCCTTTTGTCGTCGGGGTCGCCGACCAGGTGCCACCAAACGGAGACCTCGAGAATGTCCGCCGTGTTTCCAAACTGATTGCCGAGCGCGGCGGCGCCTAGCGCTCCGCCGTCCCGGCTCAGCGCCGAACCCGGCTGGGAACCCAATCCGCGCGGGGCGTCCCCATGATGGCGGCCGGCGGCTGCCTGGAGTTTAGCAAGACCGTCATTGTCCGCATGGCCGAGTCGATGTGCCCGAAGAACCTCCGGTAGCCCGCGCACAGGTAGTTCAGCCCGGGCTCGCCGTCAGGCGTCTTCAGAAACCGGTGCTTCGGGCATTCGCCGTGGCAGGCGAACTCGACCGGGCACTCCCGGCAGTATCTTGGCAGGGATGCCGACTTCGCCTGACCAAAGGCCCGCTGGACCGGCGAGTCCACCAGGGAGGCGAGCGGCGAGTTCAGGAGGTTTCCGAGCCGGTACTTCGGATAGACGTAGTGGTCGCAGCTGTAGACGTCGCCATTGTGCTCGACGGCGAGGGCCCGCCCGCAATTCTTCGCGAAGACGCAGACCCCGGGCACCTCCCCGGCCCAGTTGGCCAGGGCCGCGTCGAACTGCTGGACAAACACGGTCCCCACATCCTTCGTCACCCACTCGTCGAAGATGCGGCAGAGAAACTCTCCGTAGTCGGCCGGCCTGACGCTCCACTCGGTGGCCATCTTCTCGGCCTCGTCGGGACCGGGGTGGTCCGGCGGAGGCGCGAGCCACAGGCCGGGGAGCGCGCCGCCCACAGGAGCCGCTCGCTCGACGATCGGGATAAACTGCAGGTAGCCCGATCCGATCTTCTTGAGGAAACGGTAGACCTCGAGGGGCTGACGGGCGTTCTTGCGGTGGACGGTCGTCAGCGTGTTGAACTCGACCTTGTGGGCCTTTAGGACCTCGAGGCCCGCCATGACCCGGTCGAAGGTGGGTTCTCCACCCTTGCCGACCCGGTAGGCGTCGTGAATCCCGCGCGGGCCGTCAATGCTCAGGCCGACGAGGAAGCGGTGCTCGGCGAGGAACCTCGCCCACTCGACATCAATCAAAACCCCGTTTGTCTGTAAGGCGTTGTGGATCGTCTTTCCCTGGGAGAACTTCTCCTGCAGAGAAATTACCTCGCGGAAGAACCCGACCCCAAGAAGGGTCGGCTCTCCACCCTGCCAGGCGAAGTGCACTTCGGGCCCCGGCTGGGCGGCGATGTAGTCGCGGACGTAAACCTGGAGGACATCCTTGGGCATCCGGAAGGTTCCGGTTCCCCCGTACAGGTGGGCTTTTTCCAGGTAGAAGCAGTAGCTGCAGGCCAGGTTGCAGAGCGACCCCACCGGCTTGGTCATCGCGTAGAAATTGTCCTGCGCAGGAGGCCGCGCCTGGGCCGGGGAGGCGAAGCTCATGGGCCTAGCCGGAGTCCCCGTGCTGGAAGAACCACTGGTCGCCCGTGACGCCCGGGGGATCCCGGTCGGGCTCCTTGAGCTCCTTGCGCAGGCGCGCCAGCTCCGCGGAGAGCTCCTTCTGAACCTCGGCGTAGCCGGAGCGCCCGTAGACGCTCTGCAGCTCATGGGGGTCCTGCTTCAGGTCAAAAAGCTCCCAGTAGTCGGCGTTGTAGTAGAAGTGGACGAGCTTGTACCGGTCGGTGACAACCCCGTAGTGGGGAAGAACCCGGTGCCAGGCGGGATACTCGTAGTAGTGGTAGTAGAAGGCCTTCCTCCAGTCGGCGGGGGCCTGCCCTTTGAGCAGGGGAACGAGGCTGCGGCCCTGCATCGCCGAGTCCGGACTCACGCCCGCCGCATCGAGAAACGTCTCCCCAAAGTCGAGGTTCGATACGATGGCCTTCTCCGAGGTGCCCGGGGTGGTCACTCCGGGCCAGCGCACAAGCAGGGGCGCGCGGAGCGACTCCTCGAAGATCCAGCGCTTGTCGAACCACCCGTGCTCGCCCAGGAAAAAGCCCTGGTCGGAGGAGTAGACGACAATCGTGTTCTTGGCCAGCCCGTGCTCGTCGAGGTACTTGAGGAGCCGGCCCACGGAGTCGTCCACCGCGCGGACCGTTCCCAGGTAGTCGTGGAGATAGCGCTGGTACTTCCAGCGGACGAGATTCTGCCCGGAAAGGTTCGCCTCGTAAAAGGCCTTGTTCCTCGGCTGGTAGTAGGCGTCCCACGCCCGGCGCTGCTCCGGATTGAGGTCTCCCGGGACGGTGAGCTTCACGTCCAAGGCGGTCATCGTTCGGGAGATCATCATGTCCTGGGAGTGCTCGGCCTCCCCCCGGCCCGAATAGTCGTCAAAGAGGGTTTCCGGGGCCTCGTACACCCGTCCCTTGTCCCAATCCAGATCCCGCAGGGCAGGCTCCCAACCCCGGTGCGGGGCCTTGTTGTGGCACATCAGCAGGAAGGGCCTAGACGGGTCCCGGTGGTCGAGCCAGTCGATCGCGGAGTCGGCGATGATGTCGGTGACATAGCCGTGGGTCCCAACCGGGGCCCCGTTCAGGATCATGGGCGGGTTGTAGTAGATGCCCTGCCCTATCAGGATCTTCCAGTAGTCGAAGCCCGTCGGCTCGCTCTCCAGGTGCCACTTTCCGACGACGGCGGTCTGGTAACCGGCCTTCTGCAGCATCTTCGGAAAGGTCACCTGCGACCCATCGAAGCGGTTGTTCGTGTTGTTGTAGAAGCCGTTCAGGTGGGAGTACTTCCCGGTCATGAGGGCCGCTCTGGCGGGCCCGCACAGGGAATTTGTCACCAAGCAGCGGTCGAAGCGCACACCCTCCCGGGCGATCCGGTCGATGTTGGGGGTATCGATCAGGTGCCGAGGGTCGTTGTAGGCGCTGATCGCCTGGTAGGCGTGGTCGTCCGAATAGATGAACAGGATGTTCGGCCGGGAATCGGCGGCCAGGCCTGCCGAGGTGGCAGCCAGGGTAAGCGCAAGGGTCGAGGCCGCCGCTAGGCCCCCTTGGGGGCCGGAGTTTCTTGACTGGCAGGCAAGAGTTGGGGTGCGCCTCATAGGTAGAAAGCAATCGCGTCCCGCGTGTCCGTCAACGCAGGTTTGCGGCGAGCCACCGGCTCGCCCGCCCCCAGGCGGCGTGCGCCGTGGGTCCGTGGTAGGCCGACCGGTCCTCGCAGAAAAAGCCGTGACCCGCCCCGGGATAAACCTCGATTTCGTGCGCTTTCCCAAGTTGCACCAGCCGGGATCCCACGGCCTCCCTATCCCCGGGCGGAATACTTCCGTCCTGCTCTCCGAAGACGAACAGCAAAGGGCACCCCGCTGAGGCGAGCTGGTCAATAAGCGGGGTGAACCCGATCCCCGGGCGCGGCCGGACCAGGCCTCCCCCGTAGAAGGACACGGCCGCCGCCAGGGGGAGTCTGCAGGCGGCAAGCACCGCCGCCCACCCGCCCATGCAAAATCCCCAGGCTGCGATGCGGCCCGGGTCGACGTTAGGCAGCCCGGAGATATGCCGGTGGGTGGCATGGAGATCGTCCAAGATCCGCTCGTTTGTGAGCTCCGCGAGGACGGCGCGGGCCTTGGCGAATTCATCATATCCGAACTCCACTCCAGGGCCGGCCCGGTGAAAAAGCTCCGGGGCGAAGACGGCATACCCCTCCTCGGCCAGCCTCCGACAGAATCGCTTGATGTGGGGGTTTACACCAAACGCTTCTTGTAGAACGATGGCGGCCGGTCGGCGGCTCGGACCGTCCGGGATGAACCCGTGGAGTTCCATCGGTCCTTCAGACGTTCCAAGGCTCACCTTGATCTCTTTCATCCGACAGCACTACACCTCTTCTAGCACCCCAATGGCAAATCGGAATCCGTCTGCGTCGGGTGGACAGACCGAAGTAGTGTTCAATTTCCGCTTGCCGCCCGCAGCCCGAACCACCGTAATTCACCTTTCTCCTTGGGGCAAGGTAGCTCAGTTGGTAGAGCAGAGGACTGAAAATTCGATAAGACCTTTTAATCCAATATTTTCCGGAGTCTTCCTGAGTCATCATTCCACGAGCACTCAGGCAGTTAGAGGCAAATCGCAGTTCTCCTGAATCATCTCGAAACGGCCCATTTTTCGTGGTCGGGTGACAACGAGGGTGACAACAATGCCCTCTGGGGGCTGACCTTGAGAGTGGCAGACCATTAATTGGTCAGCTTGGATTGTTTCTCACTCTCCATTTTATTGGAAATCTCGCGGACTGTCAGCCACGAGTACCCAATTTCGCTGAGTATGGACGTGAGCAGTCTTACAACCCTTGTTACGAACAGATCTACCTCATATGCGATTGTTCGAACCTCGTTTACATCGATCTGGCGAATTATTTCGAGTTGCTTCTGACCGTCTAAGTCGCGATGGGCACCCACAAAATTGCGGAAGAGCTTAAGTTGCACCTCATTTCGGACTCGAAACTCACGAACTGATACACCAACGGCGTTGAGAGCAGCGAGATTCTGCTGAGCCTGTGGAAGCTGGTTGATGATCGACCGTAGTTTCTTACCCGTGAGATGCGGGTAATCATCAAGAAACTCATACAAGATTATCGCTATCTGACGGCAATATGATTGCTGCAAGAACTGGTCTGTTTCGGGGACCAAGTGGAGGCAGAGTGACATCAAATCATAATCGAGCGTACAAAGATATATAGCGATATTGTGGAGTTCGGCGATGCTGACACACCCACGCTCGGTTGCCTTCTTTTTTTCATCCTCGGCCACCTTCAATGACTTCTCGAGCTGGATCAGTTTTTGCCGAGTGACCTTGCTGAACTTTCGTATTGGGAAGAATAAGATACATCCTCGAATAGCACGTAGGAATTTTGACTCAGGGACGTGCATTCGTGGGAAGTTTGAGCAGTTTAGTCTGCGCAATTGATCGAGCAACGCCCATTTCTTTGCCCCGATGGCAACCTGGCTGCGAAAGCCCCGATAAGAGAGGCTCAGAACGCAGTTGCAATTAGAACCAAGCTGCTGACCGAGCAAGAACATGGTAGGATTGATGCGGATGTTGTCGAACACGAGATCGCCACGCAACCGGGTGTTGCGATCTGGGTACTCTATTACGATCCCAAGATCGACGCATCTGTGAAAGTCGAGGGGGAAAGGGTTTTGGAGTTTCCGAAGATGAAGGAATTCCAACAGGTGACGATCCGAGCAAACCGGATTCGGTCAGACGAGAATACCGGCCAACTTGTCATCAAGTCGGGCGAGCTCGTTCCGTAGCGGGATGAAGAAGGGAATCGGCCCAGGGGCTCGGGGCGGATGCGGCCGTAGGCCGCGCCGCCCCGACCACTGGGCCCTTTCCTTGTTACCATGGTTAATAACTGTCCGAAAGCCCTTGAACAAATTGCCATGGTCGCCATCTCGTCACAGCGCTAGGAGGGAAACCAGGACAGCAACAAACTTTGGTAGGGCGAAGCCCAACTTTCGAGTGCGTGAAACAGGGAAACCGCCGACCGCAGGAACAGTCGGTGTGGTTCGCCCAAACGGAAGTTAGCGTCATTGGCACTACTGTCAGCAGCTTCCCTCATCTCCTTGGCGTCCCATCATAACCAGTTGCCTCTCTCACATATCGCAACTGGACGAGTCTCGGCAATGTTACAGCTGCATTTTATCGATTGCTCGGCCGGGTGCGCTCAAATGTCTAACAACTCACATGGTTCTTGCCGCAATAGAAATTTTCAACTAAAGCTGTTTGCGGTCAGTCCTTAAAGTTCGTTCTGGGCACCTAAGTGCAACCTAACCAACTATTCCCTCATGAAACATTGGGGTCAAAGTTCAGACCTCCTGACCTAGGCCCCGTCAAAATGTCCGCTTTCTGGTGATTTGGCGGGCGTGGCGACCGAGAAGAGGAGGCGCAGAGGAGATCCCGGGAAAAAGGCGGGCGAGCGATTCAGCTCGTCGCATAGGGCAGC
>CAIOZY010000021.1 GCA_903862935.1 uncultured Opitutaceae bacterium
GGATGTCTTCCCGCCGGGCCGGACGGACCGTTATACGACCGCCAGTTGGACCGTTGTTGAAACCGTCACGCCTTCGTGCGCATTTGCTGACTTCAACGGGGACGGTTACCCCGACCTACTGCTGGCGGGCTGGGGTGATTCCCGAGACGGGCCACGATATGCTTTATGAGGTTCCCATTTGTGAGGTGTGCAGGCCCACTATTTCCGCGCAGGATGGGCGGCCTTTCGGCCGCCTCGCCCCAACCCTGCGGGATTGTGGGCTCTTCCTGTTCTCCCGGAGGGGGGATTCGCTCGCTACGCTATCTCACCCACCCTCCTGCCCGACGGGCCGCTCCGTTCAAGGGATTCCCCTTTCCGTCGAGCAACACGATGCGATCCCCCGACAAGCGGTGGTATCTTTCGGTTGCCGCACCTTGGGGCCGGGCGTCTGCTGACGACCCTTCCCCTGCGGTGCTACTTCGCGCCCAGGCCGGAGGCCTGAGGCACTGCGCGACGAGAGGCTCCCCCGCGTTGCTCTTGGTCGCCTCTCACTTGCAACTCGACTCCCGCGGGCCGGCGGGAGATCGAGAAGCCGCGGTTGGGCCACTCGCCTTGCTCGAACCCAACCGCTCCTCCCCTCTGCGACGATCCGCCCGTTGGTTGTCCACGCCTTCGGGTCGGGTGCCAGGTCCAGGGATCCGCTTTGCGGCTTCACTCACCCTGGACTCCGGCGGACCGGCCCTGTCATCCCGCTAGGGAGTGGGCCGTCCAAGAGTAATAACAAGCGCCGGGGCAACACCCTGTCTGCTAATCCGAGACACCCCGTAACCGGGGAACTCCAGGAACATCTGTGGTCCGGTCCTTCTAGATGTCCGGCTGGACGAAAGCAGAAACCACAAATCCCGCCGGAGGATGTCGGTATCTGAAACGTTGAAGGAGGAAGCTGGCGACGGCCGCTTATGCCCGAAATCAATTTCCGGGGAAAAATCCAAGATGCCCTCCAAGCCTCCAAAAACAAACCCAGCCGGCTCGCCGATCTAGGTGCTATAGACTACTCATCATCGATCTGCACCTGAGCTCCACCGAGGCCACTCACTTTCCTCGCGTGCTTACGCCGAGCGTATTGAACACCTGGCTTGCCAAATCGACACCGAGAGCACTGGTTGTCCGAACCGATTCCTCCAGCGAGCGCATTTTCCCGCCAGCCTGGGGCCTCGGCCTCGAATCGCACAGTCTTCGCCATCGTGACATTTCGGGCGATTTTTGAAAAATTTCCGCTGCGGGTTGGTTTTTCGGCGGTTTCTGACAATACCATGTTGAAGACCGTGCCAACCACCGAATCCAACACCCGACTGGGGGGAGATAATCCCTCGCAGTTGGAGTTTACCCGCTTGTTTGTCGCCAGCCAGGCGGCATTCCAAGGTTTCCTGCTGACGTTGGTGCATGACCGGCATGCGGCCGACGATCTGGTGCAGGAACTTGCGTGCCGGTTGTGGTTGAAATTCGGCGCTTACGAGCGGTCCCGCCCGTTTGTCGCGTGGGGGCTTGGGTTTGCCCGCTTGCTCGCGTTCGAGTGGCGGCGTCTCCAGGCGCGTCTGCCGGTGCCGCTGGACGAACCGACATTGCAAGCGCTCGCTGATGTCGCAGCCGAGCGCTCGCTGGCCAGCGATGACCGCCATGAGGCGCTGGGCCACTGTCTTCAGTTCCTCACGGA
>CAIOZY010000022.1 GCA_903862935.1 uncultured Opitutaceae bacterium
AGTCCTCAGCGTCACGCCGTTCGAAAAAGTCCCTGTCGCAGAACTCTTTGCATCACGCCCTGCCCAGTTCGGTGAAGATGCTTTCACGGGGGATTTCCCTAACTTGTTCAACAACCGTTAATTGATTCCGGACACTACTGAGGTGATTATATCTCGCACTGACCCACAATCGATTTCGCGCAACCACTCGCGGCTCCTCTTCCGAGGGGCCCCAGAGTCTCCCGCGCACGCGGATCCCTCTTCCGTTTCTAGGAGCGAAAGCCTCCAGCTTGGGTCAGGTGCATAACCCTTTAGGCGCTGGGCATCCCCACCTGCCGGAGCGCCTCGTAGCAGGCGATCCCCGCCGCGGTCGACAGGTTAAGGCTGCGCAGTTTCCCGTTGGCGTGCGGGATCCCGACCCGGCGCTCGCGCAATTCCTCGTGCAGCCAGTCCGGGGCGCCGCTGCCCTCGTTTCCGAAGACCAGGCCGTCCCCGTCCTCAAAGCGGGCCTGCCAAAAACTGTTCGTCGCCTTGGTCGTGAATAGCCACAGGCGCTTCGGGGCTGCGGCGCTCGCCTTGAACTGCGCCCAGGTGTCGTGGTGGTGCACGTCGAGCTCGTACCAGTAGTCCATCCCCGACCTCTTCAGGTGCCGGTCGCTGATCGCAAAACCCAGGGGGTGGATCAGGTGGAGCCGGGACCGCGTGCAGGCGCACATCCGGCCGACATTGCCGGTGTTCTGGGGGATCTGCGGCTCGAACAGGACGATGTGGATCACTCGATAGCCAGGCCCTGGTTGTCGGCCTCGAGGATCCGGCAGGCGCAGGCTACGCCCGCCCTGCGGAAGGCCTCGCCCATGGCCGCCGAGACCGCCTCGCTGCCGGCCCTGGCGCTGACGCAAAGTACACTCGAGCCGCTGCCCGACAGCCACCCGGTGAAGGCCCCGGCGGCGGCGCCGGCCTCGATCGCGGCCTTGGCCCCGGGGATCCGGGGCAGCCGGTACGGCTCGTGGAGGAGGTCCCCGCCCGCGTGTCGCAGCCGGGCGTAGTCGCCGGTTGCGAAGGCCGCCACAAGGTAGGCGGCGCTGTTGACGCTTTTGACAGCGTCAAAATACGGCAGGGTCAGGGGCAGCGCGCCGCGGCTCTCCTTGGTCAGCAGCTCGATCTCCGGGGAGGCCACGACAAAGACGAGCCCCGAGGGAACCGCGAAGCGGATCGTGTCCCGGTAGGCCCCGCTCGCCGGGTCGCACCGGGAGACGCAGAATCCTCCGAGGATTCCGGCGCTTGCGTTGTCGGGATGGCCCTCCAGGGCGGTCGCAAGGGCGACCAGGCGGTCCTTGGGGCAGCCAGCGCCGTGACGGGCGCTTAAGCCTGCCAGGACCCCGGCGATCACCGTGACGCTAGACCCCAGGCCCCGGGCGCACGGCACCTCGCCGTCGATCCGGTAGGAGAAGCCCTCCGGCCGGATCCCGGCCTCCGCAAAAAACGCCTGGGCTGCCCCCTCCACCAGGTCCTGGGCCCGGCCGTCTTCCGGCCGCTCCGGCCGGGGCGCGGCCCCGGGGGAGGGTGAAAGGGTCACGCGGTTATAAAGTCCGAGCGCGAGCCCCAGGGTGTCAAAGCCGGCCCCGCAGTTGGAGGTGCTCGCGGGCACCCGCACGGTGACGGTGGGTTGGGGGCTGCTCATTGCCTGCGGTATTTGAGCTCCTTCGCCGCCTCGCGAATCTCGATCTTCTTTTTCAGGGTCTCGCGCTTGTCGAAGAGCTTCTTTCCTGTGCAGAGGGCGACCTCCACCTTGAGGAGGCCGCCCTTGAAGTACAGCCGCAGGGGGATCAGGGCCCGGCCGCCGGCATCCAGGGCCTCGGCGATCCGGTTGATCTGGCGCTCGTGGAGCAAAAGCTTCCGGAAGCGCCGCGGGTCGTGGTTATTGATGTTTCCGAAGGTGTACGGGTCGATGTGGGCGTTCAGGAGCCACACCTCGCCCTTGACCACCCGGCCGAAGGCCTCGGCAATCTGGGCTTTGCCGGCGCGCACCGACTTGATCTCGGTGCCCTTAAGCTGGATCCCGGCCTCGAAGCGCTCGTCCACAAAGAACTCGTGGAGCGCCCGGGAGTTTCGGATCTCGGTGTAGCGCCGGGGTTCTTTGGTGGGCTCGGCCATGGGGTTTAAGGGGGGGGCCGGAAACGCCTGGTCCTCAGACAAAAAAGGCGGCGCCGGCAAACGCGGGACCGCCCGGGTTGGTGACGCTGCCGTCTCGGTCAGTTCTCGCCCGCCTCGTAGCTGATCTTTTCCTCGATGATTTCACGAAGGGCGGTGTCCTCCGGGGAGAGCTTCTCAAGCGACTCGACAAGCGGGCGGTTGCCGCGCTTGAGCTGCTTTACGCGGCGTGAAACAACGTTGATGAGGATGTTCGGATCCTGCACCCGCGCAAGGGCCTGTTTGATGTAATCGTCTCGCATCTTTAGCTGGGAAAAGGACGGAGATTCCCGAATGGCCCGGGCACCGTCAAGGGAATTTATCCTTTGCTGGCCGAGGGATTGCGGCCCACAATTTGGCCCATGTTCATCGCATGGACCACGGTTGCGACCCGCGAGGACGCCGACCGGCTGGCCGCGGAGGCCGTCGCCCGGGGCCTGGCAGCCTGCGTCCAGGTGGAGCCGGTCGTCTCGCATTACCTCTGGGAGGGAAAGCAGGAACGGACCGAGGAACTGCGCCTGGCGTTCAAGTGCCTGCCCGAGAAACTGCCTGAGCTTGAGGCCTTCGTTTTGGGCGCCCACCCCTACGCCACCCCGGAGTGGATTGCCCTCCGGGCGGACCGCGTCTCGGAAAAATACTTGTCATGGGCGGAGAAGGGTCGGTAGCTTCCAGCATGTCCCAACACAAGAGTCTCCAAGGCGCGAGCGGTATCGTCCGGAAGCGCAACGTTTTAAAGCGTTTTGAGCGCATCGATACCCTGAAGAAGCGCGGCCAGTGGAAGCCGGGCGACCGCGTGGTGGGCCTGCGCAAGACCAAGTCGGAGCCCTGATCGGGCCTGACTGTCTCGGGCGCACGGCGTGCACGCCTGGATCCAAGAGCTGGTCGACTGGTACTCCCAGTCGCTGCAGTCCGGCGGCTATCCGCTGGTCATCCTGTTGATGGCGATCGAGAGCTCGGTCGTGCCCCTGCCGAGCGAACTGGTGATCCCGCCGGCAGCCTACCTGGCCTACACGCACCAGGGCGGGATGAGCCTGGCCGGGGTCGTCGCCGCCGGCGCCTTCGGCTCGTGGCTGGGGGCGACAATCATGTACTGGGCCTCGCGCCTGGCCGGACGGCCCCTGGTGATCGCCTACGGCCGGTTGGTCCTCATTCCGCCGGAGAAAGTCGAGAAGGCCGAGCGCTGGGCGGCCCGCTTCGGCAGTTTCGGCGTATTCGGTTCCCGGATGCTTCCCGTGATCCGCCACCTGATCGGGATCCCCTGCGGGATCGTGAGGTTCAACTACCCGAAGTACTCCCTGTACACCCTGGCCGGCTCGGGCCTGTGGTGCGCGGTCCTGGCGTGGGTCAGTGTCGCCGCCGGCAATAACCCCAAGCTCATGAGCGGGGACATGAAGACTGTCACCGTCTGGCTCGCGGGCGCCGTCTTGGTCCTGGGCACCCTTTACTATTTTTTCGTCCACCGCTACATGCGGGAGGACAAGTCCAGCGGGGCCTGAGCCGGCCCTGACGGGCGAAAGTTTGACGGCCCGGCCAATCCCGGGCATTGGAGAGCCACATACCCCATGAACTTCGGCGACCTGCGGGCCCTGTACCGGAAAACGCTGCTAGATGACGTCATGCCCTTCTGGCTTAAGCACGGCTTCAAGCCGGACGGGGGATTCTACACCTGCATGGACGACGACGGCCGGCTCATCAGTACGGAGCGCTGGAGCTGGTCGCAGTGGCGGGCGGTCTGGGTCTTCAGCGCCCTGCACCGGCGGATCGGGCCCGACCCGCGCTGGCTCGAGTCAGCCGGAAAGATCTATGAGTTTCTGACCCGGGTCGGAAGGACCGCAGACGGGCACTGGCCGCTTTTGTGCTCGGCCGACGGGAAGATCCTGCGAGGGTACGACAGCCTCTACGTTGACGGGTTCGCGCTCTATGGCCTGGTGGAGTACTGGCGGGCCACCGGGAAGGCTCAGGCCCTGGAGCTGGCGCTCGAGACCTACCGGGCGGTGGAGGTTGCGCTCGCCCAGGCCGCGCCGCCCCCGATGTACCCCTACCCCATCCCGCCGGGGCTTCGCCCCCACGGGGTCCGCATGCTCTTCTCGCTGGCCTACCACGACTTGGCGCAGGCAAGCGGCGACGCCGGTGTCGCCAGGGCCGCCCGGCGCATGCAAAAGGAGATCTTCAGCGAGTTCCTCAGGCCCGAAGATGGCCTTGTCCACGAGTGGCTCACGATCGGCGGGCCGCCGCCGGACTCCCCCGAGGGAAGGGCCGTCGTCCCCGGCCACGCGATCGAGTCGATGTGGTTTCAGATCGAGGCCGCGCGCCAGGGGAACGACCGGTCGGTCATCGACCGGGCCTGCTCCCTTATCCTGACCCATCTGGAGCGGGGCTGGGATCCGGAGTTTGGCGGGCTCCTGCTGGCGATCGACTGCAAAGGGCTGGAGCCGGTGGGTTGGGCCCATGCGGAGACGAAGCTGTGGTGGCCACACACAGAAGGCCTGGTGGCGACCCTGCTCGCTTTCGAGCAGACCAGGGACAAGCGCTTCCTCGATTGGCATGAGAAGGTCCGGGACTACGCCTACCGGACCTACCCCAACGCCCGGGATGGGGAGTGGTTTCAGAAGATGGACCGCCGCGGCCGGAGGATCACGGAGACCCTCGTCCTGCCCGTTAAGGATCCCTTCCACCTTCCCCGGGCCCTGATCATGTGTCTGGAGTGCCTGGGGCGGCTGGATTAAGCCGGCCTAGAACTCGATCCTGCTCCTGCACGCAGATTGGGCGGGGTGTTATCTCCCATCGGAGCGGAAGGTTATTTGCGGAGCAAACGGGGCTGGGGTAATGGCCTTGTTATTATTTCGTTAAAAGGGGTATGCACTTGGCGTAAGCGTCCAATTTTTCGGCAAGTGGTCCCAAGATATGTTACGACTTCTTCGGTTTGCGCCATAGCTCGATAGCCGGGGCCATCGGTGCCACTCGCTTCTCGCCTCGCAGTGGGCAAAGAGGAATTCGACGGAGACCTTCGATTCGAGAGAAACGAATTCATCGGCGATATCTAGCAAAGTATAGCCATACTCTAGTCGATTTAGCTTAGAAATTGGTAGTTATTGCTAGAAATCACCCAACTCGCTCTATGGAGGCCATTAAAAACCCGTTCTCCCCCGGGGCTGGATCGCCGCCTCCTGAACTCGTAGGCAGAGAGAGCATCCTTGAGTCTGCCCGCATCCTCTTCGGAAGAATAATTGAGAAGCGTCCCGAAAAGAGCATCCTGCTCACTAGAAAAGTTACCTACGCGGTAATGGTCATTCTTGTCTTTCACAGCATCCAGAAGAAGGAATTCGGCGGTCAAGTCACCGCCGATCCAAGGAGAGTTTTCGCGAAAATCAAAAATAAGCCAGACCTAGCAGAACAGATAAGCCCGCGGGGGTTGCCCAGCCGAACGACACCGCACAAAGTATATGCGACGAAGCCAAGCGGCGGCCGCCGGTTATTGTTCTTCTGCCGTAATGCCCAACCGCCAGGCGAGGCGAGGCTAGGCCTGCCTATGGGCTGAAGATTTTCGCCGGTACGCTCGAGGCACAGGCCCAGGTCGTATCCCGGGGGACCCCGCACCAGCGGGCTGCGTTCTCGACGCCGCGTTCGAGGGTCAGCGACGACCCCGCGAAGGTCGGAGCCCCCGGCATGCGGACGATTCCGTCCCGGCCGCACCGCACGCGGACCTTTCCGATCCGGTATGTTCCCGGACCGGCCCCGGCCGCGGCCATCGCGTCGGTCGTGAGGATAACCCGCCCGGCGGGCTTCGCCCGGATGAGGTTTTTCAGAACCGCAGGCGGCAGGTGGATCCCGTCGGGGATGAAGCAGGCGACCAGTTCATCCCGGGCAAGGAGCCGCTGGATAATGTTGTCGTGCCGGTGCAGGATCGCCGGACAACCGTTCCCCAGGTGGGTGCATAAGCTCGCCCCGGCGGCAATGGCCCGGTCGATCTCGCCCTCGGTGGCATCCGTGTGGCCGAGCCCGACGACGACCCCCCGCTCCGCCAGCCCGGAGATGAACCGGGCGCTCCCCGGCCATTCCGGGGCAATCGTGACCAGCCGGATCAGCCCGCAGGCCGCCCTCTGCAGCCGGTCGAACTCCCTCAAATCGGGCGCCTTCACGAACTCTCTCGGGTGGGCGCCCCGGTAGCCGTCCTCGGGGCTGATGTACGGACCCTCGAGGTGGAAGCCGGCGATCACGTCCTTCAAGACAGGGTCGGCCGAGCGCATTGCGCAGATCCGGGCAAACTGCCGGTCCAAGGCGGCTACGGAGTCGGTGATGAGGGTCAGGAGGATCTTTCCCGTTCGGTGCCTGCGCAGGGCGATGCAGGCCCGGCGCAACTGGCGTGCGCTGAGGCGGGGATCCTGGAAATCAACCCCGGCAAACCCGTTCACCTGGATGTCGAACAGGCTGCGTTTCGGAATGAATTTCGTCATAATGAAGTCCCCCGGTTCGGAAAAAGGCAGGCTTTCAGATGGGCCCCGGCGGCTCAAGCCCGCGCTGGACACCCCGCTCCTCCCCCATAACCTCGCATCCTGTGAGATCCCGCAGCCCCAGCGGCCCGGCCGCGTCGGCCCTTGCCGTCTTCCCGCGCCTGCTCGACGCGCCGGGTTTCGACCGGCTTGCGGGGATTTACCGCAAAAAGACGGGGCTCAAGCTCGCGGCCGTCGACGCCAAGGGAGGGTGGCTTCGCGGGGACCCCCAGCTCTCGAATTCCGCTGAGTCCGCGCGCTCCTTCCGGGCGCAGGTGGTCGCCGAGGCACTGCGCTGGGGGGAGCCCTGCGTGATGGCCGACGAGGCCCACCGGGTCCACTGGGCCGTACCGGTCATGGAAAACCAGAGGCTGTGCGGCGGGCTGGTCGTTATCGCCGGGCCCCTGCAGCGCCCCCGAAAGGAGGGCGCGCTGGACCGCAGGCTCCTGAAGGCCTGCGCATGCCTCCAGGACCTCGCGGTCGAAAGTAACCTCACGAACGCCTCGCTCCTTGCCGAGCGCTACCAGTTCGCCCGCAGGGAGCGCGACCGGGCCGAGGCCCTCTACGCCGTGAAGGACCGGATCCACGACGACATCCGCGGGACCTACCTTCGGGAGGAGCCCGCCCTTCTGGCCGCGATCCGCCGGGGCGAGCGGGCCGAGGCCCGCAGCATCTTGAACCGGATCCTGGCCGCAATCTACTCGATTGGCGAGTCGCGCCTGGAGCTGCTGAAAAGCCTGGCCCTGGAGCTTGTGATCATGATGGCGCGCGCGGCCGTCCAGGCCGGGGCCGCCTCCGAGAACGTCCTGGGCATCAACTACCAGTCGGTCGCCGCCCTTGCGGGCGTGACCGACGAGGAGGCGCTCGCCCCCTGGCTTTGCGAGATGCTCGAACAGCTGATCGACTCGATCGAGTCCCACCGCAAGAACCCGAGCCCCATCCTCCTCACCGGGGCCCTGGAGTACATCGAGGCCCACTTCACCGAGCCCATCCGCCGGGAGGATGTCGCCCAGGCGGCAGGGCTGTCCCCGAGCCACTTCTCGCACCTGATGCGGGCGAAGACCGGCTGGTCCTTCCGGGAGCTGCTCACCCGGCTGCGGGTCGACCGGGCCTGCCAGATGCTCGCCCGGACCGACCTGGGGCTGGTCCAGATCGCCCTGGAATGCGGGTTCGGCGACCAGAGCTACTTTACGCGCATGTTCCGCCGCAGGACCGGCCTCACGCCGGGCGCCTACCGGCGCCGCCACCGGACGACGGAAGCCAAGCCGTAGGCCCCCGCGCGCCCGCCTCCTTTTATTCACCCGACAGCCCTTCCCATGAGCCGAAAGCAGACGGTCCTGCAGGCCCTCGACCATCGAGCCGGGCGGATCCCGGTCGATTTCGGGGCAACCGGTGTGTCCGGCATCCACGTGAGCGTGGTCGCCGCGCTGCGCCGCCACTACGGCTTCGAGGACAGGCCGGTCCGGCTGATCGACCCGTACCTGATGCTCGGCGAGATCGCGCCCGACCTGCAGGACGCGATGGACGTCGACTGCGTCCCCCTGCGCGGCCGCGGCACCCTCTTCGGGTTCACGGTCACCGGGGGCTGGCGCGAGTGGCGCGCCCCCTGGGGCCAGGTGGTCCTGGTGCCCGAGGACTTCCAGACGAAGACCGCCGAAAACGGCGACATCCTGATCCACCCCTGCGGGGACCGCTCGGCCCCGCCGTCCGGGCTCCTGCCGGCGACCGGCCACTACTTTGACGCGATCATCCGCCAGGAGCCGATCGACGAGGACAAGCTCGACCCGGCTGACAACCTGGAGGACTACCAGCCGATGGGGCCAGCCGACGAGGCCCACTGGCTCGAGAGGACCAAGGCCCTGCGCGGCTGCGACCGGGCGGTCGTCGGCGCAATCGACCGGTGCACCTCCCTGGGCAACATCGCCAACGTCCCCGGCCCCTACCTGAGGCACCCCAGGGGGATCCGCGATGTGGCCGAGTGGTACATCTCGCTCGTCACCCGGCGCGACTATGTGCACGCGATCTTCGAGCAGCAGACGGAGACCGCCCTGGGAAACCTGAAGCGCTTCAACGCGATCGGGGGCGACGCAATCGATGTTTTGTACACCTGCGGCACCGACTTCGGCACCCAGGAGTCGCAGTTTTGCTCGGCCGAGGCCTTTGACGAACTCTTCGCCCCGTACTACCGGAAGGTGAACGACTGGGTGCACGCGAACACGCGCTGGAAGGTGATGAAGCACTGCTGCGGGGCGATCGACCCCCTGCTGCCGAGCTTCATCCGGGCGGGTTTTGACATCATGAACCCGGTCCAGTGCTCGGCCGCCGGGATGGATCCCCGGCACCTCAAGCAGGCCTACGGAAAGGACATCGTCTTCTGGGGCGGCGGAATCGACACCCAGAAGACCCTTCCCTACGGGACACCGGCCCAGGTCAGAGCCCAGGTCCTCGAGCGCTGCCGGATCTTCGGCGAGGGCGGCGGCTACGTCTTTAACACCGTCCACAACGTCCAGCCGCTGACCCCGGTGGCGAACGTCCTTGCGATGCTGGACGCCGTCCGCGAGTTCAACGCGGCCGGCGGCTGACCGGCCTTTGCGTTCGACATAGACTGGGCAGGCGCAGCATAACTCGCCCCGCAGCCCACCTTTACTTCCCCCGCGATGAATCCCCCGCTCCCCAGAATCGATCGGAAGAGCGCCCTGCCCCTCCTGGGGCTGGCCATGGCCTACCCGAGCGCCGGGTCCCTCGAGAGGATCGGCCCGGACTGGGACTGGGTCTGGATCGACCTCCAGCACGGCGACCTGGATCTGCGCGAGATGACGGACCTAGTCCGCACCTGCGACTTCATCGGCAAACCGGGGCTTGTCCGCGTGCCGGCCCAGGACCCGGGCTGGGTGAGCCGCGCCCTGGACTCCGGAGCGGCCGGAGTCATCGTCCCCATGGTCGAGAGCCTCGATGAGGCCCGCGCCATGGTCCGGGCGGCCAAGTTTCCCCCGCTCGGCAACCGCTCCTACGGCGGCCGCCGCGTGATCGACCGTCTCGGGCGCGGCTATTACAGGGCGGCGAACGAGGACATGGTGCTGATTGTCCAGGTCGAGTCGAACGAGGCCGTGGCCCTTTCGGACGAACTCGCCGCACTCCCCGGGATCGACGGGCTCTTCCTCGGCCCCGACGACCTCACGATCCGCGAGGGGCGAGACGTCGACTCGCCGAAGGACGCCGCCACGATCGGCAGGCAGGCCCACCACGTGGCCGACTGCTGCCGCAGGCACGGAAAACTGAGCGTATGCGTCGGGGCGGGCGACGCTGCGATGGCCCTGGCGAAGGACTGCGGGTACCGCCTGGTGGTCGGGGGCGGCGACGTCGGCTTCCTCGCCGGAGGCTCCAAGGCCGCCTCGCAGAAGGCCCGCGCGTTCTTCGCTCCGAAGGCCTGATCGGCCCGGACTCAGGTCCCGGACAGTTCGGAGAGCGGCTCGCGGCCGCTCAAGGCCAGGGCGTCGAAGGCCTGGTCCAGCTGCGCCGAGGTGCGGCCGCCCACCAGGACCGTGCCCACACCCGGCTGGCGAAACACCCAGGCCAGGGCCAGTTCTGGCATCGAGCGGCCGGTCTTTGCGGCGATCGCCTCAAGGGTCCTCAGGCGGGCCCAGGACTCGTCGTTAAAGTATACCTTCTGGTGCCCGGGGATGATGTCGAAGCGGCTCCCCTTCTCGACCCCGGCCTTGTGCTTTCCCGTGAGGAAACCCGCCCCGAGCGGGCTGTAGGTGACAATCTCGATCCCGCGGCGCTCGCACAGCTGCTTCAGGGCCGGGGTCACGTGCCGGACGGCAAAATTGTGGTTGTTTTGGATCGCGCGCACCGGGGCGTAGCCGCGCTCGTCCTGGATCCTGAGCACCCGCTCCAGCTGCTCGAACGAGAAATTGCTCACCCCCAGGGCGCCGATCGAGCCGGATCGCAGGGCCTGGTCGAAGGCGCCCAGGGCCTCGGGGCTGGCCGCTTCCTCGGTCCACTGGTGCATGTAGAATAGCCCCGTTCCCCCGGGCCCGAGGCGCTTCAGGCTTAAGCCCACGCATTCGGCGACCCGCTCCGGGGTGTAGGGGGCGAGCATCTTCGTCCCGATGACGAGGGAGCCCAGCCCGGGTCTTCGCGAGGCAAGCCATGCGCCCACCACACTCTCCGAGGCGCCCGCCGCGTAGGCCTGCGCCGTGTCGAAGTGGGTGACCCCGCGGGCCACGGCCCGGTCCATGATCGCGAAGGCCTCCGTTTCGCCGATCTCCCGCCCAAAGGTGACGCAGCCCAGGCCGATCCGGCCCATCCGTCCGGCCAGGGGGCTATTTCCCGAATTCATCGGCGCACTCTGGCGGGCCCTGGGTTGCCCGTCAATCGGTAGCGCACGTACCCCACCTGGCAGGGGGCGCCATGGGAAAGGAACAGCTCGCCTGTGCGCGTCACGGCGATCGAGGAGCAGACGGTGTGGAGCTGTCCCGGATTGTCGTGGTGGTGCTGGCACATCCCGCCGGCCTCGTGGGTCTGCATGAGGGAGATTGCGCCGGGAATGTCCAGCCGCCCCTGCAGGGGCCGGGCGTGGGTTTCAAGGAAGCGCTCCCGAAGGTGGGTGTTCGCGGCCTGCCCCCAGTTGGCGCCCAGTTGGAAGAGCCGGTCGGACCTGGGGTGCGGGTAATTGCCCGCGCAGAAAAACCCGCCCTCCCCCGCCCTGCGCCGGAAGACCCGGCGGAGGATCCCGACCGACTCCACGCGGGCTGCCGCCCCGGACCGGTCCAGGAGGAGGAGCCCCCCCCCCAGTTCCATCGGCATCCGCGGGTTGTCGATCAGATCCAGAGCCTCCGACACGTCCCGGCACATCGCAAGGAGCATCCAGGTCCCCGCCGCCCAGGGCATCGTGTGCCGCCCCGAGGCCTTCCAGGAGGCGAGCCTGCGCGCGGCCAGATCCTCCGTCTTCGCGTCGGCATTCAGGGTCGCCCCCGAAACGGAGAGCCCCGCCTCGTTCACCCCGTGGTGCATGTACAGGTGGAAAGCCAGGCCCTCGTCCGGCCGGACCCGGACGTAGCCCAGGCCGCGGTAGTCGGGAAATTCCCTTTCCTTTGAAAACGCGTTGATCGGGCCGTCCGCCCCGGTGCAGGCGATCCCCATGCAGGAGGTCTTCTGGTCCTGGGCCCCCCGCTTGACGAGCGCGACTTCCGACGCGGAGACCCCTGCCGCCCGGGCGGCGCCCCGGACCAGGCCTGCGTAGAACGGGGCCTCCTTCTCGTAAAACCCAACGTCTCGGTCCGGGGCCGGGCCCCGCCCGACCTCGACTTCGAGCGAGGTGGGGCCCCCGATCCGGCGGCGGTTTTGGACGAGCTTTCGGCCGATCTCCTGCCAGGTCCCGGCGTAGGTTTCCTCGGGCATCCGCCGGCTGAACCGGGCCCAGGCCTTTCCGAGGCCCGGACCGATCTGGACTGTGGCCCGGGAAAGCCCGAGGACCTTGCCGCCGGCCGCAGCGGAGACTTCGACTCCCAGGGCTCCGCGTTTCCTGGAGAGAAAAACGGCCGGCACCCGGACGGCCCTGCCGGGTTCGAGCCGGACCCGGCTCTTGAGGACCCGGCCTCCGGCCCGGATCGCAACTAAGACCTGCCGGTAAACCGGCGACGACAGGACGGCAAACCCGTGGATCGGCTCTCCCGGGCGCCCGGCCGCGGCAAAGTCCGCCCGCGCCAGGACCGGCGAGAACGCGCTCCCCGGGTCCGGAGCCCCTCCGCCCTCGTCCACGGTCACCAGCGAGCGGACCTCGGCCCCGCTCCCCGGCCGCAGGGTCAAGCGTTCGGATCTCCAGGTGACGCTCACCGCCCTGCCTCCGCCCGCGAGGCGGGCGCGCATTTTTCCCGGGGCATCGATTCGCTGGAGAAATCCGGTCCCGTACTGCTCGACCTGCCTCCAGAAAACCTTTTTCCCCGAAGCCGCGGCCTCCTTGGGCCCCGACGGATCCAGCGAGGACGGGCTCAGGCCCGAGCACCCGAGCTCGTTCCCCACCCAGCTCCGGTCGGTCAGTCTCCAGGGCTCGTCCTCCTGAACGCTGCGCAGGGTGATCCGGCAGTAAACGGATCTGTCCGAGCCGTTGCGCACCGAGTCAGTCACCAAAAATGACGAGCTTCCCGGTTCAAGCCGTATGCGGCGCTCCCAGACAAGCCCCGAGGGCAATTTCCCCGTTAACCAGACCCCAAGCCGGCCCCGGCTCGCCCTCAGGATCTTCCACTCCCCTGCTCCCGCTCCGGTCCGCTCCAGTCCCGGGACAAACAAAAGCCCGCAGCCGGCAATCCCCGCCCCCCTTTTGGCAATCAGGGGAAAACGGGCCGCCGATTTGAGTTCAATCGCCGTCAGGGCGCACAGCTGCCCGGGATCCAGGGTCAAGCGTACTCTGGAATTCTCAAGGGTAATCGGGCGGGTCAAAAACCGATCTAAACTCCTTCCATTTCGGGCCATGGCGGTGTATACCGCGTCATATAGATGGCCCCGTTCCCAACAAGGAAAAACGCCGTGACCCCTTATCCGGCGAGCCTGCCCAGGCTTAGATAGGCCCCCCTCAGATACCCATGAACTCCAGAGAACGCATCCTTGCGACCTTGCACC
The DNA here is from genome assembly GCA_903862935.1 of uncultured Opitutaceae bacterium. Taxonomy (GTDB): domain Bacteria; phylum Verrucomicrobiota; class Verrucomicrobiia; order Opitutales; family Opitutaceae; genus Palsa-1447. The sequence continues at coordinate 13,281 of CAIOZY010000022.1, forward strand.
GCAAGCCCGTCGACCGGCTCCCGGTCGACCTCGGGGGCACCCGCCAGACCGGGATCGCCGCCCGGGCCTACCACAGGCTCCGGGAGCGCCTGGGGCTTGCGACCGGCAGGCCCGTGCGCGTCTTCGACCTGTGCCAGATGCTGGCCGAGGTCGAGCAGTCGGTCTGCGACCGGTTCGGGGCAGACTGCGTCTGGCTGCCCCGGCCCGCCGTCGAGTACAATTTCGGGATCGAGAACGGGAACTGGAAAAGGTGGCAGCTGCACGACGGGACGCCCGTTGAGGTGCCCGGCGGCTTCCACCCGGTGGAAGAGCCCGACGGCTGCCTGGTCCTTATGCACAACGGTGTCCCCGCCGGGCGCATGCCCCGGGGCGGATTCTATTTTGAGCGGGTCGGGAAGTTTCCCGGGGCCGCCCACCCGAACCTGAGCACCTGGCGCCCGCCCCGGGTCGCCAATTCCGCGATGGAGCACTACGCCCAGCAAGCCGAGGCCCTCGACTCGGGGACCGACAAGGCGATCGTCGCCGCGTTCGGCCCGGCCTACGACCTGTTCTACGCGATCGGCCACGGCGGGTTCGAGGACTGGATGATGACGTTTGCCTCCGAGCCGGAGTACGTGCAGGAGCTCTACGGCCTGATGGTCGAGGCCTGGCTCGACGACCTGAAGCGCTTCTACGCGGCGGTCGGCAACCGGGTGCACGTCATCATCCTGACCGACGACTTCGGGATGCAGAGCGCCCCGTTCCTGTCCGAGACCATGTTCCGGGAGCTAGTCCTGCCGGCCTACAAGCGCGGTTTCGACTGGATCCACGCGAACACGCCCTGGAAGGTGCTGCTGCACTCCGACGGGGCGATCTTCTCCCTGATCCCGGCCTTGATCGACATGGGGGTCGACATCCTGAACCCCGTGCAGACGAGCGCGGCCGGCATGGACCCGGTGAAGATCAAGGCGGCCTTCGGGGACAAGCTCCTGTTCTGGGGCGGGGCCTGCGACTGCCAGAACACGCTGACTTTCGGGACGCCCCAGCAGGTGGCCGCCGAGGTCCGGATCAACGTTCCGGCGCTCGCCCGCGGGGGGGGCCTGGTCCTCGGCTCCGTCCACAACATCCAGGACAACGTCCCCCCGGACAACATCATCACGATGTTCGACACCGCCCGGGAATTCGACGGTTTTGTCCGGAAGACCTCCGCCGAGGCCGCGACGGGCCGGGGCTAGCGCCCTGCGCTTCCGGTTTTTGGTGTTGGCAGGGGGACAAGCCTTTCCTACACAGTTATGGGCTCCGGCCCCTGTCCGGAGCCCCTTCTTTTTACCATGATCGCCCACACTCGCTTCCGTCTGGCACTCAGCCTTGCCTCACTCGCCCTCTTCACGGCCTGCGGAGGCCCGAAGCAGAGCCCCGAGACCCGCCAGTACCTGCAGAAGGTGGCGCAGGCCACAGACCAGCTCGACAGCGACCTGGCCAAGATCACGGTGCCCCAGGCGCCGGCCCTGCCGGCGGAGCTGGCGGCGCACACCGAGAAGCAGGCCGCGGAACTCGAGCGGTTCGGCGAGCAGCTGAAGCCCTACTACACGGCCGCGAACGGCATGGCCAACGACGTCCTCGCAGTCTGCGACAAAGCCCTGTCGGCCACCCGCTCCCTCGATCCCTTGAACGTCGACCCCGCAGCGGTCGACTTCGCCGAGCAGATCAAGGGCCTGACCGACCGCCGCCAGCAGCTCGCCGTCAACATGATCGCCCTGGTCGCCGGGCAGCGCTCCGCGATGGCCAAGGGCTTCATCACCGGCTACACGGTCAGGGTCATGGACGCCGGGGTCGCCGCCCTCCTGGCCCCCGGCTCCGGCCCCGCGCCCGCCGCCTTGGAGCCGACGCCCGAGCAGAAGGCCCAGATGGACTCCCAGACCAAGTCGGTCGCGCAGGCGATCACTGCCTGGGCCGAGAATGTCGCCCAGGCCGCCAAGGCCCGGAGCGATCTCGCCGCGGCCCTCAAGGCCAAGTATCCGGGCGACGACTGGAGTTTCCTCGCGGCCCGCTAGGGCCGGGCGCTAACTTTTTCCGATGAAGGCGGCACTCGCCCTCCTTGCGGCCCTCGCCCTGGGAGGCCTCCTGCTTGCGGCGGCCCCCGCCGACTTTGAGGCGGTCCGCCGGGCCGATCAGGCCCGGATCTCGGCGACCATCGCGGCCGACAAGGCCGCTTTGGAGGCCGTGATCTCGCCGCAATTAAGCTACGCCCACTCGAGCGGCAAGCACGACACGCGCGACTCCTACATCGCCTCGATCGTAGGCGGGCACACCAAGTATTTCTCGATTGCCTACGAGTCCTTGGATTTCTCGGAGGCGGCCGACGGGATCGTCCTGATGACCGGCCGCTGCCTCATCAAGTCCTCAAACGACGGGAAAGACGTCAACAACTACCTGTCCTTCCTCGCCGTCTGGCGCCGGGAAGCCGGCGTTTGGCGCTTCCTCGCCTGGCAGTCGAACCACCTTCCCCTGCCGGGCAAGTAGCCTACGGCAGGGCCGGTTCCTGGCGGAGCGGCTGCATCACGCCGTTTCGCTCGTCGTGGAGGAGGCCCGTGTCGAGCCCGTCCAGGACCAGGACCGCCTGGATCGACGAGATGATCGCCCGGTCGCTCCACTGCCAGACGATCCCGCCCTTGGAGTCGAACTCGACAATCTGGAGCCCGGAATTGCCGTGGCCGGGCCCGTGGCCCTGCCAGTTGGCGGCGACGATGTCGCCGTTGGAGAGGATCTGGAACATCGCGTAGAAGTACGGGTGGACCGCAGCTGGCACCTGGCCCGCCCCGCCGAACCGGCGGATCAGTTCTCCTTTTGCTCCGAACTCGACCATGAAGCCCCCGTAGCCCCCCGCGGCGATCGTGTGCCCGTTTGGCAGGCGCAGCGCCTTCCAGGCGTGCCGGAATCCGGGGACTGCGGCCGTCCAGATGAAATTGCCCTTCCCGTCACCCTCCTGGATCTTGTCGTTCATCCCGAATAAGAACGTGCCGGAGGGGGTCTGCCGCATGAGCCGGACATAGTCGCCCGGGTAGGTGGTTTTCCGCAGCGCCTTCCCGTTTGCGTCCACCTCCGCCACGAAGACCCCGAGGGGCGCCTTGTCGAGCGCGTAGGCGATCAGGGTGTGGCCGTCCGCAAGCCGCCGGGCCGACGAGACGTTGGCATAACCGATCAGATCGAGGACCCGCCGGCCGGTGGCGAGTTCGTACTCGGCGAAGCCCACGTCGTGGCTCACCAGGAGGAGCCCGTTCCCCACAAGCTGCAGGTCCCTGGGGTGGGCGTGGCCTATCGGGACCCTCCAGTTGTGGGCCGCGTTTGTCTCATCGACACGAAGGAGGTTTCCGAGGCCCTCGTCGATCGCGACAAAGTCATGCCGGATCGGATCGGCCCTGAGGCCGAAAAGCCCGAGGAGCGCGGCAACAAGAAACGCCACCTTCCCGCTGGGGGTCATCAAGGTCATGGGGTGAAAGTCTTCCACCCGCGCGAAGTCCGAGGCGAGCCCAAACCTCCCCTTACCCGGCTGCCTCAGGCCGCAGGCTCGGGCCCGTCGAAGATGGCCACCAGGCTCGACCCGTCTGACCGGCGGTAGGCCCGGTACATGCCCACGGTGTTGAAGGGCATCGCGACCCGCCCGTCGCGGTCGATCGCGATCAGGCCGCCTAGCCCCCCGAGCTTTTGCACCTTGTCGATCGCGGCCTGGGCGGCCTCCTCGAGGCCCAGGCCCTTGTACTCCATGAGCGCCGATACGTCATGGGCCGCGCAGACCCGGATAAAGTACTCGCCCTCCCCGGTCGCGCTCAAGGCGCAGGTCGCGTTGTTGGCGTAGGTCCCGGAGCCGACGAGCGGGGAATCCCCGACCCGGCCGAACTGCTTATTGTTGAGCCCCCCGGTGGAGGTCCCGGCCGCGAGGTTCCCGGACTTGTCCAGGGCCGCGCACCCGACTGTCCCGAGTTTTCCCGGCTTTTTTCCGGAGTGCTTCTCCCGGGCCAGTTCCTCGATCCGCCGGGCCGTCTGCAGTTCGTCGTTTGTCACCAGCGGGAACCCGACCCGTCCGGCAAAGCGCTCCGCCCCCTCCCCGATCAGCATCACGTGGGCGGACTTGTCCATGACGGCCCGGGCGAGGGCGATCGGGTTTTTGACGTGGCGAAGCCCGGCGACCGAGCCCGCCCGAAGGGTTACCCCGTCCATCAGGGCCGCGTCCAGTTCGCACACCCCTTCTGCGTTCAGGACCGAGCCCGAACCCGCGTTAAAGAGCCGGGAGTCCTCAAGGACCGTGATTGCGGCGACCACGGCTTCCAGGGCGGGCCCGCCGCGGTCGAGGACCGCGTAGCCCGTGTCGATCGCCTGGACAAGCTTCGCCCGGCAGGCCCTCCGGCCCTCCGGGGAGACCTCCTCGGGGAGGGTGACGCCCGCTCCCCCGTGGATCACCAGTCCGTGGCGCCCCATGGCGCTCACTCCTCCGGGGGCGTGAACCCCCGGCGCAGGACGTTTTCGGCGACAGCCCGGGAGAACAGGAAGTTCTCGAGGTACTCCTTGCCGCCGGCCTTGGTGCCGCCCCCGGACATGCGGAAACCGCCGAAGGGGTGGCGCTCGACGATGGCGCCTGTGACCCCACGGTTCAGATAGATGTTTCCGACCATGAGTTCCTCCTCGGCGCGCTGCAGGGCGCTCGGGCTCCGGGAGAAGATCCCGCCCGTCAGGGCGTAGTCGGATGAGTTCACGATCGCGAAGGCCTGGTCCAGGTCCCTGGCCTTCAGGATCGAAAGCACCGGGCCAAAGATCTCCTCGCGGACGATCGTGTGCTCGGGCTTGCACTCGACAAAGACTGTCGGCGGGACGTAGTAGCCCCCGCTTGCGACCGCCTCGGGCGAGAGTTTCGCCTGCCAGGCCAATTTCGCCTCGGCCTTTCCCTTCTCGATGTAGCCCAGGATCGACTTCTGCGCCGCGGCGTCGATCACGGGGTTCACGATCGTGCCGGGGCGCGAGGGGTCGCCCACCGGGATCGCCGGGCAGGCCGCGACAAAGCGGTCCACAAACCGGTCGTAGACCCCCTCAAGGACGATCAGGCGCGACAGGGCCGAGCACTTCTGGCCGGCGTAGCCGAAGGCGCTCGCCAGGGCCGCCGGGATCGCCTCGTCCAAGTCGGCGTCGTTGTCGATGATGAGGGCGTTTTTCCCTCCCATCTCGCAGACGACCTTCTTTAGGTTCCGCTGGCCCGGCATGGTCTTTCCCGCCGACTCCCAGATCCCGCACCCCACGGCGCGGGAGCCTGTGAAGGCGTAGAAATCAACCTTGGGGTGGGCCACCAGGTGGGCGCCCGCGTCCGAGCCGAAGCACGGCAGGTAGGAGGCGACCCCGGGCGGGAGCCCTGCCTCCATGAGGATCTCCATCAGGGTCGCCCCGATGATCGAGGTCTGGCGGGCCGGCTTGATGATGACGCAGTTTCCTGCGACCAGGGGCGCCACCGTGAGCCCGGTCAGGATCGCCATCGGGAAGTTCCACGGTGCAATCGCCACGCCGATTCCGCGGGGGGTCCAGGTCTGGACGCACCGCTCGCCGGGGGTCCGCTGGGTGACGACGGGCTTGGCGAGCTTTCGCATCTCCACCGCGTAGAAGCGGCAGAAGTCGATCGCCTCCGAGATGTCCCCGTCCGCCTCGACCCAGGGTTTCCCGGCCTCGAGGATGAGGAGGGAATTGAGCTCGAAGCGCCTGGACTCCATGATGTCGGCCGTCTTCTCCAGGAGCCGGGCCCGGTTCTCAACCGGGGTTGCCCGCCATCCGGGGAAGGCCTTCTCGGCTGCGAGGACAGCCGCCTCGGCGTCCTGGACTGTGCCGCGGGCCCAGTAGCCCACGACCTGGGCGGGCCGGGCGGGGTTGACCGACGGGACGTACTCGCGGTCCGAGATCTTCTTTCCACCGATCACCAGCGGCCACTTTTTCCCGATCTTCGAGGCCTGGTAGTCCTCGAGGGAGGCCTTCTGGCGCTCCCGGTTGGAGGCGACCGTGAAGTCGGTGTTCGCGGCGTTCACGAAGGAGCCCGGGGCCCGGGCGGGGCGCGCCAGGGGCTCCCCGGCCTTCGCGATCTCGTCGACGGGGTTTCGGAGCAATTGCTCGCGGCTCGCCTCGCCCATGTTCTTGATCCGCAGGAACCCCTCGTTACTCGTGTTCTCGAGGAGCCGGCGGACGAGGTAGGACATGCCGGGCAGCAGGTCTCCGATCGCGCAGTACTCGCGGACCCGCCGTCCGCTCTGCAGGAGGGCGCTCTTCAGTTCGTCCGCCATCCCGTAGAGGGCCTGGAACTCGTAGGCCTTCGGGTCGATCCCGCGCTTCTCGGCCTGCGCGATCACGTGGGCGCAGGTCCGCACGTTGTGGGAGGCGAAGTTCGGGGTGATGACATCGACATTGTCCAGGAGAACGCAGGTCAGTTTCTCGTAGTTAGCGTCCGACTCGGGCTTGCGCTGCCACACCGGAGGGGCCCACTCCCGCTGCTGGGCTATGATCGTCTCGTAGTCCCAGTACGCGCCCTTGACCAGCCGCACGTCGATCCTGCGGCCCTTGCTGCGGGCCCAGGCGATCAGCCCGTTTAGGTCCGCCTCGCAGTCCTTCAGGTACGCCTGGAGGGCGATTCCGGTCGCCGGCTTTTGAGCAAACTCGGCCTCCTCGAGGATCGACTTGTAGAGGGCGAGCGTAAGGTCTTTGAGCTTGTAGCTCTCCATGTCGAAATTCACCAGGGCCCCGACCTCGCCGGCCCGGCGCAGGATCGGCCGCAGCCGCCGCTTGAGGGCCTCGATCGAGTTCTCCGGGTCGGCCGGGTGGACGTCGGGGGTCAAAGCCGAGATCTTGACCGAGAGGTTCAGGCGCGGCAGCGGCCCCTTGGGCCCCGTGTCGCTGAAGGCCGGCTGCGGGTCCTTCGCGAAGGAGGCCGAGACCGCCTCCAGGACCTCGAGGTTTCGGCGCAGGAAGATATCGGCCTCCTCCTCGCTGACGACCGCCTCGCCCAGCAGATCGATCGTCGTCGCAAGGCCCAGTTTCGCGTTCTTTCGGATCTGCTTCAGGAGGTCCTCGGCGTCCTTTCCGGCGACAAACTGGCCGGCCAGGTCCACGATCTGAGCCTTGACCGGACCCGCCACGAGCGCCGGGGCAAAGGAGGAGGCCGCCAACCCCGCCTTCAGCGCCGGGTTCAGTTCGACCGCCTTGTCGCCCAGGTACTCCTGCAGGTGCCGGACAATCTCGGTGGAGGAGTTCAGGGCCGGCAGGACGTCGACAAACCGGAACAGCTGGGTCTTGAAGACCGGGTCCTTCATCGCCCAGTCCATCAGGCGCCCGTAGGCCCCCTTCTTGGAGAACAGGGCAGGCGCAGGCGCCTTGTCCATCAGCGCGAAGAGCTTGTCGCCCCAGGCGCGAACCGCGGCCTCAACCGCCGGATCCGGTTTGGAAAATCGCTCGGTCGGATTCATGTGAAAATTCCTTCTTGCGGCGGGGGCCGCCCGGTGGGGGTAGCCCGTCGCCTGGTGGAAAAAAACTGTGGGCTAAGCGGTTGCCTCCTGCAACACCGGCTCCTCGGCCTCGGCCATGACGGAGGCCGGGATCTCCCACGAGGTTGTGTCGATCTCCTGCGGCTCGGCCTTCGGGGCCGGGGCAAGGGTGATCATCCGCGCAAAACCCTGCGAGAGGGCCGGGGTGACCCACTGGAGCCCGCCTCCCGGGATCCGGTCTTTTCGGTCCAGCTGCACGTGGCCGGCGAAGGCCGCCGCCAGGCCCGGGGTCTCCAGGGCGACCGCCCGGAAGCGCCGGGTGATCGTCGTGTTCCGGGAAAGGATGCCCCAGCGCGCCCGGCGCCTGGGGTCCCAGTCGGACTCCCCGCAAAGGATCGGGTCCTGCCACTTGGCGATGACCGCCCGGCGCAGGTACGGCAGCGACAGCGGCACATGGCAGAACAAGACCACGGGCTCGGCCCCCCGCACGGCCGTGTTGAATTTGCGCAGCTGCTCCAGGCGGATCTGGTAGTCGCTATTGTCCAGCATGACCAGCCGCACCCCGCCGACAATCGTGTCCTCGAACTCCGGGCTCCAGCGGTAGTCGCCGATAAAGCGGATCCAAAGTCTTTCCCGATGGGCCTGCCGCCTCTCTTGGCCCCAATCAGCCGGGGCGTCCCAATCCCGCTCGCCCAGGGTAAGGCCGAAGGGAACCCGGACGCTCTCCAGCCGCGAGGATAGCGTGTCCAGGTTCGCGCTCGTCGCCGACTCCATCAGGTCGCCCGTCAAGGCGACAAAGTCCGGCGCCAGGTGCGGGATCTCGGCAACCAGCTGGTCCAGGTAGGCCAGCTGCAGGCCCCCGAGCCGGCGGTTTTGGCGGGAGAGGGCTTCAAGGCGGTCCGGGTCGCGCCGGTCGCACTCGCACAAGTTCAGGTCGCTTGCCTGGAGGATCCGCAGGCGGCGCTTCAGGCCGGGGACCGGGACTTCGGTGGGGAGGATTCGAAGGGAGGGAGCCATGGGGGTTATCCCGGCCAGCCGGTCGGGAACGCCCGAGTCTACGCCATCGCTGCCCGGGCGCATATCCTACTAAAGATGTAAGTCAGCCGGGCCCGGCCGGGTGTGGAAACCGGGGAAACCGCCCCCCAACCGATCGCCCATCCGAAACCTTACACCTAAAGGTGTAATTTCACCGGTTCAGAAGCGCCGCGACCCGCGTTCGGTTGTGCGCACCGAGCTTCACAAAGATGGAGGTCAGCTGGGTCTTTATAGTGAGCGGGCTCCGCCTTAAGGCCGCGGCGATCTCGTCAGTCCTCATGCCCTCCCGCACGTACATCGCGACCTCGCGCTCGCGGCTGCTTAAGCGCGCGAGGAGCGCCAGGGCCCCCGGCGACACCGCCCGGTGCCGGTCGCCCCGGGGCCGGCGGTAGTCCAATTCGATGTGGAAGGCGGGCCTTTGCAGCGAGTCCTTCCCCGCCGCCCGGAGCGCGATCTGGACGTGCAGGCCGATCGCGTGGTCGCTCACGACCTGCGGCTTGATCGACCCCTCCTGCCCGGTCCCGGCGATCTTCTCCCACTGGAGCCTCATCTGGGCGCACGCTTCCGCCAGGGGCGGCGGAACCTTGAAGGCCCGCCTTGGAACCATGGCAGCGCCGCTTCGCTCCCCGTGGTTCCAGACCGCGCAGGCGATCGCCGCCTCGCTGTTAAACCACAGGGGCTTAAGCTCCCAGTCGAGGAGGAGGAGGCCCACTGGGACCGACTCGAGGAGGGCCGCCACCTGCCCTCCGAAATACACCGCCTCCTCGTGCTCCAGGACCCGCCGGATCGCGGTTTCGACCTGGGGCTGGAGCGCCTCGGCAAGCCGGATCTCCCGGGCCGTGAAGTCGCCCTCCGCGGCCGCCCGGTGGAAATTCAGGGCGCCTACGACCGAGCGGCGGTCCCAGGCGGCAACGCACAGCAGGTGATCCCAGCCCTCTTTCCGCATGACCCGCTCCTGGAAAAGGGAGCCTGCGATCGCCCCGGCCGGGGCGATGTCGCTAAACCGGTAGACCGGGGCCCCGGGGTGGAGGGCGAGCCAGACCCGGTCGGGATGCTCCCGGCGCCACTCGCGGGGGGTGTAGGGATGGGCCCGCCGGAAGACCTTGCGGGGGAGCCCGTCTGCGGAGCGGCCGATTTCGAGGGTCAGCGAGCGGCAGGGAATCAGTTCCCCGGCAATGTGCCGGAGTGCGTGCCAGAGGTCCGCTCCGTTTAAGCAACCGTGCAGCCGCAGGAGGTCGCCCGCCGGCAGGGACTCGGACGGGGCCGCGGCGACGGGGGCGGCGGACGGGGGGATGGAGGCTCCGGGGTGCATGACAGGGTCGGGTCGGGCTGCTTGGGGGTTACTCCTTTTAGAGTAAGGGCGAACAACAGGGCGTCAATTCAGCACTCCGACCCGCGCCTACCCTCTCGAACGAAGAGTACTCAGGCGCAACAGAACCAACAAACGCCAGCATTAGCTCGGTATCGATGAGGTGGTGAACCCGGGGATCGATCTCGGCATCACTTTACTGTAGCCGCGGTGCATTCACCGGGTTGCATTCTCATAATCTCCCTTCCCAGACGGCTTGAAAGCCGAACACGCTCGTAGCACAGTCATGCCCGCTCAATGGCCTGCAACGCCACCTCACCGTTTCCGCTGCTTTATCAGGTATCGCCGCCCGTGGGCACGATCGTCTTAAGAGGATAGTCTGAGAGAGATCGGCGCAGGTGAGTGGCTAGAACTTCCCACGGGGAATCCAACCCTCCCGTTCACTTCGAAAGTTCTCGGAGAGTGTTCCGGTACTTCTCTGCTCCGCGATGGTAGATCTCCATCGCCTCGGGATCTCCAAGGATCTTTAGGGTTTCGGCTATCGCGGCCACGCGTTTGTGGCTGATCATGACTGCTACAGGTTTTTCGTGCCGCGTGATCGTAAGCACCTTGCCTTTCTCAGCCCGCCTCACAGCCGCGGCGGTCTCAGCCTTGAGCCCCTTGATGCTGTAGGTGCATTTCATAAGAGGCCAAATATTTTATGAGGGGATCCTGTCAAGGGACCATGTGAAGCGATTCGGCGGCCTCGCATCTGCCCGCAATCGTCAGCATCATGCGCACACCGAGACGGACACCAAACGAGACGAGTTCAGCTGGGCTGTGGGGGGGGCTGTTGCGGCGCCTTTCTGGGATAGCTCTGAACCTTGCTTATGGTGGTCGTTACAACGCTAGGACAGATGGCCGTTTCCGACCCAGGCCTCCAACTTACGAAGAAATGAGCTCGCTCGCAGCTTCGACCGCAGCAGAGAAATTTCCCATCGCCTTCTGGCGGGCATAGGCCTGGAAGCGGCGCACTGCTTCGGGAGATAGCTTGACCGTCTTTCTTAGCTTGCCCAGGGGCTTTCGGCCGGCGCCGGCGCGGGCTCCGCCTCGAGTCGCGACGGCTCGGCTCGTGTCAAAATAGTCGAGAATGTCCCTGCCCGCGTCGAAGCGGGTTTCAAGAGTTCGGGAAGTAGTTTTTGTGGAGAGCTTCTTCATTGTCGCGGGGGCGCCGGGCGGAGATCAGCCGGAGGAGTTCACCGCGTGGCGCATAGATGACGGTCCAGTAATTTCCGCCTATGAGGCCGATGGCGAGATGCCGCTCCTCGCCGGGCCTTATTGACGGGATCGAAACGACCGGGCCCTCCCAGAGTTCTGCGGCGATCTCGAGGCTGATTCCATGTTTGGATTCGTTGGCAGTACTCTTGTTGGGATCCCACTCGAATCTCTCTTTTGAAAACGTACGTATGAAATCAAAACACTCAAGTACTGAATGACCGGTCTGTGATCGCACTCACTGCGGGACTGTAGCAAGCGGGAGGGCCTGTCATCGCGACAGGCTCCACCGGGATCTCAACGGTCTGGGCGATCCCGGCAGCGCGCCCGTGGATCATCATGGCCGCGGCAGGCCTTTCCTGCCGGTTGATCAGAAGCACCTCCCCCCACTCAGCGCGCCTCACGACCCAGCAGTCCCGGCCTCGGGCGATTCAATCGTGAAGGTGCTCCTCATGGGGCACTCGAGTAACATCATGGGGAGTCCGGCAGGGACCCCCGCAAACTGACCCCATGCCAGGGATCCCGGCCCCTACGGCTTCTCCCAGGGGACCGTCTTCGGGTCCACGTTTCCCCCGGACAGGACAATTCCGACCCGAAGCCCCCTTAGCCGCGGCGCCGCCGCCAGGGTCGCGGCAAATGCGACCGCGGAGGATGGCTCGACCACGATCTTCAAAACCGTCCACAGCTGCCGCATGGCCTCCACAATCGCAGGCTCGGAGACCGTGATGATCCCCTCGGCGTGGCGCCTGAGGATCGAAAACGTCACCGGCGCAAGCGAGGTCCGCAGCCCGTCCGCGATCGTCTTCGGGTCGGTCTGCGGGATCAGTTGGCCCGCCTCGAGGGACCGTGTCGCATCGTCGGCCCCGGCGGGCTCGGCTCCGAATACACGGATCGAGGGCTTAATCCCCTTTGCGGTGATCGCGATTCCGCTTAAGAGCCCTCCCCCGCCCACGGGAGCTAGGATGACGTCCAGGTTCGAGACCTCCGCCAAAAATTCCAGCGCCACCGTCCCCTGCCCTGCGATCACATTCGTGTTGTCGTAGGGGTGGATCAGGGTCGCACCCGTCTCCGCGGCGATCCGCTCCGCCGTCGCCTCCCGGTCGGCGAGGGTCGGCCGGCAGAAGGTGATGATCCCCCCGTAGCGCCGGATCGCCTCGACCTTGAGGGCCGGGGCGTTCTCCGGGACGACGATATAGGCCCGGATCCCGCGGGTTGCGGCAGCGAGGGAGAGCGCCGCCCCGTGGTTACCCGAGGAGTGGGTGAGAACCCCGTTTCGGGCCTCCTCATCGCGTAAGGCGAAAACCGCGTTGTGGGCCCCCCGGGCCTTGAAAACCCCAGCCCGCTGCAGGTTCTCGCACTTGAAGAAAAGCCTCAACCCGGTCTCGGCGTCCAGGGTACGGCTCGTGAGGACCGGGGTCCTGGCGATGTGCGCGGCAATCCGGTCCCAGGCGGCCTGGACGTCGGTTAACGCCGGCTCTCGGGTCGCGGGGCGCATGGGCCGCTGCCTTTCGTTTACCGGGCGAGTTCCGGCCAGAGAAACGCCCCGAGCCGGGCTCCCAGGCGGTACCCGGCAAGGCTCATCGCCTCGTTCGGGGAGTGGGTGTTGTCCGAGGGAAGCCCCAGGCCCAAAAGGAGCGTCTCCGCCCCCAGGGCGGACTTAAACAGGCTCACGATAGGGATCGAACCGCCCTCGCGGACCATCGATGCGGGGTGGCAGTAGGCCTTCTCAAGGGCCCGCAAAGCCGCCTTGGCGGACGGCTCGGTGACCGGGATCAGGTAGGCCGGGCCCCCGTGGTGGCCCTTTGAAAACTCCACCCGCACGGTCGGCGGGCAGATCCGCTTCAGGTGCGCCTTGACCAAGCCCGCGATCCGGGACGGATCCTGGTCCGGCACGAGCCGGCAGGTCAGTTTCGCGCGGGCCCAGGCCGGGACGATCGTCTTCCCGCCCTCGCCCTGGTAGCCGCTCGTGAGCCCGTTGACCTCCAAAGTCGGCCGGCTCGTCCGCTGCTCCTCGGGGGTGTAGCCCTTCTCGCCCTTCAACTGGGGCACCCCCACAAACTTCGCCAGGGCCTTCGGGGTCCAGGGATCCTGGGCCAGCCGCCGGCGCTCGGCCTTGGAAAGGGGCACGACCCCGCGATAGAACCCGGGGACCGCAATCCGGCCGTCCCTGTCGTGGAGGGCCGCGATCATCCGGCAAAGGACGGTGGCAGGGTTGTCGACCGCGCCTCCGAAGGACCCGGAGTGCAGGTCGCGGGAAGGTCCGCGGACGATGACCTCGACGGCGACGTTGCCCCGGAGCCCGTAGGTCAGGGCGGGCTTGGCCAGGCTCGGCATGCTCCCGTCGGAGACCACCACCCCGTCGCATCTGAACTTCTTTCGGTTCTTCAGGAGGAACTCGGTCAGGCGTGCGCTGCCGACCTCCTCCTCGCCCTCGAGGACAAACGTCAGGTCGCACGGCAGCTCGGTCCCGGTCTTCAGGTAGGCCTCGACCGCGTTCAGGTGGGCCAGGTGCTGGCCTTTGTTGTCGCTGGAACCCCGGGCGTAGATCCGGCCGCCCCGGATTGCGGGCTTGAAGGGCGCCGACACCCACAGGCCCAGGGGGTCCGTCGGCTGCACATCGTAGTGCCCGTAGACAAGATAGTGGAGCCTCCCCTTCCCCTTAACGGGCGGGGTCCGGGCGACGACAATCGGGTTTCCCGGAGTCTCGTAAATCTTGGTCGCCAGTCCGATCGAGCGGCAGTGCTTGGCGATCCAGGCGGCGCAGCGCCGGATGTCTGGCCGGTGCTCGCGCTGGGCGGACACACTCGGGATTTCCAGGTATTCGCTCAACTCGCGCACAAAGCGGGCCTCGTTCTTCTTCAGGTAGGCGTTGACGGCGGCGAGGTTCGAGTCGCCCTTCCCTGTCCGGGTCTTGTTTGGCATAAGTCCCTCGATAGCCGATTCGCGCCCGGTTGCCAGCGTCTTTCAGGCGCCGCATCCGGGAAACGCCGGCGAGGATTGCCTCAGGACCCGCCCCCTGCCTAGCTCTCCCCCGTGCACCAAAGCCCGATCAGCCGAGCGGGACTTCTGATCCTGAGTGCCGGACTTTTCTGCCTTTCGGCCCGGGCGGGTGCGTTCCCAGCCCAGGGCAACACTCCGCCCCAGTCTTCCAAAGAGGATCGCAGGGTCTCCCGCGCCCTCTCGGAGCCCCTCGTCACAATTGTAGACAAGACCCATCCCTCCCCGACCGGCGACCCCCATGACTACGTGAGCTTCGCCCGGTACTACTGGCCCGATCCCGCCAGGCCGGACGGCCTTCCCTTCATCCAAAAAGACGGCCACCCGAACACCGCCTGGATCGAGCGCGGGGATTCCCGCCGGCTCGAGGCGATGATCCGGACTGTGGAGGCTCTGGCGGACGGCTGGGTGCGGCTCCACCGGCCCGACTGCCCTTCGAGGGCCGACGCGTGGGTGCGAGCCTGGTTTCTCGACCCCGCGACCCGGCTAAAGCCCGACTTTAGCTACGCCCAGATCCGGATGGGCCGAAACGACAACCGCGGGAGCGCCTCGGGACTCATCGACACCCGCGGCCTGCTGCGCGTCGCGGAGGCTCTTTCGGCCCTGCACGGCGCCCCGGGGATGAGCCCCGAAGCCGAGGAGGCGGCAAGGACCTGGTTTACCGCCTACCTCGACTGGCTTCTCACCAGCCGGAGCGGCCGGACCGAGCACCGGGCTAAGAATAACCACGGCTCCTGGTATCTCGCGCAGGCCGTTGCGATATCCCGTTTCCTCGGGAAAACCGACCAGGCCCTGGCCCTGGCGCGGGAGGACTTCGAGCGGATCGACGCCCAGATCGAGCCCGATGGGAGCCAGCCTCTGGAGACCGCGCGCGTGGACGGACTCAGTTACAGCCTGTTTAACCTCGAGGCTCAGCTGACCCTCGCCCGCGTGGCTAATCCCCTGGGAATCGACCTTTGGGCTTACACCGCCCCGCGCGGGGGGAGCCTGAAAAAGGCCCTGGAGTACCTGCGGCCGTACGATACCGAGCCCAAAGGCTGGCCCCACAACCAGCTCGCCGCGGTGAAGCCCGGGTTCCTCGCCCCCCTCCTGCAGGCCGCCGCCCAGCTCGATCGGAACCCGCCGGGGGAGAGTCCGGGCCCAAGCGGAACGCGTTGACAGCCCGGCACCACCCCGTTTCCTCGCTAACGAGTTCCCTGAAAGTTCAATCCTCATGAAAACAAACATCGGCTGCATGGACCGGATCATCCGCATCATCGTCGGGGTCGCCGCGATCGTCGCCGGCTACCTCTACCATAACTGGTGGGGGCTCCTGGGCCTGATCCCGCTCCTGACCGCGATGACCCGCTTCTGTCCGCTCTACGTCCCGCTCGGCCTGAACACGGGCTGCTGCAAGAAAGACGACGACAAGCCCGCCGCACCCGGCGCCTGAACACCGAGACCCCCCTCGCCTGTCTTGGCCGCCGTCGTAAGCGGCGGCCGGTCCTCTTTTCAACCGCCCCCAAATGAGCCTGGATATTAAGGCCCTGTGCGGCGTCCAGCCCGGCCAGCCGGTGAACCGGGCGGCCTGCGTCCTCCTGCCGCTCGGGGCCGCGGCCTCCCTTCTTCCCTGGACTCCGCCCTGGGCTGCCCTCTTCGGGGGAACCGTGATCGCGCTCGCCTTCGGAAACCCCTGCGTCGGCCTGACGGGAAGGTCCGCCAAGTGGCTCCTCCAGATCGCGGTCGTCGGCCTGGGGGCCGGAGTCAATCTCGGGGTTGTCGCCCGGGTGGGCGGCGCGGGGCTCGGCTACACGATCGCCGGGCTTGTCGCCACCTTCGCGATCGGCTCCCTTCTCGCCACCTGGCTTGGGATCGCGCCCAAGGTGGCCGCGCTCATCTGCGCCGGCACCGGAATCTGCGGCGGGAGCGCGATTGCGGCCGCAGCCCCCGCAATCGGCGCCAAAAGCGAGGAGACCTCGGCCGCCCTGGCGGTCGTATTCCTCCTGAACGGGGCCGCCCTCTTCATCTTTCCCGCGGTGGGGACCTGGCTCGGGATGGACGCGCATCAGTTCGGCCTGTGGTGCGCCCTGGCGATCCATGACACGAGTTCCGTCACCGGGGCCGCCATGACCCATGGGACGCAGGCTTTGGCCACGGCGACCACGGTCAAGCTCGCCCGGGCCCTGTGGATCGTCCCGGTCGCCCTCGCCCTTGGCGCCTGGTTTAGGCGCGGCGCGGCCGAGACCGACGCGAAGCGCCGCCGGACGATCACGGTCCCCTGGTTTATCGCCGGGTTCCTCATCGTCTCGATGATCTTCACCTTCATCCCGGCCCTGGCGCCGGCGGCCAAGCCGGTCTCCCGGATCGCCCGCTCGATGCTCACCGTGACCCTGTTTTTCATCGGGATGGGACTCAGTCGGACGGTTTTGAGGATGCTGGGCCTTCGCCCGCTCATCCACGCCGTCGTCCTGTGGATCATCATCGGCGGGGGGACCCTGGTCGCGATCCAGACCGGGCTGATTCGCTAGGGAGCAGGGGCTTGCTACTCACGGCGGAGCCGTGATTCCCGTAAATGGGTAGGTAGTATTACTCTGTCCAGCGTCCGCCTTTTCAACCCTGGCGGATTGCCAGCGTGTTTCAGGGGAATCTTCATTTGAGGCGCATAGCCTGCGCTGCGTCGTCTCATCCTGCGGTAACCGGTTCGTACAGGGGCTCATTCTTCCGGGATGCCCGGGACCGGGATGACTCCAGCAAGGCGGCAATAACACTCACTCGCAATCCCGCGCCAACGATTCGCCACTCGATGAAGACCAGCCAGAAACCCTCAAACCGCTCTGGACAGAATGCCGCACCCGGCAACGAGGCTGCCAGCGCCTATAACCGAAGCCTCATCGAGGCGAGTCTCGACGCCATGGTCACGATCGGCCCCGACGGGAGGATCACCGATGTGAACGGCGCGACCGAGTCCGTGACCGGGCGCTCCCGCACCGAGCTGATCGGAACCGACTTCTCGGGCTACTTCACCGAACCGGCGAAGGCGGCCGCCGGCTACCAGAGGGTTTTCCGCGACGGGCAGGTCCGCGACTACCCCCTCGAAATCCGCCACAGCGACGGTCACGTGACGAGTGTCCTCTACAACGCCTCGGTCTACAAGGATGCCGAAGGGAAGGTGATCGGCGTCTTCGCCGCAGCCCGCGACATCACCGAGCGCAAGGAGGCCGAGGCCCTGCTCGCCAAGGCAAGCGCCTACACCCGCAGCTTGATCGAGGCGAGCATCGACCCCCTGGTCACGATCGGCCCGGACGGGAAGGTGACCGACATCAACGCCGCAACCGAGATTGCGACCGGTTACCCCCGCTCCGAACTGATCGGGACCGACTTTGCAGGCTACTTCACGGACCCCGCCAAGGCCCGGGCCGGCTACCAGCAGGTCTTCCGCGACGGGCAGGTGCGCGACTACCCCCTGGAGATGCGCCACCCCAGCGGAAAGGTGACCTCGGTCCTCTTCAACGCCTCGGTCTACAAGGACGCCGAAGGCAAAGTGATCGGCGTCTTCGCAGCCGCCCGCGACATCACCGAGCGCAAGGAGTCGGAGGCCCGGATCAAGCAGCAGGCAAACGAGATCCTGGAGCTGTCGACCCCGGTCATGCAGGTGTGGAAGGGGGTCGTCGTGGCGCCTTTGATCGGCTCCCTCGACAGCTCCCGCACCCAGCAATTCATGGAGCGGCTTTTAAGCCGGATCGTGGAGACCAATTCCCCGGTCGCCCTGGTCGACATCATGGGGGTGCCGACAATCGACACCCAGACCGCGCAGCACCTGATCGAGGCGATCAGCGCGGTCAAGCTGCTGGGTTCCCAGGTGGTCCTGACCGGCGTCCGGCCGGCGATCGCCCAGACCCTCGTGCACCTCGGGGTCAACCTCTCCGACATATCGACCCGCTCGTCCCTCGCCGCCGGGCTCCAGGTCGCCTTCACCAAGCTCGAGCTCGAGGTCGTCAAGAAGAGCCAGCCCGGCCGGGCGGAGACAAAGCCGTGACCGCGGAAAACATTTCCGTCATCAGCTTAAGGAACCTCCTCTTGGTGACGGTTCCGCCGGACCCCGACGACGAGACGATCTCGGCTTTGCAGCAGAAGATCCTCGAGTCGATGGCCCGCCACGACGCCCGGGGCCTGGTCCTGGACATATCGACCGTGCAGACCCTGGACTCGTTCTTCGCTAGAACCGTCATGGAGACCGTGCAGATGGTCGCGTTGATGGGCGGACGGACGGTGCTCGCGGGCATGCGGGCCGACGTCGCCGTCACGGCGACCCAGCTGGGGCTTTCGATCGGGGCGACCCAGACCGCCCTCGACGTCGACCGGGCCTTTGATCTATTGCAGGGCGAAATCCAGGGGGGACGGACCGCATGAGTATCGCCCTCGCCGACGAAATCCGGATCGACTCCGAGAGCGACATCGTGGTCGCCCGGAAGCTGGTCCGCGACACCGCCACATCCCTGGGGTTCGGCCTGACCGACGTCACCCGGATCGTCACTGCGGCCTCGGAACTGACCCGCAATATCTACATCTACGCCGGAAGCGGGATCATGCGCTGCCGGCCGGTCGCCAGCGATGCCCGGCGCGGGGTCGAGCTTGTCTTCGAGGACAAGGGCCCGGGGATAGCCGACATCTCCAAGGCGATGACCCCCGGCTACACAACGAGCCGCGGGATGGGCATGGGCCTTCCGGGCTCCAAGCGGCTGATGGACGAGATGGACCTCAAGTCCGCGGTCGGCCAGGGCACGACCGTGGTTGTCCGAAAATGGCTCCACAAGTAGCCCAGGCACCCGCTGCTCCCCGGACCATCGAAGTGCGCCACCGCTCCGACGTGGCGCCGGCGCGAAACCTCGCCCGGACCGCCGCGCAGGGGCTCGGGTTTGCCTCCGAGGCCTGCGAGGAGATCGCTCTTGTGGCGAGCGAGCTGGCCACAAACCTGGTCAAGTACACCCCGGGGGGAAGCCTGACCCTCACCCCGATCGGGGGCCCTGAAAAGAGGGGCCTCCAGATCGAGTCAAAGGACGCCGGGCCCGGGATCGCAAACATCCGCCAGGCCCTGACGGACGGGTTCTCGACCTCGGGAAGCCTCGGCGTGGGCCTGGGGTCGGTGAATCGCCTCACGGATGAATTCGACCTCCAGTCCCGGCCCGGGAGCGGCACCCACCTCACCTGCCGGAAGTGGATTCGGGCCCGCCCCACAGCCTCGAAGGACTGCCCGCTCGACTTCGGGGTTGCAAGCCGCGGAAAGACCGACCCGAACGGGGACGACTTCCTCGTCAAGAAGTGGGAGGGGTTCGCCCTGATCGGACTGATCGACGGCTGCGGCCACGGCCAGAGGGCCCACCAGGCCGCCCGGACCGCCCGGCACTACGTCGAGAGCCACTTCGACCTGCCCCTGGAGGCGATCTTCGCCGGGACCGAGAGGGCCTGCCATGGGAGCCGGGGGGTCGTGATGGCCCTTGCCCGGTTCGACTGGGAGGCCGCGACATTGACCTTCGGCTCGATTGGAAACATCGAGGCAAGGCTTCTGAAGGGCGACACCCCCCTTCCCTTCATCGTCCGACGGGGGATCCTGGGGGCGCACGCCCCCCGCCCGGTCGTGGCGACGATTCCCTGGGACCCTTCAAACATCCTCGTCCTGCACACCGACGGGCTGACCTCGCACTGGAGCGCGACCCAGTTCAAGCCGCTCTGGGGAAAGCCCGCCGACGAGATCGCCCGGGAGCTCCTGAGGGCCCTGGGAAAGACCCTGGACGACGCAACCGCGCTTGTCGTAGCCCCCAAGAACCCATGAAGACCGAGGACCTGATGCGGACGCTCGCCGAGAAGGAGGCGGAGCTGGGCGCAGCCCACAGCGAACTCAGCCAGACGAACTCCGAACTGATGCGCCTGACCCTGGAGCTGGACGAGCGGGTCGCAACCCGCACGGCCGAGCTTTTGGAGGCCAACAAGGCCCTGCAGGCCGAAAACTGCGCCCGCCGGCAGGTCGAGCTCCGGCTGCGCCAGCAGGCGGAGCTGTTGGACAAGGCAAACGAGATCATCGTGAGCGCGGGGCTCGACGGCCGGATCAGTTTCTGGAACCGCGGGGCCGAGCGGCTCCTCGGCTGGTCCGCCAGCGAGATGATGGGCCGGCCCGTGGCGGAGGTCCTGGCCCTGGACGAACTGCGGGCGAGTTGCCCCGGGGCGCAGCCCTTCCGGGCGCTCGCCGACTGGAGGGGGGAGATCCGCACCCGCAAAAAAGACGGCGCCGAGGTGATTCTCGAGGCGAGCGTCACGGCGCTTCGCGACGAGGCCGACCAGGCGGTCGGCTGGCTCAGCATTTCCGGCGACGTCACCGAGAAGAAGGCCCTCCAGGAGAAGTTCCTGAGGGCCCAGAGGCTGGAGAGTATCGGGATGCTCGCCTCGGGGATCGCCCACGACCTGAACAACGTCCTGGCGCCGATCAGCCTCGCCGGGGAGCTCCTCAGGACCCGGCTCACGGGGAAGAGCGACCTGAGGTACCTGGAGACCCTGGAGCGCAGCGTCGCCCGCGGCGCGGCCCTGGTCCGGCAGATCCTGGGGTTCGCCCACGGGATCGGCGGCGAGCACCGGGTGGTCCAGGTGAAGCACCTGGTGCGCGACATCGCGGCCATGATCTCCCAGACCTTCCCCAAGTCGGTCGTCCTCGAGGAGTCCGTCCCGAGCGACCTGTGGCCCATCCAGGGCCAGCCGACCCAGATCCACCAGATCCTCCTGAACCTGTGCGTGAACGCCCGGGACGCGATGCCGGGCGGGGGGACCCTGAAGTTGACGGCCGAGAACCGGATCCTCTCCGAGGCGGAGGCCGGGGCGATCCCGGACGGCAGGCCCGGCTCCTGGATCGTCCTTTCCGTCGAGGACAGCGGAAGCGGGATCCCGCCTGAGGTGATGGCCCGGATCTGGGAGCCGTTCTTCACGACGAAGGCTGACAAGGGGACGGGGCTCGGCCTCGCGACGGTCCGGGGGATCGTCGAGACCCACAAGGGCTTCCTCACCCTCGACACCGCCGTGGGCCGGGGCACGACCTTCCGGGTCTACCTCCCGGCCGACGCGACCGCGACCGTCGGGGCCGACACGGGCGCCGAGAAGGCGGCCGACCGCGGCCACAGCGAGCTGATCCTCGTTGTCGACGACGAGGAATCCAACCGGGAGACGGTGCAGGACAGCCTGGCGATCAGCGGCTACCGGGTCCTGACCGCGGGCGACGGCGCGGAGGCGGCGGCGCTCTTGGCGGCGCGCTCGGCCGAGGTCGCGCTCGTCATCACCGACTACGACATGCCCGTCCTCGACGGAAGCGGGTTGATCCAGATGATCCGGGCCAGGCACCCGAAAATGAAGGTCCTCATGATCAGCGGCGACGACCGGATGCGCAACGCCGAGTGCGACGCGAAGCTTCCCAAGCCCTACACGATCGAGACCCTGCTCCGCGAGGTGGCCCAGCTCCTTCCGGGCCGGGGATCGCTGCAGGCCGCCAGCTAACCCGAGACCTCGCACCGATGAGCCCCTTCTCACATCCCGCCCTTCGGGGCACCTGGGCCCGGAAGGCCGCCGGGCATGCCGCCCTATTCGGATCCACGGTCGCGGCGGCCCTCGTCGCCACGCACCTGATTTCGCTTCCGCCGACCCACATGACGGCGATCTGGCTTCCGGCCGGGATCGCCCTTGTGGGTTTCCTGTCGAGCCTGGGCTGGTCGTCGCTGCCCACCGTCATCCTGGCCAACTGGGCGGTGATCGCCCTGAATAACCACTACCCGCTCCTTTCGGTGCAGCCGGTGAGCCTGCTCCTGTGCGGGGTGAACGCGCTGCAGCCGGCCATTGCCTACTGGATCTGGCGCCGGTGGATCCGGGAGTCGCCGTTTGCGGACGGCTGGGAGTTCTTGAAGTTCGTGGTCGGAGTGTCGCTCGTCCCGGCGGTCGCGACCGGCTGGATGGTGATCGGGGTGATCCGGATCTTCGGGCCTTTGGAGGGGATCAGCTGGGCGGAGTTCGCCTTCCGGACGGGGATCACCACGATTTCCGACGCCCTCGGGGTCTTCCTCGTCCTTCCGCTTGTCTTCGCACCCTGGGACGGGGGGCTCGTCAAGTCCCGCAAAGCCCTGCCGTGGGCCCACCTAGCGAACGCCGGCCTCGCCCTGGGCGTTGCCTGGCTCAGTTTCCACATCTTCTCGCACGCCGTCTGGTTTGCCGTGATCGCGGCCTTCACCGGGGCGATTCTGTGCGGGGCCCGGGGGGTCGCGGTGTCGGTCCTGATCGCGGCCGTCTACGGCCTTGCGGCAACGGCGGGCGGAACTGGTCCCTTCAGCGGAACGGCCCACGTCGCCTTTGAACCCATGCTTGCTATGGCGAGTTTCGCCTTCTGCCTGGGGGTCCCCGGGGAATTTGCCGGGATCGTCCTGGACCAGCTCCGCACCCACCGCCGGAACCTCGAGACGGTCGTCGCCTCCCGCACCCGGGAGCTTGAGCGGGCGAAGGAGGCCGCCGAGCAGGCGAACAAGGCAAAGTCCGACTTCCTCGCCTCGATGAGCCACGAGATCCGGACCCCCATGAACGGGGTCCTGGGGTTTGCGCGGCTCCTGGAGTCGAGCCGGCTCGATTCCGAGCAGCGGGAGTTCGTCCAGTCCATCCTCTCGAGCGGGCAGACCCTCCTGTCGCTTCTGAACGACATCCTGGACCTGTCGAAAATCGAGGCCGGCGGGGTGACCGTGGAAAAGCGGGAGTTCTCGGCCGCGGTCCTCGTGGGGGACACGACCCGGCTCTTCGAGCCGTCCGCAAAGGAGAAGGGCCTGAAGCTTGAGTGGAAGTGCGATTCGGCGGTCCCCGAGGTCCTGCTTTCGGACTCGGCCCGGCTGGGCCAGGTGGTCGCAAACCTGGTCTCCAACGCGATCAAGTTCACGGCCCGGGGCGGGGTCTCCGTGCGGCTTTCGGGAAAGCCGCTGTCGGTCAACAAGGGCGCCCCGGCCCTATTCGAACTGTGCGCCGAGGTGCAAGACACCGGAATCGGCATCACCGCCGAGGAGATGAACCGGCTCTTCCGGCCGTTCAGCCAGGCCGACTCCTCGATCACCCGCCGCTTTGGCGGCTCCGGGCTGGGGCTCGTCATCTCGAGGAGACTGTGCGAGCTGATGGGCGGAAGCCTGACGGCGACAAGTGCTCCCGGTAAGGGTTCGGTCTTTGCCGCGCGGGTTGTGGCGGAGATTCCGGTCCCGGCCTCCCCGGGGGATGCCGAGGCCCCCAAGGCCTCCGCCGCCGGGGAGGCCGAGACGGGGCCCCGCCTGCGCGTCTTGGTCGTCGAGGACAACCCCGTCAACCGCAGGCTCGCCGGGCATCTGCTGCACCGGATGGGCCACCAGACCGAGTTTGCCGAAAACGGGAAAAAAGCTCTCGATCGCGTGAAGGCCGGCGGCCTGGACGTCGTCGTCATGGACATCCACCTCCCGGAGATGGACGGGATGACCGCAACCCGGAGGATCCGGGAGGCCGAGCTGATGAACGGCACCCGGCGGCTCCCGATCATCGCGCTGACCGCAAGCGCCATGGCGGCCGAGCGCGACGAGTGCCTGCGGGCCGGGATGGACGACTTCCTCGTGAAGCCGCTCGACCCGGACGCGTTCCGGGGGGCGCTCCGCAGGGCCGGGAAAAACGGCGGATCGGAGGCCTAAGGCTCCGCCCTGGCGGAGCAAGGGGAAGGAATGGGGGATTTTCGGGCATCGAGTCCCGGGCTCATGCAATTGTCTGGAATCCAAGGGGAAATCCTCGGATAATCGCCAAAGTCCGAACCCCATTTTCCCAGTGAAACCGGGCACCCCCTTCCAACTCGGGGACCGTCCCC
Organism: uncultured Opitutaceae bacterium; assembly: GCA_903862935.1. GTDB lineage: Bacteria > Verrucomicrobiota > Verrucomicrobiia > Opitutales > Opitutaceae > Palsa-1447. The sequence continues at coordinate 37,222 of CAIOZY010000022.1, forward strand.
TCGATGTGGCGACGGCCGGGGAGGTGCTGGGCTCGAAGCGGACGATCGCCCTCTCCCCTGCAGCCCGGGACCGGATCGCCGCATCCCGCGGGGTTGTCGAGCGGCTGCTCGCAAGCGGCGGGGTCTACTACGGGATCAACACGGGCTTCGGGGCCCTGGCCCACCAGCGGGTGCCCGCCGACAGCCTGGTCCAGCTCCAGGAAAACCTGATCCTGAGCCACGCGGTCGGGGTCGGGGACGAGGTCCCGGCGGACATTGTGCGGCTGATGCTTCTTTTGAAGGTGAACGGGCTGTCGCAGGGGCTGTCGGGCGTGAGGCCCTTCTTGGTCGACCGGCTGCTTCTCCTGTACAACGAGGACGTCCTGCCGGTCGTCTTCACCCAGGGGTCCCTGGGGGCCTCGGGCGACCTGGCGCCCCTGGCGCACATGACCCTTCCGCTGCTCGGCCTGGGCGAGGTCATGCTCAAGGGAAAGCGGATGCCGGCCGCGGAGGCGCTGGCTGCGGTGGAGCTAAAGCCGATCCATCTCGAGTCGAAGGAGGGCCTGGCCCTCATCAACGGGACCCAGTTCATGTCGGCCTATGCGGTCCATGCGCTCCTTCGGATTCTGCCCTTGCTGAAGACAGCCGACATCGCGGCAGCAATGACTTTGGAGGCGACCCGGGGCAGCGCCGCCCCCTTTGACGAGCGGATCCACAACGCCCGGCCCCACGAGGGCCAGGGCCGGACTGCGGCGAACTTAAGGCGCCTTCTCACCGCCTCCGAGATCCTGCCCTCCCACAGGAATTGCCCGAAGGTGCAGGACCCGTATTCCCTGCGGTGCGTCCCCCAGGTCCACGGCGCCTCCCGGGACATCGTCCTTCAGGCGCTTAAAACGATCGAAATCGAGATCAATTCGGCGACCGACAACCCGCTCGTATTTCCCGAGGGCGACATCGTGAGCGGAGGGAACTTCCACGGTGAGCCGCTCGCCTTTGCGATGGATTTTCTTGCGGTAGCGGTCGCGGAACTGGCCTCGATCTCGGAACGGCGGCTCTACCTCCTTTTGGGCGGCGACACGGTGGGCGATATTAAGCTCCCGAAACTTCTCATGAAGGACACCGGGCTCAACTCCGGGTTCATGCTTCCCCAGTACACGGCCGCCGCCTTGGTCTCCGAGAACAAGATCCTCTGCCATCCGGCATCCGTCGACTCGATCCCCAGTTCCCTGGGGCAGGAGGACCATGTCTCGATGGGGGCGACGGCGGCCACCAAGCTGATCCAGGTCGTCCGAAACGCCGAGACAGTCCTTGCAATCGAGGTCATGAGTGCGGCCCAGGCCCTCGATTTCATCCACCCCTTGAAGGCCGGAAAGGGGATCGAGGCCGCCCACCGGGAGGTGAGGAAGGTGATCTCATTTGCCGAATCCGACCGACTCTTCCACGACGATATCCAGGCGTCCCTGGCTCTCGTCCGCTCCCCTGCCCTGATCGCAGCCGCCGAGGGGGCGGTAGGGCCGCTCCAATGAGGCCGGAGACGGTAACGCAGCAGTTTCTCCGTGCCCCTCGCGGTCTTGCGATGACTTGCAAGACCTGGGCTGCGGAGGCGGCGATGCGGATGCTCATGAATAGCCTCGACCCCGAGGTTG